>JAILRO010000033.1 GCA_024698145.1 Lachnospiraceae bacterium
ATGCCGTGAGTACATAAGCGAATGCCTGACATGGATGTCAGGCAAGGCATGCTGAGACAGGATGTCGAATCCATAGCCGGTCGCGTATTATAAGAAAGTGTAGTCGGCATACCTACAACCTCTTAGTGCGTTTCACCTGGATACAGGATATTCATACATCTGATAATCTATACGCGTTTGTTAGGGATAAAAGTGCATTAAACAGTAAAATAGAACTCTTGCAGATGACATGATAAGCAGTTATAATGAAATATTGTAATTAACGGTTAAAAAGAAAAGAGGAAAACCATGCACAAAGAATTTTTGATGGGTAATCAGGCGATTGCAATGGGTGCGATTGCAGCAGGAGTTAATCTTGTTGCGGGATATCCGGGAACGCCTTCAAGCGAGGTGCTTGAGACGGTTGCAAAGAATCGCCCGGAGAATACATATGTTGAGTGGTCGGTTAATGAGAAATCGGCTATGGAAGTGGTAGCGGGTGCGGCGTATGCCGGTGCCAGAACAATGGTTACAATGAAACAGGTTGGTCTTAATGTTGCTTCAGACCCGCTTATGAGTTTGGAATATATTGGTGTAAAAGGTGGAATGGTAGTGTTGGTTGCTGATGATCCGGGCCCGATATCTTCACAGACTGAGCAGGATACAAGAACGTTTGCGATGTATTCGAAGTTGCCGTGTTTTGATCCGACATCGGTACAAGAAGCTTATGACATGGTACAGGAAGCATTTGAATATTCGGAGAAATATCATACACCTGTGTTTTTGCGTCCTACGACAAGAGTAAGCCATGCATATCAGGGAATAGATGTTAAGGATAGCACTGAATACTATCATAATGAAGCTGAAGGATTTATCAAGGATTCAAGCAAATGGGTTATATTCCCAAGGCTTGCCAATGCCAACCATGCAAAGATTGAGAAAAGAAATGATGAGCTTAAGTCTGTATTTTCAAACTTGTCATTTAACGCAATAGATAATGAGACGTCAGTTGCAAGTAAAGCAATTGCTGCGGGCGGAATCAGTTATGCTTATGTATGTGATGTGCTTGAAGATGTTCCGAAGAGCGAGCGTCCAAAGGTATTGAAGATAGGAACACCTTTTCCGTTTCCGGAGGAGCTTGCAAGTCGTTTTTTAGAGGGGGTAAATGAAGTTATTTGTTTTGAGGAGCTAGATCCTGTTATAGAACGCTCTCTTAACTATCTTGCAGGTAAGAATAATATTTCTGTCAATGTACGAGGCAAGATTACAGAGGACACCGTAAGAAGCGGAGAGAACAACGTTAATGTTATAAGACAGATTATATGCGGTATTTTCCCGGAACTTTCCAAGTATCTTTCTGATAAAGATGGAATTGCAGAGGATAATGCACCTAAGCTTCCGGTAAGACCTCCGGTACTTTGTGCCGGTTGTCCGCATAGAGCATCATTTTATGCAGTTAAGGTTGCCATGAAAGGAAGAAAGACTATATTTTGCGGGGATATCGGTTGTTATACGCTTGGTAATGCCCAGCCGCTTGATATGGTTGATACATGTCTTTGCATGGGAGCGGGACTTGGAATTGCTCAGGGTGTGGGACACATTGAGCCGGACACCACATGTTTTGCTTTCGTCGGAGACTCGACATTTTTTGCGTCAGCAATAACAGGCGTGGTCAATGCGGTATATAATCAGGCAGATATGACTCTGATTGTACTTGATAATTCGACAACGGCGATGACAGGACACCAGCCACATCCGGGAACAGGAAGAACGATGATGGGTCAGGTCGTTGATAAGATTGATATTGAGGCAGTGCTCAACGGCGTGGGTATTAAGACGGTTGAAACAGTTAATCCGTTAGACTATGAAAAGGCGGTTGAGACGGTTAAGCGCGTTGCAGACATGCCGGGAGTTAAGGCGATAATATTCAAATCGCCTTGTATAGCGCTTGTCAAACCTAATCCTGCATATAAGGTTGATAAGGATAAATGTGTAGGCTGCAGGAAGTGTATCAATGAAATCGGTTGTCCTGCAATAAGTCTATCCGATGGCAAGGCAGTTATAGACGCCTCTCTTTGTACGGGTTGCGGTTTATGTTCGCAGTTGTGCCCGACATGTGCGATTGGAGGTGAGGTAAATGCGTAAGAATATTGTACTTTGTGGTGTCGGTGGTCAGGGAACGGTTCTGGCATCCAAACTTATTGCAGCTGCCTCTATTATCGAGGGCTATCCTGTTATGAGTGCCGAGACTATCGGAATGGCCCAGCGAGGAGGAAGTGTTTTCAGTAATCTTCGCATTGGTGAAGGAGTGCATTCGCCTATGATAGCAGAGCATACGGCAGATTTGATAATCGGTTTTGAGCCGGGTGAGGCAGTTAGAATGCTTCATTTCTTAAAACCGGGTGGAACAGTAGTTACCAACAAAAAGACTGTTGTGCCGACATCCGCATCGCTTACCGGTTTTGTGTATGAGGCTGATGAAATGCTGAAGTATTTGGAAAGCCATTGTGGCAATCTTGTTGTGGTTGATGGTGATGCCGTAACAGAAAAACTCGGTTCTTCGAAGGTGCTTAATACAGTATTGTTGGGTGCGGCATATCGAAGCGGAGTGCTCGGACTTTCAGAGGAATCAATTAAGAAAGCAATGTCAAACCACATCAAAGAGAAGTTGCTTCCTCTTAATCTTGAAGCATTCTCGTATGAGGGATAATCGCTTTTATTTATGAACTAAATAAGAATCAAAATATATATCAAGAAAGGGACAACATATGAGGTTAACAGAGTTACAGCTTAATCAGGTTAATGACAGAATTAACGCACTCGTATCCGCAGGCAGCTTCTACGGTAAGAAGCTTAAGGAAGCAGGTATTGAGAAAATCGCATCTCAGGAGGATTTTGAGAAACTTCCGTTCTCTGAGAAGAATGACTTAAGAGAGGCATATCCTTTGGGACTTATGACTGCTCCGGAGGAGGATATCGTAAGAATCCATTCATCATCGGGAACAACAGGACTTCCTGTCATCATTCCTTATACAGCAAAGGATGTTGATGATTGGGCAATTCAGTTTGCAAGATGTTATGAAATGGCGGGTATTACAAAAATGGACCGCATACATATTACACCGGGTTATGGTTTGTGGACTGCCGGAATCGGATTTCAGCTTGGTGCAGAAAAACTTGGCGCGATGGTAATCCCTATGGGACCGGGTAACACAGACAAGCAGATTCAGATGATGATTGATATGAAATCTACCGTACTTTGTGCAACATCTTCATACGCACTTTTGCTTGCTGAAGAGATAGAGAAACGCGGTATTAAAGACAAGATTCATTTAAAGAAGGGTGTCATCGGTTCGGAGCGTTGGGGTTCAAATATGCGTGATCGAATTTCGAGCATTTTGGGAATCGAACTTTATGACATTTACGGACTTACAGAGATATACGGACCGGGTATCGGTATCAACTGTCCAAACGAGAGCTATATGCACTATTGGGATGACTTTGTATATCTTGAGATAATCGATCCTGTAACAGGAGAGACTCTCCCTGACGGCGAGTGGGGTGAGATTGTTATAACAACCCTTTGCAAAGAGGGTGCACCGCTTATCCGTTACCGTACACATGATCTTTCAAGAATTATTCCTGAGAAATGTTCATGCGGAAGCGCTTATCCTCGTATTGACGAGATTCGTGGAAGAACGGACGATATGATTAAGATTAAGGGTGTAAATGTGTTCCCTGCTCAGATAGAAGAGATACTTGCCCAGTTTTCTGAAGTATCGAGTGAGTATCAGATTCACATTTCTCATCTTGATGGTAAGGACACTATGCGTCTTTATGTTGAGACAAACGGAACGGTTGATTTTGCAAAGCTTGCTGGCGATATCGCTGCAAGAGTCAAGAGCAAAATCGGTTTCACACCTATTGTTAAGGTTGTCGAGATTGGTGTACTTCCAAGAAGTGAGAAGAAAGCAAAACGTGTAATAGACGAAAGATATAATTAGAATGAAAAAGTGCTGTGATAGAAATATCACAGCACAAATTCTTTAACGGTAGTAGGTTTTCCAAAATGATATCCTTGCATTTTGGTAATGCCTAATGATTGCATTCTTTTTGCCTGCTCATCACTTTCAATACCTACGGCGGTAACCTCAATATTGAATGACTTCGCAATGGCGATGATTGATTTGATAAGCTTCATTGTTTCAGGCTTGTTGGCATTTGCAACAAGCGAAGGCGAAAGTTTGAGTCCGTCGAAACCGCAATCCAAAACATAGGATAGATTAATGTCTCCACCACCAAAGTTGTTGAGGGACAGTTTAAATCCTTTTTCGTGTAATCGTTTGATGGTCGCTTTGGAAGAAGCAACCGAGCTCATGATTACTTCGTTGTCTATGTCCAAAGTAACTCTTGAATATTCAATACCGTATTCTCTTCCGATATTTTCCAGAAAACGAATGTAGTCATCATCAATTATCTGTAGCGGAGAAAGATTGATGGTAAGCGTAAGTTCTTTGTTGAGTTCTTCCTGCCATGAAATAATCTGCTTCATGGAAGTCTTTGTAAGCCAGGTTCCCAAACTGTTCATAAGTCCGAGCTCTTCCGCAAGTGGAATAAGTGTTGCGGGTGAAATGTCGTCTTCGCCACTAGACAGATGAGGAAATACCTCAACGCCGACACCAACAACGGTTCCTTCATTTACATCGTATTGAGGCTGATAACGAAGCTCAAAATCTCGTTCCGGATCTGCATGGGCGAGCTTTTCCTTGAGCTCTTTGTCTTTGTTTGCATCTTTGACAAGTGATGAATCAAACAAGCAATAGCCGTCTTTTTGTGAGCTGTGCTTGATTGTGTACATTGCGCTGTCTGCGTACTGTATGAGTGTTGCCATATCCGTTGAATCATCAGGATAAGTTGCAACACCGATACTTGCAGAAAGGTGGAATACGTAAGTATCAAGTATTATAGGTGTGTGGAACATACGTTGTATGGAAAATGCGTCCTGCTCGATGTAGAGCTTGTAATCGGGAGAATCCATGTCGTTATCGTTACGCATGATGAGCATGAACTCGTCACCACCTGTACGAACTGCCGTGAATTTATCAGGAAGTGCAAGCATTCTTCCACCGAATTCCTTAAGAACTTTATCACCCATTTCGTGACCGTATGTGTCGTTGATAGGTTTGAACTGATTAAGGTCTATACATAAAACAGAGTAACCACCGTTATTCTCTTCACATTCTTTGTGTAATTTTTCTAAATACTCATATCCAAAACGTCTGTTGTAAAGCCCTGTAAGCAAGTCGGTTGAGGAAAGTCTTTCTAGATATTTGTTGGCTTTCTTAAGCTCATGTGTTTTTTTCTCGACCATATCTTCCAAAGCCTCAGTCTCTTTCAATTGCTGTTCGAGAAGATGCTCATTTAACATATCCGACCTTGAAATATACAGCATTATCAGATAGGCCATGAGAAGTATTACAATATACAAGGCTTCGTCAAGGCTTAAGAGATGAATAATACATAATGTAATATTGACTGTAAGACCTATGGCTGTTAGTATGAATCTTTTTTTGATTGCTTTGGCGGAAAAATCGCTGACCGCAAGAAAATATCGGTATTTTTTGTTGTTCTGAATCAGTATTCCGACAGCAATCAAAATAAGGAAAAGCATGTAAATCAGGTTTGTGAATATGTTCTCGGGTTCTTTGCCGATTGCTTCCTGGTAGTTGTATTGAAAGTCAAAAATGATATATGCAAGGATTCCGAAAGGTACAAGAGCTGTGCCGGTTCTCATGCTTGATGCACCGACTAGGCGGAACAAATGAATAGTTAGTATTATGATGAAAAAGTTGATGAAGAAATACAAAAGAACTCGTATTTCCGTTGAGAACGACAAGGTTGCACCCCTACTGATGTAATGAAGCATTTTTCTTGAAAGAACAAATTCTATTCCGGAAAGGCAGAAGGTGTTTGCTAAAAGATACGACAATTCGCGACGACGGCCTTTTAACTTCATGATGATATATGCAGTAAGAGCAAGTCCGAAGAAGTAGTTGGGCATAAGATAAAGTGTACGAACGAGCAGACTCAATGGTTCCTCGCCTAATACATAGTGTTTGGTAAATCTGATCAAATCGGCGAACGCCCATGAATATATACCTATTGCCAAAAGGATGGACGCCCAGAAGAAATCGTCCATATCTTCAAGACAACAAAGAATTATTGTTCCTGCAGAAAAAGCCGTAAGAGTAGAGAACAATTCAATCGGGAAATAAACCTCGGCAATTGTGGACACAACAAAAACAATGTACAAGAATATTGTCGTTATAAGAACAAATTTTTGAGCTTTTTTGATCATGTTCCCATACACCCCTCACAAAGAATAATCGTGCACACAATTTTATCATATTTTCGGGCATATTTCAAACAACATTATTTTGCAAAAAATACTATAATAATGTTTGAAATACATATATGTGTTTGATATACTTAACAGTATATACATATATATATGAACAGGAAACCGGTGAAAGAATCGCCGTGTGCAAATATAATAAAAACAGGAGATGAGGGGGAACGCTATGGGTTACGAGCAGTTGCTTAACGATTTCACTGCAGATAGAACCGCTTAACTGTTCGGTTAAAGTGCAGACGCAGATTGATATTGCGGTGGAGGAGCTGTTTGTCAATATTGCTCATTATGCATACAATCCCGAAACGGGACCGGCAACAGTAAGGGTTGAGGTAGAGAAGGAACCGCCTGCTGTTACGATAACATTTATTGATAATGGCGTTCCTTATGACCCTCTTGCAAGGGAGGATCCGGATATAACTCTTTCCGCAGAGGAAAGACAAATTGGCGGACTTGGAATATTCATGGTGAAAAAAAGCATGGATAATATTGAATACGAATATAAGAATGGACAAAATATTCTTAGAATCAGAAAGCTGATATAAATGGGAACCGACAAAGTGGGGTGGTTATATGTATGAAAAAAGAGAAGGTATTATGGATGTGTATATTTATCCGCAAGTCAAGGATGAACCATCGAAGATTCCTGCGGAAAAAACTGCTGATTATCTGAAAAGACTGGTAGATATCACACATTCGACAGGAACTTATGACAGGGAGAAATACGTCCAATTAATTCACGATATATGTGAAACTTATAATATTGCAAAAGGTGAATCCGGTTTTTACCAGAACTTGTTAATGGAAAAAAAGAATGAGGGAGAATGGTTCTGTGATTATGATAATGGGAAAGGCGACGTGCTTATGATTAAGCATCGTATCCAGACCAATTCCGGTGCGATAATAATAGGGGCGTTGTATGTTGAAAAGGATGCAGAGCCACTGACGAAAGAGGATATTGACAATCTATTTCTAATGCTTCGTGTGCTTACAGGTTTTATATCGCGTTTTCGTCTTCAGGCTGTTGTTGAAAGAATGGGATTTCATGATGAGTCAGACTATCCCAATTTCAGATCTTTCGCAAGAAAGTTGTTTATGATAAATGAGCAGAAGAAACTTCCCGGAATGATAGCGGTGCATTTGGATCTTCATAATTTCGGTATAATTAATCAGAAAATAGGACGACGCAATGGAGATATTGTAATTCGCAATTATTTTAATATGATTAAAAATGTTATTGGTGATGATGGATGTGTAAGCCGTCTTGGGGGAGATAAGTTTATTGCTATCTTTCCGAGAAATATTATGGATGAAGTGCTGGGAATTTTGTCCGGTGTTCCGGTTTGTTATGGGGAACACGGCGAACATAAGGTTGAGGTTTCAGCGGCAGTTGGCGTATATGAAATACCGAATTCTTTTGTTTTGAACTCGCCCGGAGATATAATGGATACGATTATGTTGGCGTCTCACGAAGCTAAAAAGTCTTCCGAGAATGCTGTTGTCTACTATGACGAGAGCATGAGGCTTAAGAAAGACAGGCTTATGATGATTCATAATAAATTTTATGAGTCGTTAAAAAACGGGAATTTCCTGGCATATTATCAGCCTAAGGTTGATGTTAATACAAAACAAATTGTTGGTGCAGAGGCACTTTGTCGTTGGAATGATAACGGAAGGATTGTTCCTCCGATAGAGTTTATTCCGATTCTTGAGCAGAATACGGAAATATGTGATTTGGATTTTTACATGCTTGATTGCGTGTGTAGAGATATAAGAAGGAGATTAGATGCGGGTAAGGAAGTTGTTAGAGTATCCGTTAATTTCTCCAGGAAGCATCTTGTTGATGTTGAGTTATTAGAGAATATTTTAAAAGTGATTGATGACAACGATGTTCCTCATAAGTATATAGAAATAGAACTTACTGAGACAACGACGGATGTTGAGTTTAGAGATTTGAAACGTATCGTTTACGGTCTTAAAGATTCCGGTGTATTTACAGCAGTTGATGATTTCGGTATAGGTTATTCCTCCCTTAATCTTATTAGGGAGATACCGTGGGATGTATTAAAAATAGACCGTTGTTTTCTTCCCTTAGATGAGGATGATGAAAACAGTATAACCAATATAATGTTTAATCATGTTATTTCCATGGCACTGGATATTGGAATGGAATGTGTTGTTGAAGGCGTAGAAACAATTAAGCAGGTTGAATTGCTAAAAGATAATTATTGTGACATAGCACAGGGATTTTATTTTGATAAGCCGCTTCCTTTTGAGGAATTTGAAAAACGACTGGATAGCAAGGGCTATTAATTATAAATGTTACTTTTTGGGGGATGAATATTTTATGTATTATGCAAGTTTTGGTATATTAGCAGTTATACTTCATTTGATTTTAAACCATGATGTAATAAAAAACGGGAAAAAAGAGCCTTCATATGGTCCGAACTATCGTTACAGACTGTTTTTGAGCGCGCTTATGTTATTCTATTTAACAGATTTGCTGTGGGGCTTTGCAGAGGATTCAAAGATACTTCTTTTTGTATATATAGATACAGTGTTATTCTTTGCGTCAATGGCTGCATCCGTGTTGCTGTGGACAAGATATGTGGTGGCGTTTCTGGATAAGAAAGGCCAGAGAGCTAAGAGCTTTCTGGCTGGCGGAAAGTTTATATTCGGTTTTGTAATGCTTATACTCATTATCAATTTCTTTAAGCCGATTGTATTCTCATTTACAGACAAAGTTGAGTATGTGCCTGCAAGTGGCAGATATCTAATATTAGGCGCTCAGTTTCTTTTGTTTGTTTTTATAGCTGTATATTCATTATATGTTGCATACAAATCTGAGGCAAGAGAAAGAGCACACTACATGACAGTTGGTGTGTCTGGCGGAATTATGTCTGTATTTATTGTTGTGCAGACATTTAATCCGTTTGCTCCTTTTTATACCATAGGATGTCTCATTGCAAACTGTTTGATGCATGTTTTTGTCGAGGAGGATGAGAAGAGACAGCAGGATATAATAACCGAAGCTGCACAAACGGAGAAAGAAAGATATAGTCAGGTGTCGGCAAGCCTTGCTGCGGACTATGATGCAATTTACTACATTAATGTTGAAACCGGAAAATACATAGAGATATCGACAGGTAAATTATTCAAATTGTTGGCTGTTCCTCAGGTTGGAGAAGATTTCTTCAAGATGGCGCGTGAAAATGTTGATGATAATGTTTATCCTGATGATCGTTTGTTTGCAAAAAGCATGTATTTCCGTGATGACATGAAAAAGATTCTGGAGGAGAGAGGTTCTTATTCATACCAATATAGACTTCAGTTGGATGATAAACCGAGATATTTCCGTTTTAATGTTATGCTTTCTGAAGATGGCGATCATTTTGTACTTTGTGTGAAGGATATACAGGATACAATAACCAAGCAAATTGCACTTAAGGAAAGGCAGAAAATGAGTGTAACCTTCAGTCAGATAGCAGAGGGACTTGCGTCAAACTATGATGTTATTTATTATATTGATTTGGAAAATGGCAATTATGTGGGTTACACTTCGAAAAATATATATGGTGGTCTGGAGGTTGATGAGGCCGGTCAGGACTTCTTTGAAGATGCAGTTAAGAATGTGTCACTTATGATTCATCCGCAGGATAGGGATAAAATGCTTTCGGCAGTTAGTAAGGATCATCTTCTTTCTGTTCTTGATAAAAGAAAGCAGTTTGATTTTCAGTATCGCCTTATTGTCGATGATCGTGTTCAATACACAAGGCTTATTGCACGTAAAACAAGCGACGGCATCCACATGATTGTTGGTGTTGAGAATATCAATGATGAAGTTGAGAGAGAAAAAGAACATCAACGCGCGCTTAATTCAGAGAAGGAATTGGCAAGAAAAGACGAGCTGACAGGCATTAGAAATAAGACAGCATTTGAGGAACTTAAGCAATCGGTACAGGAAAACATCGATAAGGGTGTGAATTACATACCGTTTGCGATAGCGGTATGTGACCTCAATGATCTTAAGAAGATAAATGATACAAAAGGTCATAAGGCAGGTGATGACTATCTTGTGGCTGCTGCAAAGCTTTTGTGCAATGTATTTGACCACAGTCCGGTATTTCGTATCGGTGGTGATGAGTTCGTTGTATTCCTAGGAGGAAATGATTTTGCTTCGAGGGAAGAACTTGTAGAAGAAGTGCGTGCTACTTCTTTGACCAACAGAGATAAGACGGGTGGACCTGTTATAGCAATTGGAATGTCGGAGTTTGATCCGGCTAAGGATAAGAGTGTTAGCATGGTTTTTGAACGTGCTGATAAATTGATGTATCAGGATAAGAAGCAATTGAAAACTACGGTATAATTGGTAGTTGGCAAAAATAATTAACGAAAAGAGAGATTAACCATTGCAAACGTTTCACGAAAACAAGCAAGAGACAGAATGTGTTATTTTGGTGGCAGTTGACACTGCAAGCGGTGATGCGTATTCATACGACGCGGATGCCTCGTTGGATGAATTGGCAGAACTTGCTGACACGGCAGGTGCTGTAGTAGTTGGACGACTTGTTCAGAAGCTTCCGCATTTTAATCCTGCTGCATATATCGGAAGTGGTAAGATAGAAGAATTAAGAGCGATGATTTACGCGACAAAAGCCACCGGAATTATAACTGATGATGAGTTGTCGCCCTCGCAAATGGCTAATCTTTCTAGAGAACTGGATGTCAAGGTGATGGATAGAACGATGGTTATCCTTGATATATTTGCAGCGCATGCAAAATCTTCTGAAGGTAAAATGCAGGTGGAATTGGCGCAATTGGAATACAGACTTTCGAGATTGACCGGAAAGGGTACATCGATGTCGAGGTTGGGTGGTGGTATTGGAACCAGAGGCCCGGGTGAAAAGAAGTTGGAGCAGGACAGACGTGTTATAAGGAAACGTGTTGCACAGCTTAAGCATGAGATAAATGATATTACTGCACACAGAGAAATAACAAGAAAAAGCAGGGAGAACGGAAGGGTTCCTGTCTTTGCAATCGTGGGATATACTAATGTCGGTAAGTCAACTCTGCTTAATGCTCTTACGGGAGCCGGCATTTTGGCAGAGGACAAGCTGTTTGCAACGCTGGATACGACAACGCGTGTTTTTGAATATAAGAAGGAAACAGGCAAGCAGAAAATATTGCTTACGGATACAGTTGGATTTATAAGGAAGCTTCCGCATAATCTTATTGATGCTTTTCGAAGTACTCTTGAAGAGGCGCGGTATGCGGATTATATTATTCATGTTGTAGATGCTTCAACACACAACCGTGTTGAGGAAATGAAAGTTGCATACAATACACTTGATGAATTGGGAATAACAGGTAAGAAGATTATTACGTTATTTAATAAGATTGATAAGATAACGGATGACGATATGCGAATTGGACTTTTTGATCCGCGTGCCGATAAGTATCTGCCTATTTCAGCAAAGACGGGAATCGGGCTTGACGAACTGCCAAAGGTTATTGATGAGATATTAAGGCAGGATAGAGTTTTGATTGAGAAAGTATTTGGATACGACGAAATGAGCAGGATTGCTCAGATTAAGGAAAATGGTGAGATAATATCCGAGGAATACTTAGAGGACGGCATTCATTTAAAGGCATATATTGGAGGAATATAAAATGAGTACAGCTATAGTTGCGCAGCAGATGTGTGTGATAATGATTCTTGTGGCGATAGGATTTTATTTGTGCAAGAAACAGGTGATAGACAAGATAACTTCGCAGAAAATTTCTGCGATAGTAATGGATGTTTGTAACCCCGCGATGATACTTGCATCAATACTTTCCGGTAAGGTAGAGGCAAGTCACGAGGAACTGATAGAGGCTATAGTTGTCGGTTTTACATTTTACCTGGTACTGGTTGTACTGGGTATTCTTATGCCCATAATTCTAAGGGCAGACAAATCCCGAAAAAGATTTTATAATGTGATGACGGTTTATACGAATATCGGATTTATCGGTATTCCGGTGGCAAGGGCAATTCTTCCGCCTAAGGCTATCATTTATGTAGTGATATGTAATGTGATGTATGCACTGCTTTTCTACACGCATGGAATCGTCACATTAAGTAACGGACAGCAGAAAATGAGTCCGAAAAACATATTTAGTCCGGGCACGATTATGGCGGTTGTTGCACTTTTGGTTTGCTGGTTTAATTATACTCCGCCGGTTATAATAAGCAGCAGCGTGAAGCATATCGGTAACGCGACGGTATTTTTGTCAATGGCGTTGCTTGGCGCATCCATTGCGCGTTCTAATGTTGCAGCGGGACTTTTGGAACTTCGCATCTGGGTATTTATTGCACTAAGACTTGTCCTTTTTCCTGTTGCAGTATTTTTGATACTTCGGGCAGCGGGATGTGATAACATTATGGGACTTGGATTTTCCCTAATGGCAATGATGCCAATCGGTAATCTTCCACTCATCCAGTCGGAGAAAATGGGAGAAGATACGACACTTCTGTCAAAAGCGATTGCAGTTACAACACTTGTGTCGATGTTTACGATTACAGCTTTGATGATATTGTTTACGAGGATATAAAACTTTTGTATTACAAGATAAAGAGAGGTGTATTTTTTGGAGGAGTTTATAATATTAAATGACACATATTTGCCGGAAATGGTTAGATTATATAAGTCTGCGTTTTATGATGAACCTTGGAATGATGACTGGAGCGATGAGAAGCAATTGACTGAATACATAAAAGAAAAGTCAGGTGGTTTTCATGCTATCAATTACGGATTGATAATAGATGGTGTTCTTGTAGCAATATCATTAGGACAGATTACTCACTGGTGGGAAGGGACCAATTATGTTCTGGATGAGTTGTGCGTGTCACCGGATTTAAAGATGTTTCAAAGCATGTAAGTTTGTTTAAAGGGTTCTGATAATAATGTTAATACTTGATTTTGGGAGGTTTTCGTATGCAACCAGAAGAAAACATATTTAAGCTTCATGCCCCGTTTGAGCCTACAGGTGATCAGCCTCAAGCGATAGATGAACTGGTCAAAGGTTTTGAGGAAGGCAACCAATTTGAGACATTGCTGGGTGTTACAGGTTCGGGTAAGACGTTCACGATGGCTAATGTTATTGCGCGCCTTAACAAGCCGACTTTGGTAATAGCGCACAACAAAACGCTTGCTGCGCAGTTGTATTCAGAGTTTAAGGAGTTCTTCCCGGAGAATGCGGTGGAGTACTTTGTTTCGTACTATGACTACTACCAGCCGGAGGCGTATGTTCCATCGACAGATACTTATATCGAGAAGGATTCTTCGATAAATGATGAGATAGACAAGTTAAGACATTCGGCTACGGCAGCCCTTATAGAGAGACGAGATGTTATAGTTATTTCGTCGGTGTCATGCATTTACAATATTGGTTCGCCGGAGAATTATGCGGAGATGATGCTGACGCTTCGAACAGGCATGACCTATGAGTGGGAGGAACTTATATCGGATCTTATCGATATTCAGTATGAGCGAAATGAGCTCGATTTTAAGAGAGGAACCTTCCGTGTGCACGGTGATGTGTTGGAGATTATACCGGTTTCTACTTTCGAAGATGCGATAAGGATAGAGTTCTTCGGTGATGAGATTGACAGAATTGTAGAGTTTGACCCGCTTACGGGCGAGGTGAAAAGGAGTATCGGTTGCGCATTCATTTTCCCTGCTTCACATTATGTTGTGCCGCAGGAACGAATTGAGGCGGCAGCAAAAGAGATTGACGAGGAACTTGAGGAAAGAGTTCAGTACTTCAAGGAGAACGATAAGCTTCTTGAGGCACAGCGTATAAGTGAGCGTACGCATTTTGATATGGAAATGCTCAAGGAAACGGGATTCTGTTCAGGCATAGAGAATTATTCAAGAGTGTTGGCAGGCTTAGAGCCCGGCGCGACACCTAACACGTTGCTTGAATTTTTCAAGGATGATTTCTTGCTTATAATTGACGAGTCGCATATGACGGTTCCGCAGATTCGCGGTATGTATGCCGGCGACCGTTCAAGGAAACAGACACTTGTAGATTTTGGTTTCCGTTTGCCGTCAGCAATGGACAACAGACCGCTTAGATTTGATGAATTTGAGGAGAAGCTTGATCAGGTTATGTTCGTTTCGGCAACGCCCGGAGACTATGAGGCGGAGCACGAACTTTTAAGGACGGAACAGCTCATACGTCCGACAGGACTTCTTGATCCGAAGATAGATGTGCGTCCTGTTTCGGGACAGGTGGACGACCTGCTTTCTGAAATTAACAAAGAGGTCGGTGGCGGACACAAAGTGCTTGTCACAACGCTCACCAAACGTATGGCGGAGGACCTGACGGATTACCTTCGTGAGCATGATGTTAAAGTCAAATATCTTCATTCCGACATAGATACTTTGGAGCGAATCGAGATAGTAAGAGACCTTAGAATGGGTGTGTTTGATGTTCTTGTCGGAATCAACCTTCTTCGTGAGGGACTTGATATTCCGGAGATAACGTTGGTGGCAATTCTTGATGCCGACAAAGAAGGTTTCTTGCGCTCGGAGACTTCGCTTGTCCAGACGATAGGACGTGCGGCGCGTAACAGCGAAGGACGTGTTATCATGTATGCTGATACGATAACAGGTTCTATGCGTGTGGCAATTGATGAGACAAACCGCAGGCGCGAGATTCAGGATGCGTATAACAAGGAGCATGGAATAACTCCAACCACTATTGAGAAATCTATCCGTGATTTAATTACAACGGAAACAGACGATGATATCGATGCGTTAAATGCCAGATTTAAGGAAAAAGATGTCGAGTCTATGACCAAGAAAGAACTTGCTGACGAGATTAAGAAGTACACCAAGAAAATGGAGACGGCTGCTGCGGAACTTAACTTTGAGATGGCGGCTGAATACAGAGATCATTTGAAAGAGCTTAAGGTTGCTCTTAGAGATTATGATGAATAGAAAAAAACGTCAAAACAGTATGATTATCTGTTTTGACGTTTTTTGAAAATATTGGTGTATTACAGAACTCTCATAAGTTCATCCGTTGTTTTTCTCCTGGGTGCGACACATTCCTGGTCGGGATAACCGATAGCTATAAGTGCTGCAACTTTTTCTCCTTCCGGAAGAGAGATTGCTTTGGCTACAACATCTTCATCAAAGATTCCCATGATAACGCTTCCAACACCCATATCGTGAGCTGCAAGACAGAAGGTCTGGCTTGCTATTCCTGCGTCGAACATTTCCCAACGGTCCTCTTTGGATGTTGTGAAGCTTCCGTCTTTCTCGTAACCGCAACGCATTCCTACCATGCTGACTACCACAAGCTGCGGGGCACCATTTATAATACCGCAATTGTGCTCAAACCCCAAAGTGGCATTCTCGGCGATGTCTTTTTTGATATCTGCGTTTTCTACGATATTGTAACGTGCTATCTGTGTATTTTTCCATGAAGGCGACATAGATGCTGCTTCCACAATAGCTGTCAAAGTGTCTTTTGAAACGGCATTCTCTTTAAACTTACGAATGCTGCGTCTTGTTTTGATACATTCCAATGCTTCCATATGTTGTCCGTCCTTTCTTTTTGGGTAGTTAATATTACGCACAGGGCATTACTCACACTAAGTTCATCTGCACTGTCGTTTGATTCACTAAGTGTTCATATTATATCACAGGCATCAATAACTTCCAATCGAAATGTTGTTTTTTTCGGCATGAAATGATATAATACTCGAGTATTTTACCAATGAATTTTAATACGGAGGTGTCGTATGAAGAGGAGATTATTTGTTGCTTTATTATTTGTTTTTGGCTTGATATGGCCAATTATCGGATGTGGATTTGAGTCAAAGGCTAACGGTCCGATTAATGCAGCTATCAATTATTCGTTTGGAGAAACAGTTGGTGGAACACTTACAGAAAACGGAGATGAAATAAAATACTACAAGGTGACTCTTGATGAGTCGGGCCATATTGATATTATGGCACATGCATATGTTGAGTATGTTTACTTCTATTTGTATGATGCAAATGCAAATGAGATGTATCGCTGGAATCCTCACTGGAACAGTACATCGCAGGTTATAGCTTTTAATGATTCTTTTTATCTGACCTCAGGAACATATTACTTTGCAATAAAAAGAGATGGCAGAAGATATGGAAGTTACGACATCAAGATAGATTTTACATCTTCAAATGAAACCTTCAAAGAGCCTCAGGGAGGCAATAACAACACATATGCAACGGCTAATCCGGTTAGTGTAGGCAATACAACATATATCGGACAGCTTGCATTTAATGACGCGGCTGATTTTTACAGATTTTCAATCCCTGATTCGGGAGCGGTTACATTCAATGCAACATTTAACAAACTCGAATATGTATATTGGAAATTATATGACGAAAACGGTGTGGAATTATTGCATAGGAATCCTCGCTGGAATAACACGTCAGAAACTACAGTTGTTCAGGAAGCACTTCATCTTACAGCAGGTACCTATTATATAAGCGTTAGCAAGGACGGAAGTCGCTCGGGAACCTACAGTTTTTCATTGCCGTACACAGTGGCAGGAGAATCATTTAAAGAGACAAACGGCGGAAGCAACAATTCTTTAGCAAAGGCATGCCCGTTAGAGCCGGGTAAAACATATACTGGACAGATTGCAATAAATGATGACAAGGATTTCTATTCTTTCAATGTTGCCGGTAACAGTGTTGTAATTAATGTTAATGCTAACTACCATTACGGTGATGTAGTAGTTTATGATGCAAACGGAAAGGAGTTAGCGACAGAATGGCTTAGCAGAAGTTGGAATGATGTGAAGGGAATTGCAAGTCTTTCCAAGAGAATGGTTTTGGAGAACGGAACTTACTACCTTGCCGTAGCTAAGAGCAATGATATGGGAACATATACGGTGTCTGTATCAACGCTCACTCAGGAGAATTGTCCTCATGAATACGAGAATAAGGTAATTCCTTCGACATATTTTACAGAAGGCTGTACGACTCATACCTGTAAATGGTGTGGTAAGTCATATTCTGACAAAATCACTGCAAAGAACAAATTAGGCACACCTGCACTTAACAAGTATTCAACATACGGCTTGAAAAAGAGAATGAGAGTGCAGTGGTATTCTGTTTATGATGCATCGGGATACCAGGTAGTGTATTCTACGAATAAGAAGTTCAAAGGTGCAAAGACTATAAATGTTTCCAAAAACGTGAGATACAAAATAGTCAAGAAACTCAAGAGAAATAAATCTTATTATGTACGTGTGCGTGCGTATGTTAAGTCCGGCAAGAACAAGGCATACAGCGCATGGTCTGCGAAAAAGAAAGTAAAGGTAAGATAGTAACTGTTAACAAGTGGAACAATTCGGAAAGGGTCATTCCGACATGCAACAATACATTACAATCAAAGGTGCTCGTGAGCACAATCTTAAGAATATAGATGTCAAGATCCCAAGAGATAAGATGGTTGTCCTTACCGGTCTTTCCGGTTCGGGCAAGTCTTCTCTTGCTTTTGACACGATATATGCAGAGGGACAGAGGCGATACATGGAGTCCCTCTCTTCTTATGCACGCCAGTTTTTGGGGCAGGCAGAAAAGCCGGAGGTTGACAAGATTGAAGGTCTTTCTCCTGCAATATCAATAGATCAGAAATCGACAAACCGTAATCCGCGTTCGACGGTAGGAACAGTAACGGAAATATATGATTACTTCCGCTTGCTTTACGCAAGAATCGGTATTCCTCATTGTCCACAGTGCGGAAAAGAAATCAAGAGACAAACCGTTGACCAGATGGTAGATACGGTTATGGCACTTCCGGAAGGCACAAAGTTTCAACTGCTTGCGCCTGTTGTCCGCGGAAGAAAAGGCCGTCACGAGAAGGTGCTTGCGCAGGCAAAACGAAGCGGATATGTGCGCGTCCTTGTTGACGGTTCGATGTATGATTTGTCGGAAGAGATAGAACTTGATAAGAACAAGAAACATGACATTTCTATAATCGTTGACAGACTTGTTGTCAAAGAGGGAATACGCCGCAGATTAAATGATTCCATTGAGGCGGTTATGAAACTTGCCGAAGGTCTTATGGTTGTGGATGTGATAGGTGGTAAAGCTATCAACATGAGCAACAGTTTCTCTTGTCCCGATTGTGGAATCAGCATTGACGAGATAGAACCGAGGAGTTTTTCATTTAACAACCCGTTTGGCGCGTGCCCTACATGTTTCGGACTTGGATACAAGATGGAGTTTGATGTAGATCTTATGATTCCGGATAAAAGTATATCCATTGCTGACGGCGCAATTGTTGTAACCGGATGGCAGTCATGCACAGACAGCAAGTCATACACAAGGGCAATTCTCGACGCGCTTGCAAAGGAGTATAACTTTGATCTTAGTACCCCGTTTGATGAGCTTTCGGGTGAGGCACGGAATGTCATACTGCATGGTACTGATGGTCGTGAGGTCAGAGTGCATTATAAGAGTCAGCGTGGCGAGGGCGTATATGATGTGGCGTTTGAGGGCCTTATCAGGAATGTTCAGAGACGTTATCGTGAGGCAAGTTCTGAATCGATGAAAGAGGATTACGAAAGCTTCATGACAATCACGCCATGTGATGATTGTAAAGGGCAGCGTCTTAAGAGAGAGTCGCTTGCAGTTACAGTTGGTGGCAAGAACATATATGAAATTACAAAATTATCCATAGATAAATTAGTAGAGTTTCTTGATACGTTAGAGCTTTCCGACAGACAGCGTTTTATCGGAGGAGGTATACTTAAGGAGATAAATGCAAGGCTTCATTTCCTACTTGATGTCGGACTTGATTACCTCTCGCTTTACAGACCGACGGGAACGTTATCCGGTGGTGAGGCACAGCGAATAAGGCTTGCAACCCAGATTGGTTCAGGTCTTGTCGGAGTTGCGTATATTCTTGATGAGCCAAGTATCGGACTTCACCAGAGGGACAATGACAAGCTTATCGGAACGCTGAAACATTTAAGAGATCTCGGCAACACACTCATAGTCGTTGAACATGATGAGGATACGATGCTTGCGGCAGACCATATTGTGGATATCGGTCCGGGTGCGGGAGAGCACGGTGGTGAGGTTATTGCGCAAGGAACTGCACAGGAGATAATGAAGAACAAGAACTCGATAACGGGTGCATATCTTTCGGGAAGAATTAAGATTCCGGTTCCAAAAGAGAGAAAACAGCCGACCGGATGGATAACGGTCAAGGGTGCAAGAGTCAACAATCTCAAGAATATAGATGTACCATTTCCGTTGGGAGTGATGACCTGCGTAACCGGAGTTTCCGGCTCAGGCAAGAGTTCCCTTGTAAATGAGATTTTATACAAACATCTTGCGCGTGATCTTAATCGTGCGAGAATCAAGCCGGGAGAGCACGATGATCTGGAAGGACTTGACCAGCTTGATAAGGTTATCAATATAGATCAGTCGCCTATCGGAAGAACACCACGTTCCAATCCGGCAACTTACTGTGGCGTGTTTGATCTTATTCGTGATTTGTTTGCAGGAACAAAGGATGCCAAGGCACGAGGATACAAGAAGGGCAGGTTCTCATTTAACGTGTCCGGAGGACGATGCGAAGCCTGCAAAGGTGACGGTATAATCAAGATAGAAATGCATTTTCTTCCTGATGTATATGTGCCTTGTGAAGTATGTGGCGGCAAGCGCTACAACCGCGAGACGTTAGAAGTGCTTTATAAGGGCAAGAACATATACGATGTTCTTGATATGACCGTAGATGATGCGTGCGAATTCTTTGAAAATGTTCCTTCTATACTTAGAAAGATAGAGACACTTAAGGAAGTTGGACTCGGATATATCAGACTCGGACAACCATCGACAACGTTATCGGGTGGAGAAGCGCAACGTGTCAAACTCGCGACAGAGCTTTCAAAGAGAAGCACGGGTAAGACAGTCTATATTCTTGACGAACCTACTACGGGACTTCATTTTGCTGACGTACACAAACTTGTGGAGATTCTTCATAGGTTGACTGAAGGCGGCAATACGGTTATAGTAATAGAGCATAACCTTGAGGTTATTAAGACGGCGGACTACATTATCGATATCGGTCCGGAGGGTGGCGACAAAGGTGGTACTGTTGTTGCAGCGGGTACACCGGAGGAGGTCGCCAAGAAAAAGAAGAGTTATACGGGACAATACATTAAGAAAATGCTGAAATAAGGTTGATATTGCAAATGAAGAAATACAATAAGAACAGAACATGTAATTTCATAAAGACCATGGTGATTGCCCTGGTTATATGTGTTTTCTTGCCGGGTGTTCGTGCACAAGCTGCATTTGATTTTAATACATGGTTAGCTTCCGAGCAGGCAAAGTATCCTGCAGGAAAGTATTGGAATCATGTAGGTATGGCAACGGACAATTCCGAGGGTTATACGGATAGCCCTTGTGCATTACATGGTGTTTCGGGAGTAGATCATATTGCAGGAACTAACGGTTGCACATGTAATCATTTCGGTGATCCCGGAGCAGATAGCAGTGCACTTTATCCTGCAGTATGGCATACATCATCCGCACAGTGCATGGGATTTGCCAACAAGCTTGGTTATGATATGTTTGGTTCTACCAAATGGAGTAGAATAACATCGGCAAGCGATTCGAATTATGCTGCCAATATACGTGTCGGTGATATTGTGCGAATAGGCGGACATTCATCATTTGTTATTTCAAAATCTGTTGACAATAAGATAACGGTCGGTGAGTGTAATTATGTTGCACGTTCGAGTGGTCAGGGTTGCCTTATAGGATGGGGACGTGTAATAGATTTGACAACGACTTCTGTTGAGTATTATGAGCGTGCTCAAAACTACGATGGTATCGTGGCTGGAACAATTGCACCAGTCGTTGTTACCACCGAACAACCTACAACGCAGCAGGCGACAACGGAAGCGGTTTCTGCTTATAACGGCTGGAAGGAAACAGAAGACGGTGAGCACTACATTTACCTGAAAAAGGACGTCAAGCAAACCAAAAAATGGATAACCGTCAAGAAGAAAAAGTACTACGTTGACGAAGACGGATACAGGGTGACCGGTCTATATAAGATCAAAGGAAGGTTATACTATTTTGGCGAATCGGGCGTTCTTCAAAAGAATAAATGGATAACCAATAATAGCAAGAATTATTACATTGGAACTTATGGTTATGCATTGAGTTCACAGTGGATATACAAAGGTAAAACTTTGATGTATGTTAAGTCTGACTGCGTGATGGCCAAGTCAGAGCTTGTCAAAATCTATGGAAGCACTTATCTTTTCAATGCCAAGGGCAAACGTTCGAAAGGCTTTAAGAAACTTGGTAAGAAGTATTATTACTGTAATGCTAACGGAATCATTTACAAAAAACAGTGGATTGCCAAAGGAAAGAAACGTTATTACGTTGATAAGAAAGGTGTTCGCGCACAGAACAAGCTCGTGAAAATCAAGGGTGCGAAGTACTATTTCAATTCTAAAGGTGTTATGCAGAAGAACAAGGAAGTTGAGTACGACGGCAAGATATATAAGGCGGATGCTTCCGGGCGATGCAAGTTTATAGATTATGTAGAAGAAGAGGATACAGAGGACGAATGATGTCGCCCTCTGTTATTTTTTTGGGAAATTTAGAAGAGGATTACGGCTATACTGTCTGCGCATTCCTTTCTATAATCAAAGTAAATGATTTTTGATAGGGAGGCTATGGGCATGAACGAACCATATTATACAATTAAGGAAGCGGCGGAAAAGGTGGGTGTGGAAACTCATGTGCTGCGCTATTGGGAAGAAGAACTTAAGATGGAGATTCACCGTAATCAGATGGGGCACAGATACTACACCGAGCATGATGTCGAATTGCTTTGTATGGTCAGAAAATTAAAGGATAAAGGGATGCAACTTAAAGCAATCCGTAGTTACATAGACAAGCGTTGTGCTGAAAGTAAAAATGAGCTCGTTCCGGTGAAGACAAGCAGTGGAATAATGTCGAACGAAGAAAAACTAGCACAGTTTCAGCGGGTTATGAACCGCATTTTGTCAAATGCAATCAAGGAAAATAACGAGTTGATTGGGCGTTCGGCAGGGGAGCATGCGGCGGATGCAGTTGTTACAAGAATCCAGGGTATGACCAAGGAGCAGGAGGAGCGACAGGAAGAAAGATTTCGTAAGCTTGACCAGACGCTTCGAGAGATTCAACTTGCAAGAAAGGAGGCGGCTGCGACAAGACCGATAGACAGAAGACGTCAGCAGCGTCTGAAGAGAAAGGGAAAACAGCAGTCTCAGGAATGTGTGACGGAGGAAGAAACAAAAGAAATTGCGGCTGAAAAAAATTAAAGTTTGTATTGCATTTAACATAGCAGATTATATATAATGTAACATGTTAGAATTATTTTGTAAGGAAATCGGAAAGAAGGTCACAACAGATGAAACACATGATTAATTTTGAGAACTTCAGCAAGGAAGAACTTAACGAGATTCTTGACCTTGCATATGATATGAAGAAGAATCCGGACAAGTATTCGGAGACACTTAAGGGTAAGAAGTTATATACCTTGTTCGAGAAGACATCTACAAGAACATTCTTGTCTTTCACAACAGGTATTACAGAGCTTGGCGGAAGCTATTACAATCAGGTTTGGGAGGATTCCAATTTTGTATTGGGCGAGCCTGTTTCAGAGCTTAAGTACGTTTGCCGTAATGTAGATATTATCATGGCGCGTCTTATTAAGAACGAAACCGTTAACCTCTTTAGTAAACATTCAACAGTTCCTTTCATTAACGGTTGTGATTCAACATATCATCCGTGTCAGATACTTGCTGATGCACTTACTCTTAAGGAACATTTCGGTGGCCTTAACGTTAAGATGTTATATATAGGTGCTAAGAATAACGTATTTAATTCTTTGGTAGAGTTCTTCTCAAAGATGGAAGAGGGAACCATTTACGGTCTTACACCACTCGTTAATGAGACAGCAGTTTCGGCCGATTTCTATGAGAAGGCCAAAGCAAGCGGTCATTATATTGAATTAGATCCTTCAATGTCTATGGAGGAGGCAAGAAAATATGCTTCCACAATGGATGTGCTTTACACGGATACATGGGTTGATATGGAGTTCTTCAACAACCCTGCATACCAGAAGCAGAAGGAAGAGACACTTGCCAAAATGATGCCTTACCAGATTAACAAGGAATTCCTTGGTGGCGGTAATGCAAAGGTAATGCATGATATGCCGATGCATGTTGGATATGAGATTAGTCAGGAAATCGTTGACGAGAATCTTGATTTCATATTAGATCAGGCGGAGAACAGACGTCACGCTGAGAAAGCGGTCATGGTAACGCTGCTTAAATAACCAATGTAATAACAATCCTGTCAGGAACAAGTTAACCACCAAAGCCTGACAGGATTTTTATTGGGTAGATATATGGAGTGAATGTAATTGAAAACAGAGGTAGTACTTAACGCACTGGCAATCATTCTGTTTTTAGGCTTTGGAACCGCATGTGTGATAGCATTTACCACACTTGACAAGCAGAAGGAAATTACAATACCGAGCCGATACGGAAGACAGGTTGGACCGCTTGAAATACTGTATGTCAATCTGGCATTGGTAATGGTTGCGGTTATGTTGTATTTCAAAAACTACAGATTTCTTCCGGCAATAATTGTCTTTGTGCTTTTTATTTTTTTCAACAGTCGAATGAGCAGTGGAATAAGTCCGGGCGGAGTTTTTATCGGATTCAATTATCTTGAGTGGAACAAAATTGCCGGATACAGAATAATAAATGACAAGATTAGCACGGTACAGATACGTGTGTATGCTAACAAGAAACAATATGTAATCAGGTGTGACAAAGATATGCGTCGCGACGCAGAGCATCTTTTTATAGAAAACGGAATTAAGTTATTAAGGGAGGAAAACAATGAAGCATTTAATTGACCCAATGGATTTGACGGTAGAGGAGATAGATAAACTACTTGATCTTGCGGATGACATCATTGCAAACAGAGAAAAATACAGCAAGAAGTGCGAGGGTAAGAAACTTGCAACACTGTTTTTTGAACCTAGTACAAGAACACGACTTAGTTTTGAAGCAGCTATGATGGAGCTTGGAGGAAATGTTCTTGGATTTTCTTCTTCCGATTCATCGTCGGCAGCGAAAGGCGAGAGTGTGGCAGATACTGTTAAGGTTGTATCGTGTTATGCAGATATAATTGCCATGAGACATCCTAAGGAGGGTGCGCCTTGTCTTGCGGCTATGAAAGCAGATGCACCTATAATAAATGCAGGTGATGGCGGACATAATCATCCGACACAGACACTCACAGATCTTCTTACAATCAGAAGAGAGAAGGGCAGACTTGATAATCTTACAATCGGTTGCTGTGGTGACCTTAAGTTCGGACGTACAGTTCACTCGTTGATTAAGGCGATGTCTAGATATGCAAACATTCATTTTATTATGATATCACCTCAAGAGTTGGAGATTCCTGATTATCTGGTCGAGGAGGTATTTTCAGACGGAAAGCTTAACTATGAGCAGGTAAGAACCATAGACGAGGTTATTGACCGCTTGGATGTTTTATACATGACAAGAGTCCAGAGAGAGCGTTTCTTCAATGAGGCTGACTACATAAGATTGAAGGATACATACATTTTGGACACAAAGAAACTTAAGAAAGCAAAGCCGGATTTGAGTATTCTTCATCCGCTTCCAAGAGTAAATGAAATATCTGTAGAAGTTGATGATGATCCGAGAGCATGTTATTTCAGACAGGCACTTAACGGTAAATACGTGCGTATGGCACTTATATTGAAATTACTTGAGGAGGCAGGCAAATGAATATAGATAGTATACAGAACGGAATTGTTTTAGATCATATCACAGCCGGCAAAGCAATGCTCATTTACAAGTATTTGGGACTTGATGAACTTGATTGTTCGGTAGCTATTATCAAAAATGTTACCAGTCGCAAGATGGGACGTAAGGATATACTTAAGATTGACCATCCTGATTATGATATTAATCTCGATGTGTTAGGTTATGTTGATCCCGGAATCTCAGTCAGCTTTATCAAGGACGGCAATACTGTTGAGAAGAAAAAGGTTGACCTTCCGGATCAGATTGTCAATATTGTAAAATGCAAAAATCCGAGATGTATAACAACGACAGAGCAGGGAATCAAGCAGATTTTCAAGCTTACAGATCGCGTTAAGAGAACATATCGCTGTATGTATTGTGAGGCTGAAAATCAAGGTGAAGTTATACATTGGTAGGCCTTAAAAATATCAAATCTTACAAATTTATTAAGATTAAACGCAAAAAACATTTACAAATCCATGAATCATGATATAATATGATAGATTGAGTCTTGAAGTCCGTCTATTTTTTGGTGCATGGCGGACAAGTATAAGAGGTGCAATAATGGATCAATATGTGATAAAAGGTGGAAATCCACTTGTGGGAGAAGTTTCCATCGCAGGAGCAAAGAACGCAGCGCTTGGTATTCTTGCTGCAGCAATCATGACAGATGAAGAAGTTGTGGTTGAGAATGTTCCTAACGTAAGAGATACAAGAGTGCTTTTGCAGGCAATTGAAGGAATTGGTGCAAGAGTCAATTATATAGATGAGCATACAGTGCGTATATGCGGAGGAACGATTAATCCTGCTGCGGATAATTGTGTTGATGACGAATTTATTCGTAAGATTCGTGCGTCTTATTATCTTCTTGGTGCTATGCTTGGCAAGTACAAGAAGTCTTCTGTGGCGCTTCCGGGTGGTTGTAACATTGGAAGCCGTCCTATAGATTTGCATATCAAAGGCTTTAAGGCGCTTGGTGCCAAAGTCAATATCCATAGTAGTATGATACATGTTCAGGCGGACAAGTTGACGGGTAATCACATCTATATGGATGTGGTTTCTGTTGGTGCGACCATTAATGTCATGATGGCAGCAGTACTTGCTGAAGGTAAGACAACAATCGAGAATGCGGCGAAAGAGCCTCATATCGTTGATGTTGCCAACTTCCTCAACAGCATGGGTGCCAATATTAAGGGTGCCGGTACTGATGTTATACGAATTCGTGGTGTTGAGAAGCTCAAAGGTACAGAATATTCTATTATCCCTGATCAGATTGAGGCTGGAACCTTTATGGTGGCAGCAGCTGCAACTAAGGGAGATATTACAATTAAGAACGTTATTCCTAAGCATTTAGAGGCAATCTCATCAAAATTAAAAGAGATCGGCGCCGTTGTTATGGAATATGATGACGCAGTAAGAGTAGTCAGCAATCACAGATTGGGTTCTACCAATATTAAGACATTGCCATATCCCGGATTTCCTACGGATATGCAACCTCAGATGGCTGTAGTACTTGCTCTTTCTGAAGGTACGTCTATCATTACGGAAAGTATTTTTGAAAACAGATTCAAATATGTTGACGAGTTATTCCGTATGGGAGGACAGATTAAGGTAGAAGGCAATACAGCGATTATAGACGGTGTTGAGAGCTTTACAGGTGCCGGTGTTGTTGCACCTGATCTTCGTGCGGGAGCAGCTCTTGTTATTGCCGGATTAGTTGCGGATGGTTTCACTGTTGTAGAAGACATCAAGTATATCCAGAGAGGATACGAGGCATTCGACGAGAAGCTTCGTGCGCTTGGCGGTCAGATTGAAATAGTTGAAACAGACAAAGAAATTCAGAAATTTAAACTTAAAGTCGGCTGATAAATAACGGTTTCTTAAGCATTTCAGTGGGTGCTTACCGTATCAGCCGAATTCATTTTTATCACATAATTCCTTTTAATTCATTTTTAATTCCAACATTGTTAGTAACCTGTTCACGAACAGTTTCTGTTCTACAATTCTATCTATTTACAAAGGAGGCAAATTATTGGACGAAGTGCTGATGATACGTGACAATAATTGGGAGGAGTGTCGCGTTGTGGAGTACCTGAAAATCAGTAATTTCAAGGTAACTGAAGTAAGTTCTGAGGAGAAGGAACTTGATTATTTGCTACCCGGCAAGGCGTTAGTTCTTGTTGTAAGCAAAGATTCGGCGGTTTGTTTCGAGAAGTGTGAGCAATTGAGGAAAAGTACGGAGATACCAATTATAGTGGTATCAGATGCAGACGATGAGTGGACTAGAATTAAAATGCTGCAAATGGGTGCTGACGATTATATTACAACTCCGTACAGGGAAATGATTCTGGTTGCAACAGTTCAAACAAGAATTGAACAATTCAGAAGATTGACCAGGATTTTTGGATATATAAGGGTGAGGGAATTGGTTATTGAAGTCATGAACAGGCGCGTGTTTCTTGCTGGTAAGGAGGTGCCCCTGACAATAAAAGAGTTTGATGTGCTGGTATATCTTGCCCAGCGTCCGGATAAGATTATATCCCGAGAAGAAATATACAATGCAGTGTGGAGGGATAAGTGTTCGGACTGCAGCGTGTATGGCGTGTCAACTTATGTGAAAAAACTCAGAAAGAAAATAGAAGATGATTACGATAATCCGCAGTATATCGAAACAGTCTGGGGCGTCGGTTATAGATTTGTGATGTGATAATATGTTGCTATGTTTCGGAAATTGTGGTTTAATGCAATAAGGAGGAGATGTCAATGAATATTCCTATATTATATGAAGATGATGACATTCTTGTATGTGTTAAGCCACAGGGCGTTCCGGTTCAGGCAGATAAAAGCCGCGATACCGATATGATGTCATATCTTAAGAATCACATTTTTGAAAATGAGCAAATAGACGAGGAGCCGTATCTTGCGCTGATACACAGATTAGACAGACCGGTTGGCGGTGTTATGGTGTTTGCAAAGAATCAGAAGGCGGCGGCAGATTTATCGGATCAGGTCCGGGAAGGAACAATGATAAAGTTCTATCAGGCGGTGTTGACCGGTGAACTTCCCGATGAATGCGGTACACTTACGGATTATCTCTTAAAGGACGGCAAAACCAATACTTCTAAAGTTGTTGGCAAAGACACGAAAGGTGCCAAGAAGGCAGAGCTGGACTACGAAGTTTTAGATGTTATGGAGACAGATGATGGTGTTCTTTCCTATGTATTAATTCAACTCATTACCGGAAGACATCATCAGATACGAGTTCAAACCTCCAGCAGAAATGCCGGTATATACGGAGATACCAAGTATAATCCGAAGTTTACCAACACAAAGAAGAAGTATCAACAGATAGCGCTTTATGCTACAAGACTTGAGTTTGAACACCCGACAACGAAGGAGCATATGGTGTTTAAAAGAGAGCCTGAAGGCGATGTGTTTGACGTAATTGAACTTGATGAGTTTTAATTTTTCAAAAATATAATATTTTTATTGCAAGTTGGAAGTGAAAATGCTAGAATTCACTTGCTGATTTTAGGAAAATCAAAAGACAGGAGGCTTAATCAGCGATTAGGTTTTCTGTCTTTGTAATGTAGAAACATTTATAAAAGGAGAACGACAATGGCTAATGAAAAGAAGATGGTTGAGCAGATAACTTCAATGGAGGAAGATTTTGCACAATGGTATACAGATGTTGTGCTTAAGGCTGATCTCATTGATTATACAAGTGTTAAGGGCTGTATGGTTATCAAACCCGCAGGCTATGCTATATGGGAGAGAATACAGCAGGAGCTTGACAGAAGATTTAAGGAAACAGGTGTAGAGAATGTATATCTACCTATGTTTATTCCCGAAAGCCTACTCCAGAAGGAAAAGGATCATGTTGAAGGTTTTGCACCTGAGGTTGCATGGGTAACTTATGGTGGACTTAATCCTTTGCAGGAGAGACTTTGCGTAAGACCAACTTCTGAAACATTGTTCTGTGATTTTTATAAAAATGAGGTAGAGTCATATAGAGATCTTCCTAAGGTGTATAACCAGTGGTGTTCTGTTGTTAGATGGGAGAAGGAGACAAGACCTTTCCTTCGTTCAAGAGAATTCTTATGGCAGGAAGGACATACTGCACATGCTACAGCAGAGGAAGCTGAAGAGAGAACAGTGCAGATGCTTAATGTATATGCAGACTTTTGCGAGCAGGTACTTGCAATACCTGTAATCAAGGGTCAGAAGTCAGAGAAAGAGAAGTTTGCAGGCGCTGAAGCTACTTATACTATAGAGGCGCTTATGCATGACGGTAAGGCATTACAGTCCGGAACAAGTCATAACTTCGGTGATGGATTTGCCAAGGCATTTGGTATCCAGTACACAAGCAAAGATAACAAACTCGAGTATGTTCACCAGACTTCTTGGGGAATGACAACAAGACTTATCGGCGCAATCATCATGGTTCATGGTGATAATTCAGGGCTTGTACTTCCACCAAAGGTTGCACCTACTCAGGTTATGATAGTACCTATTATGCAGAAGAAGGAGGGTGTACTTGAGGCTGCCGGAGCACTTAAGGATAAGCTTTCTTCATACCGTGTTAAGATAGATGACTCGGATAAGAATCCGGGTTGGAAGTTTGCGGAGCAGGAGATGCGTGGAATACCTCTTCGTGTTGAGATTGGACCTAGAGATATCGAGGCCGGAAAGGCACTTGTAGTTCGTCGTGATACAGGCGAGAAGATTGAGGTTTCTTTGGATGAAATAGATACAAAGATTGGTGAGCTTCTTGAAACAATTCAGAAGGATATGTTTGAGAGAGCACTTAAGCATAGAGAAGAGAATACTCACGTTGCAAACAACTGGGAAGAGTTTAAGGATATAATTGAGAACAAGCAAGGCTTTGTTAAAGCTATGTGGTGTGGCGAGACTTCTTGTGAGGAGGCAATCAAAGAAGAGACTTCCGCTACAACAAGATGTATGCCTTTTGCACAGGAGAAGCTTGGTGACGTATGCGTACACTGTGGTAAGCCTGCAACAAAAATGATGTATTTCGGAAAGGCATATTAAATTGCTGTTTAATGCACTTTTATATATGACGACGCGTACAGATTATCAGATGTATGAATATCCTGTATCCAGGTGAAACGCACTAAGTACCTTTCAGATGTCACAGGATATTTCATACACAGACAATCTCACGCTGTTTCTTCATGTATGAAAGTGCATCAAAGCAGCTGATGCGAGCCGTAGGCGAGTCACGTGCCACCCTCTATGTTGTACATGCGAAACTTGGAAAAGTATATCTTGCGTCTCGTGTGATTGCAGCTTCCATAAGCAGGTGCTCATAAGACGCCGGCACTTAACGAACACGGAGTGTGAGTTTAGTACCGTTGCGTTCTTATACGCAGCGAAAGCGGCCTGCGATGGAACTGTAATCATAAGAGACGCTTAAAAACAATTAGAAGTTTCGCTTGTAAAATGTAACTAAACAGCAATTTT
>JAILRO010000064.1 GCA_024698145.1 Lachnospiraceae bacterium
TCTTGTCCAAAAATAAAGCAGAACAAGCGTGACTTATGTTCTCGTGGTACCCTCGTACTCTCTGAAGTAAACACGTCATTCTTATGTACATCATTATCCATAAATCTACCTCCATTGTAGCATAACCATCATTTGTTATCAATCAGCTGATATGATTATTATACAACAAAGGGTTGTCCGCCTTTTTGGACAATACAAGACTTTTTCAAACTTTTTTTAATTTTATGACATGCAAATGATTCCTCCCCCATGTTCACGGGATCTGACCCCAACATCTAGCAAACTACCATTTCCATCAAATAATCTTTCCGTTTAAATGATCACACTGATGCTGTATATTCTGTGCGATAAATCCCGAAAACTTTTGCTTATGTTCCTTAAAGTCTTCGTCGAGATACTTCACTTCTATCTCCTGAAATCTGCTTGTCTTTCTGACTCCATCAAGCGACAAACAACCTTCCTCCGTTTCATACTTTCCCTTACTTCCAACTATCTGCGGATTAATAAGAATCAGATCTAAGAAACCGGTAGATACAATTATGATACACTTCTTGTATCCAATCATGTTCGCTGCCATACCAACACATCTGTCCTTATGTGCGTCTAATGTATCCCTTAAGTCTTTTGCAATATATAAATCATCTTTCGTTGCCGGCTCAGATTTCTGACCTAAAAGCAACATGTCTTTTACTATTGGTTTAACCATGCAGATTAGTTCTCCTTTTAAATAAATATCTTGTATAATTTCTAACTTTACAAACAAGACCGATGCATATACACCGGTCTGTCATCTCATTAAATTATCATGCCAATATCTCTGTTGCCATCTTAACAGCATCTTCTTCTGACAGTGAAGGGTCATTAGAAATATAGTGAGTCGCAAGCTTTGTTATGCTCTCACTTTTCCCTTCCCGTCTGCCTTCTTCCTTAAACAGCTCCTCGATTTCCGCCTCATCGTACTCTTCCAAAAGCATTCCCTTCACCTCCGATCGTTGCTCAACTAATAATTCCTTAATTTCGTAATCCTTCGGCATATCGTCAATGGCCTTATCAACCGCCTGTCCGATATCCTCATCATCCGGTTTATTCCTAATTCTATCTACAAACCACGCATATTCTTCTAGCGGTCTGCAGCGTCTCATAACATCTTCATTGTGCCCATAGTTAATGTTAATCATTCGCACTCTTACAGATATATCCGGCGACGCCTCTTCTAATATCTGTTCCACCCTGTCGTTCAAATCCGACTCGGACATAACCTTTTCTTTCTGCTTCACACTATTACGAATCTCTTCTCTGTATGAGTCATCAAGCGTAAGTATTACATCATCCTCAACCTCTGTCTTGCCATTGTATAACACCACAAGCTTAGGTATTGGCAGCGGAATAATTGTCGTACCGTAAATATTATATCCGTTCCTCTTGACATACTTTTCGTATAACCTTGCCGAATACATCAATTCACGTATCGGCATATTGGGATTGTACGTACTCTGTTGCTCATTAATATTCATTACAGAATACAGACTCATCTTATCCGACACAATATACGACAAGTCATTCTTCATTCCCAAATACACAACGTTCTCTATCGTTGTAATCTCCAACGCATCAACATCCGTATAGTCTGTTCCGTGCAATGAATTGTATAACGCCAACGTCCAACGCTTATTCTTCTCTTGTCCAAAAATAAAGCAGAACAAGCGTGACTTATGTTCTCGTGGTACCCTCGTACTCTCTGAAGTAAACACGTCATTCTTATGTACATCATTATCCATAAATCTACCTCCATTGTAGCATAATCATCATTTGTTATCAATCAGCTGATATGATTATTATACAACAAAGGGTTGTCCGCCTTTTTGGACAATACAAGACTTTTTCAAACTTTTTTTAATTTTATGACATGCAAATCATTTAACTTTAATCAACACGCATTAAGCACAACAACCTCTAACAAATACCGCTCCCTATTTTTCTCGCTAAGCGATTCATACTGGAACAGGAACAACTTCTCCATAATCTCACGCGCCGATGTAGTCCCGCAATTTCTAATAGATCTCAACTCCTTACCCGAAGCCAAGCCGTCAAACACATCACCAACTGTATTATATCCAGCCCTCTTCAAACAGTTATACGACCTGACACTTAAATCAAGTGCCTCCAAGCCCACCTCACTCATTTTCTCCGTCATGTGAAAACGAAAGCGAAAATGGCCTCCATGTTTTTCACGAAGATGAACTCCTTCCACTTTGTTCATCACATTCATTATTGTCTGACACTGATCTTTCATATCTGATACCTCCATACACATCCTTGACGACCTCCTTAACGGCATGGCAATGCAACTCCTCAAGGTCATCACTGCATTCTTTCTGAATCATTTTAATTAGATATTTGAGGTCATCAGGAGAATCAGATACTGCAACTACATGAATATGGTTTTTCTTAAGCGTCGTAAATATCTGGCGTATAAATGCAGTCCTCGTGGAAACATAATCAAGCACCCGTTCAAACCTGTCATCTTTCGTCACGATATCCCGGTAACTCATACGCGCATTACCTTTTATGAGTTTGAGTATCTTTTCATATGTTTTGTCCATTGACCTCACTCCTCAGCGTCGACTCTGAATGAAATAATTATAAATGTAAAATAACCACCCAGTCAACCTGGGTGGTTACGAAACGAAACCATGTAATTGGGTACGCTAAATGATTCCTCTAACCTTACCGAAAAAAACGTGGCATCATCAAGAACTTTACTATCCGAGTCCTTGTAAACATCTTCAGTACGATAATCTAACTTAACATCTATTTTCTTGATATAATCATTCGATTCCATGTTATAAATGTCCGCAACTTCTTCTTTGCAATCATGCCGAATCTGATTATATCGAGTAAGCTTCCCGTTGTCTGTAATTACTTTAAGTAGATAGATACCACCACCGCACAGGAAGGCTAGCAATATCATTATCCACGGAGTATATTTTTTCATACCAACACCCCCATTGGCATTACTTCAAAAGTTTCGAAAACTCCAATGCTTTTCCAACATCACCATCTACCTTAAGTTTTCCAATTGTAAATGCAACTACAGGATCTAATTTACCATCTATGAGTTTGTTAAAATCCGTCATGTTCATTGTAACGGCACAATTTCTATCATTGTACTCATATGGTTCAACAGAAATATTGTGATCCTTAACTTCGACATAAAAAACACCACTGTCTTTTCCTGTAATATTTACCTGTACCGCAAGAAAATCTGTGTTTGATGCATCTGCATTTTGAGCAATTCCACGTACCTTTGTTAACAATTCTTCAAACTTCATTTGTTATCCTCCTTTTTGTCGATCTTCAATATATCAGAAGTTTTCTCTTTCAGTAGCATTGCCTTAGATTCAACAACACCCGCTCTATCGAATAACATCTTATCAAGCTCATCAATTGTATTGTTAATGTATTTGAAACAAAGTGACAAACGTTTAATTTTCTGTTTATTATCTTTTGTCTTTTCGTCTATTCCCTCAATTGCATCCTCAATTTGGCTTACACAAGTTTCCAGCCCTGCAATCACATAGTTTAACATTTCAGGTTTATTATGTTTTTCAAGCACAATCATCTTGCAGACAGTCAATAACTTACTGCATTCATTTAATGTATAATTTTCCGGCATCTGACTGATTACTGATATTAGTGATACGGAACCTGAGCCAGCCAAGCCCAGCAAAGCTCCACCACCGGTTAGAATGGCTGTTCCACCTGCCATACCCAAACCACCCGCAGCTAGAGAACCACCACCAATCGATGCAAGTGCATAACTTGTAAGCGCAGCACCTGACAAATTGGCAACTGAATTACCAACTAGAACAACCGCTATTTCCGGTGCAAATGCTAAAGCAAATCCACCTGTCAACGCAGTTGCAATTACTGTTGTAGTAACGGTCTTCGCAACCTTTTTACCTGATTCCTTTATCTTTCCTTCGTATGATTTATAATTCTTTATGATACCCTCATAATCCTCTTTAGAAACAACACCTTGCTTATTCACAAAGACATCCATAATATATTTAGCTCTATATTTCAGCCCCTTAAATAACTCCTTATCATTTTCATCCAAACTATAATATGGTTGAAACAGTGAGATTTCTAGGGCAATCAAGTACATCCATCCCTGACTTTTTGTTTCTTCATCAATAGTTTCAATAAACTCATATGCAGTTGATTCATCTAAATAGTATTCATCTGCAGAAACACTGAAACTTTCTGCTGTTGATTTCTCCCAACGAGAAAGCCATTCTTTTTTTAAGAAGCTTTCTTTTGCATCCTTCGTGTTTTCAATATCATATTTAATAGCTGCTTTTTTCAAAGAATACAGTACCTGATTCTGCTTGTCGGTCAGGCTTAAGAAATTGTCACCATAAGAAAATTGGCTCTGTTTTAGTTGTTCTGACGTTTTGACATAGTTTGTATAAGCATCTTTCAAATCTTCTGCAATATACTTTGCATCAGCAGCACACGCAAAAGCAAATCTACCAATACCAACATAATTTACACGCAAGAAGAATTCTCCAATAGCAACTTCCTTGACTCCCTTAGAATCCACAACTGCTTTAACTGCTGTTCCCGTAGCATTTACAACAACGAAAGTTCCACTTGCAACAGTAAGCATTCTTGTCAAAGCACGATTATTAAAAGGAATGAATTTACTCGGATCCAATTTGTCCAACTCAGTTATAGACTGAATTTCTTTTTCTTTTACCTCTTTTGCAAATCTTGTTAAAAAGAAGATTGACCTTACCAAACATTCATTAATTACAACAGGCTTACTCTGATCTATAATATAATGACCAATGCCCATTTCTGTCCTCAAATCAAACTTAATAGGTTCCCCATTTTCATTCTTAAATCTAGTTCCATTAAATAACTTTGAAACATACTCCGAAAACACCTTCGGTTTATTAATATTGTCCTCATTTACTTTTTTAAATATTGGAAGTGCTGATAATTCCTTTAAAAGAGATAACATTGGACCCGGAATACCAGTTCCCTTTCCGGTACCATTTAGAACACTTCCACTAGAACCATCCAAGTCACTTACTAAATGCAACACCCAATTAAACACACCAAAAACAATTTTTTCAGAAAACGATTTACCTATAAAGCCATCTTTCGTAATTTTCACTTTAATAAAATTTCCTTGTGTATCCGTTCCATAGCCTTCTCCTGTAAATTGCATTGCTATAGAACAAATCAAACCTAAAGGCGATGCATGATGCGAAAAATCTCTAAGATGATGTTGTTTTCCACCACCAAAATCATTGGTTAGTACATCCCCTGCCATTGGGAATCTTTCTTCTAAATGTCGTATAGCTTTTTCAAGATCATCGCCCTCATATCCAAAGTGTTTGGCAACATCTAATACAATTTCATCTGCTTTATCATTACCCCATTTATGTGCATTTTTTAAATCGAACTTCTTGCTCCAAAACACACTTAAGGCTCCTGAAACAAGTCCACATGACGCTGCAATCAAATAATCGTTTCGATCTGCTTTTGGAACGTTTTCATTAAATTCAATATCAACATAATCATCTTTCAAACCTATAATTGGCTCATCAAGACATTCTATATTACTTGATGAAATATATTCGACCAAGCTCTTATCAGAAAAATAAACATTAAAACTCTCAAAATTCATCAACTGATTATCCGTATAAATCTGTAACTCTTTCATTTTCCCCAAACACCCACTTACTTATATTTATCAATTAACATTCCATATATTTTTATTTCCAATATATATATGGTATTACGTTTTCTTTTTCGTCTAAAATGTCTTATTATTAAGAAATAAGTATTATTAAATGGAGCATAACCTCACTATTTTTCTATTGCGTTTACTATTTCCAATTTTAACTCTTCCTCTTTGAATCAGAGGTTTCCAAAGTGCCATATTCTCAAATACAACAAAAAAATCCTCTACCTCTTTTCTAGTCAGTTTACTACCCTTTTGCTCACATTCTTTTCTTATTCCATCCGCCAAACCACTTTCATACGCAGCAATTATATCAAGTATTTCGCTATAAAACGTTTCTCTCACCTTATCATTTGCTTTTAAATCAAGTATTTTTTTTACTCTTTAGCTTTTTCTTTGAAATACTAACATATATCATATCTGTAAAATGAGCATATTTAAAACGATCCTCTTCCACACATTCTTTTAATGTATCTGTGAATTGTCTTCTATAGTTATCTTCCTGTAGTGATGAAAACATATAGTCTTTATCTCTTTGATTAATATACTTTGTCCCACCACCTGTTTTTCTATTAATTAAATCAATAACAATATCTAGCATCATTTGTCGCAATGCATGAGCTTTTTCACTTTCTAACAAAAGCATGGCTAAATCAAGAAACGCCCTAAAATCAAACACACCTAACACTGTTGTTTTGGTAGGGACATTAATGTCCTTACCTGAATTCTCAACAGCATTCATAAAAGACTTCAATCTTTTTCCTTTTAATATTTCATACCCATTTGCAGTAAGTTCGTCATTGTTCTGCTCTAAATACCTATGCATTATACTTATAAAGGTGGCCACATTTGATAAATAGATATATTATTATTCTAGACACCAAAAGGAGGTATCATTTATGTCCTCAGGAAAACGTTATGATGATGATTTCAAACGAACCCTCGTTGACCTTTACCATAATGGTAAAACCCAAGCCTCACTCATCAAGGAGTACGGCGTATCTCAAACTGCTCTTACCAAATGGATTAAGCAGTATTCAACTGTTGAAACTGATGACGGAAAAGTTCTTACTGCCAAACAAGTCAAAGTACTTCAAAAACGTATGGCTAAACTCGAAGAAGAAAACCAAATATTAAAAAAGCGATTGCCATATTCACGCCACACTCAAACAACGATTAGAAGCTGTTTATAAACTGCGCAATCAGTACGATATCAAAACACTCTGCAGGGTCCTTGCGTTAATCACCTTAATCAACAGTTTAATCCATCTGCTCCCAACTCTGTATGGGCAAGCGATTTTACATACATTAAGGTAAACGGAACTTTCCATTACCTTTGTATTGTAATTGATTTATTTTCAAGGAAAGTCATAGGTTGGAGTCTCTCTAACCGTCATGATGTCGACTTAACCTTAAAAGCATTTACCAAGGCTTACTCTGATAGAGGTGAGCCTGATTATGTACTGTTCCATTCGGATCAGGGCTCTGAATACACAGCCTTTACATTTAGGCAAACATTAGAAAAATGTAATGCCGTTCAGTCCTTTTCAAAGAAAGGCTATCCCTACGATAATGCATGTTGTGAAAGTTTCTTCCGCCATATGAAGCGTG
>JAILRO010000068.1 GCA_024698145.1 Lachnospiraceae bacterium
ACGATAAAGCATGCATTTGAAAGGTAAATGGGAATTTAGAAAATACCCTGTGCCATCATGGCTTCAGCTACCTTCTTAAAGCCTGCGATGTTCGCGCCGGCAACAAGATTATAGCCCAAGCCGTACTCTTCTGCCGCAGCAACGGAAGAATCATGAATGTTCTTCATGATCTCATGAAGCTTTGCATCTACTTCTGCAGCACTCCTTTCATCTGTATCTTATTCATAATTCTTCTGTTTTGAGATAAAACCTTTGAAAATCTTCGTCATTTCCATCGGTCCATTTGTATATGATCATTTTGCCCATCCTACAAAAAAGAGGCGTTTCACCAATAAGATGAAACGCCTTTGCTTCTTGTAGTAATTTTAGCATATTTTTTTATTTTGTCAATATTTTGCGAATTTTTGTCATCTTTTCAAATCTATTCAAATGACTCTTTAGCTTTTTTGCCCCACAAATAACTGCTATTTTTTATTATCCCAACACTTCATCCGCAACTTTGTCAAGTTCTGCAAATTTATTGATCACCGCAGTTTCCGCGTCAACCTCTCCAAAACCGTATGCCGCAAAAATAAACTTTGCTCCGGCCTCCATGGTTGCGTTATAATCGCCCTGAATATCTCCGATATATGCAGCTTCCTCCAAACCGTTCCTCTCTATAATGTTACGAATATTTTCCCCTTTGCTAAGCTTATTGTTACCATAGCATTCTATATCCTCAAAATAATCCTCGAAACCGTAATATTCGAGAAATGCCTCTATGTATCCACTCTGACAGTTGCTGACAATATACAAACCATATTTTTCTTTGAGCTTTTTAAGCGTCTCCTCAACCTCAGGATACAATTCTCCACCATGAACTCTTAGGTAGTCATTCTCATTATTCCCACACAATTCCAGAAGTTCCAACTGGCGTTCTTTGGGTAATTCCGGGAATATTCTTGCAGCAAATGCATCCATCGGAAGCCCCATCGCACTCTGTATCTCGTCAACCGTTATAACTCTATCCGGTGTATACTCTCTTGCTACGACCTCATTCCAACTTGCAACAACATTCTCCGACGAATCCCATAAGGTTCCGTCCATATCGAAAATCAAACCTTTCACAATCTATCCCTCCGCCATCTGATTATTTATTTTCTTCTCTTTGTCCTTCTCTACTTCGTCAAGTTTAATTCTGATCTGCTGCATTATCTCATCCGTCTCCGCTATACGCTCGGCACAGGCAAGCAACTCATTGGCAATCATCTCTTCTTCTTCAGGCGCAATATTTTTCTTGTACTTAAGCTCATGGTCAAGACTTGCCCAAAAATCCATCGCCATCGTTCTAATCTGAATCTCCACTCTCATCGGAGTCTTGCCCTTTGAAAAGAATACAGGTATCTCAACAATCATATGATAACTTCTGTAGCCATTCGGCTTCGGGTACTTAATATAATCCTTGATATTGACAAGCTTCAAGTCATCCTGCATAGCAATCATAGCCGCGATACTGTAAATGTCGTCTATGAATTCACAAATAATTCTCACGCCCGCAACATCCGTAAGATTTGTCATTATTGCCTCCACTGTAAATGGAAGCCCCTTTTTATACAACTTCTGCGCTATACTCTCCGGTTTCTTAACTCTTGATGTAATGCTGCTTATCGGGTTTCTGTGATATCTTACCGACATCTCATCATTTAAAACCTCGGCTTTGGTTTGAACCTCTCTGATAGCACATGCATACATCATCTCCATCTCTTGAAACGCCTGTGAATGCTGCATGAGTATTTTCAACTGCTCCATGATGTCGCCATCTATAACAGGCACTTCGATTTCCTTCTCTCGAAGAGTCGGCAACATAACCGAATCATCTACTGCCTTCTTGTAGGCATCCATAATCTCTCTGCTTTCTTCAAGATCGTCATCTTCTAAATCTATGTTAAGTCCGTTATCTACAATCTCCGGCTCTTTTTCTTTCTTGTTCTTTCTTCTCATAGCTGTCCTCTTTAAAAATAATTATGGGATAATTATACCATGATTTTGTCAACTATTTATGAACAAAACCTTAATATTTCCATAAAAATAATAAACGCGCCAAAATGGCGCGTTTCTATTATCCTCTGTTCTGGGCGTCTACGACACTTCCGCCTGCGTAGATTTCTCTAAGCTTCGGCTTCTCAATCTTTCCTGTCGGATTTCTCGGAATATCAGCAAATATAATCTTTCTAGGTCTCTTATATCTTGGAAGCTTCTGACACATTAAGTCAATCTCATCTTCCGTTATTATTGCATTCTCCTTAGGTTCGATAATAGCACATGTAATCTCACCAAGTCTCTTATCAGGAAGTCCGATAACCGCAACATCATGAACTCCTGCATGAGTACGTATAAAGTCTTCAATCTGAACAGGATAGATATTCTCTCCACCACTTATGATAACGTCTTTCTTACGGTCTACAAGGAAAATGAAACCATCTTCGTCCTCCTGTGCCATATCACCTGTAAAGAGCCAGTCACCCTTTAATACTTCATCGGTAGATTTCTTATCATGGTAATAACAGGTCATGACGCCGGGACCCTTTACACAAAGTTCTCCGACCTGACCACGCTCAACTACATCGCCATTCTCATCAACAATTTTAACTTCCCATCCATATCCGGCTTTTCCAATCGCACCAACTTTGTGGATATTCTCAACACCAAGATGAACACAACCCGGTCCAATAGACTCAGAAAGTCCGTAGTTGGTATCATACTGATGATTAGGGAAATACTGCTTCCATTTCTTAATAAGACTTGGTGGTACAGGCTGAGCACCGATGTGCATAAGTCTCCACTGAGAAAGCTCGTAATCTTCAAGCTTAACCTTACCGTCTTCTATGGCCTCTAATATATCCTGTGCCCAAGGAACAAGGAGCCATACGATAGTACATTTTTCCTTCGACACTGCATCTAATATGTACTCCGGTTTGGTACCCTTCAAAAGCACAGCCTTACTTCCCGATAACAAGCTTCCAAACCAATGCATCTTAGCACCTGTATGGTAAAGCGGTGGAATGCAAAGGAATACATCGTCTCTTGTCTGTCCATGGTGGTTCTGCTCAACCCTACATGAATGCATAAGACTTTCATGGTTATGAAGTATAGCCTTCGGAAATCCTGTTGTTCCTGAGGAGAAGTAAATAGCAGCATCATCCTCATCGGTAAGTGTAATATCAGGAGATAACGAAGAGCAGTTGATTGTCATAGATGTGTAGTCTTCTGCAAATGTCGGACAGTTATCACCTACATAGAAAAGAAGACGATTCTTATTGATATTGTCAGCTATCTCCTCTACACGACCGATAAACTCGGGACCAAATACAAGAATGTCTACATCTGCAAGTTTCACGCAATACTCTATCTCATCCGGTGCGTATCTGAAGTTAAGCGGAACAGCAAGTGCTCCGGTTTTCAATATTCCAAAATAAATAGGAAGCCACTCAAGACAGTTCATAAGTAAAATAGCAACCTTATCACCTTTCTTAATTCCCCTGCTTATAAGAAGATTGGCAAAACGGTTAGCCTTCTCATTCATTACGTGCCATGTAATCTCACGTCTGTAATGAGTTGTTGGATTAGGCTCCATTAATTCGTACTCTTTCCATGTAACCCTACGTACTTCCTTAACCTCCGGGTTAATCTCTACAAGACATATATCTTCCGGATATTTCCGGGCATTTTCTTCAAGAATTTGTGTTATCGGCATATTATCCTCCCCTGTAAATCACTTTATCAATTCAGCGTTTTAACGCTTTTACCTGTTAAACTTAATTGTATATAAAATACCCCTAAATGTCAATGTATTATAGGGGTTCAAAAAGCTGCCACATTACGTGACAGCTTTTTGAAAAATCAATTACTCTTCTGTTGTCTCAACAACTGCTTCTTCAAGTTCAACTGACTCATCATCCACAACGAGATCACTGCTATCGAAGTTCTCGATAACTTCCTCGCTGTCAAGCTTAACGTTACGATAACGCTTCATACCTGTACCGGCAGGAATAAGCTTACCGATAAGTACGTTCTCTTTAAGACCTGTAAGAGGGTCAATCTTACCCTTGATAGCTGCTTCTGTAAGAACCTTAGTTGTTTCCTGGAAAGAAGCTGCTGACAAGAATGAGCTTGTAGCAAGTGAAGCCTTGGTAATACCAAGCATTACCTGTGTTCCGACTGCAGGCTCTTTGCCTTCAGCCTCAAGGTTCTTGTTAATCTCCTCGTAATCAAGAACATCAACAAGTGTTCCCGGTAAGTACTCAGAATCTCCGCTCTGCTCTATCTTAATCTTCTTAAGCATCTGTCTAACGATAACCTCGATGTGCTTGTCGTTGATATCAACACCCTGAAGACGGTAAACCTTCTGTACCTCACGAAGCATGTAATCCTGTACAGCACGAACACCCTTAATCTTAAGGATATCATGAGGAGTTACGGAACCGATTGTAATCTCATCACCGGCTTCTACCATCTGGTCATCAAATACTTTAATTCTTGAATCATAAGGAATTAAGTAAGCCTTTGACTCACCTGTCTCATCGTTGGTTACAACAACTTCACGTTTCTTCTTTGTATCACGAATCTGTACCTTACCACCGATTTCTGTGATAATAGCAAGACCCTTCGGCTTACGAGCCTCAAAAAGCTCCTCGACACGAGGAAGACCCTGTGTGATATCATCACCGGCAACACCACCGGTATGGAAAGTTCTCATCGTAAGCTGTGTACCAGGCTCACCGATTGACTGAGCTGCGATAATACCAACTGCCTCACCAACCTGTACTGCCTGACCGGTTGCCATGTTAGCACCGTAACACTTAGCACAAACACCGATACGCGACTTACAGTTAAGAATGTTACGAATCTTAAGCTTGGTAATAGGATTACCATCTTTGTCAACACCTGAACTGATAATTCTTTCTGCACGCTTAGGTGTAATCATATGATTAGCTTTAACGATCATTTCACCGTTCTTATCAAATACTGACTCTGCAGCATAACGACCTGTGATACGCTCCTCAAAGCTCTCGATCATTTCCTTACCTTCCATGAACGCTTCAACTGTAGAACCAGGAATCTCACCTGTTCCTTCACAACAGTCAACCTCACGGATAATAAGCTCCTGAGATACATCAACAAGACGTCTTGTCAAGTATCCTGAATCGGCTGTACGAAGCGCTGTATCTGAAAGTCCCTTACGAGCACCATGCGCTGAAATGAAGTACTCCAAAACGTCAAGACCTTCACGGAAGTTTGACTTGATAGGAAGCTCGATTGTACGTCCTGTTGTATCAGCCATCAAACCACGCATACCTGCAAGCTGTTTGATCTGCTGGTTAGAACCACGGGCTCCTGACTCAGCCATCATCTTAATGTTGTTATATGTGTCAAGGCCATCCAAAAGTGCTTTGGTAAGCTTCTTATCTGCAGCTTCCCATGTTCTTACAACAGATGTGTAACGCTCTTCTTCTGTACCATATCCAAGCTTATACATCTCTGTAATCTTCTCGACAGTCTTCTGTGCTTCTTCAAGAATCTCTTTCTTAGCGCCAGGCACTGTCATTTCAGAAATAGAAACCGTAAGCGCACCCTTTGTAGAGTACTTGTAACCGATGCTCTTGATATCATCAAGAACTTCTGCAGTCTTAGTTGCTCCATGAATGTTGATACACTTATCAAGGATTCCCTTAAGCTGCTTCTTACCTACAAGATAATCTATCTCAAGGTCAAGTGCGTTGTCTACATCACTTCTATCAACAATACCCAAATCCTGAGGAATAATCTCGTTAAAGAGTATTCTACCAAGAGTTGACTCTACAATCTTAGTAACCTCTGTTCCATCGGAAAGAGTTCCCTTAAGTCTTACTTTTATCTTAGCATGAAGTGTAATCTCACCATTCTCATATGCAAGAATTGCTTCATTCTTTGACTTGAATATCTTGCCCTCACCCTTGTCGCCCGGCTTATCAATAGTAAGGTAGTAAATACCAAGTACCATATCCTGTGAAGGCACTGCAACAGGAGCACCATCAGAAGGCTTAAGCAAGTTATTAGGTGATAAAAGAAGGAATCTACACTCAGCCTGTGCCTCTACTGAAAGTGGAAGATGCACAGCCATCTGGTCTCCATCGAAGTCAGCGTTAAACGCTGTACAAACGAGTGGATGAAGCTTGATTGCCTTACCCTCAACAAGAATTGGCTCAAATGCCTGAATACCAAGTCTGTGAAGTGTCGGAGCACGGTTAAGCATAACAGGATGCTCTTTGATTACATCCTCTAATACATCCCATACAGACTCCTCTAACTTCTCAACCATCTTCTTAGCTGATTTAACATTGTGTGCAAGTTTTCTTGCAACAAGTTCCTTCATAACGAATGGCTTGAAAAGCTCGATAGCCATTTCTTTAGGAAGACCACACTGATATATCTTAAGTTCAGGTCCAACGACAATAACCGAACGACCTGAATAGTCAACACGCTTACCCAAAAGGTTCTGACGGAAACGTCCCTGCTTACCCTTTAACATATCTGACAATGATTTGAGTGCTCTGTTACCAGGACCTGTTACCGGACGTCCACGACGACCGTTATCGATAAGTGCATCAACAGCCTCCTGAAGCATTCTCTTCTCATTTCTAACAATAATATCCGGAGCGCCAAGCTCAAGCAATCTGTTAAGACGATTGTTACGGTTGATGATACGTCTGTAAAGATCGTTAAGATCTGATGTTGCAAAACGTCCACCATCAAGCTGTACCATAGGACGAAGATCCGGTGGAAGAACCGGAACCGCATCAAGAATCATCCACTCCGGCTTGTTACCGGAAGTACGGAATGCTTCCACAACCTCAAGTCTCTTGATAATCTTGGCACGCTTCTGTCCTGTAGATTCCTTAAGTTCAGCCTTAAGCTCTACTGACTCTTTCTCAAGATCGATTGCCTGAAGAAGCTCTTTGATAGCTTCTGCACCCATACCAACACGGAACTTTCCGTATCCGTACTCTTCTTCAGCATCGCGTAACTCTTTCTCAGTCAACACCTGCTTATACGCAAGATTAGTATCACCCTGATCTAATACAACGTATGATGCAAAGTATAATACTTTCTCAAGAGTTCTTGGAGAAATATCAAGGATGAGTCCCATACGACTTGGGATTCCCTTGAAGTACCATATATGTGACACAGGAGCTGCAAGCTCGATATGTCCCATTCTCTCACGTCTAACATTAGCCTTGGTTACCTCAACACCACAACGGTCGCAGATAACACCTTTATAACGAATCTTCTTGTACTTACCACAATGACACTCCCAGTCCTTGCTTGGTCCAAAGATTCTCTCACAGAACAAACCATCTCTTTCAGGCTTCAATGTTCTGTAGTTGATTGTTTCAGGTTTCTTAACCTCACCACGTGACCACTCTCTGATTTTTTCCGGAGAAGCAAGTCCAATCTTGATTGCATCAAAATTCATTTGTTGTTCTACTTGATTATTCATAGCTAACATCTGTTTGCTCTCCTCCTATTATTCATCATAGTTATCATCGTAGTTATCATCATAACTGTCATCATAGTCATCATCATAACCATCATCGCTGCCTTCAAGTTCGAAGTTGTTATCATCAGCATCCACACCGCTATAGCCATGCTTCTTCATTTCAGCTTCCTGATCACCGTAGTCGATATCTGAGAATCTTCTCATATCATCGCTACCGTAATCGATAGTCTCTCCAATCTCAACCTCAGTGTTATCCTCACGGAGAACTCTGACATCAAGTGCCAATGACTGGAACTCCTTAAGAAGTACCTTAAATGATTCCGGAATGCCCGGTTCAGGAATGTTGTCGCCCTTGATAATAGCCTCGTATGTCTTAACACGTCCTACAACATCATCGGATTTAACTGTAAGTATCTCCTGCAATGTGTAAGAAGCACCGTATGCCTCAAGAGCCCAAACCTCCATCTCTCCGAAACGCTGTCCACCAAACTGTGCCTTACCACCAAGTGGCTGCTGTGTTACGAGTGAGTATGGACCGGTTGAACGAGCATGAATCTTATCATCAACGAGGTGGTGAAGCTTGAGGTAATGCATAAATCCGATTGTTACAGGAGAGTCAAACTCTTCACCTGTACGTCCGTCACGAAGCGTTACCTTACCTGTACGGTTAATCGGAACGCCTCTCCACTCTTCTCTGTGGTCACGGTTCTCATAAAGATAATCCATAACCTCATCAGAAACTGAGCTTCTCCACTTCTTATCAAAATCTTCCCACTCTGAGTTGACGTAATCGTTAGCCATCTCGAGTGTCTCCATAATATCTTCCTCGTTTGCTCCGTCAAATACCGGAGTAGAGATATTAAAACCAAGTGCCTTAGCTGCAAGTCCCAAGTGAACCTCAAGGACCTGACCGATATTCATACGGGAAGGCACGCCCAAAGGATTAAGCACGATATCAAGCGGACGACCGTTTGGAAGGAATGGCATATCCTCAACTGGAAGGATACGCGAGATAACACCCTTGTTACCATGACGTCCAGCCATCTTATCACCAACGCTGATTTTTCTCTTCTGTGCTATATAAACGCGAACTGACTTATTAACTCCCGGTGGAAGCTCATCACCGTTCTCTCTTGTAAACATCTTTGTATCCATAACGATACCGAAAGCACCATGAGGAACACGAAGTGATGTATCACGAACCTCTCTTGCCTTCTCACCGAAGATTGCACGAAGCAATCTCTCTTCTGCAGTAAGCTCTGTCTCTCCCTTAGGAGTAACCTTACCAACAAGAATATCGTTAGCACGAACTTCTGCACCGATACGAATAATACCGTTCTCATCAAGATTCTTAAGAAGGTCAGGAGACTGTCCTGCAAGTTCTCTTGTAATCTCTTCAGGTCCGAGCTTAGTATCTCTTGCATCTACCTCGTACTCTTCGATATGAACAGATGTATATACATCTTCCTGAACAAGACGCTCTGAAAGAAGTACAGCATCCTCGTAGTTATAACCTTCCCAAGTCATGAAACCGATAAGAGGGTTCTTACCAAGTGCGATTTCTCCACCTGCTGTTGAAGCTCCATCAGCCAAAACTTCTCCGGCTTTAACTTTATCGCCTTTATTAACGATAGGTCTCTGGTTCATGCAGTTACCTTGGTTGCTTCGAGCAAACTTGATAACTTCATAAGTATCCTTAGAACCATCATCGCATTTAACAACAATTTCCTTACTTGTTGATTTCTCAACAATACCGTCATGTTTTGCAACAATACATACACCCGAGTCAACAGCTGCTTTCTCTTCCATACCGGTACCAACAACAGGTGCCTCTGTCTTAAGAAGAGGTACGGCCTGACGCTGCATGTTTGATCCCATAAGTGCACGGTTAGCATCATCGTTCTCAAGGAACGGAATCATCGATGTAGCAACAGAGAATACCATCTTAGGAGATACGTCCATAAGGTCAACTCTCTCCTTCTCAAACTCTGCTGTCTCCTCGCGGAAACGACCTGCTATACGCGAACGTACAAATGTTCCGTCAGGATTAATCTTCTCATTAGCCTGTGCTACTACGAAATTATCCTCTTCATCAGCTGTAAGATAAACAACCTCATCTGTTACAACAGGATTCTTAGGATCTTTCTTGTCTAACTTTCTGTATGGAGCCTCAACGAATCCATACTGATTAATTCTTGCATATGTAGCAAGAGAGTTGATAAGACCGATGTTCGGTCCTTCCGGAGTCTCTATCGGACACATTCTTCCGTAATGTGTATAGTGAACATCTCGAACCTCGAATCCGGCGCGGTCTCTTGAAAGACCACCAGGTCCTAACGCTGAAAGACGTCTCTTATGTGTAAGCTCCGAAAGCGGATTATTCTGATCCATGAACTGTGAAAGCTGTGAACTTCCGAAGAACTCCTTAACAGCTGCAGTTACAGGCTTAATATTGATAAGTGACTGTGGTGTGATTGTCTCAATATCCTGAGTTGACATCCTTTCTCTTACAACTCTCTCAAGTCTTGAAAGACCGATACGATACTGATTCTGCAAAAGCTCACCAACCGCACGTATACGACGATTACCCAAATGGTCGATATCGTCTTCATTACCGATTCCATACTCAAGATGGATATTGTAACTGATAGAAGCCAAAATATCCTCTTTTGTAATATGTTTAGGAATAAGGTCATGAATATCACGCTTAATTGCGTGTTTTAATTCTTCTTTATCAGTATATTCTTCTAATAACTGAGCTAATACAGGGTAAAATACGTCTTCCGTAACACCCAACTCTTCCACATCAAAGTCAACATACTCTTTGATGTCAACCATCATGTTAGAAAGTACCTTAACATTGCGGGTTTCTGTCTGTATAAGGACATACGGAATAGCTGCATTCTGAATCTCTGTTGCTTTATCTCTTGTAACAGTCTCACCTGCTTTGGCGATAATCTCACCTGTAACAGGGCTTACAGCATCCTCTGCAAGAACATGTCCTGCAATACGATTCTTTAATGCAAGCTTCTTATTAAACTTATAACGTCCAACCTTGGCAAGGTCATATCTTCTAGGATCAAAGAACATTGCATTGATAAGACTCTCTGCACTTTCAACAGCCAAAGGCTCACCCGGACGAATCTTTTTGTATAACTCTAAAAGACCTTCTTCATAATTAGTAGAAGGATCCTTCTCGAAGCTGGCCTCAATCTTAGGCTCATCTCCGAACAATTCTCTGATTTCATCATTAGTTCCGATTCCCAAAGAACGAATGAGTACGGTAATCGGCACCTTTCTTGTTCTATCTACACGTACATAAAAAACGTCATTTGAATCCGTCTCGTACTCAAGCCATGCACCACGGTTAGGGATTACTGTACACGCGTACAAAGTCTTACCTAACTTATCATGACTGATTGCATAATAAATACCCGGAGAACGAACAAGCTGACTTACGATAACACGCTCTGCACCATTGATAACAAACGTGCCTGTCTCGGTCATCAGTGGAAGATCACCCATGAAAATATCATGCTGATTGATCTCGTCCGTTTCCTTATTATGAAGACGTACGTTAACCTTCAAAGGAGCTGCATATGTAGCATCTCTCTCCTTACATTCACCAATCGTATACTTCTTATCCTCTTCACAAAGCTGAAAATCGATAAACTCCAAGCTAAGCTGTCCGGAATAATCAGTGATCGGCGAAATATCATCGAACACTTCTTTGAGTCCCGCTTCTAAGAACCACTTATATGAGTCCTTCTGTACTTCAATGAGATTAGGCATCTCAAGCACTTCTTTTTGTCTGGAATAACTCATTCGGATTCCTTTTCCCGCTTTCACAGGACTGATTCTGCTCTTTTCCATTGACGTTTTCACCCCTTGATAATATTGATAAAATGGCTATTGAGGATAGCTACCCACAATAATCACATTGTACTATTCTACCACCATGATTTTCCAGTGTCAACCAATATTTTTCCTATGTTGACAATTTTTTTTCGATATGGAATATGTTGTGTTTCTTCCTAATTAAAGTGTCAATATCTTGTATTGACGAAAAACACGCACCGATTCAGACAGGCAATGACCATCCACAAAAGCACCTCATTGGAGGCCGGATGTTATGAAAAAATAGAAAATATGAAAAAGCGCAACAGGTAAAACCCGCTGCGCCTTATAAGTCTTATCAAAGCGAAATTACTTAAGAGTAACCTTAGCTCCTTCAGCCTCTAACTTAGTCTTAATCTCCTCAGCCTCTGCCTTAGAAGCACCCTCTTTAAGGATCTTAGGAGCTCCGTCAACAACTTCCTTAGCTTCCTTAAGTCCAAGACCAGTTACCTCACGAACAACCTTGATAACCTTAACCTTAGCCTCACCAACCTCGGTTAACTCTACATCAAACTCGTCCTTCTCAGCTGCTGCCTCTCCGCCTGCTGCTCCGCCTGCTGCTGCAACTACAACGCCTGCTGCTGCAGATACGCCGAACTCTTCCTCACAAGCCTTAACTAATTCATTTAACTCTAAAACGCTTAACTTCTTGATCTCTTCGATAAATTCCTGAGTAGTCATTATTAATTCCTCCATTTTAATCTAATTATAATTTGTTATCTCTTCTTATATAGAAGATAGTTTAAATGATACAGAGCGCTTTATGCCTCTGCTGCGCCTTCACCCTGATCTGCAATCTGCTTAATAACTCTTGCAAAATTAGCGATAGGTGACTGTAAGCTTCCAAGCATCTTTGAAAGTAATTCCTCTCTTGAAGGGATGCTGGAAATTGCTTTGATTCCTGCTGCATCATAGAATGTTCCTTCTATAACACCGCCCTTAATCTCAAGTGCCTCTGCTTCCTTAGCAAACTTAGCAAGTATTCTTGCAGGTGCTGTAGCATCTGTCTTTGAGATAGCAATTGCGTTAGGTCCTTCCAACTGGTCCTTCAAAGCATCGAACTCTGTGCCGTCAATTGCGAAACGTACCATTGTGTTCTTATATACTTTGTAGGTTACATCTGCTTCTCTTAATGCACGACGAAGCTTTGTATCCTGCTCTACAGTAAGTCCACGGTAGTCTACGAGTACTGCTGACTGAGCACCATCAAGCTGAGCCTTGATCTCCTCCACGACGGGTTGCTTTAATTCAATCTTTGCCATCGAACTTGTGCCTCCTTATATTATTAATGACTGCACGTTATAAAAAGAAAACTTCGCATCCAAAGACACGAAGTAAATTACATACGATTAAAATCAATTAAGATATATCATACGAATTCCCTCGGTAGGCGCTTGCGCTTACACCAAACGGTACCTACTGTCTTCGGCAGTTCATCGAGAGACACTTTACCACACATTGATAAGTGTGTCAAGCACTTTTTGACATATCATGCCATATATAATCCATTTTTCCGATTCATCAGAATACAATCATTCTACTTTGACTCAATTTAGTCATCAATCAGTTCAATTTAGTCATTTCTGCTCATTTTGACTAAGTTGAACCGATATAAGGCAACATTTACAAACATAAACAAAAAAATATGTTTACAAGCATAAATCTTTGTGCGTTTTATCAATAGACACTATACATTATGTAGGTTATAATGATACTAATTATAATTATACATCGTGGGTAACCAGCGTCAATGGAATGGCGCTCCACATATTCATGTATGACCTATTATCCAAGGAAGGAGGTATCTTATATGGTTAATCTTAATAATGTCTACAACTACTATTCTACGCAGTTTCAACCAACCAAGAGTAGTCAGAAGTCAAGTTCCCATAAGAAAGATGATTTGAAGACTGTATATCAGAATATAATCAAAGATAACCAGCATTCGCCGCTGTATAAGTTTACCTTCTCGGATCACATACAGGCATACGCAATTGGTATCAAAGAAGCCGCCATGTCATTAGAAGCTGACGGTGACGCATTAAGCACCGACGGTGGCAAAGGTCTTTCCGAGATGAAGGCTATATCAAGTGATGAGCGCGTTGTTTATGCCAAGCTCAGAGATGACGCCTCAGAGGAACTGCCGGAGAATCTCACAATCAAAGTCAATTCTCTTGCAACAAACCAGACTAACGTAGGTCATTATCTTCCATCCGGTGAGCTTTCCATCAAGCCGGGTAACTATATATTCGGAATTGCTGTTAACAACAACGAATATACTTTTAATATGACCATACACGACAATGATACGAATATTAATATACAGAAGAATCTCGCTTCTGCCATTAACGAGAACGATATAGGTGTTCGAGCATCCGTTAGAAGCAACCGTATGGACGGTACAAGTGCACTTGTCCTTCGTTCCGATGATGTTGGAAAGCCCGAGGATAAAGATCTCATTTTCAAGTTCGACCAGTCATATCTTGAGAATGATATTACCGAGTTTTTAGGTGTAGAACAGGTAGTTACACCACCTACCAACGCAGAGTTCTATATTAATGATACGTTACATACAGCCGTGAGCAATCAGATATCTCTTAATCACTCGATGGATATCGATTTATTGGCAACAAGTGATAAGGAGGTACAGGTTGGCTACGTTCCTGACGAAGATAAACTGTCAGATAAGATTGCCAACTTCTTACAATCGTACAATACGCTGATTGATATCTCTCGTGGTGAGAACCAGCGTGGTGCCAGCAAGTTATATCACGATGTTACCGGTATAGTCAGCCGACACAAAGACGAGCTTACCGCCGCAGGTATTGTAACAGATGATTCAGGACATTTAAGTCGTACCGGTGAGGACGACCTGTTCTCAATCACAAGAATACAATCGTTGTTTAATGACAAGATATCCGATTTCCACAAGGATATTTCCAGGACAACCGGTCATATAACACTTAATCCGTTAGACTACGTTGACAAGGTTGTGGTAACTTACCCTAACACTACAGGTACATACCCTAACCCTTATAACCCGTCCAAATATTCAGGATTATTGTTTAACGATTACAGGTGATTGCATTTTTAATTGCATGTCACGCCTTCCACATAGAAGAACCCCGATTATCTTATACTCTCGATAACTGGGGTTCTTTTATGCTACTATCATTTTCGCTACAAGATCTAACTTATTAAGAAATGGTACGAAGTCATCTTCCAGACAGCCGGCCACCATATTGTAGTCGCCGCTCGAAAGACTTGCTCCCAGATTCTTTACAGCATTTATCATCGCTTTCTTATCTATATAACCGCTTCTTGCATTTATCAAATCAGCACATTGATTATATACTTCAATCTCCCAATTGATACCGGTTATAACTTCATTAAGATAATCTCCCGTGTCCTCTCTGACATCGTCGCGAAGCTCTTGTATCAGATTCTGTACCGCAGGGATTAAGTTCTCACTGTATGATATTAATTCTTTTAATACTTGTATTTGTAATTCTTCACGTTCCATATATTCATTCCTCTATTCAAAGAATCATCATCAATCTATAATATACCACAAAGAGTAAGGTTTAATCAATCTAAATGATGAAGATTGTAATACCACCGAAGAACAGCCATTCCTATTATAATAACATATCCTATTATACTGTATACTATCGGAATCTCTCCAAGGAAAAGCATTCCCCATATCGCCGCAAATATAACCTGCACATAATCAAAGACGGATATTTCTTTGGCCGGAGCAAACTTATACGCAGTGGTTATACCGAACTGTCCGACAGACGCACCAACTCCCGCAAGCATCAAAAACGCAAACTGTTTAAACGTCATCGGATGAAAGTTAAAGATAAGAAACGGTCCCGTCACAAGGCAGGAAAACAGTGAAAAACACATAACGATAATCGGCGTCCTCTCACCCTTTTTTCCAAGTTTTCTTACAAACGCATATGCCGTTCCCGCGCCGAAGCCTCCATACAACCCAAGAAGAGCCGGAACAACTTCCGCATTACCGGTAGGTCTTATGATAAAAAGCGCACCTATAAATGCAATTATAGTTGTTATAATATCTACCCCTGAAGGAATCTCCTTAAGTAACGGGATTGAAATAATTATAGCAAAAAAAGGCGACAACTTATTAAGCATGTTAGCATCCGCAATCCCAAGATGATCAATCGCGTAAAAGTTACATATAAGTCCTGACGTCCCAAAAAGACATCGCCAGAAGATATCCAATCTGTTTTCTTTCTTAATATGTATTCCTTTGCCTTCTTTTTTAAGAAGAATAATGGCAACAACTGCCGCAAAAGCATTTCTGAAAAATGCCTTCTGCATTGTCGGCAAATCACCCGATATTCTAACGAAAAATGTCATCAGCGAAAAGCCCACCGCTGCCGCAAGAATACACAGGATTCCCTTCGCGTGATTATTCATGCATTTTTCATCTCCCTCTGTTAAATCATTCTGATCTATGTTATAATGACACAAAACCAACTATTTTACAAGATATATTATTGGGGAGGAGGGGGCATATGTCGGATATAGCATTTCTTTTTTGTACGTTTATTGTTTCCATGTCCTGTGCAATATACTTTCGAATAACAAGAAAGCTCCAGAATCGACAAAGCCTTTACCTCTATCTAATCACAATCAACATCGGTCTTTCGGCAGCATTTTCACTTATAAGTAATTTCATAGAGAACACTACAGTTGCTACAGGTTATCTGTTTTTCATACAATACACCTCGCAGCTTATTTTGTTTGCGCTTCACCAGATGCTGTCACCGCTTTACACAATGTATGTTATGATGGTTAACGGCATCGGCCTTAATAAAAACAATAAGTTTTTCTCTGTTCTTATGGCGCCGTTTGCCGTTGTAGAGTTACTTATTCTTACTAATCCGTTAAACGGATTCATTTTTTCCTATGACAGAAATTCTAATTTTGTACGAGGACCATTAGAATCCGTAACTTACATAGTTGCGTTGTTCTATCTGCTTGTGTCATTTCACTTTCTTGCAAAATATCGCCATGCAATCAGCAAAAAAACAACCTTTTCATTAATCTATTTTTTTGCAATAACAATTGTAGGAGTCGTTGTTCAATTCTTTGTTCCTTTCTTCAAACTTGAATTATTCGCCGAATCTATTTCAACTCTCGGCGTAATGCTTTCAATTGAAACAAACAACGATAACTTAGAGCCTTCGACTCGCGTCTACAACCGTCAGGCTTTCGCGGGTGAGAATGTAAGACTTATACATACAGGTCAAAGTTATGCCGTTATAACAATTGGCATGACCAATATCCGGTTCTTTCAGCGCATGCTCAACTACGCAGCTCTTAACGAAGTAATGAGTAATATTGCTGATTGGTTAAAAAGCCTTAGCAATGACATTCGTGTTTTCCGTGCACATCCTGACAATTTCTCAATAATATATCTTTATTCGGAACCAGTGGATGTCGATATTCTTGTCAAAAAAATTGCAGACAAGTTTACTGAAGGATGGATGTATGATACCGCACTCTTGCAGATTAATACCGTCATCAAGGTGGCAATGATTCCGCAGGACTTTACAGACCCTGATTTCATACTTGAACTTACCGACATCAACTCCGACGTAGAAAAGAACGGCGTTACAATACTTAGAAGTGCCGACCTTGAATCAATTACCCGTCGCGCGCTTATCGAGCACGCCCTTCGAAATGCACTTGACGAAGACCTCTTCGAAGTATACTATCAGCCTATTATAGACATGGACGAAAAGAAAATTATTTCGGCAGAAGCACTTCTTCGATTAAATGATCCCGCACTCGGATATATACCGCCTGATGAGTTTGTTCCTATTGCTGAACAGAACGGACTTATATCCGATATCGGTATTGCAGTATTTGAAAAGGCCTGCTCATTTTTAGCAGACGAAAGAACCAAATCTTTGGGACTTAACTATCTTGAAATCAACTTAAGTGTATATCAGCTTATAGTTGGTAATACAATTCAGAGATTTAAAGAATTAATGGACGAGTATGGGATATCTCCCAACCAGATTAACTTAGAGATCACAGAGACCGGCTCTATTGGCGATTCCAATTCATTGAAAAATGCCATTAAAGAGCTTAAAAAAATCGGCTTCGCATTCTCGTTAGATGATTACGGAACCGGTTATTCTAACCTTACATATATAATCAGCATGGATTTCCTTAATATCAAGTCCGACAAAGGCTTGCTGTGGAGTTCCGCCAACAACAACGACTCCAAGATTCTTATCACCGACACAATCCAGATGATGAGACGACTTGGTTTTAATGTAATTCAGGAAGGTGTCGAAACAAAAGAACAGCTTGATCTCGTTGTAGATGCAGGTGCTAATCTTATACAGGGGTATTATTTTTCAAAGCCTATCCCAAAGGAAGAGTTCTTAAGGTTTGTTAAGAACTTCTCCTTTGAAGATAGTATAAATCAATAATTATTCTATTCCATATCTTGACTTCATTTCATCGGACAACTCCGCATTTTGAAGTATGTCATGGGCTTTATCCATAAGCTCTTTTACCGTATAGCGCTTGTAATATCCGACCTTGTATTCGTTGGCAGCTTCCCTTGATGCTGTCACGAAAATGTCTTTGCCCATATGATGTCCGAAGCAATTCTCAACATGCGCTATTTCCATACGGTTTTCCATGTCGATAACGTCAGTTAGTCTTTCCATTGTAATGTACAAAAGATTATTGTCTTTATCGTAATCTAATGTTGCTTTTCCGTCATACAAATAATACATTGATACATCCGATTTCTTGTCGAACTGTCCGTCGTTCTTAAAATACCAGTATAAACTTCCATCATTATAGAGAACTACCAATTCATCATCAAAAAATGTCATTCCTATTGGTGCAACTCCCGGACATACAACAACTTCTTTGGTTTTTCCCTTGCCATCAACCAAAAGAATCCTTTTATCGTCAGATATCGCTAACAAACCGCTGTCACTTTCTTCCGAGAAGAGTTTCGTACCTGCCCAATCTGTTGGAAGTTCAACCGTAAAAAACTCACCGCTTGTAGTGTCAACTACGTAATCCTTTTCTCCCTCTACATAAATGATATTAATCTCTGGGTAATATTTCGGTGTCTGTCTGCTATAACCAACGTCATCCGGGATTTCCCAATCAGTACTATCCCCACTGTCCAGATCATATAATGCCAGTTTTTCCTTCGCATCCTCATCCTTGAAAAGGTAAACAAGCTTACTGTCTTTCATCGAGCAGGAAGATTCGAACACAGCCGAAAGTTTGAAAAGCTCGTCATTTTTGACTTCATTTCCTTTGGCATCAACAGTAACAAGATTGTAAGAATCTACGTTATTATATCCAAGATATATCTTGTCTTTGTAGTTGCCTAATAACGTGTAATCTCTATCCGATTCTCCTTCAAGTCTGTTCTGTACAGTTTTTGTTTTTCCGTCCAGCCCAAAAACACTAAGTACCGGTCCTTTTTCATCAGCATAAAGAACCGCAAGATTATCTTTACTTAAACAGTTTTCTCCCAACATATCGGGCAGTATAATCTCCTCGTCAATAGGCTTCCATGATGTATCATATACATCAGCACCGTAGTATATTACCTCATAGCCGTATTGCTGTTTGACATAAGCACCGTTATGAATAATAACTTTTCTTAAATCATCCGCAAAATACTTGTTGTAATACACCGCATCAGCATCGACAGAAAGTGCAGGTGTTGCATAGCCTCCATTTTCTGTAATATATACCGGGTTACCATCGTTATCTGCATCACTTACATCTACTACGGAATCATTTACATTGCTCTTATACAATTCCTGACCGGTAGCGATGTCATACACAGATATCATATTGCCTGAATAATATGCCACTTTGTCCTTGCCTAAAGGCACAAAGCCACTGTTTACCATAACTCCATTGCAAACAAAATCCGCTTTCCATACCTCCGACATGTCAGAACCGTCAACACATATTATGTTTGAATGGTCAGAGGAAATGAGTGTCGCACCACCAAATGACATGCTTGATGACGCATCAACAATACTGCTTCTTACCATAAACCTGTTATTGTCTACCCATTCTATATCTGCAATTCTTTCTTCCGAAACGTCAGAAATCACTGTTTTGTTCGACGATACTTCCACAACACCATATGCAAAACCTGACCATCCGCAAGACCCACGCATGGCAATTTTCTTACCATCAGGAGACAGTTTACTCTCTACTGCACCAAAAGCATTTTCACCTTCCTGATTAGCAACCTCTACTGTTCCTTGAAGTTCTCCTGTGGCAGATTTTAACTGCAGATAAGTTTCCTTCGAGTTGCCAATATAGAAGAAATCCTCGCCAACCATAAGATTCTTATCATCGGAAAGAATTGCTTCCTCGCAATCATAATTCCACAATTCTTCTTGTTTTGTCAGGTCATAACATATTATCTTGTGGTCAGACCATACAATAAAACTTGTATCATTTAAAAACGCAATACCATTGATACGGTCTCTGAAATTGTCATTGTATAACACTTTCTCATGTGTTGAAGTGTCCCACACACCAAATATATTTCCAAGATCAAGAATAGCTATTTTCTTGCCGTCTTTTGTGAGCTTAAAATCTGTTACGATATTAGGCATCTGATAATTCCATTGCGCATGAATATTGCTACCGTTATTGCACTCATAAGCAAGTGTTGCATCCGTAAGCGCTTTGACTGCCTCAGCCGTAACCGGTCGGTCATCTTTGTCATCTTTCGGAAGTGCAAGAAGTGCAAGTTGTAAAGCCGTGATGCGCTGCTCTTTCTCCAAAAGATTGCCTGATTCATTGGCAAGGTATCTGGACTGATTCCTAAGGGATTCAAGATAATTCTTATGAATCTTGTTTCTGCTGTAAAGCATATATCCGCTAAAGCCTGCCATTACCGACAGTGCCAGAACAAAAGCAGCTGTAATCTGTTTCATCCTGTATTGTCTGTGACGGTTCATAAGATCGTCATAAGCACAACCGATAAGACCGGCAGCAAGACGTGGTAACTCTGTCTTTTTTGCCTTTCCAAGTGGCATTCTGAAGTCACACGAGAGAGGTTCTATTGGAATATTAACCGTCTGCTCCTTGCCGGATTCATCCTTAACCACACGCTCATCGTATTTCAAAATATCCGGTATTACATCATAAGGTTCACCGTCAACAAGAACTGTAAATATCTCCTTCTTCGTATGGTTCTTAAGGAAATATTCTATCTCTCTTGGCACCCACGCCGACTCTTTTGTGTTGGTAGAGCATATTACAATAAGGTAGTCCGAGTTCTCAAGCGCACTGGCTATTGTGTCACTTAAGTCGTTCGTAATCGGAAGCTCATCCTTATCACGGAAAATCCTGTCTATTTTCTTAATGCCGGTTTTGGTGCGAATCTTGCTTGGTATATGGAAACGCTCAAGTCCCTTATGTACCGCTTCCGCAACCTTATTATCTTCCGGTGCATGTTTGTACGATATAAATGCATTATAATGATTGCTCATTCCTGTACCTCCCTGTAAAGTTTATCAAAAAGTTGACTGTTTATAATATAGATATCATGGGGATCATCCTCTCTTACTGCAACGTAATCCCCCGGACTTCCGGAATAATATTTCTCCTCATCCCATGCCGTAAACAACTTGACGTACTCGTCAATAGGTCTGGCGTATATCCTGACATTTCCTGTACTCATAACTGAACGTGCATAACGAAGCACATTTTTCTTCTCACCAGTAAAGACATCTCTTATGCATGGCTCATACTCGAAAGTCTTATCATACGGCTCATCGATGTACCGATAGCTTCGGGTAAGCTTCTCCTTCGTAATCGGATAAACCTCGCCTGCTATACCTATCATGAGGTATTTATCCTCCTCGAGTTTGATGTTAATATCTCCTTCAAGCGTTCGTATTTCCACCATCGTATCAACCGGGAATACATCGGTAAGGCGCACACATCCAAGCTGTTGAGGAAGCTTCTCATATACTTTCATATCCGAAGTGTCAAGTGTCGTCTCGTTTGCATAAATGATTCTATACATCGAGAAGTACTCGTTAAGACGTTTTGCAAACTCTTCTTGCGCAAGTTCCTCCACGTCCTCTTCTTTTGCATCATAAAGTTTTACCAGTTTCTCCGGCCTTATGGCGCCACCACCCTTGGTGATGTGACCGCCTCCGCCACCGATGCCATCTGCAAGAAAAGCAGCAAGCTCGTTGGCATGAACCTCCTTAACACAACTTCTTACAGAAAACTTGATTTCCAGAGGACTTACATAGTAAGCAAGACATACATTTACACCGACCGTCTCCAACGAAAAATCACTTATCACACCAAGTATTGTCGGGTCACACTGTTCTGCCTTAATTACTATATATTTGCCATCTTCATTGTATTGATAATCAAAGATTGCCTTACCGGTTATCTTAAGTTCGTCAAGTGATATATTGGAGTTGACCATTTCCATAATGATGCTCTTGTTGGTGACAAGCAAATCTCTCATATCTCTGTCTAACGGATGAGACACTTCCGATAACTTATTTGTATCCGTATATAAACCGTAATACATCGCTGTGGAAAGAAGGACATTGTCATCAACACTCATTCCTTCCTCACGAATCATATCCCACATAACCGTCGCACAGCAGCCGATATTGCTTCTGACTTCGGAAAGCGTTGGCAAATCCTCGGTAATCTGATGATGATCGATAACCGCAATGTTCTTCGCCTGCGTACGGGTAACATTTTGCTGACCATACTGACAATCTACTGTCACCAAAAGCTCGGGAATCTCTGAAAAATCAGGCTCATAGCTTACCGGAACTTTGAGTTTGTCCAGCATGATAAGGAGGTTGTTCTTACTTATCTTATTATGTCCACGATAAATAAAACGCGGGCTTTTCCCTTGCTCCATCAGATACCAATAAAGTGCGTATCCCGAAGAAAGTGCGTCAGCATCAGGATTGTCGTGACATTGAATAACTATATCGTTGTATTGTAATAAATCATTTAAATGCATATCGTAACCTCCCATTTGTTCATAATTATAAATGAATCGCGGGGGTAATTCAATTTAAAAATACGCATTGTATTTGTTGTTGCATAAAATTACGATTTAGCCTATAATTTGTATCGATTCATGATATTTCGATTACTACAATCTTGAAATAAATATTACATCTAACAGAAAGGCAGCGCTATGAGAAAAACAAAAATAATATGTACATTAGGACCTGCAACAGAAGACGACCAGGTTTTGAAGAAATTAATGATTGAGGGCATGAACGTAGCGAGATTTAACTTCTCACACGGGACCCATGAAACTCACAAAAAAAACTTAGATAGAATTAAGAAATTCCGAAAAGAGCTCGGCTTACCGATTGCCGCGCTTCTCGATACAAGAGGACCTGAGATTCGTATAAAAGATTTCAAAGAAGGCAAAGTCACACTTAAAGATGGCCAGGAGTTTACCTTAACCACAAGAGATATCGAAGGTGACGAGAACGCAGTAAGCATTACATACGAAGAGCTTGTTAATGATATAGCAATCGGCAACAGAATATTGATTGATGACGGTCTTATTTCCATGAAAGTTCAGGCAGTTACCGAAACAGACATAGTATGTCTTGTTGAAAACGGCGGACAGATTTCCAACCACAAGGGAGTAAATGTTCCCAATGTCAGCCTTTCCATGCCTTACATCAGCGAGAAAGACAAAGAAGACATTATATTCGGAATCGAGCAGGGCTTTGATTTCATAGCAGCTTCATTTGTAAGAACGGCGGAAGACATCCTTGCTATCCGTGATATTTTAAGTCAATACAACTGTAATTTCATCAACATAATTGCCAAAATCGAAAACATGCAAGGTGTTGAGAATATTGATGACATCATCAGAGTTTCCGACGGTGTAATGATTGCACGTGGTGACATGGGAGTTGAGATTCCTTTTGAAGACGTTCCATCAATCCAGAAAATGATTATCAAAAAGGTATATAACGCCGAGAAAATTGTCATAACCGCAACCCAGATGTTGGACTCAATGATGAAGAATCCACGTCCTACAAGAGCAGAAGCTACTGATGTTGCAAATGCTATATACGACGGAACATCAGCAATTATGTTATCAGGAGAAACAGCCGCAGGACTTTATCCTGTTGAATCATTAAAGACTATGGTTAGAATAGCAGAAAGAACAGAAGCTGACATCGATCTTGTCAAGAGATTCAACAACAGAGGAAGTCTTGTTAATCCGGACATTACAAATGCTATTGCTCACGCTACCTGTACAACCGCTATGGACTTAAATGCGAGTGCAATCGTAACCGTAACGAAGTCAGGAAAAACCGCGAGAATGATATCCAAATATCGTCCGATATGTCCGATTATCGGTTGTACCCCTTATGAGAATGTATGGAGACAGCTCAATCTTTCATGGGGAGTTGTACCATTGATTGTCGAAGAAAAAACAAACACCGACGACTTATTTGAACATGCTATCGAACAGGCAGAAAAAGCCGAAATCGTTAAGCAGGGCGAAATAACCGTAATAACCGCCGGCGTACCTCTTGGAATATCAGGAACCACTAACCTCATCAAAGTTCATGTTGTAGGACATATTCTTATCAAAGGCCGTGGTGTCAACAACAGAAAAACAACAGCAAGCCTTTGTGTAGGAAAGAGCGAAACAGATATTATCGACAACTTCAAAGAAGGAGATATCGTAGTTCTTCCTGATACCGACAACGATATAATCGACGAACTACGTCAGGCATCCGGTATTATTGTTGAAACAGAGGGACATAATTCCCATGCAGCAATTGTTGGACTTTCGCTTGATATACCGGTTATCCTCGGTGCTACCGGTGCTACCGATATTTTAAAATCCGGTGCCGTAGTAACACTTGATGCAGAAAAAGGAATCGTTTCATCAAACTAAAACAAGCAAAAAACCATCTTGCCGACAATGGCAAGATGGTCTTTTTTTCATGGCGCACTTTTGATAATCTCATCAACCTCGTCCGCCGCATATTGATACGAACCAAGTTGTTCTCTTTGCTCTTTTAACTTTGTGGCATTTGAAGCAATCTTTTCCGCGTCTCCTTTTGCCTCATAAACTCTGGACATAAATGCTGTATGTGCATAATCAGCCACACGGTACAAATCTTCCATTCCTTCAGGCGCTTCAAAATCACCCAATCTCTTTGAATGATAGTCATCCACAATCTCACCGTATGATTTGTGTTCCAATTCGTACTCAAAAGAAGACATCGTGTTTTCTACAGGATCCTCTTCCTTCTGACTTCTAGCATATTTAATTGAATTAGTCACGACTACCAGGAAAATCAAGAAGGCTAAAGACGCAACAACTATTAAAATATCAAGAATTACCCTAATTGCTTTATTCATGTCTAAGCACCTCCTCCACTTTCACACCTTTTTGTGCTTCCGATAACGAAAGGAAGTCCTCTAGGGCTGCATCATCCATAGAAAAATATGTTTTCATGGCAGCCCTTATCTCACTATCCATATCCTCTATATACGTCAGATATTCTTCGTTTTTCTCTGCTTCTTTCTGTACATTTAACACCTCGTAGAAGCCATCCAGATTTCTGCAAAAAGACTCAATGTCATAGTCTAGTGCATCAAAATAATCCGGATCAGTAGAACGAAGGATCATTCTCTCCATGTACCTGATACAACTACCGTAATCATTCGCAACATATCTCACATGCTTTAAGTCATTCCATTCATCAGATGACAAATCCAAAGATGCCGTCGAATACTTAATTGCAAAATCCATATACTCACCCTGCTTTAACAGATCTTTTGCATCAGCAACATATTCCTCATCACTCATCTCATTCTTTCGTTTGTCATCATCAAAATCCTTGTAACACAAAGAATCGATAATAACCAAAACAATACATGCAGCGATTATTGAAACAAGTATTATTGCTCTTTTCGCGAGACCTTCCGTTTTCTTTGCCGACTTGATAACTTCTTTTTCGGTTTTTTCAAAGCCACCTTCAAACTTATTCATGTTCTGCAAATGCTTTTGTGCAAACTCATTATCTGCTCCACAATGCGGACATTTTAGTTCTGTTGGACCAATTTCATGCTTACATTTTTTGCATACCATTTTGCCATATCCTCCTACTTCGCCTCGATACTCTGCAAAAATTCCTGTTTTTCCTGCTCACCTTTATTCCGTTCTGACTTACGGAAAAGAGACAGACCTCCTAATAACAATGAGGCGATTACAACAAGCATTATAATTCCCACAAGAAGCGTCTTGCCTATCCCTTTTTTCAGTTTCTCATCGGCATCGTCTGTATGACTCTCAAGCTCTGTACGTATATCTTCCATCTTGTCCATGTATTCATCTTCTTCAGCCGGCGCATACCCTGAACCGCAATATGGACAACGAACCAAAGAAACATCAAATTCCGCACCACAATTTTCACATAACACCATTTTTTTATTGTTCTGTTTCATCTTTCCTTACTCCCTGATTGCTTTATCCGTGCTTTGATCTATTTTATCAAACAATGTTGCATAGTCCGGCATTTCTTCCCGAAGTTCCGAAAGCCTCTTATCACACGATGTCAACATATCTGCATTGCCTTCTTTGGCATATACTTCTTTAAAAAACTTAAGTTCTGTATATTCTCCAAGACGATAGTATTCCTCATACTCTTTGGCAATCTCTGCACCACCGCGAACAGGGTACGACGCTAATACCGCCTGACCGTAACATCCCTTCTCGAAACTTGTTCTCATGGATTCCTGCGAAATTCTTTCAGTATCCACGTACTCAAATTTCATTTTATGGCCTGCATTCTTCAGCAACACAACAATTGCAATCACAAGGAGTATATTTACAACAATCGAAATGGGATAAAACACTTTCTTATTCATCAATAAGCACCCCCTCAAGATATGCTCTCTGTGTCACGTCCGAACCTTCAAAATACTCTTTCCGTCCGTTCTCATCAAGTCCTAAATACACCTCTAATATGACATCTGCCTGATTCCTCATGCCATATATGTATTCCTTATAGGGATCCTCATCGATATCCGAAAGGTTCATTTCAAACTCTCTGTAGAAAAAATCAATTGCACTTTGACAATCATCAACGTTATCCTCCGGCTTGTATCTGTCAGCATCCGAAGCATATATTACTGACGATTCCACTACATGAACCATTTTCACATATTGTTCCGTAATACTCCACAGCAGTTCTAAATCATCATAAGGAGCATTTAACTCATCTATATTATGCGCCTCCTTATATGCTGCAAACCCGGTATAATCGCCGGCATTAAGGTACTCTTTCATTTTAGCCGAACACTCATCATAATTCTTGACAGACTCTTTGCGTATAGCATCCTTCTTGAAAAAATATGCATTCTCATTGACATACGACGCAATTATCACACCAATTACCAATACAATCATAATTCCGGCACTAATTACCATAGAAAGGTTCTCTTTAATAATTCCTCCGGCTTTCTTCTTGGTCTTTTCACTTCGTTGCTGATACTTTTCCTCGTCAGCACGATAAGATGCGGTTTCTGTTAAATCTCTGCCACAATATGGGCACACTTTATCGGTAAGTCCGACCTCACCGCCACAACTGTAACACTTCATCCTGCAAGTCCCCTTTAAAATAATTTCCAAAAGGTATTTTAGATAAGAGTCGTAAAAAAGTCAATGTCCACACCCACATCTTTAATCCTGCAAAGATTTTCCGGCCCATATTTCATTTCAGTTACCAGCTCTTAACCTATCCACCAAACTCTTTTTGCTCATTTTCTTATATGCAATGCACGGTATTAATATCACAAGAAGTAATATAAATGGCAGACTTACCGCAATTGGACAGAGTGTGAATCTCCAGTCAAACATCGGGAAATTGCTCATAAATGACCGCAGCACCGAGAAACTTAATATACTTGTTATAACCACAGATACAATAGCTGTCCATATAAAGTATGTCATTCCCTCTTTCATAAGCCTTCTTTTCTGCTGTCTTCCGGTCATTCCCACCGCTGATAATATAGCCAGTTCTCTCCTTCTTACAATTATCGATGTCACTATCGTATTTGCAAAGTTCATCAGTCCGATAAAACCAAGAACTATCGCAAGGAACAATCCTATAATGCGCACCATTTCACTTATATGCTTGTATTTTCCGGTTACACTTTCCTTTGATTTGACATCAAGGTCTGTATTTTCTGTATATTTATTAAGCCATGTATTATATTCAGCCTCTTTCTTATTATCAACATCAAGGATAACTCTAAGCATTCCTCTGTTTCCGTTTAGTGAAACGAACTCATCTTCAGGAAGTACATAATTGCAACAAAAATCTCCAAACGCTCGCATTCCCAATTCTTGTGGTATCTCCACGATTCCGTACACTTCATACTCCTGCCAAGGATGACCTTCATAAGTTGCATATGAATAAGCATAGCCGGATTTTTCCTTAACCTCTTTCATCACTTCGTATTCCGGTGCCTGACTTGTCACGCTGATTTTATCTCCCGGTTTGAAGAAATCCACATACAAGTCCTCATCCTGATACCATTCATCGTAACACCATCTTGTTATTAGAATATATTTACCGGAGTTAAATTTCTCCCAGTCTATCTTTTTGTTGCCATCAATCGTTTTTACTACCTTAAGCTTACTTATTGCATATTCACTCATACCATAAGTAAACCCATCGAGAACTTTCTTTTTCTTTACTTCCTCTAATTGATTGCTACCGGCTTGCTCATTTTCAGACGGAGCACCGATTCCGTTTAGCTTCTGTTTTACAAGATCATTTGACAAAATGCCATTCTCAATTTTTGTCCAATCCTCGTCCGTAAACACCTGATTACTACCACAGACATATACTTTCCCGATGTCTCTTATTCCTTTTTTTGCCTGCAATTTGTCAACTAATTCTTCATTCACACCTTCCAGATTCTTATCAGTATAAGTATCATCGTCTAATGACTTACTCTGAATAGTGAAATCCGCTATGATAAGATCCTTAACGTATTCATCCATGTTGAAGCCGCCGACAAATCCCAATACGCTGTTAAGTATTACAAGTGACAGCGACATGGAAAGTATTACTACCTTCAATTTCTTCTTGGGCTTGCCATTTCTTTTTTGTTTCACGGTGCATCTCATAGTTTCTACCGGTGAAACTTTCGATGCCTTCCTGCATGGTCTTCCCGCACTAAACATAACCGTAAGGTATGAAAAAAGCGATGTTCCTATTATTATCCATGCATTCATATGAAGCTCACCCTTATCAACATTTACAGTTGAAAATGATTTCGACACTATGGGAAGAAGATATCCGCCCACTCCAATTCCAAGAACAAGGCCTATAGGTATTCCAACAAGAGATACTATTCTTGCTCTCTTTTTAACGACTTTTCTAATCTGGCTTTCTGTTGTTCCTATAGACTTAAGCAATCCGTACTCCTGCATATCCGAAATAACATTTATATCAAATATATTGTAAATGATAAGATAGCCGGCAAGGAAGAAAACAAACATAATCAAACCGCCAAACATAAGCACTGACCCGTCTATTCCACCCGAAAGATAAGCCATATTCACGTCGTAACTTGCCGAGTTTTCAAGTCCATACTTACGGATAATTGCCTGCGTTTTTTCTTCTATATTCTCAGCTTTTTTAAATGTAATATCTGCCGTTATCTTTCCGCCCCGAGCATACTTTTCCTGAAAATCCTTTGAAACCAACGCCTGCTGAATCGGTGCTAACGAATCACCTCGATAAAAACCGCAAAGAACAAAATGTTTTGTTATCACCTGGTCCTTAACACCAATGGTCATATCAAACTCTGTTCCTATATCGTGAGATACACCAAGACTATCAAGCACAAGGTCGCTTGTTGCAATCTCATCTTCTTTTTCCGGAAGTCTTCCTTCCTCCGGGTAACAGAATCGTAGTTTGGCATCGTCAGAATCGATATAGCATACGTCTGCTGCTTCATTTACAAACTCACGTCCCACTATAATCCTGTATGATGCACCTTTTAATCCGGCATCACTCTTAATCAGATTATATTCATCTTCACTCAAACCCTTTATCTCACTTTGGGCTTGCGTTCCAAATGCCCTCATAGTACCTTGTTTCATCTCATTCATCATGCTTCCACCAATAGTGAAAAGAGATGAAAAAAGCATGGTTGTCAGAACGACAGCCCACATAAGGGACATATATTTCTTAATGTTTGTTCTTACGCCGCTTGTTGCTATTTTTCTAATGGCTCTTCTACTCCTAATATTTGTCATGTGCCTCTCCTCCTATCACATCAAAAATCATCACGATAGCTATGTCATATGAAAAAGATAACACATGATTCTTTCCATATACTTTCAAGAATCTAACAGTTTTGAAAGATTCAAAAAAACCACAGGAACGTATCCCATGGTTTCTCAAAGATATCAAGTTTAATTCAATGTGTAGCTTAAATCATCGTCAAACAGACTCATCTGCATGTACCTGTCAGGTAAATCCTGCATATATCCAAAGCATTCATCAGGGCTTGACATTATTCCATTGTCCTTACACACACGCCGGAAAATACTCGTTAATTCTTTTGCATTAGGACTTGGCAATTCATACGAATTACCATATTGTTTTATATATCGCTCTTTCATTCCCGGAAAATGTCTGTCAAGAGCAGCATAAAAATACTCCCTGTCTCCTTCCCGAAGCGTCAGCCCCATGCCAAAATCTATTATGCCCTTTACGCCGACTCTGACACAGTCATTCAAAATCGACAGTAGGTTTTCTTCTGTATCATTTATAAACGGAAGTATCGGTGTAATCCATACTATTGTCGGAATCCCTCTTTCCTGCATCTTTTGAAGCACTTCGATACGGCGCTTTGTGTTACATACATTCGGTTCTAATATCCGGCACAAATCATCATCGTATGTTGTAAGTGTCATCTGCACAACACATTTGGCAGTGCGATTAATCTCGTCAAGCAGATCTATATCCCTAAGTATTCGGTCGGATTTTGTCTGTATAGCAAGACCGAATTCATGATTACGTATTATTTCAAGGCATTTCCTCGTAAGACCCAGCTCTTCCTCACAATGCATATAAGGATCCGACATGGCACCGGTACCAATCATGCACTTTCTTCTCTTTGATCTCAAGGCCTTTTCGAGCAATTCAGGTGCATTCCGCTTAACCTCGATATCTTCAAAAGGATGCGTGAACTGATAACACTTACTTCGGCTATCACAGTAGATACAGCCATGAGTGCACCCACGATATATATTCATTCCACAGCGTCCACCACTGCCGGACAGAATTCCCTTGGCATCAACAAAATGCATCGCAACTACTCCCCTCTTGATGTGTTATCATTCTTATTTCTTCTTAAGCCACGCAATCGAAATATAATGTTTGACCCTGAAAGACTCTGGGTATGCTTGTAGCATTTTCTCGTGTTCCTCATTCCATAACGCAAACTCATTAGGTGACATTGAAGCGCTCGTTCCTCTGCATGCACGTATTCTCCCATGCCAGCTTTCCCTGGTAAATGGGACGTCCACACGAAACTCTTCTTGTTTTTCCAAATCGAAAAACTCCAAATACTCATCCGGCACCAAAACAGGATGAACCGTGTCTCCACAACCGGTCCACTTTGGATTATATTTTAAAATTAACTCCTCACTTTTTCCGGCAATCTCATCTTCAAAAGGAAGCCATCCCATATATAGAATCAAAAAACTTCCGTCTTCTTTCAGCATTCTTGCAAATCGTGGGGCAGTAATCTTATGATCCAGATACCATATACACTGACAGGCCGTAATCACGTCAAGTGAAGAATCCGGTTGATCCACATCTTTTGCATCGCAGGCATAAAAATCGATGTCCAACTTTGCTTCACGGGCTATTTTTTTTGCCTCCTCTATCTGATTCTTTGATATGTCAGTACCAATCCATTTCGCACCGTGTTGATACATATTTATGGGAAGAACTCCTGTACCGGTTCCTACATCAAGAACTCTCTGGCCTTCTCCACATAGACCAAGTCCTACTATATACTGATAAAACTCCTGTGGATAGATATCTCTAAAACGTGCATAATCTTTTGACGTTTTTCCCCAATCAAATTCTTTTCCATCATCTATAACGCTAAATTTCATATGGTTTTACTCCTCTCTGTACAACATATTTAGCTATCCACTACATAAAAGCTGTCTTTTTGCAAAACACAATATTTATTATATCAATTAATTCTGTCTAATGGTATCCCTCGTTTTATAAATAACATTAAAAAATGCCAAGGTGCGCTCAAGCCCCTTGGCATACTTGTTACTCCACAGGAAAGCAAACTTCGGTCACGTACTCATCCGGATTCTGTGTTTGAGCCGGACTTACATGATAGATATTAAACATATGTCCGTTCATCTTGTAACCATTAGCTTTAATCCATGACACTACTGTAGCATATGCTTCACCTATCTGATCGTAACTTCCCTTAACAATACAACTGGCAACCTTCACTGCAGGAAGTGTCTTGAATTTTACATGTTCCGTATCGGAATGTGAACCTTTCACTGTCATCCACGCAATAATCTCAACGTTCTCTTCTTTGAACTCATCATCAAGAAACTCTGCTGCTGCAAGGCAAGGCTCTGCAGGTGTCAAAGTTTTACACTCCGCTCTCATAGTACCCCACAACATACCCTCATCCTCGTAATGAGGAACTACCATCTGAACCGTAGCTGCATATCTCTCCGGTATTGTCTTTACTGTAACATCATAACTCATATTCTGCTCCTTCCTCAGCCTCTTTCGGGCTGTATCCAGAAGCATCAGTTTGTACTCCGTCTCTTGGGAAATCTTCATCAATTCCTTCTGCCTCTCTGACAGAAATGCGTCCATCTTTTCTTTATCATCATAACTATCAAGGATTTTGGTGATGTCCGCAAGTGCAAAACCCATATCCTTTAAAGATGTGATTCTTCCTATGACAAAGAGTTGATCCTCACGATAATAGCGATACCCCGTAAACTCATCAATCTCTGCCGGTTTCAACAATCCAATATCATCGTAGTGACGTAGCATCCTGATACTAACTCTGGATAATTTTGAAAATTCTCCTATTTTTAACATTTGTTTCTACCTCCATGGATGTTTTTCTTGAGCTCACTACAACAATAATCCCTCACATAATGTGAGAGTCAATACTCTTTATAAATTTTTTTAAAACTCCCTCTTTAACACCTATCCAAACAGCATGTCTGCCACTTTTTCCAATTTTCTTCTTGCCTGTAAATCATTTTCTCCGCTAACGGTACCTACGGAAAGTAGAGTCGAAATGGTATAGTTATTATTCCAAAGACATGACATAAATCTGACAGGGATTCGCCTCATCCCAAAGAAGTGGGAATACTTCCAATTCCTTAAAACCACAACTTAAATAAAAATGATTTGTCATATCATAATCCTCATACATTCCCATCTGCACTGTCTTAACTTGCATAAATTCGTATCCCTCAGCCTTCGCAACTTCTTTCGCCTTTTCTACAAGTTTTTTGCCGACTCCATTTCTGTGGAACTCCTTCCTCACTCCCATAACAGCAAGTTCAACCGTAGCTGCTCCTGTTTCTTTCAGGCATAAGAATCCCGCAACCTCATCATCTTCCTTGGCTGCCAGGAAAGTCCAATCTGCGCAATCATTAATATATCCTTCTCGTCCTTCTTCAACTTCAAACCATTCCGTAAGGTTCTCAAGTATTGTTCTCGCAATCGCTCTTTTTTCGTCCAAATCCTTAACAGTTACAATCATTATTGTTCCCCCCTTTTTGGTCTATCATCAGTCAAATAATCCTTTTCCTATCTCATATGCTTTTTGAAGGTTTGCATCCCAGTTTTTCCAAACGTTCAATAGGGTTGCCTGCCGAACATAGGAACAGCGCCTTATCAAGCACTTTCATTTCATTTTCATTTCTGCTTATCACTTTTTGTCATGACAACTGTATCAAATCTTAATTATTGTCAATTCCCCATAAACGTGTTAAACCATGCACGCCATAGGTGTCCGTAATCTCTTTATATGTATCCTTTCCAACCCAGCAAGACAACCGTCTCCACATGTGTCTACACTATGATTTGAGCACTGATTTTCCTGATGTACACTACTATTTGAGGACACATTTTCGTCGCTCTTTTTACTCTTCGGACCAAACTTTGTTTTAGCATGATCGAAGCTATCCTTGAATCCGGT
>JAILRO010000063.1 GCA_024698145.1 Lachnospiraceae bacterium
AGGCACTGTGTCTGTTGTCATTATAGCATTAACAACCTTGGCATTTCCCTCATAAGAAAGGCCGTCTGCAAGCTCATTAATATGATCACTTATAGGTTTTATAGGAAGCGGAATACCAATTACTCCGGTTGAAGCAACAACAACCTCTTCCGGCTTGATATTGATTGCCTTAGCCGCAAGCTCGCACATTTGCTCCGCAACCGCTACTCCGTCTGTATTACATGTATTGGCATTCTTCGAATTAACGATAACAGCTCTGGACTTACCACCGGTCTTTTTGAGATTGTCTTTTGTTACAAGAATAGGGGCACCTTTCACCTTATTCGTTGTATATACCGCAGCAGTGTTACACACCTCATCACTTACAACCATTCCAAGATCGTTCTTTGTAACCTTGGAATCAACAGCATTGGCAACAAGGTCCATTTCATGAGCCTGCTTCATCGCCGTATCAATTCCCGAATAAACACCGTTTGCCTTAAATCCCTTTGCAGCGCACACGCCACCGTCAACATAAGTATATCCTTCAAACTGTTTCATAAAAAACATCTGCCTTTCTTTTAATTGTTTTATGTTGTTTTTGTCAAACTTGACATCCGACAAATCTTCACGCATTATATCATATATAAATGTATATAACAAATGTATATTGAAAGGAGCGTACATCATGTCTAATCTTCCAACAGATCCTATGATACTGTTAAGCTATATAAACACCAAGCTTCGTGATGAATACGAAAGTCTTAACGCTATGTGTGAGGACTTACAGCTTGATGAAGAAGCAATCACCTCAAAGCTTTCGACTATCGATTATCATTACGATTCCAATCTGAACCGTTTTGCATAGGCAGGTACATCCTGCCTATATTTTTATTCATCTGTACTCTCTTCAGGCGTTTCTTCTTCCTTATTCTTATATTTTTCCTCTCGAAGCTTTGCCTCTTTTTCTTTTAATTTCTTTTCATTTTCTTCACGCTGTTTTATAGCCTTTTCTTTTTCCGGCTTATCAAACGAGAAAACTCCGATACCCTTTCTGATTGGCTCGTGGTTTATCAATACCGGCTTGCCGTCATCAGGACTTATATAGTCCACTCCAAAATAATCACCCGAATCTGGTGGCAACTGTTTCTTAACAAGTCTTGCTCTGCATATAGTTCCCACTAGTGCATAAATGCAGGCAAAACACGGTGCACCAAGTATCATGCCCGGAACCCCGAAGAAACCTCCGCCGACAAGAATCGCAAACAATATCCACATACTTGAGAGGTTAAGCTTATCTCCCAATATTACAGGTCCGATAATATTGCCGTCCACCTGCTGTAATACAACAGCAAATATTGCAAATATAATTCCTGCCTTAACATCAGTCATTAACAATATCAAGATACTTGGTACGGCTCCTATGATAGGTCCGAAGTAAGGAATGATATTGGTAACGCCAACAATGATACTAATCAATACTGCATAATCAAGCTGAACAATTGTCATGAATATATAGCATATCACCCCAATGATAAATGAATCTACAATCTTACCACTGATGAAACCGCCAAATACCTTGTCCATGTAACGAACACCACGGATAATCTGATTTGCATTTGTCGTATCAAAAAGACTATACAAAAACTTCTTACCTGTAGCTGCCAATACTTCCTTTTCCAAAAGAACATAGATAGAAATGATAACCGCAAGAACTACATTTAACACAAGTTTAAGACCGCCCATGATACCACTTGTTATTCCCGCAACTATCTTGTCCATGTTAGGAAGTACATCATCATTAAGGTAATCTATTGCCTGTGAATAAAGCTTTTCGGAAGCAACCAACAGATATTCACTCACCTCAGAATGCTTTTTATCAAGCGACATAATCCATTCCGACAAATGATTATAGTAGTTCGGGGCTTCTGTTACGATTTTAAGTAATGATTGATATATCTGCGGAATTACAAGATATAGTCCTCCGATAACAAGGAAAAGAAATAATGCAATTGTAAATAACAGACCCAATCCTCTTGAAAACTTTTTGACATCTTTTTTCTCCTTGAAAACCTTGTTTCCAACAGGTGTAAAAAGGTAATGCTCGAAGAAATTAAGCACCGGCGTTTGAAGATACGCAAGGACAAAGCCTGCTATAATCGGCGCGAGTGTGCCTTTTATCAAGGTCTTTATAGCCTCGTATTCCTTTTTGTGTTCTAAAGTATAATTAAACATAAGCGATAACACAACTACAACAAAAAGTGTTATGCCAAGTTTGACATATTTATTATTAAATCTTTTCTTCATAAACTAACGCCTCCCATTACGTTTTTCCTAAATTTTTCCGACAGCACTTATTATAATCCAAAAAATACTATTCGTCCACAAAAAACAAGAAAAGGAGACATATGCGAACACGCATTGTCTCCTTTGTAAACTAAATCAAATAAATGGCTTAAGCTTCCTCGCTCTTACCAACCTCAACAACAGATTTGGCAAGTCCTGCAAGTCCCTGAATCTCTGAAGGAATGATAATCTTGGTAGCCTTACCGTCTGCTGCCTTACCAAATGCTTCAAGACTCTTAAGCTGAATAACCGCATTGCTTGGTGCAGACTCATTTAACAATGTAATACCATCTGCATTAGCCTTCTGGATAGCGATAATAGCCTCTGCCTGACCTTCTGCCTCACGGATAGTTGCTTCCTTCTTAGCCTCTGCACGAAGGATTGCTGACTGCTTCTCTGCTTCAGCCTCAAGAATAACTGACTCCTTGTGACCTTCTGCACGAAGGATTGCTGATTTCTTCTCACCTTCTGCGATAAGAATCTGCTCACGTCTCTCACGCTCTGCCTTCATCTGCTTCTCCATTGCATCCTGAATAGCTGCCGGAGGAATAATGTTCTTAAGCTCTACACGGTTAACTTTGATTCCCCAAGGATCTGTTGCCTCATCAAGTGTAGCACGCATCTTAGTGTTGATTGTCTCTCTTGATGTAAGTGTCTGATCAAGTTCGAGATCACCAATGATGTTACGAAGAGTTGTGGCTGTAAGATTCTCAATAGCCATAATCGGATTCTCAACACCATAACAGAAAAGCTTTGGATCTGTAATCTGGAAGAATACGACCGTATCAATTCTCATTGTAACGTTATCCTTAGTAATAACCGGCTGAGGTGCAAAATCCACAACCTGCTCCTTAAGAGTAACTTTCTTAGCCACCTTATCAATAATCGGTGTCTTAAGATGAAGTCCAACTGACCAAGTTCCCGCATAAGTACCGAGACGCTCAATAACATAAGCGTGTGCCTGTGGAACGATACGAATACAACTTGATACGATTATTATTACCACAAATAATAAAAACATCAAAAAACCTAAACCTGCTCCTGGTCCCATAATAATAAATCCCCTTTCAATTTAAATAATTTTATATGAAAATGCTTCTATGCATTCTTCATATCTTATCGTTATACGTTGGAAATTATTTCTTCCGAAAGCTTATCCTCGTCTACCTTCTCAACAATAAGCTTAACTCCGGATATCTCAACAATCTTTGCCATATATCCTTCTTTGATGATGACACTGTCATCCTTTGTTCTTGCCGTCCATTCCATTCCACCGACTTTGCAACGTCCTGTATCCTTAAGATTATTGATCTCCTCAAGAACTACAGCATTCTGTCCGACAAGTGCTTCAGCATTAGTCTTCTCTGTCTTTGGCTCAAGATACTTCAAAGCAAGTGGTCTTGTCAAAAGAAGCAGAACGACCGCAACAACAACAAAAATAATTATCTGAACCACAAGATTAGCTCCGCAAAGAGCAGCAATCGCAGCTACAAATGCACCTCCTGCGAACCATATCGTTGTAAGCCCAAGACTAATAATCTCTGTAACGATGAATATTGCAGCAAGCAAAAGCCAGCAAACAACCTCCGATCCAATAATCATAATCATTACCCCTTTCAAAGCATATTATTTTCCATCATATATAAGTAATGAGTCTATATCATATTTTGCAAGACGAGCTCTTCCGTTAAGTCCTGCAAGCTCCATAACGAACTCAACCTTAACAACTTCCCCGCCAAGAGATTCAACCATCTCAATAATAGCTTCTATTGTTCCTCCCGTAGCAATAAGATCATCTACTATAACAACCTTATCTCCCGGCTTAATTGCATCCTTATGCATCTCGATTACAGCAGTACCATATTCAAGTGCATATTCTTTCTCAATTGTCTCGCAAGGAAGCTTACCCTTCTTACGAACAGGAACAAATCCCTTATTATAAGCATATGCAACCGGCATTCCGAATATAAACCCTCTTGACTCCGGTCCTAACACAACATCAAAATCGACCCCTTTGAGGTTCTCGATTATACCGTCAACCGATTTCTTAAGACCTTCCGGATCCTGTAATATTGATGTAATATCCCTGAAAATGATTCCCGGCTCAGGGAAATCCGGAATACTCCTTACATATTGATCAATTCCATATATATCTTGCATTATTTATCCTCCTGTAAATACAACTTGTGCTATCGCACATCATCAAGTGTTAGAATATCACAACTTGCTGATTCTTTCAAGTAAACCGGTCAAGAAAAATCAACTAATCCGACATATCATTTTTTGACAAATCATATAATATTTTAATCGCATTTTGCAGGTCACCAGCTATGAATAAAAAAGCCATCATTTTCGTATCATCTGTAACCATTCTTGCAATTTGTTTTGTGTTCTACTATGTTACAAACCCGATAAGTCGTAATGCGTATCGTGCCAAAACACTCAAAGCCGTATATAGCGCCGAAACCTTTTCTGATTTTGCAAACAACCTCTTTTGTTATGAAGTAAGCACCAATTCAGCAACCACAGCCTACACATTAAAAGCCCCCGAAACATATCAAATTCCTGAAAACGAACCTTTGCTCACCGACTTTTCAGTCAAGGATTACAAAAAAGATTCTATTAAAAAGAAATCAAAGAAAACGACAAAACATCTTGAAAACAAATTAAATAGTTTTTCAAAAGACAACTTATCAGAAAAGGAATTGATAACATACGATTTGTTAAAAAAACACCTTTCATTAAGTGAAAAGTTTTCGGACTACTCTTACTATGAAACATTGTTAGGAAGCACTACCGGTGTCGCCTCTACTCTTCCCGTCACTCTTTGCGAATACCCTATAAATGATACCGATGATATCGATACATACCTTGAACTTCTCACACAAGTTCCCGAATATTTCAACGAAGCCATAAAATACGAAAACGAACGAATCAAAAAAGACATGGCAACTCCTGACTTCATTCTTATTGATACCGAAAAAGAACTGTCTAAAATAATAAAATCTTTGAAATCAGATGATAACTTTCTTGTTGTAACCTTCGAAAACAGATTAAACGAGATTAAGGGCCTTAATAAAACCGACCGAAAAAAATACATCTCCAAAAACAGATATTATGTCAACCAATGTATATTGCCTGCATACAAAAGCATACACGCATGTGTAGAAAAACTCATTTTAAGCAAATCCACTAAAAGCCCCATAGCACCTGTAAACTCACGCAGTTTATGCAAGAATGCTGGTAAACTACCGGATGCAGATACTTCTTACGGACTCGCATCATTTGAAAAAGGAAAAGACTATTATACATTACTCGTATATGACAAAACAGGCTCGTCCTCTTCCGTCACCGATATGATTTCAACATGCGAAAATGCAATCAACGATTCTTTGTCCGGCGTATTAAAGATTGCCACTACCGATGCTGACGCTTATATGTACTACTGCGACCATCCCGCAATCACAAACTATCACACTCCCGAGGGAATATTAGAGGCACTTAATTTGTTTATACGTGATGAATATCCACCACTTGATAAAGCGATAACGTACGACATCAAGACCGTCCCCAAAAGTCTTGAATCATTTACAAGTCCAGCATTTTACATGATTCCGCAAATCGACAATTATTCAGACAATACAATATACATAAATCCATTATACACCAATGAAGAAAACGGAAACCTGTTCACAACTCTTGCACACGAAGGATTCCCCGGTCACCTGTATCAGACTGTATATTACAACAATACCAGCCCCGCTCCAATACGACAGATTCTCGACTATCCCGGTTATGTAGAAGGCTGGGCAACCTACGTTGAACTTAATGCATTTTCATATATCAACTATCCAAAGTATTCCGAGAGCCTTCAACAACTATACCGCTACGACACAATCATCAATCTTGCTCTTTCCTCAAGGATCGATATCGGTGTTAATTACGAAGGCTGGACATTAAATGATACCTGCAATTATTTCAACGAACTTGGATTCAACAGTTACTACGCTCCGGACATCTACTCTTATGTAATCGAGGCGCCAGCTAACTATCTTAGCTATTTTATTGGCTACAATGAGATAAATAACCTTAAAGATCAATACAAAAACTGTAAAATGGAAAACTACACAGACATGGATTTCCACAAGGCACTGCTCGACATCGGGCCAGCAGATTTTGAGACAATACGGAAATATATATTAAAGAACTAAACCGATTGCTGTTTAATGCACTTTTATCCCTAACAAACGCGTATAGATTATCAGATGTATGAATATCCTGTTTCCAGGTGAAACGCACTAAGAGGTTGTAGGTATGCCGACTACACTTTCTTATAATACGCGACCGGCTATGAATTCGACATCCTGTCTCAGCATGCCTTGCCTGACATCCATGTCAGGCATTCGCTTATGTACTCACGGCATACCAACAACCTCTAAGTACCTTTCAGATGTCACAGGATATTTCATACACAGATAATCTCACGCTGTTTCTT
>JAILRO010000014.1 GCA_024698145.1 Lachnospiraceae bacterium
AGATGAACGGATCAACGCATTTTATGATAAACTGATCAAACAGGAATACGATAAGTTATTAAAGATAGTCAGATATTCTTCGGAAGAGCATAGAGGCTATTCTTATATAAAAATATATAATAAAAATGCATCGAAGGATAATATGCTTACATATTTGAAAAACAATTGTGGTATTACCCAGACATTAACGTTTGGAACTGCTGCAGGAAAAAATGATGTTGTTATAAAAAAGAATAGTTTTAATGAAATGGTAAAAAGAGTCAGAAAAAAGTACGAACCATTTACCGGAAGTTAATCGGGATATGACCTTGAAGGAATCGAGTAAAATGATATGTACCCTCCTTACTGGTTGTCCAGTAAAGAGGGTACATATCAATGTGGCAGCTTTTTTTATTTATACGATTTCCAAAATGGTGTTAACCATATTGTCGTTTTGTTCAGGCTTTAAGAAGCAGAAGCGAACGTATTTATCACCCAAACCTTCGTAATCTGTGCAGTCACGAATCATAAGACCTTTCTTGATACAGTAGTCAAATACATCGGATGCTGTTTGTTCCTCCTTAAGAAGCTTGATAAGAATAAAGTTTGCTTCCGGCTTGAAAACCTTGATGGTTTTTCTCGTTGACATGGCAGAGTAGATAAGGTTTCTCTCTGTTTGAATAAGACTCTTTGTCAGATTGATATATTTCTCATCTTCAAACATAACACCTGCTACAGAGGCGAGGGAATTAACGTTCCATGGAACTTTGGAATTGTTTGTTGCCTCTAGGAAATCCTCATTAGAAGTTATAGCATATCCAAGACGTAATCCAGGTACTGCAAAGAACTTGGACACGCTTCGAAGAACGATAAGATTATCGTATTTCCTTGTAAATGCTATGGCTGATGCTGTGTTGACGTCTTTGACAAACTCAATGTAAGTCTCGTCGATAATAACAAAGATATTGTGTGTAAGACAGGCATCAAGGATGTTGTCTAACTGATTCCTTGTGATAAGCTTACTTGTCGGATTGTTCGGGTTGCAAAGGACAAGTACATCAATGTCATCAGTCAGGCTCTTTATAAAATTGTCCTCGTCAAGTTCAAAGTCTTCAGAGTTTCTAAGCATGTATCCGATAGTCACACTTCCTGCAAGTTTAGCAGTACGTGCATATTCAGAGTAGGTTGGACCCACTATCAACGTGCGCGCGGGTTTGACGGTTTCGAAAGTAAGTCTTAACAAATCCGATGTTCCGTTACCGAGTATTAATTTGTCAGGAGCCGCCCCGCAGTAATTGGAAATCTTCTCGCGAAGAGATGCGTAATTCCTTTCAGGATAAGAACAAACAGCCTCTATGTTATCAAGAAGGGCCTGCTTTGCAAGAGGTGACATTCCCATTGGATTAACATTGGAAGCATAGGGAATTATCGAATCAATATCTATGTTGTAACGCGATGCGATTACGTCAAGGTCACTGCCGTGAAATAAGTCGTTTGATGTGCCCATATGATTGTACCTTCTTTCTTATGTTTCTTGAAGTTTCGCTAAATATTTGATATAATTCATTATAACATTTATTATGTTATAACTTCAAGATATTATTTGGGGAATACAAATGAAGAGCAAGGTCGAGCAATATGCGAAGGGTGATTTTTACGTAGAGTACCCTGAAGTCAAATTATCAAGAAATTATCTGCAGTTAAAGGTTGAGGCGGGAAGCGTTTATTCCGGCTCTGTTTTAGTGTCATCAGACAACGATATACCAATGAAAATGATGGTGTTTGATGACGCTTATTTTTTGACTTTTGAAGACCATAGCATTGTTGGCAGGAAAGGAGAAATCAAGTATTCCTTCAGCGGTGTCAACAAGGTTAAAGGAAGCGTTTACGAGGGTAACATCCACGTTATCGGTAACGGTACGGAGATGCTTATTCCATACAACATAGAGGTTGTGGCGCCATTTATCGATGTGGATAAGGTTGCAATCGAGGACCTGATGAAGTTCTCGGCATTTGCTGAGACAGATTGGGATAAGGCTATCGACGTATTCTTCTCTGATGAGTTTGAGAAGACGTTGCTTGCCGGAAACGGTGAATATATCGAGGTGTATAGAAGCTTGCTTGGTTGTGTCGATAAGAATCAGGCACTTGAGGAATTCCTTGTCTATATACACAAGAAACGTGCGCTTACGCTCCAGGTAGAGCATGACAGATTCCAGTTTAATTATCCGAAAATGAAAGAGGAACATGAGATTGTTCTTAACAAGAATACCTGGGGTTATTGTAAGATGAAGGTCTATACCGAGGATCATTTTATAGAGCTTCAACAATCGGAAATCTGCAGTATGGATTTTGAAGGTGAGTCGGGCGTTATTAAGTATAGCTTAAATCCTGAACTTCTTGATGAGGATAAGGCTGTATCCGGACATATCATATTGGAGAATACGTACCAGAAGATAACGGTTTCTATATCGATAAGACGTCCCGAGGAGGAAGAGTCGGTTCTTCATAAGAACCATGACCGTAAGCTTAAAAAGATTGAAAAAGCTGCACTCATTCATAATTATCTTGATTACAGAACAGGTGTTATTTCACTTGAAATGTTTATCGAGAACGTGAGACGCTCGCTCAAGAGTCTTGTTAACTATGAGCCAAAGACCGGCATTTACAAGCTTGGTCTTATACATATGAGTATTCTTGCGGGACAGGAAGATAATGCCAGACAAGAGATAAGAAGAATGGAAGCGGATTCCGACAGCTCCATGTATGGCGAGCGCGAGCATTGTTACTATTTGTATCTGAAGGCTATGCTTTCAAGAGATACAAGACAGATTGTTGCATCCTGTGAAGAGATAGAGCAGGCGCTTACCAATTGCAAGGATAAGGTATTCTTCTTCTGGTTATTAATCAATCTTGATGAGAGATATCAGAGAGATAGACAGTGGTTGTTCTCGCAGATTGAGGGCTTGTATCTCGGCGGTTATGACAGCCCGGTATTGGCGATAGAAGTGTGTGATTTGTTCAATCAGGAGCCACTTATACTTAAGAAGTTAGGACGATTGGAGACTTCCGTATTAGCATACGGACTTAATAACAGGTATTTGAGCAAAGAGGTTATTGACGAGTTCTTGCACCTTGCGGATAAGGAGAAGACATTCACGTCCAAAGTGTTCCGTATTCTTAACATGGTGTATGAAGTTGAGAGAAAGCCGGAGATTATTAGAATCATTTGCTCGCTCCTTATTAAGGGAGGCAAGCTTGAGAACAGATATAACAAGTATTATCTCGAGGGAATCAAATGCGGATATAAGCTTGTCGGAATTCAGGAGAATTACCTGCGTACAATGGATAAGTCAAGATATGACACGATCCCGGATGCGGTACTTCGTTATTTTAACTACAAGAGTTTTTTGACAGACAACGAGTATGCGTATTTGTACGCTAATGTCATTGTCAACAAGAGACAATACCTGTCGCAGTTTGAAGAGTATCTTCCAAACATCCTTGGATTTATGGAAGGTCAGATAATAAAGGGCAATATGAGTGACGATTTGTCAGTGATTTATTCGGAGTTCTTGCGCCCACAGTCCGTCAATGCTCATTATGCGTCTAGCCTTGTAAATGTTATCTTTAAGAGAAAACTTACGGTTGCAAGCGACAGTATAATTGCAGTAATCGTTAACCATAGAGAACTCGACAAGGAAATGGTAGTTCCTGTTAAGAACAAGGTTGCGTATGTTGACATGATAACGGAATCAGCCGTTATTACACTTGTGGACCGCAACAGAAACAGATATGTAAGTACGATTCCGTATCGTTTGGAGAAGCTTGTTGATGAGGAGCAATACATTGATTTGCTGGCCCGTTATTCAAGTGATGATTACAGATATATTTTGTATAGATACGCAGAACTTTCGGCTTTTGATGCAAAAGACGCCAGAGAGGTTAATATAGCAAGGGATTTGTTATCATTCCATGAGATCAGCAAAGAGACAAAGCAACAGGCTATCTGGGGAATTGTAAAATATTACAGGCAGCATTTGGACATGGATATATTAAGCACGTACCTTGACAGAGTTGAGAATGATTATGTGCTTGAGAAGAACAGCGGAGAGTATATTAACAATCTTATAATGTGTGGTCTTTTCGACAAAGCATACGGTGCAATCAAACAGTTTGGATATGGTGATGTAGACAACGAGAATCTTATCAAGCTTGTTGATGTTATGAAAGGTTTTTCGCAGTATGCCAGAGAGGATACGCTTATCTCTGTTGCCAAACATTTATATAGCTTAGGACAAGATACGACACCTGTACTTGAATATCTTGTGTCGTATTATCAGAGTGGACTTAATGATATGGTCAAACTCTGGAAACGCGCTAACGGCAGAGTAAGAAAGATAGAGGGCTTTGAGGAGAATATCATTTGTCTTATGCTCTACACCGAGCAGTGGGAGAATGATTTGTTCCCGGTTTTTGAATCTTATGTCAGACGCAAGAAACGTGGAATGGTTATCAAGGCGTTCTTCAAACGAGCTTCATTTGCTTATCTTGTTGAGCAGCATGAACTTCCGGAAGGCTTCTTTGATGAGATGCTTTTGCAAATGACAAGAGAAGAGTGGACAGATGATATGTGTCGCGCAGCTATGCTTAAGTATTTGAGTGAGAAGACAAAACTTGAGGAATTAGAGGTTAACTGGCTTCGTACTTCGGTTGAGTATTTTGTTAAACGTGGAATACTTCTTCCGTTTTTCAGAAACTTCAAGAAGTATGTTAAGCTTCCGAAGGATTTGTTCCTCTTAACTTATGTTGTCACAAGAGACAAAGCGGGCAAACAGATATCATTTATGTACAATATACAATCGGGTATTGATAAGCCGGAAATTAACAGAGAGGCACGTATGATGGAGGTGCTTCCGGGCTATTACGTTAAGGAGTTTGTGTTATTCCATGGCGAGAACTTGTTGTATCGCATGAAACCCGAGCATGAGAAGACTACGAAGGTGTACGAGTCAATGGCTATGAAAGCCAAGGGCGAGACCGAGCAGTATGAGAATCGTTTTGAAATGCTTAATTCAATGCTTATCAATCAGGAGATTGGCGATAACCGAATGCTTCTTGATAAGATTGGCAAATACGTCAGATTATCCGCCGTCTTGGAGGAAAACATACAGATACTTTAGGAGAATGAAGAATGAATGAAATATTCTTAGGCTTGGACCTGTGTGATAATAATATGCAGATTAGCTTCTGCAAGGGTGACAGTATAGAGCCGGAATCAATCTACCAACTTAATAATACAGAGACATATCTTCTGCCTAATACCATGTATTTTTCTACAGATGAGAACAAATGGTACGTAGGAAGCGAAGTCAGTCGCATCAAGTTCTCTCATAACGGAAAGCTGGTTGATGACGTGGTTGGTAATGTAGGAACGACAAACCAGCTGATTATTAACGGCGTAACCTATAATTACGAGGATTTGCTTTTGATTCTTCTAAAGACGCAGATTGAAGAGTTTATGGTGAGTATGACGGAGTGCAGTCTTGCTGCATTGACGGTAACGGTTGAGCGTTACAACAAGAATATATTCGATGTGTTAAGCAAACTTAAGGAGGAACTTAACATTGAGAAGTTTTGTATTTTGAGTCATGAGAATGCCTTTTTCCAGTATATCATGAATCAGGACGAGTCGGTAAGAAGCAACAGTATTTCGATGTTTGAGTTCGATACAGAAGGTATGTATTATTACCGCATGGATAGAAAGAAGCTTAACAGTACGGTTGTTTACAGCCTTACCAAAACTAAGCTTGAAGAGATAGAGTACTCGATGGTATTTGGCGACCGTGAACAGTTGGATGAACTATTTGCCAAAGTCGCACTTAAGAAAATGAGAGAAACATATATATCTTCCGTTTTCTTAACCGGAACAGGATTTAAGGATAAATGGATAAAGAAATCGCAGAATGTCTTATGTGATGGACGCCGCGTATTCATTGGTCAGAATATATATACCAAGGGTGCCTGCTATCATGCCAAGCATGGTGCATATGAAAAAGGACGCGATATGGTTCTCAATACCAATGATTTTATCGCATATGATATCGGGGTACGAATCGGAGACCAAACAGGCAAGACAAAGTTTTATCCGATAACCCTGGGTGGGCGCGAATGGTACAACATGAAGGGAACGGTCAATCTGTTTTTGGATGATACCAACCGTGTGGAGATCATTTATCGTAACAGAATCACAGATGAGACGCAGAAGGAAGTTGTTGAGATACACGGACTTCCGAAGAGACCGCCAAAGACTACGAAGCTTTCTATAGAAGTTGAGCTTTATGATGAGAAAAATGGTGCAATAATAATCAGAGACATGGGATTTGGTAAGATATATCCCACAACGAACAAAATATACAGAAAAGAGATATCATGGGCAGAGTAATTTTATGTGAAACCAAACCGGCTACAATTTCATATATTTTCCCCAACACGAAGATTGAGGTATTCTCTTATGAGGAGTTGTGTTATTACATTTACAATAACACTGCGCTTATTTCGGAAGAGTTTATCGGTGTTTCAATGTTCAAATGGTTAAGTCATGAGCTTGGACTTACAGACCTTGCAGACAAGCTTGCCATGCTTAAGCAAAAAGACGGAACAGACCTTACCGATCTACTTACAACGATACTGACATATAAGGAATATTATTCCATTGATGAGGTTAAGAAGTTCATTGTTCGTGTGGAGAGACTTAAAAAACTCGAGCCGGTAAAACACAGAAAACTTGAGGCAGATGGATTCCTTAGATATCACAAGTATTTGAGGGCGCTTGCCATATATGATGAGATATTAGAACAGAATCCGGATATGAATAATCCGGAGCTTTTAAGTGCAATATATCATAATAGGGGCATTGCGCTTGCTAACAATTTTGAATTGCAGGATGCGATGGATTCTTATATGAATGCGTATAATCTTTCAAGAAGACAGGAATCATTGTATGGCTACTTGCTGTTGATGGCAACGGTTAAGCAGCGGGACGACATAGAAGTGCTTGCAAAGCATTATCATGCAGAGGATATGGTGGAAACAATCTACGATTCGATAGATAACGCCAAGCGTGATGTTGCAGGTTCGCCGATTTCTCGCAAATTGGAAAAAGCATTGTATCATTATGAGAAGAATAATCTCAAAGATTTTTCGCAACGTATGGATAAGGTAATCGATCAGTTAAAGACAGAGTTTCGGGAGCAAATGGGATGAGTTGGTTTAGTGCAATTCGGGATATCTTTAGCAAAACAGAAGTGACTGAGGAGACATTTGAATATGAGAGTATCGACAGTTATCTTGCCAAGCAGGCTGCGAGAGAAGCCCTGGGAGATAAGGACGATGTTGCGTACAAATGTGACCAGATAATTGATGCCACATATCATGTAGATGAGCTAAGAGTTGAGTATGATATGGTGACGTCTTATTTTACTGACATTCAGACCATAGAGAATCTGCCCGAGGAGGTTAGAGCAGAGATAACTGCTACTGCCAAGAAAATCTCCATGCTGGAGAGTGAAACAAAAGAGTTTTTACATTCTGATGACAGAATAAGCGATGCGGATTTTCGCATGATTCAGGGTTTGGAGAAGAACCTTACCGAAATATTCTCACAGCTTAAAGAGCTTGAGGATATGGATATGAAGATTAAGAAGGATTTGAAAAATCTGGAAATAGAGAAGAATACACAGGAATATATTCAGGATAACGTCGAAGATCAGCAGCACAGATTGAGGATGTTTATGATTGTGCTGGGAGGAACTTCGGCATTTCTGATATTAGTGCTTGCGATTTTGGGTATAGTTATGCAGGCTAATGTTATGATTCCTATTTTGCTCATTGTGCTTGTGGTTATGGGAATGACAGCATTTTCCGTTGTGACTTTTCATAAGCTGACATATCAGTACAAGCTGGCACAGAAGAAAGAGAACAAAGCAATAAGTCTTACCAACAAGGTCAAGATTAAATTTGTTAATAATACATCTACGCTTGAGTATCTTTATAACAAATACAATATCAAAAACCTGCGCGAGCTGGAATATCTGTACGATCAATATACCGTTATGGTTGAAGAAGTCAGGAAATATCAGAAAAACAGCGGTGATCTTAGGGAGTATTCCGACGCGCTTTCAAAGCTCCTTTTCAATCATGGAATAAAGGACCCGGATATTTGGATTAAGCAGACGCCGGCACTTGTTGACCCGAGAGAAATGGTTGAGGTTAAGCATTCGCTTAATGTGAGACGTCAGAAACTTCGCGAGCAGATTGCTTACAATGAGAGCCTTAGAGTTGAGGGACTTAAGGATATAGAAGAACTTCTAAAGAAAGACCCGGATCTTCGCGAACAGGTTCGCAAGGAATTGGAAGTTTATCAGATTAATGTGTAAATGTTGCTATGTGGCAGGAAGATTTTGTTAGAGAAGGAGAAGTGACAGATGAGTACAAGTATGGTGCTTGAGGGTGGTGGACTTCGCGGATTATATACGGTTGGAGTACTCGATGTTTTTATGGATAATGATATCAAGGTTGACACAATGATGGGAGTGTCGGCAGGTGCGCTTTTTGGTGTTAATTATCCTTCAAAGCAGAGAGAAAGAGGACTTCGTTACAACCTTAATTATGCCAAAGATCCAAGATATATGGGTTTTCGTTCGTTAATAACTACAGGCAATATCGCAAACAAAGAGTTTGCTTATTATGAGATACCATTTAAACTTGATGTATATGATGAGGAAGCATTTGAGAAATCCGGAATAGATTTTTATGTTGTTGCAACTAATGTTGAAACAGGTAAGGCGGAATACATAAAGATTGATAATGTGCTTGAGCAAATGGAAGCATTTCGTGCAACATCATCAATGCCAATTGTTTCGAAGCTTGTTGAGATTGACGGGAAGAAGTATCTTGATGGAGGATGTGCGGACAGCATTCCTGTTAAGAAATGTATGGAGTTTGGCTGCGATAAAATGATAGTCGTCCTTACAAGACCGATTGATTACAGGAAAAAGAGCGAGAATAATTTCATTAATTCGGTTGTTTATCGCAAATATCCCGAGTTTGTACAGACACTTAACAACAGACCAACGGATTACAACAAAACTTTGGAAGATATAATTGAGTTGGAGAAGCAAGGTAAGGCATTTGTCATAAGACCGTCTCGTTCAATACCGATTAAGAGGATTGAGCATGACAAGGAAGTGATGCAGAGTATGTATAATCTTGGTGTTGAGGATGCAAAGAAACAGATAGACGGACTGATCAAATATTTGGGAGTATGATATGGAATACGCAAAGATAGAGAACAAGGATTCATATGGTTTGACGTGGTATGAACACGCGCAGCCGTACCTTGGAAGCCACAGAGGAATGAGATTTAGAATCGCCAGGGACCCGATGGATGATGTGTCATTAAAAGCAGAGAAGGATAAGGGTGAAGCCAACTTTGTTGTTATAATCTGGCCGGAGCCGTATAGTTTTGAGAGCACTTCCGATGAGGAGAAGGAGACGGCCGAGTTTCCTTTCACGGTTGAAGGCAAAGAAGCCATGATAGAGTGGTTAAATGAGCAGTATGTCAAGCAGTATGATAGATGGGAAGCTGCAAGGGCAAAGCATTGAAAGTGATAGAAGGATTACTATAATTTGTTTAGGAAACTCGAAAAAGAGTTGGCAGAAAATTGGTTATAGGTAAGGAGAAATATGGCAAAAAAATATTATGCGGTTGCTGTGGGTAAAACCCCGGGAATATATCTTACGTGGGATGATTGTAAGACACAGGTGGCTGGTTTCCCTGGTGCAGTATATAAAGGTTTTGATAATATAAATGATGCAGAGAACTTTCTTGGTGTCGCATCCGTAGAAAAAGATGTGAAAGTAACCGGGATTGAGAGAGCAGTATTGAAAACAGAAGACGACAAAGACTGTCAACGAATCAGCACCGACACATGTCTTGTCGCATATGTTGACGGAAGCTACGATGATACCACCAAGAGATACGCATATGGTTGTGTGCTCGTGTTTGATGACGAGGTCGTTAAGCTAAACGGTGATAACAATGATGAAGAATATGTTTCCATGAGAAATGTTGCAGGAGAAATACTAGGGAGTGAGACGGCTATCAAATGGGCGGCAGAACATGGATACAAAGAAGTAGTAATATATTACGATTATGAAGGAATAGAGAAGTGGGCAAACAATATATGGAAGGCCAATAAGCCCGGAACTATACGATACAAAGAGTTTATAAAAGAGCAACGCAAGAAGATCAAAATCACCTTCGTCAAGGTGGCCGCCCACACCGGCGTCACCTACAACGAGATGGCGGATCGCCTTGCGAAGGAAGCGTTAGATTTAATATAGTTTTTTTGAGATCATTAACTGCTTGGTAGGCTATATGTTATTCGTAAGCAGGTGCTTTATAAGTCGCCGGCACTTAGCGAATGCGAAGCATGAGGTTAGAGCCGCTGCGAGCTTATATGCAGCGAAAGCGTGCCTGCGATGAATGACATATGGACTAACAAGCATGGAAAGATAATAAAGGTTTGCAAGGAGATACGACATGGAGTTTTCAAAATATTTCGATCACACAATTCTTAAGGCGGATGCGTCTAGTGAGGATGTGAACAGAATAGTAAGAGAGGCGATACAATATAATTTTGCATCGGTTTGTGTAAACAGTGCAAGAACGAAACAGGTTTCAACGCTTTTGCTTGATACGGACATAGATGTTTGTACGGTTATAGGATTTCCTCTTGGTGCGATGAGCACTATGGCAAAGAAAATGGAGACATTAACCGCAATAGAAGACGGTGCGACCGAGATAGATATGGTAATAAATGTAGGCGCAGTCAAGGATGGTGACTGGGATCTTGTGACAGAAGATATAGCAGAGGTCAAAGAGGTTTGTCGTCACAATACAACAGGACAGGAAGCAATTCTTAAGGTAATAATAGAGACATGTCTTCTCACCGAAGAGGAGAAAGTGCTTGCCTGCGAAGCAGCAGTTGAAGCCGGTGCCGATTTCGTTAAGACTTCAACCGGATTTTCAACAGGCGGTGCAACCGTAGAGGATGTGGCGCTCATGAGAAAGACTGTCGATGCCAAGACAGCAGAACTTGAGAAAGAAACAGGTAAGAAGTATCCACGTGTAAATGTGAAAGCTTCTGGAGGAATAAGAGATTACAAGACGGCCAAGGCAATGATAGAAGCCGGTGCGGACCGACTCGGAACATCAGCAACCGTGGCAATTCTTATGGAATCAGAGAAGTAAGAAACTTTACAAATTAGAAAATGGCGAACATGTAATCAACATGATTAATAAGGAGGAACGGAATGAGAAGATATAAGAAAGGACTCGCCCTTGTTATGACAACAGCAATGCTGTTAAGCCTTGCAGCATGCGGAGGCAAGAAAGAAGAACCTGCAGCGACTACGACAGAAGAAGTGACAGAGGAAACTTCGGAAGAAAAAACAGAGGACGTAGCAGATGCATCCGACGAGATACAGCCCGGTGTCAACTTGATTAAAGGCGGCGATTTTTCAGACGGAGTAGGAACATTTGGCACATACACTACTAACGGGGGAAGTGTTAAACTCGATGTAAATGATGATGGAGAGTTACAAATCGACATCGCTAATATAGGAACTGTTGAGCATGGCGTTCAGGTATTTTATGACGGTTTTGCAATGCAGGAGGGAGGTGTCTATCAGCTTGATTTTGATGCACATTCCACAATAGACAGAGACATTGCATGGAGAATCCAGTTAAATGGTGGTGACTATCATGCATATGCAACAGAGACTGTTTCATTAACAGGCGAACCCCAGCACTATTCAATGGAGTTTACCATGGAGGAGGGCAGTGACCCCGCTCCGAGATTTTGTTTTAATTTGGGATATGTTGAGAGCATGCAAGAGGCAGGTGTTGACGCCGCAAGTGTGGAGGCACATTCGATAATGATAGATAATCTTTCATTGGTACTTAATGATGGTAGCAACATGCAAGAGGTTGAGGCTCTTGCAGAAGCACCGAAGATTAAGGTCAATCAGGTTGGTTACAGAAAAAATGATACAAAGAAAGCAGTATTTACCAATCTTGCAGATGATGACACAACTTTTACTGTTGTAGATGCTGCAAGCGGAGAGACAGCATTTGAAGGAACACTTTCAGAGCCATCAGAATACAAAGCAGGACAAGAGATGGATTCTACAGGTGACTTTAGTGAGCTTAACAAAGAAGGAACTTATAAGATTGTAACCGGTAAAGGTGAAGAGTCCGGAGAGTTTAAGATTGGCGACAATGTTTACGAAGATACATACAAAAGTATTGTGAAAATGATGTATTTACAGCGCTGCGGAATGGAACTTACAAGTGATGAGGCGGGAGATTTTGCTCATCCTGCTTGCCACACCGGAGAGGCTACTATATACGGAACGGATAAGAAGATTGATGTAAGCGGTGGATGGCATGATGCCGGCGATTACGGAAGATATGTTGTTGCAGGCGCGAAAGCTGCTGCGGATCTTGTTCTTGCTTATGAGAAGTTCGGTGAGAAAGATCTTGTTGACGAAGCAAAATACGAGCTTGACTGGATGCTCAAAATGCAGGATCAGACAAGCGGAGGTGTATATCACAAGGTTACATGCGCAAGCTTCCCGGGAGAAGTTATGCCACAGGAAGAGACCGAGGAATTAATCGTAACACCTATATCAAATGCGGCAACAGGTGATTTTGCTGCGGTAATGGCACTTGCCGGTCGTGTATGTGATGACAACAAGTATTTGGATGCTGCGAAGAAGGCGTGGGACTATCTTGAACAGCACAAGGGCGACAGAGGATTTAAAAATCCCGATGAAATATCGACCGGTGAATATCCTGACAAGTATGACAGAGATGAGTATTTCTGGGCGGCAAGTGAGTTATACAAGACAACGGGTGATGACAAATACAAAACTGCAATGGCAGAGTATATTGATGACGAGAGAAATCTTGAAGGTATGGGATGGTCAAGCGTAGGAATGTATGGTTGTTATGCTGCACTTACCAATGATAAACTTCTTACAGATTCAAGTAATTTAAGAAAGACAATACAGGATTATTTTATAGGCAAGGCTAATGAGTCGGTAGAGACAAGCGAGAAGAATCCGTATGGTGTTGATTTTACCAATTCTTTCTATTGGGGTTCTAACATGGGAGTCAGCAACAGTGGAATGGTATTGTTGATGGCCAATGAGATTGCACCTGATGAGAAGTATGTAAAATGTGCGAAAGGCCAGCTTGATTATTTGCTTGGACTTAATGCGACAGGTTACTGCTTTGTAACAGGACAGGGTTACTTAAGTCCACAAAATCCTCATCACAGACCTTCGCAGGCAACAGGTAAATGCATGCCGGGTATGCTTGTGGGTGGACCTAACAGCAATCTTGAGGATCCATATGCCAAAGCGGTGCTTGCAGATGTTGCACCGGCAAAATGTTATATAGACAACGTGCAAAGCTATTCTTGTAATGAGATTACAATATATTGGAACTCACCACTTATTTATCTTATGGCAGCGTTACAGGATGAGTAATTAACAACGGACACATACGTTGAGGAGGGGAAAGTTTTGGAATATCAACAGTTTGACCGCGAAGAATTAAACATAAGCACGCTTTCGGAAAAGTTCGGAGATAATGCCGTATCCAATGTTGCTTTGCAACTTGATGCGGAATCATTTTCTCACGTATATCGTTATGTTTTGCACCATGCTATTCTCAACAAAAAGAGTGCCTGCAAGATTCTTTTCACAATAGGAAAGCAGGACGGCAGAGATTCGGAAAGCTATCGTGACGCATGTGATAAGTTCGGAGATTTTGTAATGGCATTTTTCAGGAAATCCGACATCATGACAAGAAGCAGTGCCAATCAGTATTTTCTGCTTGCTGCAGACATCAAAGAAGCTTCTGTTACGAAACTTCTTGGGACAGTTTTGGAAAAGTGGTACGAGCTTTACAGAGATGATACTGCTCTTTCCTATGAGATTGAATACATTGCAGGCGAAGATAATGCAGTCGACTCTGTAAAGGAGAAGAAAATTGTTGTTGTTGATGATGACGCATCGATTCTTCAACTTGCAGGTCACACATTAAGTAAAGCGGGCTATTATGTTGCTGCGCTTCGCTCAGGTCAGGCTCTTCTTCGTCATTTGGAAGAAAACCTTCCAGACTTGATTCTGCTAGACGTTAAGATGGAAGGCATGGACGGATTCGAGACGCTTGAAAAGCTTAGAAGCATGGAGCATGCGGTCGCTGATATTCCGGTTGTATTTCTTACCGCGGATGAAAGTATCGAAGCGGAGAAGAGAGGATTGACACTTGGCGCGATAGATTTTATCAAGAAACCTTTTGTGCCGGAAGTACTTATACTTCGTATACGACACATATTAGAGCTTGAAACTCTCAAGAAATACTTAAGCAGTATGGTTGATATCAAGACGAAGGAAAACCAGAAGCTTATGATGCATGTCGTGAAGTCCCTTGCGGAGGCAATTGATGCGAAGGACACGTACACGAATGGTCATTCAGGACGTGTTGCGCAATATGCGAAAATGATTGCGCAAAGAGCGGGTTACTCTCCGGAGAAACAAAACGACATATATATGATGGGCTTGTTGCATGATGTAGGTAAGATTGGAATACCTGATGCGGTAATCAACAAACCCGCGCGACTTACAGAGGATGAGTTTGAAATTATCAAGAATCATCCTGTTATGGGAGCCAGAATACTTAAGAATATAAAAGAGATGCCGGAGCTTGCAACGGGAGCAAGATGGCATCATGAACGTTACGACGGCAAAGGATATCCGGATGGTCTTAAGGGTGAAGAGATTCCAGAGGAGGCCAGAATTATTGCAGTTGCAGATGCGTATGACGCTATGTCGAGCAGACGTAGTTATCGAGGGATTCTTCCACAGGAGGTTGTACGCGAGGAAATCGGCAACGGACACGGAACACAATTTGATCCTACATTTGCTGACATTATGCTGGAAATGATAGATGAAGATGCGGATTATTCAATGAAGGAGTCGTAATATGAAGAAGGTAGAAGAAAGAAACGAGCTTTTCCAAACATCACAGATGACGATACTGTTAAGCTATACTATTTTTTCAGGCATCCTTACGGTAGAGTCCATTTTGCTTGGATGGGAAATGTGGGCGGTATTACTTATTTTAATGGGGGTTGGAGTGTCGTGGTTTATACACATCCAGCAGAGATTTAATGAAAAATACAGGGTATGGATATACTCGATATTTATAATGTTTACATTTTTCTTTTATGGCAGTCACCCGACGAGTGTTTTCGATACTGTGGCGGTCATGTCTATTGTGCTGATTCTTTTCACAATGACAGGAATCAGGTCACTTATAACATTTTTGCAGATTCTTTATTACATAACTTTTGCGTACGGTATTGTTTCTATGTGGCGAGCCGGCGAGAAGTTTGATTCCCTTGTTATCACACGTGCAATACTTCATATTGCAGCTATCACAACCATAAGTTGGATATCTAGAACAATCATTACAAAATGGGTGCAGGTGCTTGACCATTCCCGTGACGAGATTGATCAATTAACCTATGCGACACAAAGACTTAATGATTTCCTTGCCAATGTTTCTCATGAAATCAGAACACCAATAAATGCGATTATGGGACTTACCGGAATATGTATTGACAACGAGCAGGATCAGGAGAAACTTACTAATCTCATATCGGTGCGTAATGCCGGAAGACGTGTTGCTGAGCAGATAAGTGATATTCTCGACTATTCAGAGATTGACAGTAACAAACTGGCTAATAATTACGAAGACTATGAATTATCTTCGGTGCTAAATGATCTTGTTACGGAGATTCGTCCGTACAAGCCGGAGCATATAGAGCTTGTTATAGACGTTGATCCTGCAATACCTTGCATAATGAATACGGATATCAACAAATTAAAAAAGATACTTCATCACCTTATAATGAATGGTTTGAAATATACAAGTGAAGGTGGTGTCTATGCGAGAATATCTGTAGAAAAGCAGGAGTATGGTGTCAATCTTATGCTTGAGGTAACAGATACCGGTATAGGTATGGACGAGGAAGAAACAGAGCGTATTATGGATGGATTCTATCAGGCAGATTCCGGACGAACCAGACATGCGGGCGGACTTGGCCTTGGCCTTTCCATTACATCAGGTTTTGTTGCTTCACTTGGTGGCTTCATGATGGTTATGAGTAAACCGGGAGCGGGAACGACAGTCAGGGTTTCAATACCACAGAAAGTTGTTGACCCAAGAAGCTGTATGTCGCTTAATAATCGCGAAGAAAAATGTATCGGCGCATTTCTTAATTTTGAAAAATATAAAAACCCGAATGTGCGTGAGTATTACAATGCGATGGTTGGCCATATCGTTGTCGGACTCGGGGTACAGATGCATAGAGTTGATAATGCAGCCAACTTAAAAAAGCTCACTTCATCTGTTAAATTGACACATCTTTTTGTTGGTGATGAGGAATACCTTTCGGCCTCTGCAGAGCTTGAGAGACTTGCAAAAGAAATGGTAGTAGTTGTTGTAGCGGATGGCAACTTTAAGCTGCCACGAGGCTCAAGGGTTAAGATAATGGAGAAGCCGTTCTACTGCTTCCCGGTTGTATCTGTACTGAATACGGACTATACAGATTCGGATACCAATGAAGATGTTATGTACTGTAATGGAATAAGAGCATTGGTAGTTGATGACGAGCCGATGAACTTAAGTGTTGCAAAAAGTATATTCAAGCGTTACGGCATGGTTGTCTCAACTGCGGCTTCCGGACAGGATTCAATTGATATGTGCCATGAAAATGAATACGATATTGTCTTTATGGATCATATGATGCCGGGTATGGATGGTGTTGAAGCAATGAAACACATCCGTTCGATACGTTCCAAAGAGAATAAAGATTTGCCGATAGTTGCGCTTACTGCCAATGCTGTAAGTTCTGCAAAGGAAATGTTCTTGTCGGTAGGATTTGATGGATTTGTAAGCAAGCCGGTTGAAAGGCAGGAGCTTGAGCGCGTGCTTAAAAAGGTTCTTCCAAAGTCGGCAATCACATACGAGAAAGCAGAAGTTGTACAGGAATCATTTACTTCTTCGGAAGAGAACGCAGAGCCTGAACATGAACTTTCAGCATATGAGAAGCTTAATAATTTCGGAATCGATACATTGCTTGGTCTTGAGTACTGCCAGAATGATGATGAACTCTATGAGACATTGCTTCGCCAGTTTGTTGAGGAATATCCTGGAAAGCAGAATAAGATTGAGGAATACTATAACGCAAAAGATTTCAAGAACTATGAGATATACGTTCATGCATTAAAGACCACAGCAAAAATGCTTGGTAATATGCAACTTTCGGAGCAGGCGAAAGATCTTGAATTTGCTGCAAAGAAAGAGCAGGCTACTTATATAGAAGGTCATCACAATGCTTTGATGTCATCTTACAAATCGACAATGCAGCATATCGCTGATATATACGATATACAACCGGTTGACAAACCGGCAGAGAGTTCTTCGGCAGATAGTGAAGATGAAGTGCTTATATTTGCCCCGGAGAAAAATGAGAATGATGACGTGTTGATTTTTGAACCGGTAAAGGAGTAGTGCTATGTTATATAAAAAGATAAAGAGTATCATTTATGATGAAAAGCGCGATTTGCAGGAGGCAATGTATGTAGTACTCTCTGTTGTATCGGTTGCTGCATGGACTTTGATGTTAATTGAAGATTTGATTCTTGGACAGCGTATAGAGGAAACCGTGTTTTTGTTTGGCGTTTTGTTTATGTACACAGCTGTGGCTTTGGTTGCAATAAAGCACAACAAAGAAAAAATCGGTTCCGTTTTAGCTGCATTTGGTATGACGTTATTCTTTCTTCCCTGTTCCTATATTTTTGATGGAGGAATCAGTGGAGACGCACCAATCTGGTTTGTGTATTGTGTGTTCTATGTTACGGTGTGCTTAAGCGGAAAGAGACGAGTGCTTTTTTATGTGCTTAATGCTTTTTCGGTAATAATATGTTGGTGTATTTCTTATTATGCACCTCATATGATTGAGCAAAAGGATACCCTTGCCGTTCATTTGTATTCATTTAATGCGCTTGTGCTGGTGTGTATATGTATAAGTATTTCGCTTATATTCCAGTCGCGTATGTATCGTCGCGAGGTGAAGCGTTCGGATGAGCAACGCGTGGAAATCGAGCAGTTAAATCAGGCGCAGAATCAGTTTTTCTCTAATATGAGTCATGAGATTCGTACACCGATTAACACGATTGTCGGACTTAATGAAATGATTCTTCGAGAGAATATTTCCGATGAGGTGGCTGAGGATGCTATTAATATTCAATCGGCAAGTAAAATGCTGCTTCATTTGATAAATGATATTCTTGATATGTCGAAACTTGCATCCGGACAGATGCAGTTGACGCCCGTTGTATATAATGCGGGTGATATGCTTTCGGATATTGTCGGAATGTTGTGGCTTCGCGCCAAAGAAAAGAAATTAGAGTTTCACATCAACGTTGCACCAGATGTTCCTGCTGAACTTGTAGGTGATGAGGTAAGGATTAAGCAGGTGCTTATAAATGTTCTTAATAATGCAATCAAATATACAAGTGAAGGTTCCGTATCTTTGTCCGTTCAGCGTGGTGAATTAAAAGACGGCATGCTTAATGTAATATATTCCGTAAGTGATACGGGAATGGGAATAAAGAAAGAGAGTATTCCATATCTCTTCACTGCGTTCCGTCGCGTGGATGAGGAGAAAAACCGTCATATCGAGGGAACAGGACTTGGACTTTCCATAGTTAAGCAGTTTGTTGACTTGATGGGTGGTAAGATAACCGTTAACAGTATATATACGGAAGGAACAACATTTATAATCGAAATCCCGCAAAGAATTTCCGGCGATCAGAAGATTGGCGATGTTGATATTGAAGCAAGAAAAGAGATGCACATGCGTCATGAACATGTGACGAGATTCGAGGCCCCGGAGGCGAAGGTTTTGGTTGTTGACGATAATGCTTCTAACCTTTTGGTAGTATCAAAACTTTTGCGTAACACAAAGGTTCAGCTTACAACTGCTTCAAGTGGTGCAGAGGCTTTGCAGAAGACTTTAAATGATCATTATCACGTAATATTCATGGATCACCTTATGCCGGAGATGGATGGTATTGAATGTATGAAGGCGATTCGTACGCAGGTCGGCGGACGTTGTAAAGAGTCTAGGATTGTTGCACTTACTGCCAATGCAGGTGGAGACAGTCGCGCACTTTATGAGAAAGAGGGCTTTGAAGGATATCTTGTAAAACCTATTTCCGGCGATTTATTAGAACGAGAACTATATCGTTTGTTGCCATCGGAGATTACCAACCTTATAGGTGATGATGAGGATATATTGCAAGAGACTATCTCTTGGATGAACAAAGGTCAGAGGAAGGTTGCGGTTGCGATTACGACAGAGAGTGTTGCGGATATAGCGCAGGAGCTTGTCGAGAAGAATGAAATATCATTGTTGCCACACCTTGTTCATACCGAAGAGGGATCATTTAAGGATGGAATTGAAATAGAGACACAGGGACTTCTTAATTACATGGACGACCCTGACAAAGTAGTTACATACAGTGGTCCTACGGTCAAGGACGAGGAATCATTCTTTGCGGAAAAGCTGCACGGAGCTAATGATATTATTCATATATCTATTTCCAGTGGACTTGCTAACAGTGGTTATTACACGTCACTCGAGGCTTCGAAAGCATTTGATAATGTAAAGGTATTTGATACCGGACATCTTTCCAGTGGACAGGGACTTTGCGCGTTAGAGGCGTGCAGGCTTGTTAGGGAAGGTAAAAGACCTGATGAGATTATGGAAGAGTTGGAACATGTGAGAAATCGTGTCAGCACAAGTTTTGTCGTTGACAATCTTGATTTCCTTGCAAGAGCCGGTCAGGTTAGTCCTCGAATTGCAAGAATTACAAAGTCAATTATGGCAAGACCTGTTCTTGTTATGAAGAAGGGTGATTTGGGCGTCGGCAGGATATATTTTGGTGCGAGAGAGCGAGCATGGAGAAAGTATATCGCATCTGTTCTTCGTTATCCAAATGAGATAGATACGAAAATCCTCTTTGTAACATATGTTGGTCTTACCAAGAAAGATATGGATTGGATACGTGCACAGATTGAGGATCATATGAAGTTTGAGAAGATATATTTCCAGAAAGCATCGCCGGTTATTGCCGTTAACTGTGGACGCGGAACGTTTGGACTTTTGTACCTGAGGAAAAAATAATTACTATGCAAATGATAGGCTTTATGTTTGTATGTATCCATGCGAAGGCATAAGTTAATTATGTAACGTGCTTGAAATGTAAAGGAGGAATGGAGAAATGAAGTTATTGAAAAAGACCGGCATGAACAAAATGTTGGCGATTGTAACTATTTTAATGATGGCAATAGGTTATTGGTCTTGTACCGACTGTTGCTAAGGCGGAAACGGTGGAACCGGAAGGGTATGATTGGACTATTAGGATTATGAATGCTGAGAGTTCCGGAAAGCCTTGCATTAAATATATGAGTGGTGCTCCGTCAGCAGGTTCATACGAGATTAAATTATATGAGTTTAAGGATGATGCATGAGTTTTTGTGGGGAGCATCAATAAAAGTTACCTTAATCCGAGTGATATTTTAAAGTATAACGGACATGATTGGAGTGATCCGGATCCTGTAACAAAAGCAAGAAAATGTAATTATTGTGGCAAGGTTAATATCAAGTTCAAGAAAGCAAAGAACGCATATAAGTATAAGATAGAGAAGAGACCGGGAAGCGGTACAACCATGAATGATTCATGGATTACTACTAAGACAAATAACAATTATGAGATGTGGTTTAAGGGCGGTACCGGTAAGGTAACTGTCAAGATAACACCATATAGCAAAGAGGGTATCAAGGGTAAGACAATTAAGAAGACAATAAGAATTTAGTTTTCCTCATATCTTTGTCTCGTTGTACGGAGGACATATGAACGCAAAAAAAATACTGATAGTGGTAGGCTTAATTCTTTTTGGTGTGGCGGCAACATTTACCCGCGTGCGCTATCCGAATCGTTTTCGCAATGAGGATGCGGTTGTGTCGGCAGAGAAAATGTGCCCTAACTGCGGAGGCGCATTCACACCTGATGAGAAGGGTAATTGTAAGTTCTGCGGAAAGTTTCTTTTCAGGGATAATGTTAAGTGGAAACGGGTATGAGATTAAGTCTCATACCCGTTTTTGTCATTTGTGGGAAATGTCGTATTTGTCAATGAAACGATTATAAGGTATAATGCATCTAGTATGAAAAAAGAGTGTGAAATAGATATCTGCTTTACGGTAACCAGTGTAATAATCATGGTAAGAAATATAATTACAAATACGTTACAACAATAAAAGCATCGAAAAGCACATATGTAAATGTGACAGTAGAATAATTACTCTATGGGGAGGATTACATTATGGGTTACAGATTTTATGGTTGGGAGACTGCTGTCGTTCCGGCAAAGACGAAGGGATACAAAGGAATTGAAACACCGCAGGATTTGTACGACGCACTCACAAAGGTGTGGTGCGAGTACACCTGTGCACCACGTCTTAGAAATGAGTGGAGCGAGGATAATATTACGCTCGGACAGTGTTCCATTACTGCATTTTTAGTGCAGGACATCTTCGGTGGCGAAGTGTATGGAATACAAAGACCTGGTGGCAATTATCATTGTTATAATGTCGTTGATGGCGCGGTATTTGACCTTACAAGCGAGCAGTTCGGGGATGAGGTTCTCTCTTACGAGGACAATCCTATACAGACGAGAGAGGAACATTTTGCCAAAGAAGAGAAAAGACAGCGATATGAGTTCCTTTGCGTTTCGCTTACAAAGTATCTTGAGGGTCATATTCCGACCTCGTGTAAGAAATAAGGTTACGTTAAGGTTTTGAGATTTTTACAGAAAGATAATTATGTTAGTATGTAAAATGCAAACACATATAATAAATACTAGTGAAATGATTTGCAGGTTATGAGGAGTTATTTATGTTGAAATTAGGTTGTCACGTCGGAATGAGCGGCAAGGATATGATGCTTGGTTCCGTCAAAGAAGCAATAAGCTATGGTGCAAATGTGTTCATGCTATACACGGGCGCACCACAGAACACACGAAGAAAGGATTTGTCCGAACTTAAGATTGATGAGGCACGTGCCCTTATGGAAGAGGCAGGGATTAACGAGTTTGTTGTTCATGCTCCGTATATAATCAATCTTGCCAATTGCGTTAAGCCGGAGACCTTTCAGATTGCCGTTGAGTTCCTTGAACTTGAACTTAAGAGAACGGAAGCTATGGGGGCAACAGAACTCATACTTCACCCGGGTTCGCACGTGGGCGAGGGCGTTGAGAAAGGCGTAGCCCAGATTATCAAGGGAATAAATGAAGTACTAACGCAAGATACCAAGGTGCACATTGCACTTGAGACAATGGCAGGTAAGGGAAGCGAGATTGGAAGAAGCTTTGAAGAACTTGCTATGATATATGATGGCGTTAAGTATAACGACAAATTAAGAGTGTGCTTCGACACGTGCCATACTAATGATGCCGGCTATGATATAGTCAATGATTTTGACGGTGTTATCGAGCAGTTTGATGAGATAATCGGCAAAGACCAGATTACGGTCTTCCATATCAATGACAGTAAGAATGAACGAGGTGCAGGCAAAGACCGCCATGAGAACTTCGGTTTCGGACATATCGGATTCGATGCACTTTCGTATATAGTTAACCACAAGGATTTCGAGAACGTACCGAAGATTCTCGAAACACCATACGTCAAAGATCCGGATGATGCCAAGAAAGCATATCCACCATACAAACACGAAATCGCCATGATCCGTTCGGGAGCATTTTCTCCCGACCTTATCGAGAGGATACTTGAAGAATCAAAGAATTAGATAATGTTATCATAAGTAACTACACAATCAAGAAAAACTATATTGCGTTGTGTATATTATGCAGATTCTACAAGCAGGTGCTTATAAGCCGCCGGCACTTAACGAGCATGAAATGCGAGTTTAGTACCGCTGCGTGCGCATAGCAGTGAGAACGTGCCTGCGGTGGAACTGCATAATATGCACAACGTAAAAAAGAAGTATCGATATTGCAGAAGGAGAGAAAATGTCAAGTTTAATTGAAGTTTCCGACATGTACAAAATATATAATCCCGGTGAGAACGAAGTCCATGCTTTAGATGGAATTAGTTTTAGCGTCAATGAGGGTGAGTTCGTGGCAATAGTCGGTCATTCCGGTTCGGGTAAGTCCACCCTTATGAACATGCTGGGATGTCTGGATGTTCCCACAGCAGGAACTTACATATTGAATGGCCGTGACGTGTCGGATCTTACCGATAACGAATTGTCAGAAGTAAGAAATGAATATATAGGGTTCATTTTCCAGGGATTCAATCTTATACCGAATCTTACCGCTATCGAGAATGTAGAGCTTCCTCTTATATACAGGCACGTTGATAGGAATAAGAGAAGAAAACTTGCAGAGGATGCGCTGGAAAAGGTAGGGCTTGGCAATCGTATGAAACACAAACCCGCGGAGATGTCCGGAGGACAGCAACAACGTGTGGCGATTGCAAGAGCGATAGCTGCTACGCCACCTCTTATATTGGCCGATGAGCCTACAGGTAATCTTGATTCAAAGTCCACGAAGGACATTATGAATATTTTGAATGAGTTAAATGAGCAAGGGAATACAATAGTTCTTATCACTCATGATGACGGAATTGCGGCAAACGCCAAACGTGTTGTGAGGATTATGGACGGTAAAATAGAAGAAGATATTACAAGGTAGAGAATCGTTTTGATTATAACAGGAGGAGAATATGTATAACGAAAACGAGAACAACGTGGAATTGAATGAGGCAGCAGGAGTTATATCGGACACGAAAGAGACTGTCCCAAGCGCGAAGGCGGTTAAGAAGAAAAAACCGAAAAAGAAACTTCCGGTATGGGCGATTGTTTTGATTGTTGTAGGATGCTTTGCTGTTTTTGGTGGACTTTGTTTTTCAGGATACAATGCATATAAGAAAATGCAGGAAGCCATGAAGCAGGCAATGGAAGATATGAATGACGCCGGTATCTACAAAGTTGAAAAGATAGATATTGAGCAGGAAATATCAACAACCGGTACCACGGTTGGATTGGAATCGGATGCATATACTTCTCCGGTAACAGCCAAGGTTGATAACATCAATGTTGAGGTTGGACAGACCATTCACAAGGGTGATGTACTTCTGACATATGATACTTCTGACTTGGGAGAGAATTTAACCAAGGTTAAGATTCAGGCACGTTCGGATCAGGCTGCTTCTAATCAGAGCTTTGAGACTGCTGATGAGGCTGCTGACAAGACAAAAGATGCCAAGAAGAAAGCAAAGAAATACAAAGGTCAGGTTGATGACGTTAAGAAGGACATAGAGAAGATAAACGACAGTCTTACAGCATATCAGGATAAACTTGCAGAGATTGAGGCAGCCAATGCCAAGGAAGAAACGAAGGCGGCTGTTCCGGATGATAAGGGAACAACAAGAGAGCCGAAGCTTCAGAGCACAAAGGAACTCAAAGAAAATATACGTGCTCTTAACAAAAAGCTTACGAAGAAAAATGAAGAACTTGCAGACAAGCAGGCAAAACTTACAGAACAGCAGACAATAGTATCTGCTAATAAGGATGTCAAGGTGTCAGAGAGCACCAAGGCACAGGTTAGTGCTACAAGAGAATTGTCACAGCTTACAATAGATGCGGCTCAAGAGTCTCTTGATGAAGGTGAAGCAGGAATTGTTGCGGAGAAAGACGGCGTAGTCACAGATGTAAATATCATCAAGGGTGCGTATGCAAGTGAGACACAGACATTGTTTACTGTAGTTGATGCGGAAAAGATTGGTGTTGAGTTCTCCATTTCGAAAGACAATCTCGGTGCTATCGTTCCCGGACAGAAGGCGCGTGTTGTAATAGGAAGCAAGCAGTACGAAGGAACTGTTGATTATGTAAGCCGTGTTGCTTCGGTTGAAAAGAGTATAAGCGGAGGAAATGCAACAGGCGGAAGCATACAGGGAAAGATAACCATTGATAATCCGGACGAGAATCTTTTCATCGGTGTTGCGTCAAAGGTATATGTGTTTGTCGGAAAAAGCGAGCAGACATTTGGCGTACCATATGAAGCACTTTGTACCGATATCAAAGGCGATTACGTATTCGTTGTTGATAAGGACAATATAATCCACAGAAAAGACGTGACTATCGGAATATATTCTGATGAATATTACGAGGTTGTTGAGGGACTTTCCGAAGGTGACAAGGTTATCAAAAATGTTACCAAGGACATGAAGGATGGCGACACATACACACCGGCAGCGACAATGATGCCGGGAATGACAGGAATGGCACAGTAATGTGGTGCATAAAATAGGAGCAGATACATGACTCAATTAGTGGAATATGTAAAAATGGCGCTCAAGAATATATGGGCGAATAAGATAAGAACACTTCTTACCATGCTTGGTATTATAATAGGTATATCTTCGGTCATTCTTATCATTTCGGTTGGTAACGGTGCGACAGGCCTTATTACTTCTGAACTTGGTGCATTAGGAAAAGGACAAATTGGATTTGCCGTAACGGATGATCAGGAAAAATACCTTATAACACAGGATGACCTCAAAGCAATCCGTCAGATGGATGGAGTTAAGGCGGCGACCGGACAGGTCTTCTATGAGGGAACAACCAAGACAAAGAGGGATGAGTTCAAAGTTAATTTCATTGGTATAGACCAGGATGGTTTTTCTTTCCTCGAATCTGAATTCGTTAAAGGAAGACAATACACGGAAAGAGAAGCGGATGAAGGCAAGAAGGTTTGTGTAATAAGTGAAGATGATGCAATGAAGTTCTATGGCTCGACAGATGTTGTCGGCATGGAAATCACTGTAACACTTTATGAAAAATACGATGTCAACCTTTCGATCATCGGTGTTACCAAGTCAAAGGATGAGAATAATAAGATTACATCAATGCTTACCGATCCGACAGCGCAGATTATAGTTCCGACCAATACATTCGGTAACGCGTTAGGATTTGATGTTGCATCTGAACTTAGTGAGTTCTACGTGCTCAAAGAGGATGACGCAGACGCCAAGGAGATTACAGATAAGGTTGTTGAATACCTAGAGACTACTCATCATGCAAAGGGCAAAGATGTATATTTCTTCCAGAGTTTTGACGATATCATGAAGACGGTTAACAAGATTATCAATCTTATTACAGTGTTTGTAGCATTTGTTGCTTCGGTATCATTGCTTGTTGGTGGTATTGGTGTTATGAACATCATGCTTGTATCAGTTACCGAGCGTACAAGGGAAATCGGTATAAGAAAGGCACTTGGTGCCAAGACGGGTTCGATTACATTGCAGTTCCTTGCAGAGTCAGCATTTATCACGCTGATAGGAGGAATTCTTGGAATACTTGCCGGAGTGGCAGGCGCATGGATGATAGCCGCTGTAATCGCCAAGGTTGTACCGGGCGTTAAGTTCTATCCGGTGCTTTCACTTAAGACTGTGCTTGGGGCATCGCTGTTCTCGTCAGCAGTCGGTATATTCTTCGGAATCTATCCTGCAAGAAAGGCAGCCAAGTTAAGCCCGATTGAAGCATTAAGACATGAGTGATGATGAGCACATATGTCTTACATATTAATATAGAAGATATAGAAAAAAGAGGAATTCGTATAAATATTACGAATTCCTTTTTTTTTGAGAAATTCTTCTTGACACTAGGTATTTGCTTGGCTATAATGATTAAGCATGTGCGAAATCCACAGGGATAGTGCGCCTTGCACAATGCATATCGTTGGTTAAAGCGATATTGTAAATATAAAATACAGGAGGTGAAAAACATGCCTACATTTAACCAGTTAGTTCGTAAAGGAAGACAGACAGTAGAAAAGAAGTCAACTGCTCCTGCTTTGCTTAGAGGTTACAACTCTTTGAAGAAGAAACCTACAGCAACAGCTTCACCACAGAAGCGTGGTGTTTGTACTGCAGTTAAGACAGCTACACCTAAGAAACCTAACTCAGCTCTTCGTAAGATTGCCAGAGTTCGTCTTTCCAATGGTATCGAGGTAACCAGCTACATCCCAGGTGAAGGTCACAACCTTCAGGAGCATAGCGTTGTTATGATCCGTGGTGGTAGAGTAAAGGACTTACCAGGTACAAGATATCACATCATCCGTGGTACATTGGATACAGCAGGTGTTGCTAAGAGACGTCAGGCCCGTTCTAAGTACGGTGCTAAGAGACCTAAGGATGCAAAGTAATCTAAGGTAAGTCTGAAATTTAATAGTGCTGGTTACGGCTATGTTTTTCATTATTAAGATAAATGTACGCAATACCCGCACGAACAGGTTCCCCAAGTGAATCATTTATTGATTCCCAAGCGGAGCGTGAGTACCTTTAAGTCGATCGGATATCGACTTAGTAAGAATAATAATAGGAGGGAAGTAACGTGCCACGTAAAGGACATATTCAAAAGAGAGACGTATTAGCGGATCCGATTTATAATAGCAAAGTGGTTACCAAGCTTATCAATAACATTATGTTAGATGGTAAGAAGGGTGTAGCCCAGAAGATCGTCTATGGCGCATTCGATCGTATTGCCGATGAGACAGGCAAGCCTGCTTTGGATGTATTTGAAGAGGCTCTTAACAATATCATGCCTGTACTTGAGGTTAAGGCAAGACGTATCGGTGGTGCTACTTATCAGGTACCTATCGATGTAAGACCTGATAGAAGACAGGCTTTGGCTCTTCGTTGGTTGACAACATACTCTCGTGCAAGATCTGAGAAGACTATGGAAGAGAGATTAGCCAAAGAGTTATTAGATGCAGCTAATAATACAGGTGCATCAGTTAAGAAGAAAGAAGATATGCATAAGATGGCAGAGGCTAATAAGGCATTTGCGCATTATCGCTTCTAATTTGATTTTTTCTTAGTATATACAATACTAGAATAAGGAGGAAATAATCTTGGCAGGAAGAGAATACCCGTTAGAGAGAACCAGAAATATCGGTATCATGGCTCATATCGATGCAGGTAAGACTACATTGACAGAGCGTATCCTTTATTATACTGGTGTTAACTATAAGATTGGTGAGACCTACGAAGGTACTGCTACCATGGACTGGATGGAGCAGGAGCAGGAAAGAGGTATCACAATCACTTCCGCTGCTACTACATGTCATTGGACATTACAGGAGCAGGCTAAGCCAAAGGCCGGCGCATTAGAGCATCGTATTAACATTATCGATACTCCGGGACACGTTGACTTTACCGTAGAGGTTGAGCGTTCACTTCGTGTACTTGACGGTGCGGTTGGTGTCTTTGATGCAAAGGGTGGTGTTGAGCCTCAGTCAGAGAACGTATGGCGTCAGGCTGACACTTACAAAGTACCTCGTATGGCATTTGTTAATAAGATGGACATTCTTGGTGCTAATTTCCCTAACACAGTAGCAGAGATTGGTACAAAGTTAGGAAAGAACGCAGTAGTTATTCAGTTACCTATCGGTAAGGAAGACTACTTCAAGGGAATTATCGATTTGTTCGAAATGAAAGCCTACATCTACAATGATTCAAAGGGTGAGGATATTTCAATCGAGGATATTCCGGAAGATATGAAGGACGAGGCTGAAGAAGCTCATACAGAGCTTGTTGAGAAGATCGTTGAGTTTGATGATGCATTGATGGAGAAGTACCTTGAGGGTGAAGAGCCTTCAGTAGCTGAGCTTAAGGCTGCACTTCGTAAGGCTACAATCTCAAATGAGGGTGTACCTGTATGTTGTGGTTCTGCTCATCAGAACAAAGGTATCCAGAAGCTTCTTGATGCTATTATCGAGTTCATGCCTGCACCTACAGATATCCCTGATATCACAGGTGTTGACGAGGATGGTAATGAGGTAACAAGAAAGTCATCAGATGACGAGCCATTCTCAGCTCTCGCATTTAAGATTGTAACAGATCCATTCGTAGGTAAGCTTGCTTACTTCAGAGTTTACTCTGGTTCTGTTAACTCAGGATCTTATGTATTAAATGCTACAAAGGGCAAGAAAGAGCGTGTTGGACGTATCGTTCAGATGCATGCTAACAGCCGTACAGAGATAGATAAGGTTTACTCAGGAGATATCGCTGCTGCAGTTGGATTTAAGACAACTAGTACAGGTGATACAATCTGTGATGAGCAGCATCCTGTTATTCTTGAGTCTATGGAGTTCCCTGAGCCGGTTATCGAGCTTGCTATTGAGCCTAAGACTAAGGGAGATCAGGGTAAGCTTGGCGAGTCACTTGCAAAGCTTGCTGAAGAGGATCCTACATTCCGTGCTCATACTAACCAGGAGACTGGTCAGACAATCATCGCCGGAATGGGTGAGCTTCACCTTGAGATTATCGTAGACAGACTTCTTCGTGAGTTTAAGGTAGAGGCTAATGTTGGTGAGCCTCAGGTTGCATATAAAGAGACATTTACTAAGGCAGTTGACGTTGAGAGCAAATACGCTAAACAGTCAGGTGGTCGTGGACAGTATGGTCACTGTAAGGTTCGTTTCGAGCCTATGGATGCTAACGGCGAGGAGCTTTTCAAGTTCGATACAGAGGTTGTCGGTGGTGCTATTCCTAAGGAGTACATCCCTGCAGTCGGCGAAGGTATCGAAGAGGCAATGCATGCAGGTATTCTTGCAGGATTCCCTGTTGTTGGTGTACATGCAACTGTATATGATGGTTCATACCATGAAGTCGATTCATCAGAAATGGCATTCCACATTGCAGGTTCTATGGCATTCAAGGATGCTATGGCTAAGGCGTCACCTGTACTTCTTGAGCCTATCATGAAGGTAGAGGTAACAATGCCTGAGGAATATCTTGGTGATGTAATCGGTGATATCAACTCAAGACGTGGACGTATTGAGGGAATGGATGATGTTGGTAACGGTAAGATCGTTAAGGCTTATGTTCCACTTGCTGAAATGTTCGGTTACGCAACAGACCTTCGTTCATCTACTCAGGGACGTGGTAACTACTCAATGTTCTTCGAGAAGTATGAGCCGGTTCCAAAGAGCGTTCAGGAAAAAGTTGTCAACGCTAAGAAGGGCAACTAATTAAAGTAAAATAACGTATTTATCACGAACTATCAGTTTGTGAAAGTTTATAAGAAAACACTTGAAAATATTGGATAATTTTAATATAATCAGTGTTAGCGGATTTAAAAAGCCCATAGAGGCGAATTTAAGGAGGATTTTAAAATGTCAAAAGCTAAGTTTGAAAGAACAAAACCGCATTGTAACATCGGTACAATTGGACACGTAGACCATGGTAAAACAACTTTGACTGCAGCTATTACTAAGACTCTTCATGAGAGATTAGGTACAGGTGAGGCTGTAGCATTCGAGAATATCGATAAGGCACCCGAAGAGAGAGAAAGAGGAATCACAATTTCTACTGCTCACGTTGAGTATGAGACAGAGAAGCGTCACTATGCACACGTTGACTGTCCAGGACATGCTGACTACGTTAAGAACATGATCACTGGTGCAGCTCAGATGGATGGTGCTATCCTCGTTGTTGCTGCAACTGATGGTGTTATGGCTCAGACAAAGGAGCATATCCTTCTTTCACGTCAGGTAGGTGTTCCTTACATCGTTGTATTCCTTAACAAGTGCGATATGGTTGATGACGAAGAGCTTATCGAGCTTGTAGAGATGGAAGTAACAGAGCAGTTAGAGGAGTATGGATTTACTGATTGTCCTATCATCAAGGGTTCTGCTCTTAAGGCTCTTGAAGATCCTTCAGGAGAGTGGGGAGATAAGATCCTCGAGTTAATGAGCACAGTTGATGAGTACATTCCTGATCCTCAGCGTGCAACAGATCAGCCATTCCTTATGCCTGTAGAGGACGTATTCACAATCACAGGTCGTGGTACAGTTGCTACTGGTAGAGTAGAGCGTGGTGTTCTTCACCTTAATGATGAAGTTGAAATCATCGGTGTTAAGGAAGAGACACAGAAGACTGTTGTAACTGGTATCGAGATGTTCCGTAAGCTTCTTGACGAGGCTCAGGCTGGTGATAACATCGGTGCACTTCTTCGTGGTATCCAGAGAACAGACATCGTTCGTGGACAGGTTGTTGCTAAGCCGGGTTCAGTAACATGTCATAAGAAGTTCACAGCTCAGGTTTACGTTCTTACTAAGGACGAGGGTGGACGTCATACACCTTTCTTCAACAACTATCGTCCTCAGTTCTACTTCAGAACAACAGACGTAACTGGTGTTTGTGAGTTACCTGCAGGTACAGAGATGTGTATGCCTGGTGATAACGTAGAGATGACTATCGAGCTTATTCATCCAGTAGCTATGGAGCAGGGTCTTACATTCGCTATCCGTGAGGGTGGTAGAACAGTAGGTTCTGGTCGTGTAGCTTCAATCATCGAGTAATATACACGTTAGCTTTGAGCTAAGCGCATAAATACAAATAGAACAGCCCTTCGTGCTTGCACGATAAGGGCTGTTTTTATTTGTATTTATAGGCATTTAGCGAATGCCGTGACCGAGCCGACAGGCGAGGTGCGCGAGATAGGGCGAATGCCGTGACCGAGCCGACAGGCGAGGTGTGTATTAAGTTTTTTCAAACATTTTTTACCTAAATTTTAAAAAATATGTTATAATCAAACATAAGCAATTTATTTTATGGGGTATATTGTAACCACGTGATGATTGGAGGAAGTGCTTATGAAAAACATGAAACTTAGTGTTAAGATTACAATCGTAATTTCTATTGTTTTGGCCATTTGCCTGTTTGGTATGTTTTTTGTATCAAACCGCAATATGTCGACTACTATGACAAAGATGGCTGAGAATACTCTTATGACATCATTGGATATCAAGACACAGATTATTGATGAATATATTTCCAATGCGGAGACTGTTCTTACAGCTTTTAGTAAGAGTGGAGAACTTCGCGAATTTGTTAAAAATCCGGAAGACGAAGAACTAAAGAATAAAGCGCAGAGTTATAATGAAGATTTTTATTCATCAATTCCTGATTGGGAAGGAATTTATCTGGATACATGGGATTCAACTGTTATAACTCATTCAAATCCGCAAGTTCCGGGTATGGTAATGAGAACGGATGATGCGTTAACACAACTTCAGGATAGCATTCTTTCAGCCGGTGATGGAGTGAAAAACTTGGGTATAGTTCAATCTCCTGCTTCCGGACAACTTGTTATATCGATGTATAAAGCCATTTATGACGGAGAAAAGCCTATTGGATTTGTAGGAGGTGCAATACTTGCAGGTGGCCTTAAAGAAATGTTGGATGCATCCATGGCAGAAGGCTTCGAAGGAGCTACATATTCTCTTGTTAATCTGAACACAGATATGTTTATCTTTGACAGTGATGAGTCGCTTATTTATACGGAAATCGGAACTACGGCTGATGCTGAGTTTGCGAAGGTTGTTGAGGAGATTAAGAACTCTTCTGATGAGTCAGGTAAGCTTCAATATACAGACAGTAACGGTGAAGATTATATTTTAGTTTACAAGGTTTTAAGCGATCGTGGATGGGCATTTATAATGAAGGATACAACCCAAGAAGTATATGCCGATGTCATAATCGGAAGAAGAGCACTTCTTATAGTATGTATTGTTGTATTCTTAATAATTGTAATTATATCTAATGTCGTTATTCGTTATGAGACAAGACCTATTGGTGATATAGTTAATTCTATTAAGAGACTTGGAGAACTTGATCTTGTTGAGGATGCTGCGGTTGAAAAATACGCAGGATTACAAAGCGAAGTAGGAGAAATTGCAACGGCAGTTCACAATCTGACAGATAGTTTAAGTTCTATTATTAATACACTTGGCCTTTGCTCTGATTCTCTTTCAAACAACGCTAATGAGATGAATGGAACATTCCAAGAGCTTCGTGGTAATATTGAGAACAATGCGGCAACAACAGAGCAGTTATCAGCAAGTATTACCAATACTAACGATGCTATCAATAAGATGAGTGGTGAAATGAATAAGATGGGAGAAATGATAGAAGATATCTCTCGTCAGGTAACAAACGGTTCAGATATGAGTGACCAACTCATTGAAAACTCTGACGCGATGTCGGCTAAAACGGATGCTAAGCTTAACAGTAGTTTGCAGAAGATATCTGAGACTAAGAATAACATCCAAGAGGCTATGGATGCATTGTCTGCACTTTCGAAGATTAACGAAATGGCTTCGCAGATTCTCGATATTACCAGTCAAACCAATCTTCTTTCACTTAACGCTTCTATCGAGGCTGCAAGAGCAGGTGAGATGGGACGAGGTTTTGCAGTTGTTGCTGATGAGATTGGTAAGCTTGCAGATGATTCTACGCAGACGGCTGTCCAGATTCAGCATATCTGTGAAGAGTCTGATAAGAGTATTGAGAGGGTCGGTGCTTGCTTTAAGGATATCATAGAGTTTATGGAGACAGATATTGCCGGACACTTCCAGGAGTTTTCGGATATGGCAAGGGAATACGGAGAAGACGTCAAGAACATTAAGGATGCGATTAATTCAATTGAAGAAACATCTAACAACTTCGTTGAATCAATGCAGAATATTAAGCACTCTGTTGAGCAGGTTAGTGCAGCATCCGATAATAATGAGCAGGGTGTGGAGTATATTATTGAGAAAAATAATGAGACAACAGAGACTGCCGACAGAATAATAAGAGTTGCCGAAGAAAACAGCGATAACGCAAAAGAGATTAATGATATTATTGACAAGTTCAATAGATGAATCTTGAAATAAAAAGAGACCGAATCAGGGTTTACTGATTCGGTCTCTTTGTACTATAACATTTAACATTTGAGATGCAAAATCACCAAAGTCTGCTTTGGAATTACCAATATCATTAGACTTGGCAACTTTGTTGCCTATTATAAATATACTTACAGAGCATCCGATGAAGACGCCCAATAAAAGTGCTAAAAGAAACATATATGATACCTCCTACTGTCCACGGTTTTTAACAAAGTTATTAGTTGCAGAAGAGCTTGTTAATTTCATGCTTTCCTTAACTTTCTTAAGGTTTGAAAATCCTGCAATCATTCCGGAACCGGCAAAAATAAGTATTGTAATAAGCAATTTCATAGTTCCTTCGCTGTCTGTATCCTGCAAAAGCCAGTACATAACGAAAGTTGCAATTACAGAGAATACTACAGCCAGTACGGCAAATGAGCTTGCAACCTTGCCTCTGTCGTAAGGTATACCACCTACAATCTTTTCTGTTTGTCCGTTGACAAGCAATGTGTATGGGACATCTTCGTATCTGAAGGTCAAAAACCACGCCGGGAACATAGCATATTGTGTTTTCAGTATCTTGTAGTCAGGAGCATTTTTGATAACGGAAATAGAATGTGCTTTAATGGTTTCGTTAACTGCTTCCTGGAAAAGAGCATATGCTCGCTGAAGTGCTAAAGTATCAACTTCCGAGGTTGTGACATCATATGTATCGGCATAAAAACCGGACAGATATTCAAGCGCAAATGGTCTCATTTTATTAGTGTAGTAAGGCTCGAGTCGCTGTGAACTCTCGTCGTTTAACTGTCTTGAAGCATCGAGTGTAATCTCTTTGAAGTTACAATCTGCCTCGCGGTAATAGTAGTATGTGTGCTCGTTCTTACCGCTGCCAACCTTGCCTTTTAGATACTGTTTGTCGTGATAATATACATCATAAAGCCAGAATGGAATATAAATACCTCTGACTCTTTCTAATTCAAAGTTCTTGATTGCGTCAGGCACAAAAAATCCCTTGTTTAATCTTTTCCTAATTACTTCGATAGCGGTCTCTTTTGTAACGGAGAACGGTATTATGTACTTGGGTTTTCTTTGCGAATCCACGCGGTTAAATACAACTGTAGGCTGACCACAGAAAGAACAGAAAGTAGAAGCCTCAACATCGTTGATGGCAACTTCGGCACCACAGGAAGTACATGTGTATATCTTACATTCCATTGTCTCGTTATCAAGGTCGAGCTGTTCTTGAGAAGCTTCGTCGCCATGGTCGTATACGGGATTATCAAATGTGCTTTCCGGATTGAAGGATACGTCTCCTTCTTCACGTTTTAATGATAATCCTTGCGAGGGACTGCTCGATACGGCAGGTGCCTCTGTATCATTTAACTTGAGCGATATTTTTTCTGTATCGTCATGTTTGATTTTTAATGTAGATGTTTTGTTATCAGCTTCGTCAAAGGAGCTGTATTTAAGTTCTTTTTGTCCACGAGCTTGAAAATCATCTTTTAACTCGCTGGGATCGTATAAACTGTCACAGGCATCGCATTTCATTTTGCCTGTTTCCGGGTCGAACATTAACGCGGCGCCACATGCCGGACAATCGATAACCATGAGATATCCTCCCTATTTTTGATATTCACATTTTATCACAGGATTCGACAAAAGAAAAGAATGGACTTACCTTGTTGATATTCGAATGTTATTGTATAATGTATCTTATCGGAATATTTATATTAAGCACGGAAAGAGGTATCGGGGAATGGATAAAAAGAAAATAATAATAATTGTGTCAATTGTTTTATTGGTGATTGTAGGTGTTGTAATAGCACTTAGGATTCATTACGTCAAGTCGGTTCCTGAACTTGATCAGCAGCCGGATTCGCTCATTGAGCCCAACGCCACAATTGAGGAGATTACAGAGGAATTGCCGGAAGAAAATGAGCAGGCTGACGAGACGGTGGGATACAACGTGACCATTAATCCTTCGTCTTCGTGGGAGGAAAATGGGAAATATGTAACACAGTTCGATGTGGTGCTTACCAATGATTCTACGGCGTCTATAAGTGATTGGAAAATAACCTTCGATAATGTGGCTGATGGGGAGATTGTTAATTCATGGAATGGCAAGGTTGGAATAGCCGGTGGTGTCATGACATTAACGCCTGAGGACTATAACACATCAGTAAATGTCGGAGATAAGGTTGAATGCGGCGTTCAGATTGCATTTGCCGATGGAGAGGCTGCCGGTAAGGTTTCCAAGAACGGTGTGCTGTATGTAGGTGGCGAGAAGGTGGATGTATTGGCATCTGCAAATGATACTGTCGATGAGCAGACTTCTGAAACTACTGTAGCAAAAACAGAGGAAGAAAAAACAAAGAAGGAAGTTAAAGCTGAAAGTGGAACACCTTATGACAATCACGGGGCACTGTCCGTCAAGGGGACAGATATTGTTGACAAGAACGGAGAAAAGTATCAGTTAAAGGGCGTGAGTACACACGGCCTTTCTTGGTTTCCGGACTATGTGAACAAGGATGCCTTTGCTTCATTTCGCGATGACTGGGGCGCAAATATTGTAAGACTTGCAATGTACACTGATGAGGGCGGTGGATATTGTACGGATGGAGATAAAGCTAAGTTAAAAGCGCTTGTAAAATCGGGAATTGATGAAGCTACAGAGCTTGGTATGTATGTAATTGTTGACTGGCATATTCTTCATGATTTGACACCTTTGAAATACGAGGATGAAGCCAAGAAGTTTTTCGAAGAAATAACGTCGGAATATAAGAACAGTGACAATATCATATATGAGATATGTAACGAACCAAACGGTGGTACACAGTGGCCGGACATCAAGAAGTATGCAGAGGATATCATTCCAATAATTAAGAAGAATGACAGCAATGCGATTATTGTAGTAGGAACACCTAACTGGTCGCAGGATGTTGATATAGCAGCCAAAGATCCGATAACTGGTTATGACAATATCATGTACACGCTTCATTTCTATGCAGCAACTCAAAAGGATGACTTGAGAGGAAAATTAACCACAGCTAAAAATGCAGGACTTCCGATATTTATAACCGAGTTCTCTATATGTGAGGCTTCCGGTAACGGAACGGTTGATTATGATTCTGCAAAGGCATGGTTTAATCTCATAAATGATAATAATCTTTCGTATTGTGCGTGGAATGTATCAAACAAGGATGAGAAGTCGTCGCTTATTAAGAGTGATGTCTCAAAGAAGTCCGGCTGGACGGAAGATGATTTATCGGAGACCGGCGTTTGGATTAGACAACAAATGAAATAGAGCAGTCATTTCTGACTGCTCATGTAATCATCTATTATTTTCTGGATTGCATCTATGGAGAGGGGGTAATTAAACTCCCTTTTTATTTGTTCGGCGTCATATCCGTGATTAACAAGATGACGTATGGCACCTCCGTAATTAAAGTCCGTAACAAAATTACCTAATGCTTCATTGAAAAAATGATTCTCCATACACATTCTCCGTTATAACATAATTACTTCTTGAACTGGCTCTCCTCGAAGAGTGCACGCTTGTCGATAATACGAACAGCTTTGCCCTCGCTTCTTGGAACTGTCTTAGGCGGTACAAGGTGAACACCAACAACAATACCGAGCATTGATTTGAGTGCTGATACAAGCTTCTTCTCGCGAGCAGCCTTGTCTGCGTCGTCTGCAGGTGCGTTGTCCGGCAACCACTCAACATCACAATCAATTGTGTCGCTGTTGCCCACACGGTCAACTGTAAGCTGGTAGTTAGCCTCATAGCCCTTGTTAAGAAGAACAGTCTCTATCTGTGAAGGGAATACGTTGACACCCTTAACAACCATCATATCATCACTACGTCCAAGTGGCTTACTCATTCTTATAAATGTACGTCCACATGAACATTTCTCTCTTGAAAGAACGCAGATGTCACGAGTTCTGTAACGCAAAAGTGGGAAAGCTTTCTTGGTAATACATGTGAATACCAACTCACCCTTCTCGCCGTCCGGAAGAACTTCTCCTGTCTGAGGGTTGATGATTTCTGCAATGAAATGATCCTCATTTACATGCATACCTCTCTGCTCTGAACACTCAAATGAGACACCGGGACCTGAGATTTCTGTAAGTCCGTAAATATCATACGCCTTGATGCCGAGAGAGTTCTCGATGTTTTTACGCATTTCCTCTGTCCATGCCTCGGCACCGAAGATACCGGCTTTTAATTTTAACTGATCTTTAACGCCACGCTCCGCGATGCTTTCGCCCAAGAATGCAGCGTATGAAGGGGTACAACAAAGAACTGTCGAACCCAAATCCGCCATGAACTGAATCTGACGGTCTGTATTACCTGAAGACATAGGGATTGTAAGACAACCAAGCTTGTGTGAACCGCCATTTAATCCGGAACCACCTGTGAAAAGTCCGAAACCGTAGCTGACCTGAACAACGTCTTCTTCTGATGCACCCGCAGCAACAAGTGCTCTTGCACAACAAGTATCCCAAATATCTATATCGTCCTGAGTATAAAATGATACCACGCGACGGCCGGTCGTTCCACTTGTTGAATGGATTCTTACGCAATCCTTAAGGGGTACGCCCAAAAGTCCGTATGGGTACTGGTCTCTCAAATCATCTTTTGTTATAAACGGAAGCTTGTGAAGATCCTCGATACCGTTGATATCTTCAGGCTTAACACCTGCTTCGTCCATTTTATTTCTGTAAAACTCAATGTTGTCGTATACGTGTTTAACTTGCTCTTTTAATCGGTCACTTTGAAGCTTCTTGATATCGTCAACAGCCATCGTTTCGATATCCGAATTAAAATAATTGCCCATTGTTTGTCTCCTTATCCTACTATGTGTGTATGCATTTACTGCGAAACGTAACAATTATATCAAAGAAACAACGTTAACTCAATATTTTTCTAAAAAAATGTTACCTTTTTCCAACTTCATAACATTTCATAAATACTTCGTATAAAAACGACTTTTACGAATTCGTTCTTGGTTCTATAATTATGCTATCTGTTATTGTGGCGTGTTTTAATCTGCCGCAATACATTGTTCGGACAATATTTACAAGGAGGGCAAGGAATTGATTAAGAAGAAAGAATACAAATTCTGGTTTTGCACAGGATCGCAGGACCTTTACGGAGACGAGGTTTTAGAGCATGTAGCAAGACATTCCAAAGAAATAGTTGAAGAGCTTAATCGCTCGAAAATGTTACCTTACGAGGTTGTGTGGAAGCCGGTGCTTATTACAAATGAGCTTATCCGTCGTACCTTTAACGAGGCCAATGAAGATGAGAATTGTGCCGGAGTTATTACCTGGATGCACACATTTTCACCGGCTAAGTCGTGGATACTCGGACTTCAGGAATACAGAAAACCACTCCTTCATTTACATACGCAGTACAATGAGGAGATTCCGTACGACACAATCGATATGGATTTCATGAATGAGAATCAGGCGGCCCACGGTGACAGAGAGTACGGTCACATCGTAAGCCGCATGCGTATTGAGAGAAAGGTTGTTGTCGGCTATTGGAAGGATGAGGTAGTGCGTAAGAAGATTGCGTCATGGATGAGAACGGCAGTCGGCGTTATCGAGTCCAGCCACATTCGTGTCATGAGAGTTGCGGATAATATGAGAAATGTTGCTGTGACGGAAGGTGACAAAGTTGAGGCACAGATTAAGTTCGGCTGGGAAGTTGATGCGTATCCGGTCAACGATATTATTGAGTCGGTTCAAGCAGTGTCGGATGCTGACGTAAGGAAGTTGATGGACGAGTACTATGAGAAGTACATGATGGTTTATGATGGCAGAGACCCTGATGAGTTTAAGAAACACGTTGCGGAGCAAGCTCGTATTGAGATTGGTTTCGAGAGATTTCTGGAAGAGCAAAATTATCAGGCAATCGTTACACATTTTGGCGACCTTGGTGCACTAAAACAGCTTCCGGGTCTCGCAATACAGAGACTTATGGAGAAAGGCTACGGCTTTGGAGCAGAAGGTGATTGGAAGGTTGCTGCGATGGTTCGTCTCATGAAGATTATGACCGAAGGCATGGAGGGTGCAAAGGGTACTTCCATGATGGAGGATTACACTTACAATCTTGTGAGAGGAAAAGAAGGAATACTTGAGGCTCACATGCTTGAGATATGTCCTTCGATTTCCGAAGGCCCGATTTCAGTTAGAGTTAAACCTCTTTCGATGGGTAACAGAGAGGATCCTGCAAGACTTGTATTTACGTCAAAAGAAGGACGCGGAATTGCTGTGTCATTGGTTGACCTTGGCAACCGTTTCCGTCTTATCATTAACGATGTTGAGTGTAAGAAAAATGAGAAGCTTATGCCAAATCTTCCGGTTGCGACGAACTTCTGGACCCCTTATCCTGACCTTTATACAGGTGCGGAAGCATGGATTCTGGCAGGTGGCGCACACCATACAGCATTTACATATGACTTAACAGCTGAACAGATGGGTGACTGGGCAGATCTTATGGGCATTGAAGCAGTATTTATAAATGAGCATACAACCATACCGGAGTTTAAGAGAGATTTGAAACTCGGTGAGGTGTTCTACAGATAAAAAGGAGGCGACATATTTGGATATTCGTGAATTAATTGATGAAGGAAGAACAACTATAGGTATTGAGTTTGGTTCGACAAGAATCAAGGCGGTGCTTGTTGATGAAGATGGCAAGCCGATTGCATCAGGTAGTCATGCTTGGGAGAATCAGTATGAGGACGGCATATGGACGTACAGTCTTGATATGATCTGGCACGGATTGCAGGATGCATATTCTGATTTGTTGGCAGACGTAAATCTTCAGTATGATACGGTAATCAGAAAAGTTCGTGCAATTGGTTTTTCGGCAATGATGCATGGTTACATGGCGTTTGATAAAAATGACAATCTGCTTGTACCATTTAGAACCTGGAGAAACACGATTACAGAAGAGGCGGCAAGCAAGCTTACGAAGGAGTTTGGCTTTAACATTCCGCAAAGATGGAGCATTTCGCATCTCTATCAGGCAATGCTTAATAAGGAGCCTCACGTTAAGGATGTGACATTCTTTACAACGCTTGCAGGCTACATTCACTGGCAGTTGACAGGACAGAAGGTACTCGGTGTCGGTGATGCTTCGGGAATGTTCCCAATCGACAGCACAACTAAGGATTACAACAAGGAATATATTGAGAAGTTTGAGAAGCTTGTTAAGGCAGACGGCTATACCTGGAAGCTTGCAGACATTCTTCCTAAGGTGCTTGTAGCGGGCGAAAATGCAGGAACATTAACGGAAGAAGGCGTTAAGAAGCTTGATCCATCGGGAATGCTTCAGCCGGGAATTATGCTTTGTCCTCCTGAGGGCGATGCAGGAACGGGAATGACCGCAACCAACAGCGTGGGCGTTCGTACAGGTAACGTTTCTGCAGGAACTTCAATATTTGCAATGGTTGTTATGGAGAAAGCGTTAAATGCTGTCCATGAGGAAATAGATGTTGTTACAACCCCTGCCGGAGATGATGTCGCAATGGTACATTGTAATAACTGTACTTCGGACATCAATGCGTGGGCTAAGATATTTACAGAGTTTTCTGAGGCAATGGGATTTGAGATTGACCAGAATAAGCTCTTTAAAACAATGTTTAAGGCAGGAGATGTGGGCGAACCTGATTGTGGTGGACTTGCAGGCTTTAACTATTTCTCGGGTGAACCTGTAACGGGCTTTGATGAAGGAAGACCTGTATTTGCAAGAAAGGTAGATGCCAACTTTACATTTGCCAACTTTATGAGGTTGCATCTGTACTCAGCAGTTAGTACACTTAAATACGGTTTGGATATATTGTTTAATGAAGAGCAGGTTAAGGTTGATAAGCTTTACGGCCATGGTGGTTTCTTCAAAACACCTGAGGTTGGCCAGCGTATAATGTCGGCAGCAACAGGTGGCCCTGTGACTGTTATGGAAACAGCCGGTGAAGGTGGTGCGTGGGGTATCGCAATCCTTGCCCTTTACGCATCACTTGAAGAAAAACCTTCCCTTTCCGACTACTTAAACAATAAGATCTTTGCAGGCGAAACAGGAAGCACCATTACCGCTTCCGACGAAGACATCGCAGGCTTCAACGCCTTTATGGAAACTTTCAAGAAAACTTTGCCAATCGAGAAGGCAGCAGTTGAAACCTTGTAAAGCACCTTGTTTAAAATGTATAATTAATGTGTGGTTTTGTGTAGTTTCCATAAGCAGACCCTTTTTATACGCCGGCACTTAACGAACACGAAGTGTGAGTTTAGTACCGTTGCGTAATAAAACGGAGCGGAAGCGTGTCTGTGTTGGAACTATGCAAATCCACACATATGAAAATGATTAACAAGGTGCTCGACAAATTATGAAAGGAATTAATAATGTTAGAAGATTTAAAGAAGGCAGTTTTTGAGGCCAACATGGAGCTTCCCCGCCGTGGCCTTGTAACTTACACATGGGGAAATGTCAGTGGAATCGACAGAGAGTCAGGTCTTTTTATAATCAAGCCAAGCGGTGTAGATTACGAGACGATGACACCTGACGATATGGTTGTTATGGACCTTGAGGGTAATAAGGTTGAGGGAAAATATAAGCCTTCCTCAGACACACCGACACATTTGGAACTTTACAAGAGATATCCGGAGATTGGAGGAGTTGTGCACACGCATTCGCCGGAAGCAACTTCGTGGGCTCAGGCAGGAAGAAGTATTCCTTTATATGGAACAACCCATGCCGATTATTTCTACGGTGAGATTCCCTGTGCGAGAAGTCTTACACCGGAGGAAATAGACGAAGCTTACGAGACCAACACAGGACTTGTTATAATCGAAACATTTGATAAAAAAGGACTTAATCCTATGCACACACCGGGAGTGCTTTGCACCAACCACGGACCATTTACATGGGGCAAGGATGCGGCAGAGGCAGTGCACAATGCAGTAGTGCTTGAAGAAGTTGCCAAAATGGCGCTTAAGACAGAACTGATTAACCCGGATGTTAAGCCCGCACCGGATTGTATAAGAGACAAGCATTTCTTCAGAAAACATGGAGAAAATGCGTACTATGGACAGAATTAATAATTGATTATGTGCAGGTTTTGGGTTAGTATATTTATAAGATTAAGAAAGAGCGCGGGGAGATATTCTCCCCGCAATTTAGACGGGACGGTACACACATGATCAAGGTATTTTTGGTAGAAGATGAGTTCGCGATACGCGAAGGAATAAAGAAGACTATTCACTGGGAAAGGGATGGTTTTGAATTGGTTGGAGAAGCCGGAGATGGTGAGATGGCTTATCCAAAGATTCTTAATGCGGAGCCTGACATTCTGATAACGGATATCCGCATGCCTTTTATGGACGGGCTTGAATTATCACGACTGGTTAAGAAGGAAATGCCCAACATCAAGATAGTAATACTTAGCGGTTACGATGATTTTGATTACGCCAAGGAAGCTATCAGTATAGGTGTTGAGGAATACATTCTCAAACCGGTATCTGAAGAATCCCTTATGAAAGAGTTGAAGAAAATAGGCGATGACATTGCAAGTGCCAAGCGCGAAGAGGAATCACGCATCAAATATATGGAGGAGCGTGAGGAGATTCGTATGCTTGAACAGCAGAAGTTTTTGCATGATATGATAGATGGAAGAATATCGGTTCAGGAATCTTTATCGAGAGGTAAGGAGCTTGGGATTGACATTACTGCAGCATGGTACAATGTGTTTCTTATGCAGGTATTTCCAAAGGATATCAAAGGCGGGGATGTCAATGAATACTCGTCTATCAAAGAGGAAATATACAGCAGGATCAAAGAGAATAATATAGATAACAATCACGTATATCTCTATGAGCAGGTCGGCGATGTGTTATGCTTCCTTGAAAAAGCAGATTCCAAGGATGAGCTTGAAAACAACATAGATGCCGGAATCAAGTCACTTACAGAGATAATGTCCGAATATGAAGACATGTTCTTCTGTCTTTCTGTAGGTAATCCGGTTGAAAGATTAAGGGATGTTAACATGTCTTACCGTGATGCGAGCAGAAGATTCTCGGAAAGATATATGATGGAAGCTACTTCCATATTTTACAGCAAGGATGAGAAGATTCCTTCAGGGGATGACGGCTCTGACAGCACTAATTTAGATATTACCAATATCGACGTAAGCAAGATATCACAGCGTTCTGTACTTAATTTTTTGAGAAACGGCTCAAGAGTGGAGCTTGAAGATTTCGTGTCGGATTATTTTGACAGCATGGGAGAGGCAATCAAATCACTTATGCTACGCCAGTACGTTTTGTTAGGCTCACTGCTTAGCGCTGTATCATTTCTTGAAACAATGGGCGTTGAGCGTGGCGACATTACGGATTATATGGGTGAGTTAAATGATCCCACAAGCTATATCACTTCCGTCGATACGGCAGAGGAATATATGAGAGCCTTACTTGAAAAGACGATTGATTACAGAAACAATTTGTCCGGCAAGAAATATACGGAGATTATCGATAAAGCAAGGAATTATATTCAGGATAATTACCAGAATGAGGATATGTCTCTTCAGACGGTGGCGTCTCATGTTAATGTAAGCTCGAATCATTTCAGCGCGATATTTAGAAAAGAGACGGGCGAAACATTTATCGAGTATCTTACGACTGTACGTATGGAGAAAGCAAAAGAATTGCTTACATGTACATCGATGAAGACATCAGAGGTTGGATTTGAGGTGGGATACAAAGACCCGCATTATTTCAGTTTTATTTTCAAAAGATTGCAGGGCATGTCCCCGAAGGAATACAGAAAATCAAAAAAGGAAGCATAGGTTAGCCTGTGCAAAAAACGGGTATGGGAAGATTATTCGGAAAAAGCAGAATACAATCGAGGCTGATGTCGTATATTTGGACATGCGTTTTGCCGTTCATACTGCTCTTTGGTTTTGCGGTAACGAGACTTTACGGATATTACAAAGACTATGATCAGCTTGTAAGAAACATTACCGGTGTTAATGAGTACAACATGAGTTTCAAGGAAGAAATGGACGAAATGATGTATAAGATTATCATCGGTTCTGCCAATTGGACCGACCCCGAGAAGAAGCTTGAAGATGAGGATCCAAAAGAGCTTATCAAGAATGCAAGGGAACATTTTGAGAAGCTTGAGAAAAACGCGAGCGAACCTAATGTTAAGACGGACCTCGAGGCGCTTGTTAAGCTTTTTAACATACTTGATGAGCGTGTGGATGACATACTTGTTAATGTTGAAGAGGGTGGACATTATGACGAGAATATGGAAATGCTCGACATGAATATCCGCACACTTACTTCTCTTATACAGGAGGATATTCAGCAGTACGTTTACGACGAGGCGACGAACATGGAGCTTCTGCGTCGTGAGGTGGCAGCGGGAGTTATCAACACCGTAAGAATACTTGTTATTGTATTTTTTGTTATGACCGGTGTGATTTTCGCTTTCTCAAAACGACTTGCAAGACGTATAACAACACCAATTACGGAACTTTGTGATATGACCGAGAAGTTTGCGGGCGGTGATTTCACAGTTTCTTACCATACTGACCGCAACGATGAAATGGAGACTCTTGCCAACAGTTTTAACTCGATGGTTGGTGAGATTGAAACATTGGTTGCCGACATTCATCGCGAGCAGGAGAATGCAAGAGAGGCGGAGCTTCGACTTTTGCAGGAGCAGATTAATCCGCATTTTCTATACAATACACTTGATGCAATTATCTGGCTGACGGAGTCTGGTGAGACAAAGAAGGCGGTACAAATGATTCAGGATTTGTCATCATTTTTTCGCGTGTCCTTAAGTAAAGGTGAGAGTCAGATAACGGTTAAGGAAGAGCGTGAGCATGTAAGAAGTTATCTCGAGATTCAGCACTACAGATATCAGGATATCATGGAGTACGAGATACTTTTTGATGAGGAAATATTAGGTTATCATATCCAGAAACTTACCCTTCAGCCGATAGTTGAGAACGCGCTTTATCACGGAATCAAGAACAAGCGTGGTAAGGGACGGATTACGGTAACCGGCGAGATTACCGGCAATGATATTCTCTTCACGATTAAGGATAACGGAATCGGCATGAACGAAGAACAATTGGAGAATCTTCGTGACAGAATATCCGGTAAGGTGCATGATGAGAGACAGCACGGTTTTGGTATGTACAATGTTGAGAAACGTTTGGAAATGCAGTACGGCAGTGCGTACGGAATAACGGTAAGTAGCGAGTATAATGAAGGAACAGTAGTTAAGGTATTGATACCGAAAGTATAAATATTGCTTAATGCAAGGAGATTAGTTACGTGAAAAAATATATCATTCTTACATTGTTAATAGTATTAGGTGTTCTTGCAGGTTGCGGCAAAAAGGAAGAAGTGGCAAAGGAAGATGTCTATGTTCGCAACGTGATAAATGTAGGCTTCTCGCAACTTGGTGCGGAGTCTGATTGGCGTGTGGCTAACACCGAGTCGATGAAGAGCAGCTTAAGTCTTGATAAGGATTTTAATCTCCTTTTTGATGACGCCCAGCAGAAACAGGACAAGCAGATTATGGCAATACGTAAGTTCATTCAACAGGAGGTTGATTGTATTGTACTGGCACCTGTTACAGAGACCGGTTGGGACACAGTGCTTAAGGAAGCAAAAGATGCAAAAATACCTGTCATTGTTACGGACCGTATGGTAGACGTTGAAGATGATTCTCTTTATACGGCGTGGGTTGGTTCGGACTTTTTTAAAGAAGGACGAATTGCTTGCGAATGGTTAAAAAGATATGCGGAATTGGAAGGTATCGAGCCTTCGGAACTTAATATAGTGGATATTCAGGGAACACTTGGTGCAACTTCACAGATTGGACGAAGCAATGCACTCTCGGAATCGGCAGCAGAAAACGGCTGGAAGCTTCTCGAGTCGGTTCCGGCGGACTATGCGCAGACTAAGGCGAAAGAAGTAATGCAACAGTTGCTCAGAAAGCATAGTGATATCAATGTTGTTTATTGTGAAAATGATAACGAGGCAATAGGTGTGATTGAGGCAATAGAAGAAGCAGGCAAGACTGCCGGAAGTGACATTAATTCCGGTGATATTCTTGTGATTTCATTTGATGCAGCTCATTCCGGACTTAACATGGTTTTGGAAGGTAAGATAGCTCTTGATGTTGAATGTAATCCTTTGCAGGGTGAGGAAGTTGCATGGTTGATAAGAGATGTTACTGCCGGCAAAGACGTTGAAAAATATACATATATAGAGGAAAGCGTATTTTCTACTTATGACAAAATCAATGGAATTGTTGCTGACAAACAGGCTTTTGATGTGACAATTCTCACACAGGAAATTCTCGACGGAAGAAAATATTAAAATAATCAAACTCTTGGAATAAAAAATCATAAAAAATATCATTTACATTCTTTTTGCAGTAAATATTCCCAAAAAAAACAACGGATATTCTGTATCTTAGTTAAAGGTCTTTTGCTACAATTCCAATATCGGTAAACGTAAACCAAATATAAAGAATATGGAGGATTTACTTTATGAGGAAGATGGGTAAAAGAATATTGGCAACACTTCTTACAGCCACAATGATGGTAGGCCTTGTAGCCTGCGGTGGCGGAGCATCAGATGGAGGAACAACATCAGGCGGAGATTCTGATAGCGGTTCATCATCATCAAGCGGCGGAACAATCAAGGTTGGTATCATTAACAACGATCCTAACGAGTCAGGATATCGTACAGCTAATGATAAAGACCTTAAGGAAATGTTCTCAGCAGAGAATGGATATGATGCTTCATTTGCTTACAGTCTTAAGAATGACGAGCAGATTACAGCAGCTCAGAAGTTCATTCAGGACGGTGTTGACTATCTCTTACTTTCAGCAGCTGATACAGCAGGCTGGGACAGCGTACTTAAGGACGCACAGGATGCAGGTATTCATGTAATTCTTTTCGACCGTACAATCGATGCAAGCGACAGTCTCTATGACGCTTCAATCGTATCTGATATGGCAAAAGAAGGTGAGACAGCAGCTAACTGGTTAAAGGATCAGAACTTAGACGAGTACAATATCATTCACCTTCAGGGTGTAATGGGATCAGCAGCTCAGCAGGGTAGAACCGGAGCTCTTGATGACCTCGCAAAAGAGAACGGCTGGAATATCGTTACACAGCAGACAGCAGAGTGGAACGCAGAGAAGGCTCAGCAGATTGTACAGTCAGTTATTGATTCAGGTGAGAAGTTTAACGTTATCTACGCAGAGAATGATGATATGGCTAAGGGTGCTGTAGAGGCTCTTGACAAGGCTAACATCTCTCATGGCGTAGGCAAGGACGTAATCGTAATGGGATTTGACTGCAACAAGTGGGCTCTTGAAGAGTTACTTGCTCAGAACTGGAACTATGATGGACAGTGTAATCCATTCCAGGCTAAGTACATTGATGATGTTATCAAGACAATCGAGGGAGGCGGAACTCCTGAGCAGAAGACCATCATCATGGAAGAGAAGGGATTCGACGCATCAACCATTACACAGGACGATGTAGATAAATACGGAATCTAATCTGTAAATGTAATGAAAACGGTGCAGTGTATGAACGTATGCTGCACCGTTTTATACTTTAGGCTAGCACGAGAAGAGGTGGAACGGTGAAAGATAACGCAGTATTGGAATTGCATAATATTAATAAAAGCTTTCCGGGTGTGCGGGCATTACAGGGTGTGGACTTCACATTAAGGAAGGGCGAGATACATGCCTTAATGGGAGAAAATGGTGCCGGTAAGTCAACGCTTATCAAAGTAATAACCGGAGTTTATGAAAAGGAAGAAGGAGAAATCCTTCTTGAAGGATATGATCATGCAATCAATATTCATTCGCCACAGCATGCACAGGATGTCGGAATAAGTACAGTGTATCAGGAGATAACACTTTGTCCTAATCTGACTGTGGCAGAGAATATGTATATAGGAAGAACTAAGGGAGCAATCCAGAATTGGAAGAAAATGAATGAGGACGCAGATAAGATTCTCAAATCTCTGGATATTCCCGCCAAAGCAAATCAACAGCTTGCAAGTTGTTCATTGGCTGTTCAGCAGATGGTGGCTATTGCAAGAGCTGTAGATATGGAATGTAAAGTTCTTATTCTTGATGAGCCTACATCATCACTTGATGATAACGAGGTTCAGAAATTGTTCGGACTTATGAGAGATCTTAAGAAGAAGGGTGTAGGAATCATTTTCGTAACACATTTCCTTGATCAGGTATATGAAGTGTGTGACAGAATAACCGTACTTCGAGACGGTAAGCTTGTCGGCGAATATGAGATTGCAGACCTTCCGAGAGTAGAACTTGTTTCAAAGATGTTAGGTAAAGAACTTGATGACCTTTCAGATATCAAGGGAGAATCGGATAATACGGATGCTCTCGAAAAAGCAGAGACAATATTTGAGGCAGAGGGACTTCAAAGTGATGCCGGAATCAAACCTTTTGATTTTTATATCAAGAAAGGTGAGGTTAACGGATTTACCGGACTTTTGGGTTCAGGCCGAAGCGAATGTGTTCGTGCAATATTCGGTGCAGACCGAGTAATTAACGGAACCGTTAAGAAGAACGGTAAGACAATTAAGATTAACAAACCGATAGATGCTATGCGTAACGGAATAGCCTATCTTCCTGAGGACAGAAAAGCAGACGGTATTATAGGAGACTTATCGGTAAGAGACAATATAATACTTGCTTCACAGGTACTTCGTGGATTTCTCAAGCCTATATCCAAAGCCAAGGCATATAAGCTTGCCGAGGAGTATATAGATATGCTTGATATAAAGACTGCTTCTGCAGATACACCAATCAAATCATTATCCGGTGGTAATCAGCAGAAGGTTATACTTGCAAGATGGCTTCTTATGCATCCTGAATATCTCATTCTTGATGAGCCTACAAGAGGTATTGATGTAGGTACCAAAGTTGATATTCAGAAGCTCGTATTAAAGCTTGCATCAGAAGGAATGAGTGTAACATTTATATCATCAGAGACAGACGAAATGTTAAGAACGTGTTCAAGACTTGTGGTTATGCGTGACCGCAAAGTTGTTGGCGAATTAAAGGGTGACGAGCTCACTCAAAGCGGAATTATGAAGACGATTGCAGGAGGTGACAACAATGAATAAAGGAAAGGTTTCTTTTAACAAGCAGCTACTTATACCGATTGCGGCGCTTGTTGCATTGGCATTGTTTAACCTTATAAAAGATCCTTCATTCTTCAAGATTGCACTTGGTACTAACAGTGCAGGAGATCCGGTATTATCCGGTTATCTTATTACAATACTTGACTACGGTTCAGAGCTTGCAATTCTTGCAATCGGTATGACGCTTGTTACAGCGGCATCCGGTGGACAGGATATCAGTGTGGGTGCTGCAATCGCTATTGCAGGTAGCGTTATTCTTAGAGTTTTATGTGGAACCAATTCAAGACCTGATACATTGCAGGCGCCTATAATAGTAGCATTTTTGGTGGCTTGTGTAGTTGCAATGTTGTTTGGTGCATTTAACGGTATATTGGTTGCGTATTTCAAGATTCAGCCGATGGTTGCGACGCTTATACTTTTTACAGCAGGTCGTTCCATTGCAGCATGGATTAACAACAACGAGCTTCCTATTATCAGTGAGCCAAAGTTCGGATACTTCGGTGGATATATTCCGGGAGTACCTATTCCGACACCGTTCTTTATAGCGATAATTTGTGTAATCATTATTATGCTTGTGCTTAAGTTTACTACACTTGGTCTGTACACACAGGCTGTTGGTATCAATGGAAGTTCTTCAAGACTTAACGGTATCAATCCACAGTTTATCAAGTTCCTTACATTTGTAATACTTGGACTTTGTGTAGCTGTTGCCGGACTTATCAAAGTAAGTCGACTTTCGACAATCAACTATTCGGTTATCGCTAAGGATATTGAAATGGATGCAATCCTTGCTGTAGCACTTGGTGGTAACTCGTTAAGTGGTGGTAAGTTTAATATGACCGCTTCAATTCTTGGTGCATATGTAATCCAGTTCCTTACTACAACTCTTTACAAGATGAACGTACAGTCAGATGCGCTTTCAGCATACAAGGCTGTTGTCGTTATCATTCTTGTAGTACTCAGTACTCCGGTTGTTAGAAAGAAACTGTCACAGCTGGGAGCAGCAATACTCCCCAATAAGAAGGAGGCGTAATATGGAATCCCAAAATGTTAAAAAGAATTCTAAGTTTATGGAATGGTTTGGAGGCACAAGCGATACCAACCTTCTTCTTACAATTACAATAGTTGTATTTTTCTTAATGTACATAGGAGCTATTCTCTTTCAGGGACAGGGCTTCTTAAAGCCACAGACATTTTTCAACATTTTAAATGCTAACGCTGCACTTATCATTACCTCTTGTGGAATGAGTATCGTTATGATATGTGGAGGAATTGATATATCCGTTGGTGGAGTTGTTGCACTTGTTAGTATGTCGTGTGCCGTATATCTTGATTACAAGGGTGGAAATATAATCGGAGCAATTGGAATTGCACTTGCAATCGGACTTGCTTTCGGACTTGTACAGGGCTTCCTCGTGGCATATCTTGATATTCAGCCGTTTATCGTAACACTTGCAGGAATGTTCTTTGCAAGAGGTATGACTACGATTGTACACACAGCACCATTTAATGTTGAGAATGAAGCATTTGTAAAATTAAAAGACACAAGAGTTGTTGTTCCCGGTTTCGGTTCGGTTAACAAGTTAGGCAACTACGTAAATGCTTACGTAGAAATCGGTGTTATCGTTGCAATTCTTGTTGTAATAATTCTCTTTGTAACGTTGCGCTGGACAAAACTTGGTAGAAGTTTTTATGCAGTCGGTGGTAATAGTCAAAGTGCACTTATGTTGGGAATTAATGTGAAGAGAACTAAGTTCATTTCGCATCTTATATGCGGACTTCTTGCAGGTGTTGCGGGATTTGTGTATTTCATGCACGTAGGTTCCGGTTCTGCTTCACATGCAAGTGGTATGGAAATGAATGCAATTGCTTCATCGATTATCGGTGGAACAATGCTTACCGGTGGCGTTGGTAATATCATAGGAACCCTCTTTGGTGTGTTGTCACTCGCAACTATTCAGAATATTGTTTCTTCAGCAGGTCTTGATCAGGCGTGGTGGACAGGAATCACAATAGCTGCAATGCTTTGCTTATTCCTTGTTATTCAGAGTGTGGTTATGGCCAAAAAGAAGAAGCTCCTCACAAAATAAGCCAGTAGTTTTCTGCACATAAAACATACCGGAAGGACCTGATGGGCGTGGTATACATCAGGTCCTTTTGGTATGCTTTAACTTATTTGACAAATCATTTGTAAAATGGCAAAATGTAGAGGATAGAGAGTTTTGTCAAGGAGGTTTTCATAATGAATTGGAATGATGCTATAAGCGATTTGGAAAGTCGTAGAGAACAAGCCAAATTAGGCGGAGGGGAAACGGCTATTGCCAAACAGCATGAAAAAGGCAAATTAACTGCCAGAGAGCGTTTGGAAATTCTTTTTGATGAGGGGACATTTGTGGAGATCAATGACCTTGTTGAATCAAGGATCGATGATTTTGGACTCGATAAGAAGAGAGTTCCGGGAGATGGAGTTGTTACAGGATACGGAAAGATTAATGGGAGGACCGTATTCGCATGTTCTGAGGATTTCACTGTTATAGGAGGAAGCCTTGGAGAATATCATTCAAGAAAGATTATACACATTCAGGATATGGCGCTTAAGATGCGATGCCCGATTGTTTGTATCAACGATAGTGGCGGAGCCCGAATTGAAGAGGGAATCGATTCGCTTAGCGGATATTCGGGAATATTTGAGAGAAATACAATTGCATCAGGAGTTATTCCGCAGATTGCGGTAATACTCGGCCCATGTTCGGGTGGTGCATGTTACTCACCTGCAATATGTGATTACATATTTGTAGTTGAGGATATAAGTAAAATGTTTATAACAGGCCCTCAGGTTGTTAAGACTGTTATTGGTGAGGAACTTACGGCGGATGAGCTTGGCGGTGCCAAGACACACGCAGAGAAATCGGGTGTGGCTCATTTTTACTACAAGAGTGAGAAGAACTGCTTAGGCGGAGTAAGAGAACTTCTTTCTTATCTTCCTCAAAGCAACAAGGATCCCATGCCGGTTAAGGTTGGTAAGCCTGTAGATAATTGTGCTAATATAGTTAATATTGTTCCGGATAATAAGAAGAAATCTTATGATGTCCATGATGTTGTTAATGCGATTATAGATAAGGACAGTTTCTTTGAGGTTCAGAAGCACTGGGCTAAAAATGCTGTTGTAGGATTTGGACGAATCGATGGACACACTGTAGGTTTTGTTTGCGACCAGCCTAACTTTATGGGTGGTTCGCTTGATATTGATGCGTCTGATAAGATTGCAAGATTTATTCGTTTCTGCGATTGCTTTAATATACCTATTGTATCATTGGTAGATGTGCCGGCATTTCTTCCGGGTTCCGAACAGGAGCATAACGGAATTATCCGCCACGGTGCAAAGATTCTTTTTGCATATGCGGAGGCGACAGTTCCAAAGATTACGCTTATTATGAGAAAGGCGTACGGCGGAGCTTACATTGCGATGAACTCAAAGCATATGGGAGCGGATGTTGTATACGCATGGCCGATAGCTGAAATTGCGGTTATGGGTGCAGAAGGTGCGGTTAATATTATCGGAAGACGTCAGATTGCTGCAGCGCAAGATCCGGAAGCAGCAAGAGCAGAGCTTATTAAACAGTATGAGGACAAGTTCCTCAATCCATATACGGCTGCAAAGCGTGGTTTTGTAGATGAGGTTATCAAACCTGAAGAAACAAGGCAGCGTATCGTAAGTGCACTTGATGCGCTCAAAAGTAAGCGCATGAGCCGTCCATTCAAAAAACACGGCAATATACCGCTGTAATTAGTTCAAGACGGACGCTACGGGTGAGTTGTATGTCCTTTGTGTCGGACACGCTTTCGCTCGGTTATTCACGCAGCGGTACTAAACTCATGCAAGGCATTCGTTAAGTACCGGCGGTCATAAACGGTCCGAACAAAAGAACATACAGCAACACCCGTTGCTGTTCATTGGAAAAGATTACAGCGTATATGTTCCGGTAAAGAGCGATAACGTTGCTTGCGTCGCATCGAGTGGATAATACACACCTTTCGTGTGATATGTATGCAATTCCTTCGATGTCGTGCAATATACAAATAAACAGCTGTAACTTATGTTGCGATGTCCTTTAAAGAGGACCGTTTATGACCGCCGGTACTTAGGCACCGTACTTTGGTGCCTTACGTACCGCTGCGTGAATAACCGAGCGAGAGCGTGTCCGATTGAAGGACATACAACAAAGTTACAGCGTACGTTATATCTGCTTGAAGCGACGCAATGGAAAGTTGATGATTAGGGGAAAGAACGAATGTCAGAGAGTTTACAATTAAAAGCGTATGCAAAGATTAACCTGGGTTTGGATGTTGTTGGACGACGTGAGAACGGATACCATGATGTCAGAATGATTATGCAGACAATAACTTTGTTTGATAAGTTAACATTTAAGGTGATAGAGGAAGATGAGATAAGAATATCTACGAATCTCAGTTTCTTAAGTCCCGGTGAGAATAATCTGGTGTACAAAGCTATTAAGCTTATCAAGGATGCATACAATATTAAGCAGGGTATGGAGGTTGACCTCTTCAAATGCATTCCTGTAGCAGCGGGAATGGCAGGTGGAAGCACGGATTGTGCTGCTGCATTATACGGTACTTCTAAGCTTTTCGGGCTTAATCTTTCCAAGCAGGAGTTGATGGATCTCGGTGTTAAGCTTGGTGCTGACGTGCCTTATTGTGTTATGAGAGGTACGGCTTTATCTGAAGGAATCGGTGAGATATTAACACCGTTATCACCAATGCCGGATTGTACGATATTGATTGCCAAGCCTTCGATATCAGTATCGACGAAGTTTGTTTATGAGCATTTAGATGCGAAGGAGTCATACGAGCACCCGGATATAGATGGAATGATAAGCGCAATTAACAACCGTGATTTGCAGGGTATTGCAGACCGTCTTGGCAACGTGCTTGAAACGGTTACTGTACCGGAATATCCTGTTATTGATGAAATCAAAACATATATGAAAGAGCATGGTGCGTTAAATGCTCTTATGAGTGGTTCAGGTCCTACGGTGTTTGGTATTTATGATAATGAGGACGAGGCAACCAAGGCTAAGAATGCGTTACTCGATAAAAAACTTGCAAAGAATGCATTTGTCGTAAAGCCGTATAATGTTGGAGATTAATAAGTAACTTTCAATGGAGGCTGTGATATGGAGATAAAATACGATGGAGACAATGAATATCTGCCGTTAAGAGATTTGGTTTTTCAGGCACTTCGTCAGGCGATAATCACGGGTGAGTTTTCGCCCGGTGAGCGACTTATGGAGATTAAGATTGCCAATAAGCTTGGTGTTTCCAGAACGCCTGTAAGAGAGGCGATTCGAATGCTTGAACTTGAAGGTCTTGTTGTGATGATTCCAAGACGTGGGGCTGAGGTTGCAAGAATCACAGAGAAAGACTTAAGAGATGCGCTTGAGGTTCGTACAGCTATCGAAGAATTGTCTGTAGAACTTGCCTGCGAGCGAATAGATGAGGAAGGCAAGGAGAGACTCAAGAGAGCGTGTAATGAGTTCAAAGATGCTATCGGAACAAAGCATGTACAGAATATTGTGGACGGAGACGTGAAGTTCCATGATGTTATTTTTGAAATGACAAGGAATCCGAGACTTATAAGTATTGCGCAGAATCTCAGAGAGCAGGTATATAGATATAGGGTTGAATATGTTAAGGATTTTTCTTATCATGACGTACTTGTTACGGAGCATTATGAGATAACTAACGCGATTCTTACCAATGATGTTGATAAGGCGAAAGAGATTATGAGAAAGCACCTTACTAATCAGGAACTTATCGTCATCAAAAATCTTAAAGATACCCTATAATTTTACTAGATAATTTTAATTAATTATGGTAAAATTATAAAATATAGTGATTCGTTCGGTTTGTGTTGGAGAAGGGGAGTGCTTGAATGGATTTTCAAACGATTTGCGACAGCATGTCGGCAATGACTTGCGTTGTTTCTGTCGAGAAGCTGGACAATAATAAGGTGGGGAAGTATCGTATTGTAACCGGTAATAGGGCATATATTGATTCTATTGAGAATCCTGCTCCCGGAACAGAGATGCTTACAGTTAAGTTTATTCCGAATATGGAGTACACCAATTATCTTACAAGAGATCTTAATTTTGAGGACTTCTGCTACAGAGCTGCTGTGGAGAAGAAGTGTCTTCACTCATATGTACATCCGGACAGAATTCCGGTATGGTTTAATATGAGTTTTCTTCCGTTATGTCCTGATGAAGGTAATCTTTGTTATTGCCTATATATTATGGAGATTAACTTTGAACCCAACTCAGAGAACATGTCTAGTATATCGGGCGACGTCGCATCGAAAGTTTTAGAGACTTGTATTAAGCTTCGTGGAACAGATGATTTCAAAGAAACAATAAAAGATGTAATTGCAGACGTTGGCGAGATATGCGATGCTGAACATTGTTGTATATTGCAGATGGACGAATATGAGAGAAAATGTTCCGTCCTTTGTGAACACTTGTCAGAGAATACTAAGTTGCTTCCTATGGGCAATTATGTTGATGATAAGTTTTATGATATTGCAGAGTCATGGGATGAGACTATTGCAGGAAGTAACTGCTTGATTGCGAAGAATGAGCAGGATATGGAGGTTGTCAAAGAGAGGAATCCAATCTGGTATGAATCTATTACATCAGCCGGTGGCAGGAATATAGTATTATTCCCGTTAAAATCAAGAAATCAACTATTGGGATATATTTGGGCTATTAATTTCAATGCCGAGAATGCGGTTAAGATTAAGGAAACTTTGGAACTTACAACATTTATATTAGGTTCTGAACTTGGTAATTATTTGCTTCTTGATCGCCTGAAGATATTAAGTTCAAAAGATATGTTAACAGGTGTTATGAATCGTAATGAGATGAACAATTATGTTGATTCTCTATGTGCTGATACTGAAGGTCCGGTACGTACAGCAGGTGTTATTTTTGCAGATATTAACGGTCTTAAGGTAGTCAATGATAAAGAGGGACATAACGCAGGTGATATTCTTCTTAAGGATGCTGCTAATGCATTGCGCGAAGTATTTGAGGAGAAGAACATATACAGAGCCGGTGGTGATGAGTTCTCGATTATCGTTACGGGAATTACGAAAGACGAGCTTGAAGACAGAATCGAAGCGATTAGAAAAGCATGCAACAACTATGACAAAGTATCATTTGCACTCGGAGGCAGTGTTGTTGATGATAGCAGGAATGTTCGTCAGGCACTTCGAAGCGCGGACGAGAACATGTACGCAGACAAAGAGAAGTACTATAATGAACATCCGGACAAACGACAGGAGCAGTTGTTAAGTAGAAGATAATACATAGAACTTACGAAAAGACACATACTAGTTATGTGTCTTTTTTGTGCGCAAAAATGGCAAAACATCTTGTAAGGGTTAGTAAGTTTTATGAAAGTGGAATATGACGAGAACAATAAAATAGATATTAGGTTGTCAGCAAGCCTTAATAGAAATATCGAAGTGCTTGAAAGTATTTTTGATAAGTGGGGTGACCTTGTCAAAAAAAGGTTTGAACTTAAGCGGGCTGAAGGTGAGGTTTCGATATTCATATTGTATATAGACGGACTGGCTGATAATGAAATGGTGGAGAGGACAATAACACGGCCTCTTCTTTATGAATGGAAGAATGAAAATGCTGACATAAAAAGTATATTCTCATCAGAGACTGAAGCGGTTGATATGAAAGAATCCGCAGAGATTAATGATATTGTTGATGCAATTCTTTGTGGTGATACTGCAATACTTGTTGAGAACTATGATAAGGTGATGCTTCTGTCCACCAAGCATTATCCCGTAAGGAGTGTTGATAAACCGGAAAAGGAGTCGGGGCTAAAAGGTCCAAGAGATTCCTTCACGGAGAATCTTCGGACGTCAACTGCTCTTATAAGAAGACGCATTAAGGACCCAAAACTAAAACTCGTTCAAAACACACTCGGACAACGCTCAAAAACTGCGTACGGTCTGATGTATATGGAGGACTTGGCAAGGCCTTATCTTCTTGAAAGGATTAAGGAAAAACTTAACGGTTTTGATATCGACGCCATATTCGACAGCGGTATGCTTGTGCATCTTATAGAGGATAAATGGTACTCGCCGTTTCCACAGGTTCAAACAACAGAACGCCCGGACAAAGCGGCTTCGGCATTATTGGAGGGAAGGGTTGTACTGGTCATTGATAATTCGCCGGAGGTTATAATTCTTCCTACAACATTTAATACTTTTTTTCAAGCGGCTGACGATTACTACAACCGTTTTGCGGTGGGAACATTTGCAAGAATTATAAGGTATATGGCGGCGTATTTGAGCGTGCTCTTGCCGGGACTTTATATTGCGATAACCTGTTACTACCCACAGGTATTGCCGACGGATTTTCTTCTTGCAATAGTGGCGGCAAGAAATGATGTCACATTTCCGGTCGTGATAGAAGTGCTTATTATGGAACTTTTGTTTGAACTGTTAAGGGAAGCGGGAATACGACTTCCGGGGCAAATGGGTAACACGATAGGAGTTGTTGGGGGACTTATCGTTGGACAGGCGGCAGTGGAGGCTGCACTGGTCAGCACAATAGTTGTCATCGTTGTGGCTCTTACCGCTATATGCTCATTTGCTATACCAAATGAGGAGTTTGCATCTACTTTCCGTCTGCTTAAGTTTGTAATGATATTATTGGGCGCAGGGCTTGGATTGTATGGCATACTTTTGGGTATACTTGTAATCGAGATTCATCTGGCAAGTCTTGAAAGTTTCGGAATACCATATATGATGCCGCTTGCGGCCGGCAGTGCTGATGACAATATTGAGTTTCAGGATTTTGTGTTAAGAAAACCTATTTTTTTGATGAAGCAAAGACCTATATATGCAAGGGCTGGAAGGCGGAGAAGATACAAAAATACGGAAAGTGAAGGACAAGACCGAAACCACCATGCACATAAGTAAGGTGAACGCCCGGAGGTTTGCAACGCAAAAGGAATAAAAGGAGAGCGCATGTATGTTTGGTGAAAATGGAATGATATCGGAAAAGCAGATAAGTCTTATGTCGCTTTTGCCGGTGTTTACGAGCAGTGTTCTTATACTTCCGTATCTTTTTGCAAGACTTTTTGAGGAAAATTTGATTGCAGGCATGATCTTATACGTGTTTGTCGGATTCGTGTATGCTGCAATTTTAATTACGATTAACTGCAAAGTAGAGTATGAGGAATTGCGTATAACATCTGTAATTAATCTTGTAAGGTACGAACTGCGGTTGGTGTTGTATATCTTGCTGTGTAGTGCTGTGATTGTTGAGGGTAGGGTGCCATATACAACCGTAAAAGAAGCAGGAGATGTAAGCAATCTTGCTGTGCTTATTCCGTTTTTATTTGTTTCATTGTATGCGTGTGTGCATAAAGTTGAACGACAGGGCAGACTATGTGAGATAATATTTGGAAGTGTGATGCTTCCGTATATAACCATGCTTGTGTTGGGGATAAAGAATATGGATGTCATTCCGTTTTGTAACGATTTCAACACAGGAACATTACTCTTCAAATGTGTCGGTCTGCTTTCTTTTATTACGCCGATAGAACACTTTGGAAGACTCAAAGAAAGACTTAATGATAAGCGGAATGTGGGACGTAAGTTATTGGCCAAAACGTTTGGTGTAATAACATTTGTGACTGCCGGTTCGTATGTCTTAATATGCATAATGGGGCTTGCAACAGCATCATTAGATCCGATGATGTCCATATCCATAATGCGATATATAGAGCTTCCTTTTGGGGTCTTACAGCGACTTGATGTGCTGATGGTTTGGTTTTTTGTGACCGGATGTTTTGGACTTGTAGTTGGTCTTTTGCACAGAGTAAATGATACCGCAACAAGTCGTTGTGGTAGGGGCGGTGGTTTTATTCTTACTGTGGTTATGCTTTTTTCTTCGGTAATTATTGCATATATGATAGGTGACTATAAAGACGCACTTGGACATTTTTTGGTATATGGTTTGTTTGTTGAAGTGCCATTGTCGATTATTCTTCCGTTAATTAATAATAATAGATTTATCAAACGCATTGCCATGCTTGGATTGGTTATTGCACTCGCCACAAATCTTACGGCATGTGGAGGCAGGATAGAAAATATCGAGCAGCGGGATTATGCTACGGTTATGGTTGTGAATTTAACTGTGGATAAAATTACGGTTGGGGTTGCAAAAGAACATCGCGTGGGTGATGCAATTGGAACAGAGACTTTGTATGAAACAACAGGTGTTGATAAACTTTACGATTCGTATGCTGATGAGAAGGGTAAGGATTTGTCGATGTCGCATTTGAAGGTGATTGTTGTTGGAGATATATCCGAACAAGAAGGTCGGATGGATGCCGGACATTTTGATGGTGAACGAAAACTTGTGAGTCTGATTGATAAGCTCGATTCCAATATGGAAATTGCCAAGACTTGTCCCGTGTTGATGACAGAGGACGCGGATGCAGTAGTTGAATACATGAAAAAATCAGATGAGCCGACGGCAACGTATATAGATAATCTTATAAGGACTTCAGAAAAGAAGAAGCACAAGATTCCAAGGCTTATGGATTATATCAAACATATAAGGGATGGGAAAAAGATAGATATGTATAGTCTTGCTAAAGACGGAAATTATCTACGCCTCTGCGAATACGATAAGAATAAATGAAATGCAAACAGACGCACAGTTTAATCAAAAAAGTGAATAAATAGGAATTATTTCGGTAATACTTTCCTTAAAATAAATAAAAGGAAGGTATTGGCATGAGACATCTTAAAACAATAACGCTTGCAATATGTATTGGTATAATCGGTGGTATGGCAGTAACGATTTTTTCATATTATTTAAGCCACAGGGAAGGCGGAATAGTTACTACGTTACGGGCGGTGGCAGACAGCGCCAATCGCATAAGTGAGGCGTATGAAGGAACAATGAGTCGCAGTAACGGCTGGAGTATGAATCCGGAGATTTTGGCAGGCGGACGACTTACTTCAACGGGCGGAGAGTTTATTGATAACAGGCCCACTATGGATAATTCCGTGTTGGCTGCATTTGCCGGAATAGGTGAAGAGAACGGCCTTGCGGTTAAGCTTGGGAATATATTCGATAAGGGTAATTCCTCCTCTGATCTTATCAAGGTAAATGATGACACATTGGAAGATAATCCGTATGGAGATATTCTGCGTTTTCATGTGCGAGCTAACAGCGACAGTGATAATGATCAGGAACTTAAGCTTGCGGTAAGAGATGACGTGATTGCTCTGCTAGAACCACTTGTATCTGATTGCGGAAGTGTGTCGGAAAGCAAGAGAATTATCATTAATAATCTTCAAAACATTCATACTACAGCGGTTAATACAATCGTAGAACAAGGCTATGATTATCCGGTTAAAGCATACGTTACGGTTGAGGATTTTCCGGAGAAAACATATGGCGATGTGACGTTACCTGCCGGCAAGTACCAGGCCTTACGCATAGACATTGGAAATGCGCAAGGACATAACTGGTGGTGTGTGATGTATCCACCACTATGCTTTATTGACGAGACTACGGCAGTTGTTGACGACAAAGGCAAAGAGATACTTAAGGAGAACTTATCGCCCGAGGCTTATAAAGCACTTTTTGAAAATGAAGAGATTAGAGGGAAGTCATTGTTATATGAGAAAATTAAGGAATGGTTTGATGGGGATGAACAATAGCATTTTTTGATAGAATTAAATGCTTTATTGTGCTATAATATTTGTGCTTGCATGAGTAAATGATTAGCAAAAGATAATGAATATGTAATAAGGAGATACATCATGGAAAACTACAGAATCGACACAGCATGTGTACAGGCAGGATACAGACCGGGTAACGGAGAACCAAGACAGATTCCTATCGTGCAATCTACAACATTTAAATATGATACAAGTGAGGATATGGGTAAGCTTTTTGACCTTGAGGCAAGCGGCTACTTCTATACAAGATTACAGAACCCGACCAATGATTATGTTGCAGCTAAGATTGCTGATTTGGAGGGTGGTACGGCAGCAATGCTTACATCATCAGGACAGGCTGCCAACTTCTTTGCTATGTTTAATGTATGTGAGAATGGCGGACATATCGTTTCATCTGCTTCAATATACGGAGGAACATTTAATCTTATTGCCGTAACAATGGCAAAGATGGGAATTGATGTAACATTCGTTTCGCCGGATTGCAGTGACGAAGAATTAGAGGCAGCATTTAGAGATAATACCAAGCTTGTGTTTGGTGAGACAATCGCTAATCCGGCACTTACTGTATTTGATATTGAGAGATTCGCTAAGGCTGCACATGCACACGGTGTACCTCTTATTGTAGATAATACATTCCCGACACCGGTTAATTGTCGTCCTATAGAGTGGGGTGCTGATATAGTTACTCACTCAACAACCAAATACATGGACGGACATGGTGCTGCTGTTGGTGGTGTTATAGTTGATTCAGGTAAGTTCGACTGGATGGCTCACGCTGATAAGTTCCCGGGACTTACTACACCGGATGAGTCATATCACGGAATTGTATATGCCGAGAAGTTCGGCAAAGAGGGTGCATTTATTACAAAATGTACTGCTCAGCTTATGAGAGACTTTGGTTGTATTCAGTCACCTCAGCATGCATTTATATTGAATCTTGGACTTGAGTCGCTTCATGTAAGAATGCCAAAACATGTGGAGAATGGCCAGGCGGTAGCAGAGTTCCTTGAAGGACATTCCAAGGTTAAGAAGGTAAGCTATCCGGGTCTTCCTTCAAATCCATATTATGAGCGTGCAAAGAAATATCTTCCAAAGGGTGGTTGCGGAGTTGTTTCATTTGAACTTGAAGGTGGACGTGCTGCTGCAGAGAGCTTTATGAAGAAGCTTAAGCTTGCGGCTATCGAAACACACGTTGCAGACGCAAGAACATGTTGTCTTAATCCTGCAACATCAACACATCGTCAGCTTACGGATGAGCAGTTAGAGGCAGCAGGAATTCCTGCAGGTCTTATAAGAATTTCTTGTGGTCTTGAGGATAAAGAGGATCTTATAGCAGATCTTAAGCAGGCGCTTGAATAAGGGTTTATGAACGAAAGAGGGAGTATTTGTGGGGAATACAGAGCACGACGGCCGTTTTGGTCTTAGACCATATTTGACACCAATGGGTGCGTGGGCACTCGCTTTTGGCTGCAGCGTTGGCTGGGGTGCGTTTGTTATGCCCGGGAATACTTTTCTTCCCTTGGCAGGACCGCTTGGAACTGTTTTGGGAATATTGATAGGCGGACTTGTAATGCTGCTTGTCGGAAACAATTATTATTTCATGATGAATATTTATAAGGATTGCGGTGGAACATTTACCTTTGTCAAACACGAGATGGGCTATGACCATGGTTTCTTAAGTGCATGGTTTCTCTGTCTTGTGTACATGGCGGTTATATGGGCAAATGCCACCGCAATTCCTCTTATTAGCAGATATCTTCTCGGGGGACTTTTTGAACACGGACCGCATTATACGGTGGCGGGTTATGAAGTATATCTTTTGGAGGCGTTAGTGTCGGTGGCTTCTCTTGCTTTGGCAGGAATCATATGTGCCATTGGTGGCAGGACGACATCACTTTTTCAGATAAGCTGTGCGCTTGTTTTGTTTGGCGGAATAATTCTTTGTGCCAGCGCTATTTTCTTTGCAGATGCATTCAATCCTTTCGGTGTGATACCTGCATTTGCAACGGAAGATGTAAGCCATGCACATCAGGTGATGCGTGTAATTGCTCTTGCACCGTGGGCCTTCATAGGTTTTGAATCAATATCGCACTCTACGGAAGAGTTTCGTTTTTCGACTGCAAGAGTTATCGGTATAATGTTTTGGGCGATACTTGCCGGAATGTGTGCTTATGGAATATTGTCATTTATTGCTGTGTCGGCTGTGCCGACGGGTTTTGACAACTGGGTATCTTATGTAGAAAGTCTTGATTCCGCAAAAGGCATAGAAGCACTTCCGGTTTTTAATGCTGTATATACATACACCGGTAAGACGGGAATTTTCATTCTTGGTATAACGACTATTGCGGGCGTTGCGACAGGACTTGTTGGTAACATGGTTGCTGCCAGCAGACTTATATATTCCGTGGCGAGAGACAACATGGTGCCTAATTGGTTTGGACGGATTAGCAGTGACAATGTTCCCGTTAATTCCATCTTGTTTGTAGTGCTTCTTTCTATGCCGATACCATTTTTGGGACGTACTGCAATCGGTTGGATTGTTGATGTCAACACGATAGGCGCAAGTATTGCTTTTGCGTACACTTCGCTGGTGGCTTACAGAGTGGCAAAACGAGATAAAAAAAGGTTTTATGAAACAACAGGCGTTATCGGATTTGTTGCTTCTGTTATATTGATACTTTATTTTCTGATTCCTAATATATGGACCGGCGGCAATTTGTCCTCCGAGTCGTATTTTATTCTTTTAATATGGAGCATTGTAGGTTTCTCATTATTCCATTATGTTTTGGAGCGTGATGAAAAACGCCGCTTTGGAAGGTCGACGGTGGCGCTTTTGGTGATGCTTTTCCTTGTGATATTTATAGCTATGTTGTGGTTTAGGGAAGAGTCTTTGGACGTGTCAAAGGAACTGCTCGAAAAACTTAATAACTACCATGTCAAAGAACTTATCGATAACGGAATCACAATAGAATATGAGACGCTTAAGAATACGTCGGATTATCTTACGAAGATGATGAATCAGTCGGATCGTCTTATGCAGAGAAACAGTATAAGAGAAATGATAGTAATCATGATAGCGCTTATCGTAATGTTTCGTATATATAATCTTATTCACAAACGTCAGCGTGAAATCGAAGTTGAGAAGATTAAAGCAGAAGAAAGCAGTCGCGCAAAGAGCACATTTCTTTCAAATATGAGCCACGATATTCGAACTCCGTTAAATGCAATTATCGGTTACACAGAAATTGCAAAAAAGGTTGGTAATATACCAGAGAAGGAGTTGGAATACCTCGATAAAATAGAGGCGTCAGGGCATCATTTACTTGCACTTATCAATGACGTGCTTGATATGAGCCGGATAGAGAGCGGAAAAATCGAACTCGATATTCAGTGTGCCGACATAACTGAGGCGATTAACAATGTATATGATTTGTTCAACACACAGATGGACATGAAGGGCATAACGTACAATGTAAATGTAGATGATGTAACGGATAAGTATGTTATGTGTGATGCCAATCGAATTAATCGTGTGCTTATCAATCTTGTAAGTAATGCATATAAGTTCACGGCCTCGGGAGGAAATATTGATGTCAAATTGACGCAACTTAAGACGGTAGATAATGTTGCAACCTACGAATTGAAAGTCAAGGACACCGGTGTCGGTATGAGTAAGGAGTTTGCCGATAAGGTGTTTGAGGCATTTGAGAGAGAGGATACGGCAGGTGATGTGCAGGGTACCGGACTTGGTATGGCTATAACCAAGAGCATAATCGATATGATGGGTGGAACCATCAAAGTTGACAGCGAGAAAGGTGTAGGAACAGAGTTCGTTATCAAGGTTGACTTGGAAATTGCAAGCGATAGAGATATTTTGAATCAGGATATCGACATTTATTCTGAAGACATCAGTTTTGAAGGACTTAGGGCGCTACTTGTTGAAGACCAGTCTATCAACAGGGAGATTGCAACAATGATTCTTAACCAATACGGCATTTCCCTTGAGTATGCCGAGAATGGAAAGGAAGCTGTTGAGAAAGTGGTTTTGCAGGGGCCGGGGCATTTTCAGGTTATATTTATGGACATACAAATGCCGGTGATGAATGGTTACGATGCGGCCAAAGTCATAAGGTCGCTGTCTGACAAAGAACTTGCCACAATTCCTATAATAGCGATGACTGCCAATGCGTTTTCTGTTGATGTCAAAGAAGCGATTGAGGCAGGAATGGATGGACATATCGCAAAGCCTATAGAGGTTGATAAAATGTTAAAAACATTAAATGAAGTATTGAACAATAAGGAGGCCGATTCATGATAAAAGCAAAGAACCTGTCAATGGTTTACGGAAACAATTTTAAAGCTGTGGACAATCTTTCCTTTGAGATAAAACCGGGTGAGATTGTGGGATTTGCGGGACCAAACGGAGCCGGCAAAACAACGGCAATCAAAATGCTTACGGGAATACTCAAACCCGTTGAAGGAAGTGCCGAGATAAACGGTTTTGATATAGTCAAGGATCCGATTAAGGCAAAAGAAAGCTTTGCATATGTGGCGGATAATCCGGACATTTTATTGCAGCTTACAGGAATTGAGTATATCAACTATATTGCGAATCTGTATAAGGTTCCCGATGAGCAGAGATACAAACGTATTGATGATTTGGCCAAGCGTTTCGGAATTAAGGAAAGTCTCGGAATACCAATGAGAGAATACTCGCATGGGATGAGACAGAAAACAATGGTAATTGCGGCGCTTGTACATAATCCGCCGGCATGGATACTTGATGAGCCGATGACGGGACTTGATCCGACGGCAGCATTTGAACTTAAGCAGATGATGAAGGAACACGCAGCAGCCGGGAATGCGGTGTTGTTTTCAACTCACGTATTAGAGGTTGCGGAGAAACTTTGCGACAGAATTATGATAATTAATCATGGACATAATCTTTATCAGGGAACTGTTGAGGATCTTGAAGCAGCTCATCCGGGTAAAGATTTGGAAGCTATATTCATTGAGATGGTAGGACAGAAAGAGGAGTAATATGGATATTTCCGGTATAAGATCAATAGTCAAAATATTAAGCAAAAATGCTGAAATGCGTTTGCCGCAGAAGACCTTATACAAGGTGCTCGCATTTATTGCGGTATTCGCAATTATGATTCCGTGCGTTGTGATTGTCGGCTTTATAAGCTTTGTCATGACCGAGGCGTTAATTGAGGTTAATAATCCCGGTAACGGCATGCTATTTGAAATGCAGATACTGTCGGCATTTTCCATGATATTCGGAATACTTGTGATTTTCTCTGTGCTGTTCTTTTCGTCAGACAGGGAACATTTTGTAACGTTACCGATTCCGGCACATCATCTTATGATGGCGCGTTTCATATATTCATACATGGCCGAGTCTATTATGGAGTTTTTGGTGCTTGGCGCGGTTTATGTCGGATACTTTATTGCAGCGTCAATGGAACTTGGTGTGCTTAAGGCGCTTAATCCGATATCGGTTATAGCGGCGCTTTTGGGAACATTTGCAATACCGCTTGTGCCTATGATATATTGTGCACTTTTTGCGATTGCGCTTATGGTGCTTCTTAAGGGTGTTAAGAATGTTAATGTCTTTTACAAAATGTCGTCGGTGTTTCTTCTTATATTTACATTGATTTTCGTGTATTCTTTGAGAGGACTTGGGGATATTAATATTGAGAATTATGTGGAGTCGTTGGGTAACGGAGACAATTCATTCCTTAAGACGCTTAATATAATTTTCTTCCCGGTAGTATGGTTGTCCGAGGCGGTATCGCGTGGTAATGTTTTGTATCTTTTGCTTTATATAGTGTCAAATATTGCGCTTCTTGCGATACTTTATTTTGTTGGCAAGGCGCTTTATCAGGAGGGCTTATATACAGCAGCATCGCTTGGCTCTGACAAGAAGGAAGGACTTAAGAAAAAAGATATAGTTGTTGAGTCACAATTTATGGCAAGTCTTAAGAAGGAACTTCGCGTGATACTTCGAACAAGGGCATTTGCCAATAACACAGCTTATATTAATCTGCTTTGGCCGGTTGGTACGTTTTGTTTGTTCCATTTTGCAGGTGACAAGGGTGCGATTGCGATGTTTGTGGAAATGTACTCGTCAGGAAAAGAGAGAGCAGATATGATACTTATTATGCTCATGGTTTCCGTAGCGTTTGTGGCAAGTGCGCTTAACAGCCTGGCTGCGACTTCATTTACAAGAGAGGGACAGCATCTTGAACTGATTAAGTTTATTCCGGTGCCGTTTAAGACGCAAATGTATGCCAAAGCGATGGTAAGTTTTATCTTCACTTATCCGGCGTTGCTTGTTACGGACATCATAGTTTGCGCATACATTGATGCGGGAATTGTCAGATGCCTTGTGATTGCAGTATTCATGCTTCTTGCACATGTGATTGCTCTTGTTGCGGGCATGATTCTTGACAGTTCTTCACCGTATGTGGAGTGGAGTGATGAATACAGTGCACTTCGAGGAAATCTCAATGCATTTTTCAATATGGCGGTAATGATGTTTGTTTCATTGCTGGTTATTGCACTCGGTCTGTTGTTATATGAAGTATTAAAGCTTCCTGTAAAGACATACTACATTGTAATGTTCTTGACTCTTTTGGTGGCTGCAATTAGATTTGTTATGGTTGGACCTAAGGTTATAATTAAAAATATGTCAAAACTATTTTAAAAAAAATTGAAAAAATGTTGTTATAGTCCATAAACATGTACAATAGTTTGTGGTATAATCAAACTACAAAAATAAATTATAAGGATGTTGATACTATGGGCATACGACAAGACAAAGAATTATTAATTGATTCATTTGAAGATTTTCGCAATGAATGCGAAAGATCACAGGATATCACGCAGGGGGTTGAGTATTCAATTAAGAATACCGTTATTTATTCCGCCGGTGATATCACAGAGTTATCAGAGGATGGCGTTTGCGTCATCAACCTTGGTAAGGATACTTCCTGGGAGGATGACGAGCGTATATATTGTGGGGACAATATAGGAATAGTTCTTAAGTTGTCGGGGGTTTATCCCGGTGACGGAGTTGTCAGAGGTGTGGTCAGCACCGAGGCTGATCTTTGCAGATGTTCTACATTGTATTTTTGTCTGCAGAGTGCGAATTCCTTCTATGAAGGCGATAAGGACAGTATAATTTTGGTGCCGGATGTATTTATGTTTAAGAACGGTAAGCCGGATGGTGGTAACGCTGCCAAGGTTACGGTAATAGGTTATATCGAAGATACGCCGGACATGTTGGCATATGTGAAAACAATCGCTGGAAAGAAGGGCCTTGATAAGCTGTTGGTCGTTGACTAATGATTGTTTTAAGGAGGTAATTATGGAACCTATAGTTTTAACACAAGACAATTTTTCGAAGGAAGTACTTGAAAGTGATAAGCCGGTTTTGGTAGATTTCTGGGCTTCATGGTGTGGACCATGTAAGATGCTTTCACCGGTAGTTGACCAGGTGGCAAGTGAGTCCGATGCTTTCAAAGTATGTAAGCTTAATGTTGATGATGTATCTGATATTGCAGTAGAGTATAAGGTGATGTCTATACCTACACTTATTGTATTTAAGGACGGTAAGGAAGCTAAGCGCAGCGTTGGTGTTGTTAGCAAAGAAGATATTTTAGCTATGCTGTAATACGGTAAGATTTTCTCGCATACACTGTAACAACAAGTGTATCGAGGATTACCTTGAAGGAGTATATCGAAGAACGGGCGACAGAGATTGGCCTTTATATCATAGAGGCTAATGCCACGGTAAGACAAACTGCCGGTAAGTTCGGAGTTAGCAAAAGTACGGTTCACAAGGATGTATCGGAACGTCTGACATATATCAATCCCGCGTTAGCGGCAGAGGTCAGGAAAGTTTTGGATGTTAATAAGGCCGAACGACATATCAGAGGCGGTCTGGCAACAAGGGAGAAGTACCTGCACCGGAACGAATCTGCATAACAAAATACCCTGCAGACTTTTTCTGGTCTGTAGGGTATTTTTTACATGAATACTGTGATTATTTTATCCTGACGCTCTTGGTCTTACTCCATTTGGAATAGATTTTTTTACCGTTTTTCTTGGTAAAGGTGCGTATTCTTACAAAATACTTTGTTTTGGACTTGAGTTTTTTAATTGTCTTAGATGTAGTCCTTGCCTTATCAATGGTCACTGCTTTGGTTGCATCTTTCTTGAACTTCTTGTCTGTGCTGTACTGTATCTCATACCCCTTTATGCCACCTTTGGTCTGCTTCTTCCAGGTAAGGCTGAGTGACTTCTTTTTGGCTGTTACTTTTGAAAATGATGTAGTCTTCTGCTTATTATCTATCAGCTCGGGTTGTTGTTTATCAGTTGGATTACTAACCTTATCACTGTTTTGATTATTGCTGTTTTCTCCTGAATTATTTTTATTTGATGGCGCTGCTTCAGGATTAAGTACAGGTATAATTACAGATGCAGGATCAGTTATTTCTTTTTTTCCTTCACTATCAGAATAAAGCATGTGACAATATGTACATCTATAATATTCTTTATTTCCGTTATCTGTATATGTACTTTCTTTTCCGGGTACATGTATCATATTGTGTGATCCCCATTTGGCATAGATCGTTGTCGGGGCGGTTATAGGATTTATAAAATCGAATTCATTTGTTGTCGCCTCGTCCTTATACCAACCTCTGAAGCATACACCTTCGGAAGAAGGATTGCCGGGTTTTGTTATTAACTCTCCACTTGAAACATACTGATTATCCGGTACATTAGTTGCTTTTGTATAATTCATATCGAATTTCACTTCAATCAGCCATCCGGCATACAGAGTAAATGGTGCAACGATTGGTACATTGAAATTAAACTTTTCTGTACATTCATGATTCGTATACCATGCATCAAATTTATATCCTGCCGATACAGGATCAGCTGGTTTGGTTACTTTTCGTCCCGGGAATACTTTCTGTGTTGCCGGAGCAGTTCCTGTTTTTTCATTCAGATTAAATGAAATGTCGTGTCGGGGATCTATACAACAATTATTAGCAGGTATTGTCTCAGATGACTTAGACACATAACCAATTGAATCTTTATACACCCACATGTTTCCATTAAAACTACAATCAACTAATTTAAGGACGCTATTTGAATCTCTTACTGTTGTATACATATCGCTTGCTTCTACAACAGATGTTGTATCATTTGCTGTAATAGTATGAACAGCTCCCGTACCACCACTAATTTTAGTGCATTCAATTTGAAGGAGTGATTTATCTATAACCAGCATAGCTCTTCCAAGGAATATTCCTTCGCAAGGCTGTGATGAGTTTTGATTTTTAATTGACAATTGAATATCAGCATTAACTATGTTCACTTCACTGCGCTGAATCTCAAAGCCTGTCACAGGTCCGTAGTTGTTTTGTGAATTAACAGTAATAATTACATCTTCACCGGATTTGATATTTATTTTAGATCCATAAATAAAGAATGGACAGACGGATGATGATGTAATACTTGTTTCATTTTCAAAATAAACTGTTAATCCTGTCTGCCCTGTTATACTAATAATAGCATTATTTGATGTGTGATTAATACTGCCCCTTACAGTAAGGGTCTGGGTATCTGCATTATAGCTATAATGTCCATCACCTTTGATATCAGCATTAGAAGTAGTCAAATCCACATTGGTTCCAAGCACGTTAACATATGATGATGCTGCTTTTGCAGTCACTCCGGACCACATAAGAATACTGATTATCATTGCAAACGACAGCATAATTAGTTGCAATTTTCTAGTAACCTTTGCTCTTTCCATTTATACAACCTCCATTTTATTTATTTTTTAAAAAACGCATCTTAAGAAGGACATTCCTAAGATGCGAAATTGAACCTATAAAACACTATTGAACTAAATATTATTGCTTTAAATTACTTTTGTATTCTTTTTGAAATGTTTGTTGTACTGTCTTGCAATTATGTTCATGTTTCTTATTGTTACATAGTTAGCAACAAAAGGACCTATGAGTATGAAAGAACCAAAGAGCTTCCATATAAGCGTAACACTTGGTCCGGGATTAATCTTGACTCCCAATTCTTCACCGGTAACCTGAACTCGGTCAACTACATAGAAGAACCATACCCAACGGTAGATGCCTAAAGTTATTATCGATAAGAAGAGTACAAGTATGTAGTTCTTAAGCTTCTTCTCTTCTCTGTTCATCTCGTTAAGATCCTGTGTGAAACGGAACCAGAAGTATATACTGTATATTCCCAAAGTCGGTATTGTGAATAGTAAAAGTTTCCAAAACTTTCTATCTTCCTGAATCATTATTAATTTCCTCCCTTTTTGAAGACAATACCTAGTGTAACACATTTCTATAATTTAGTAAAGTTTGATTGAAATGTAATGTTTTTTGTGTTAATATGAAGTTTACTGTGAAAAACTTTGCTCAAAAATAACATTTATTTTATATGTAGAAAGATATGTAGAAAGGAACAAAACTATGTACGAGAAAGTATCTACCAATCTTAACTTTGTTGAGAGAGAAGAGAAGACTCTTGATTTCTGGAAGAAGAATCAGATTTTTGAAGAGTCTGTCAAGGAGAAGGAGGGACAGCCTGTATATACCTTCTATGACGGCCCACCGACTGCTAACGGTAAGCCTCATATCGGTCACGTGCTCACACGTGTTATCAAGGATATGATTCCAAGATATCAGACAATGAAGGGACACAAGATTATACGTAAGGCCGGATGGGATACACACGGACTTCCTGTTGAGTTAGAGGTTGAGAAGTTACTTGGAATAGATGGTAAGGAGCAGATCGAGGAATACGGTCTTGATCCGTTCATTACAAAGTGTAAGGAATCAGTATGGAAATACAAAGGAATGTGGGAAGAGTTTTCCGGCAAGGTTGGTTTCTGGGCTGATATGGATGATCCTTATGTTACTTATCACAATGACTTTATCGAGTCTGAGTGGTGGGCACTTAAGAAGATTTGGGACAGAGACCTTCTTTATAAGGGATTTAAGATTGTTCCTTATTGTCCTCGTTGCGGAACTCCGCTTTCATCTCACGAGGTTGCTCAAGGATATAAGTCAGTTAAGGAGCGCTCTGCAATAGTTCGTTTTAAGGTTGTTGGTGAAGATGCATACTTCCTTGCATGGACAACTACACCTTGGACACTTCCATCTAACGTTGCACTTTGTGTTAACCCTGATGAGAGATACTGCAAGGTTAAGGCAGTTGACGGATATACATATTACATGGCTGAAGCTTTGCTTGAGACTGTTCTTGGAAAATTAACTGCAGTTAAGAAGGGTGAGGAAGATAAAGCACTCAAACCATTTGATAATGGTAAGGCATACGAGATATTAGAGACATATGTCGGCACAGATTTGGAGAACAAGGAATATGAGCCATTGTTCGAGTGTACTGCAGCATGTGCAGCAAAGCAGAATAAGAAGGGTCATTTCATTACATGTGATTCATATGTAACAATGACAGACGGTACGGGTATCGTTCATATCGCACCTGCATTTGGTGAGGACGATGCTAACGTAGGAAGAAAGTATGACCTTCCTTTCGTACAGTTTGTTGACGGTAAGGGTAACATGACAGAGGAGACTCCTTTTGCAGGACTCTTTGTTAAAGATGCAGATCCTAAGGTACTTGTCGATCTTGATAGTCGTGGACTTCTCTTCGATGCACCTAAGTTCGAGCATGATTATCCTTTCTGTTGGAGATGTGATACTCCACTTATTTACTATGCTAGAGATACATGGTTCATCAAGATGACAGCGGTTCGTGATGACCTTGTTAAGAATAATAACAAAGTTAACTGGATTCCTGAGTCAATCGGTAAGGGACGTTTCGGTGACTGGCTTGAGAACGTTCAGGACTGGGGACTTTCAAGAAACCGTTATTGGGGAACACCACTTAATATCTGGGAGTGTGAGTGCGGTAAGCGTCATGCAATCGGTTCTATTGCAGAACTTAAGGAAATGAGCGATAACTGCCCTGATGATATTGAGCTTCACAGACCATATATTGATGCTGTTACAATTAAGTGTCCTGATTGTGGTAAGGAAATGCACAGAGTTCCTGAAGTTATCGACTGCTGGTTCGATTCAGGTGCAATGCCTTTTGCACAGTGGCATTATCCATTTGAGAATGAGGATATATTCAAAGAGAACTATCCTGCAGACTTCATTTCAGAGGCTGTTGACCAGACAAGAGGTTGGTTCTATTCTTTGATGGCTATATCAACACTTATATTCAATGAGGCACCTTACAAGAACGTTATCGTATTAGGTCACGTTCAGGATAAGGACGGTCAGAAGATGAGTAAGTCTAAGGGTAACGCAGTAGATCCTATGGAGGCACTCAATAAGTACGGAGCAGATGCTATCCGTTGGTATTTCTATACTAATTCAGCACCATGGCTTCCTAACCGTTTCCATGAGGACGCTGTTGTTGAAGGACAGAGAAAGTTCATGGGTACACTTTGGAACACATATGCGTTCTATGTACTCTACGCTAATATAGATGAGTTTGATCCGTCTAAGTACAGCCTTGATTACGACAAGCTTTCCGTAATGGACAAGTGGCTTCTTTCAAAGCTCAATACTGCTGTAAGAATCAGTGATGAGAATCTTGGTTCATATAGAATTCCTGAGGCTGCAAGAGCACTTTCAGAGTTCGTTGATGATATGAGTAACTGGTATGTACGTCGTAGCCGTGAACGTTTCTGGGCAAAGGGAATGGAGCAGGATAAGATAAATGCTTACATGACACTTTACACAGCGCTTGTTACAATCTGTAAGGCAGCTGCACCTATGATTCCGTTCATGACAGAGGACATTTATCAGAACCTTGTAATAAATGTAGATAAGAACGCACCTAAGAGTATTCATCTTTGTGATTACCCTGTGTGTGATGAGAAGTTCGTTGATGCTGAACTCGAGGCTGATATGGATGAGGTTCTTCACATTGTAGTAATGGGTCGTGCAGGAAGAAATGCTGCCAACATTAAGAACCGTCAGCCTATCGCTAACATGTATGTTAAGGCTGAAAAAGAGTTGTCAGACTTCTACAAAGATATTATTGCAGACGAGCTTAATGTTAAGGCTGTAACATTTAAGGATGATGTATCAGAGTTTTCTTCATACTCATTCAAGCCACAGCTTAAGACAGTTGGTCCTAAGTATGGTAAGCAGCTTAACGGTATCAGAGAATATCTTGCTAATGTTGACGGTAATGCTGCAATGGCAACACTTAAGAGTGAGGGTGCTATTAAGTTTGATGTTGACGGAACAGAGGTTTCTCTTGCAGAAGAGGATCTTCTTATAGAGCTTGCACAGTCGCCTGATTACGAGACACAGGCTGACAATGTTGTTACGGTTGTTCTTGATAAGAAACTTACACCGGAACTCATTGAGGAAGGATTCGTTAGAGAGATCATTTCCAAGGTTCAGACAATGCGTAAGGAAGCAGGATTTGAGGTTATGGATAAGATTACTATATCTGTATCCGGCAATGACAAGATTGCAGAAATCCTTAAGAACAATCAGGATACAATCTTTACAGATGTGCTTGCAACTGCTATCGAGTACGATGGTGCTAAGGGATATACAAAGAACTGGAATATCAACGGTGAGAAGGTTGACCTTGGCGTAACCAAGAACTGATAAGAGAAAAAGATAATAAGAAATCGGCGGTATCGAAATGATATCGCCGATTTTTCGTTCGTTATAAAGTTGATGATTGAATATCAATGGATAATTTTAGTTATGGTCATAGTCGTCATCATAATCATCATCCATATCATGATGGTCTGTCATAAACTCTCTGTTTGTAACTCTCTTGGAATCACGCTGTTTCTCAACTAATTCTGAAAGCTGTTCTTTGACCTCTTTTGGATGCTTGATGCTTAAAATATCAAAGTCCTTCATTGACTTGTCGGCAGAGCAGCAGTGGATTGTGCCGAGACCGAACAATCTCTGACCAAAGCTTCTGCTTAAAGAAACGTCCATGATTCTGTATAATCTTACTTCATCTTCTTTCTTGTTGAGGAAGCCCTGCTCGATGAAAAGTCTTTCATCGGTTAAACTGTACCTTGTAAAAGAAAGTGGTAATCCCAAAAATGTTCTCTTCTTGTCACTCCATAAATAATCCATAAATGTCCTCCGTTTTACGTGGCGCGATATTGTCATATGCGCTTGTATTTGTCTATGAATGATATATTACACTTTTTTGAGTGTAAATTCAACTATAACAGCAAATTAAGAGGACGAAATATCCACAATTTGTCCATTGATATAAGGCGAGGTAATGGGTTATAATGGTGCATGTCGGTTATAGACAGACAATAGCCGGGGAATTATTATGAACCGGAATAATAGATAAGAAAAATTAAGTTTTATAAGAACGGAGGATAAGAATTGAAGATTAGAAAGTATGCAGCAATATTACTTGCGTTTGTTATGATGATTTCATGCTGCGCATATATACAATCTGATATGACAGTATATGCTAAGGAAAATGAGAGTACGGATAAGCCCGGAAGCTCGACATCCGAGAAGAGTAGTTCACAAGAAAGTAGCTCGGAGAAAAAAAGCGAGGAAGCTACTTCGGAACAGAAAACCTCAGAAACTACAACAGAGTTAAAGACAGAGCAGCCAAAGGTCGAGACACCTACCGTACAGTCTAATACAGATCCTACTATTTTTGTTTCTGACCTTAATCCTGCAGAGGCTAAGGTGCTTGTAATCGATCCGGGACATTGTAAGGTACATCCGGGAGCAGCGGGAAACGGATTACACGAAGAAGATGTTGTTTTGGACATATCTAATGCATTTTACAAAGAGTTGCTTTCTTATGGAGATATAACCGTATATATGACAAGAACCTCCGGTAAATGTTGCCGTAATCTTCATCTTGGTGCTTGTCTTACGGCACGTAGTAATTACGCAAAGAAATTAAATGCTGATTTTCTTGTAAGTATTCATATCAATGCGGGACGCCACAGTGGTGCTAACGCATTATGTGCATACAAATCAGGTTATCATGATGAAATCAGACAACAGACACAGGACTACGGTCGAATTGCTCTTAAAGAACTTAAGAGTATAGGTATCCCAAACAGAGGATTTTTGCTTCGAAAGTCTGAATGTGGAGATAGATATAAGAACGGAAAACTTTGCGATTATTATGCTATTGTTCGACGTGGAGTGGTTGATCGCATACCTAGTGTAATTATGGAGAACGGTTATATAACCAGTGCATCTGATTGCAACAAGTTTTTCAAAACAAAAGCAAAACGCAACAAGGTTGGTAAGGCTAACGCCAATGCAGCAATCAAATATTTTAAATTGAGTAAGAAAACTTTTGATGGAGCGTTTGCTAGTGAAAGTGGTGTTGATTGCTACAAACTCACTGATGGAAGAAAAGTGACCGGTTGGGTTAAGAGTGATGGTGCATGGTATTATTTTGATGAAGGCACCGGCAAAAAACACACAGGTTTTCTTGTCCAGGGTGAGAATACATTTTACTTAAATCCAACAACCGGTAAGATGACAGTTGGATGGTTTAGTGTTGATGGTAAGAGTTATCTTGCAAAAGGTAACGGAGTGCTTTGCAAGGGAGAAGTATTCAACGACAGCATGGGTACATATCTTTTCGGATTGGATTGCACAAAGTTGTCAAAGGGCTTCCATACATTTGGGGATGCCACATACTACGTTAAGAACTCAAAACACGTAGCTTTTGGTGCTCAAAAGATTGGCTCGGATTATTACGGATTCGATTCAGAGACCGGAAAGATGCTATATGGCGATACACAGATTGGTTCGAAGTATTATTACTTCAATCCTGATACGGGTAAAGCAATCAAAAATACCATTTTGAAAATGGAGGAAGACTTCTACTACTATGGTAAGAAGGGTTATCTCGAAAGTGGTTTGATTAAGTATAAGGGTGCAAAATATTACTTCTCAAAATCTGACTATGCGATGGTTACGGGATGGAAGAAAATCAAAGGAAAATACTATTATTTTGACGAAGAAACAGGCAAAATGGCGAAAAGTAAGTGGATTGGCAAATATTACGTCAATAAAAAGGGTGTACGAACCAAAAAGAAGTAATAAACACTTGTGAAAATGGGCATCTTTTGGTAAAATAGAAGGCGAGTTTGAGAGTTTACGGTGCATTTGCACCGTAACGTTTATAAGGAGGAGAAACACATGGCAAGAAAGTTGGATTTTGATAAAGACGCTTTCAAAAAAGAAGTAGTCAGCAATGTCAAAGCACTTTATCGTAAAACTATCGATGAGGCAACCCAGCAGCAGGTATTTCAGGCTGTTTCCTATGCAATCAAAGATACTATCATTGATCAGTGGATTGCCACACATAAGGAGTATGAGAAGAGGAATGCCAAGACAGTTTACTATCTTTCAATGGAGTTCTTGATGGGTAGAGCACTTGGTAACAACCTTATTAACCTCACATATTACAAAGAGGTTAAAGAGGCACTTGATGAGCTTGGTTTTGATCTTAACGTAATCGAAGATCAGGAGCCGGATGCAGCACTTGGTAACGGTGGTCTCGGAAGACTTGCAGCATGTTTCCTTGATTCATTATCAACGCTCGGATATCCTGCTTACGGATGTGGTATTCGTTATCGTTACGGTATGTTCCGTCAGAAGATTCAGGATGGATATCAGATTGAGAAGCCGGATGATTGGTTAAAGGATGGTAACCCATTTGAAGTACGTCGTAACGAGTACGCATGTGAGGTTAAGTTCGGTGGTAACGTTAAGGTTGAGTATGTAGATGGACGTAACCGTTTTGTACAGGAGAATTATTCTTCAATTCGTGCGGTACCATATGACCTTCCTGTTATCGGATACGGTAATAATATAGTTAATACATTAAGAATCTGGGATGCAGAAGCAATTTCTGACTTCAACCTTGATTCGTTTGATAAAGGTGAGTATCAGAAGGCTGTTGAGCAGCAGAATCTTGCAAGAACAATCGTTGAGGTTCTTTATCCTAATGATAACCACTACGCAGGTAAGGAGCTTAGATTAAAGCAGCAGTACTTCTTTATTTCAGCTTCTATCCAGACTGCACTTAAGAAGTTTAAGGAGAACAATGATGATCTTAAGGATATTCCTAAGAAGATCACATTCCAGTTAAATGATACACATCCTACAGTAACGGTTGCAGAGCTTATGAGAATCCTCGTTGATGAAGAGGGTCTTGAGTGGGATGATGCATGGGAGATTACAACTCATACATGTGCATACACTAACCATACAATCATGGCAGAAGCTTTGGAGAAATGGCCAATCGAGCTTTTCTCAAGACTTCTCCCTCGTGTATATCAGATTATTGAAGAGATTGACAGAAGATACGTTAACATGATTCGTGAGAAGTATCCTGATAATCCGGATAAGGTTAAGAGTATGGCAATCCTTTACGACGGACAGGTTAAGATGGCTCATCTTGCTATCGCAGGTTCTTATTCAGTTAACGGTGTTGCGGCTCTTCATACAGAGATTCTTAAGAAGCGTGAGCTTAAGGACTTCTATGAGATGAGACCTGAGCAGTTCAATAACAAGACTAACGGTATTACACAGAGACGTTTCCTTCTTCATGGTAATCCGCTTCTTGCAGATTGGATTACTTCTAAGATTGGTGATGAGTGGATTACAGATCTTCCTCATCTTGCAAAACTTAAAGTATATGTTGATGATGAGAAGTGCCAGCAGGAGTTCATGAACATCAAGTATCAGAACAAGGTTCGTCTTGCAGCATATATCAAAGAGCATAACGGAATCGAGGTTGATCCTCGTTCAATATTCGATGTACAGGTTAAGCGTCTTCATGAGTACAAGAGACAGCTTCTTAACATCCTTCATGTAATGTATCTCTATACAGAGATTAAGGAGCATCCTGAGATGGATATCGTTCCTCGTACATTTATCTTCGGTGCCAAGGCAGCTGCCGGATACAAGAGAGCTAAGCTTACAATCAAGCTTATCAACTCTGTAGCAGACGTTATCAACAATGACGAGTCTATCAAGGGCAAGATTAAGGTTGTATTCATAGAGAACTACCGTGTATCTAACGCTGAGCTTATCTTCGCTGCAGCAGATGTTTCAGAGCAGATCTCAACTGCTTCGCGTGAGGCATCAGGTACAGGTAACATGAAGTTCATGTTAAATGGTGCTCCTACTCTTGGAACAATGGACGGAGCTAACGTTGAGATCGTTGAAGAAGTTGGTGCTGAGAATGCATTTATCTTCGGTCTGTCAGCTGATGAGGTTATGGCTTACGAGAGAGATCACAGCTACAAGCCAAGAGATATCTACAACAGCAATGCTAACGTAAGACGTGTTCTTACACAGCTTATCAATGGAACATACAATGAGGATACAGAGCTCTTCCGTGATATATACGATTCACTTATTGAGCAGGATATATACTTCACACTTAAGGATTTCGATTCTTACTGTGAGGCTCATAAGAAGATTGATGAGGCATACAGAGACGAGAAGCGTTGGGCTAAGATGGCAATGCTTAACACAGCTTGCTCAGGTAAGTTCTCTTCTGACCGTACAATAGAGCAGTATGCTAAGGAAATCTGGAACCTTGAGAAGGTAACAGTTAAGATGCCTAAGGAAACTACTACAACTAAGAAGAAATCTTCTAAGTAATCATGTAGCATAATAATAACCTTCCCTACATATAATTGTGGGGGAGGTTTTTTTAATGAAAAAACTTATTATCTATGCGATGTTATTCCTGACATTGCCGGCTTTGCTTTGTGAACTTTATCATATTGTTAATCCGGCTTTTGGGATAGGGATTGGTGATTATTCGATTAAGAATCATTTATTGGGGAAAGACATTCTTGTGGAAATAAATGGTCTTTATAAAAATATGGATATAGAAGAATATGTATTGGGCGTTTTGGCCGGTGTTATGCCTGCAGATTACGAGCTTGAGGCGTTAAAGGCACAAGCGGTTATAATTCGCACCAACGTGTTGCGACAAATGGAAGAGAAGAACACCAAAGACGCATCGGATATTGACTACCATTATATGCCGGAGGAAGAACGCAGGGAAATGTGGGGAAGAGGCCGTTATACAGGTTTTAATCGCAAGCTGGAAAGAGCGGTATCCGACACATCAGGCCTTGTTATAAAGAAAGAAGGGAACTATATACTTGCCATGTATCATGCGGTAAGCATCGGGAAAACATTAAGTGCTTCAGAGATTTTGGGCGAGGACATTTCATATCTTGTTTCGGTGGATAGCAATGAGGACGTTGAGGCGAAGGATTATATGAATGTCTATGAGTATGACACGAATGAACTGAAAGGGATTTTGAACCTTAAGGGGGAGGATGAACTTAAAATAAATGCTGATGATGTTACCGAGAATGGTTTTGTCAAAAATGTCACTGTTAACGGTACGCCATACACGGGTGAGGATTTTGCCGGTCTTCTTGGGCTTGCATCCTCTGATTTCTACATAGAAAGTATCGATGACAAAATGCGTTTTGTTTGTCTTGGAAAAGGCGTCCCGCTCGGCATGTCACAATACGGCTGTAATCGTATGGCAAACGCCGGGGGAAAATTCAAGAAGATAATTGATTATTATTACAAAGATGTCAGCATTGAGCCTGCATTCCCTCATTGACAATCAGCATTTACATTGATATATTTATGTGTAGCATACGTAAGAGGGGAAAGCCTTATGAAATATAAGTTCTTCTTATCATATGTGCCGCTTATGATTGTGTTTTCCGCATTCGTTATCTGGCTTGCGGGAAGATTTGATGACAAGGCATATCTGGTAAGTTACAGCAATGAGAAAACCGAACAGGGAATATATCTTGGTAGTGAAATCAATGAGGAGGATATGCACTCCGACTCGGACAAGACTTCCAAGAAGGGATATAACGGAACGAACCTTATTGATAACGGTATGCCGTACGCGATTAAGGTTAATAAGAAGAGAAATGTTGTAACAGTATACAAGATTGGTAAGAGTGGTTGCTATGATATTCCGGTTAAGGCAATGGTGTGCTCTGTAGGAGAGAGCGGCAACACGCCGGAGGGAATATTTGCACTTGGCGAGCGCTCTGCATGGCTGGCGCTTCAGGGTGATGTGTACGGACAATATGGAACGAAAATCACAGGGAATATCCTGTTTCATTCTGTGCCGTATTTTTCGCAGAATAAGTCTGATTTGGAGACAGATGAGTATAACAAGCTTGGCGAGAGTGTTTCGGCAGGCTGCGTCCGCTTGACGGCAATCGATTCGAAGTGGATATACGACTATTGCGATCAGAAGACTCTTGTTGAGATATTTTCAAGTGATTATGAAGGCCCGATGGGTAAGCCGGTTGCACCGAAGCTTAAGGAGGGCGACAAGTATTCCAATTGGGATCCGACAGACCCGGATACTGCTAATCCGTATATGGAGGATGCACCGATAATACTTGGAGCGTTTGACAGGGAACTTGAGATAGATGAAGATTACGATATCTCGGCAGGTGTGTCGGTTATTGATAAGAACGGTGACAACATAACCGGACTTCTCAAGATTACGGGAGAGGTTGATACCGATAAATGCGGAGTTTACCCGGTAACCTATTCAGTTACCGACAAAGACAAGAAACAGAGCAGTGTGACGATTGATGTTGTTGTTAAGGATAATAATTCGCCTGTGCTTTCTGTTGACCAGAAAGTTACGTCTATCGGCGTTGATGATGCTTGTAACGACGATCATTTATTAAGCCTGCTTCGCCAGAATGTCAAGGCGTATGATGGTGCAGAGGAAATGCCACCTGAAAGCATTCTTGTGGACTATTCCGAAATCAAGGACAAAGATTACGGCAAGTGTCACGTCAAGTATGTTGCGACCGATGAAAAGGGCAACAAATCCGATGTTGTCGTGTTGGATGTTAATGTTGATATGCATGCACCGGTTATCAGCCTGAATAATGATTTTCAGCGTGAGTTAAAAACCAACAATGCGTTGGATGACAAGTTCTTACTTTCCATGGTAGATGCTACGGATAACAGTGGAGAAGTTGAGTTGTCACTTAGTCGTCCGCTCACCTATAAGAAAGACGAACCGTATAAAGTTATGTATTACGCAGTTGACCCTGCAGGGAATATTGCATCGCTTAGCGTAACATTTCAATTAAAATAATTTGAATAATTTATCTCTTCTGTGGCAATCATATAAACAGAGGTGATGAATATGAATAATAATGATACAACATTATTACAAAAGATTAAGGACAATGCGTTCTATATAGCGCTTGGCGTCGGTTTACTTGCGGTTGTTACGCTTGTGGCGATATACACAATGAACAAAGAGGCTGCGACAGGTACGGAAGATACAGGCATTACGGATTATTCATATGATGTAAGCGATAGCAAAGATTATCGTGATTATTCGGCTGACAAGAGAACTACAGAGAATAAGTACGGATACAATATGGATAAGGAAGACGAACTCTCGAATATTCCGGATACGAAGGCAACGGATAAGCTTCAGAAAAAGAACATTCAGGTGCCGGAAACTTCGGAACCGGAGGACATACCGGAAGATGAGAAAACGGTTGAACAAGAGACTTCTGATGAGGATAATAAGCTTCCCGTAACAGCAGATACAGGCGAGCTTAATTTTGGAAGCGATAAGACACTTACATGGCCGGTTGAGGGTGCAGTGATTCTTCCTTTTAGCATGGAGACTACAGTGTACTATAAGACGCTTGACCAGTATAAATGTAATCCAGGCGTTTTGATTGCTGCAGGAGGCGGCTCCACGGTTAAGAGTGCGTATCTTGGAAAAGTAACTAAGGTTACAAGCGATAATACCTATGGGAACATGGTTACAATGTATATAGGTAATGATTACAGCATAGTATACGGTCAGTTAGACACGATATATGTCAAGGAAGGCGATTATGTGAAAGCCGGTGAGTCCATAGGAACTGTCGGAAAGCCGACGGACAGTTTTGCGGATGAGGGGAATCATTTATATTTCCAAATGCTGCAGGGGGACACACCTGTTGACCCTATGACTTTTATGGAATAACGAAAAGCATTATATTTCGCCTTTTGCCGACAAATATTTTACTCTTTTTTAATCTTGTGTCTTGACAGTATATATATCATGTTGTATAGTCAATGTTGTTAACGGCGAGATTCAAAAGTGTGTGCCGAATATTTGTTAATAAGGAGAAGTATTATGTTAGAGAAATTAAAAGAGATTATTGCAGAGCAGCTTAGCGTAGACGAGAGCGAGATCGATTTAACTTCTAATTTCAAGGAGGATCTTGGTGCAGACTCATTGGATTTGTTTGAGTTAGTTATGGCTCTTGAGGAAGAGTATGATGTTGAGATTCCTTCAGAGGAGTTAGAGAACATCGCAACTGTTGAGGATGTTATCGAGTACTTGAAGGCTCACGGTGTTGAGGCATAAGCTCTTTAATTAATCAGTTTATATAACAAAAAGCCATTCTTTCGAATGGCTTTTTGTTATGTATAAGATATTACTGAGCATTCTCAATATCAATCATAGACTCAAGAAGAGACTGGAGCTCGTTCTGGTCGATTGAGTAAGCGTTTGATGAATCCTTAGCAACCTTGATTGTTTTATCAACAGGATCCTCGTAAGTAGGAGCATCAACTTCTTTTGAAATTGCATCATACATATAGTCTAATACGTATGCGTAAATATCATCTGTTGAAGGTGTGTTACCTGTAGCAACCTGGCCCTCTGCCCATGACTGCATATCAGCTTCGATATTTGCCATTACGTTCTTGAATACGTCCATCTTATATACTTTAACAGGTACTGTGTAAGAACCATCGCTTTCCTTTGTAGCCTCACCAACTTCATACTTTGTGTTCTTGTAAAGCTTGATGAAAAGCTCACGGAACTTTGTCTGTGTTTCATCATCAGCATTGTAAACTGAGAGGAAAGAAAGATCTGTGTCAAGGAAGCTGTTGTAAAGATTCTCTACGTCAGATACATCTGAGTTAGTAATCTTTGCGTAATCCTCGAACTCACCGTGCAAGTTAGCATCAAGACAAGACTTAACGTAACCGCTTGCGTCGAATCCACCGAATGCACAACCTGTAACGAGGCATGCAATCATTACGATACTGAGTAACAAACTTGTTTTCTTTGTTTTCATAAAAATCTCCTTTTTAATGAAAGAACCGCCATTTTGCTGGCGGCTCTTATTATTATGTTGTATAAATTATTGGGATATTAACCCATAACAACCTCAACTTTGTGAGTAGCACCATCGCCGAATACAGGGATAACATTACCATCAACAGCGTTGCCGTCAACTGTCATGCTCTTAACACCCTTGCATACGTGATCAGGGTTAGAAACCTTAATCTCGAATGTATCGCCACGGAACTGACGTGTAGCTGTAAGACCATCCCACTCCTTAGGAATTGAAGGATCAATCTTTAATCCATTCCAATCAGGCTGTACACCTAAGATGTACTGTGAAATAGCTACAAAGTTCCAAGCAGCAGTACCTGTAAGCCATGAGTTCTTACCCTCACCGAAACGTCCAGCGTCCTTACCTGCGATCATCTGACCATATACATAAGGCTCTGTTCTGTGGAGGTCTGAAATCTCCTCGTTAAATGCAGGAGCAATCTTTGAGTAGTACTCAAATGCCTTGTCTCCACGACCTGCATAAGCCTCTGCACAGATAATCCATGCATTGTTGTGACAGAAGATTCCGGCATTCTCCTTGTATCCACCCGGATATGTAGAAATCTCACCGTACTTAACATAGTACTTAGTAAATGCAGGATTGTTAAGAACAAGTCCGTGCTTTGTATTAAGGTATTTGTCGATAGAATCAAGAGTCTTGATATCAGCACCCTGATCCTTACCAATCTCAGACATAACAGCGAATCCCTGAGGCTCGATGAAGATCTTACCTTCTTCACATTCCTTAGAACCCATCTTCTGTCCTTCATTATCATAAGCACGTAAGAACCAATCGCCATCAAATGCGCTGTCCATAACGTTCTTCTTCATCTTATCAATCTCTGCCTGAGCCTTAGCAGCCTCATCGTCCATTCCCTTATACTTAAGGATATCAACGAATGCAGGACCTGTGTATGTAAATAATGTAGCAACCATTACAGACTCAGCTGTCTTAGAATATCCACCCTCTGCCTTGAACATCGGTGAAGTATATGTCTGGAAGCTTTCACCAGGCTGCTCTGAGTAGCATGAAAGGTTGATACAGTCATTCCAGTCAGCACGCATTGCAAGAGGTAATCCGTGAGGACCAACGTTGTTGCATACATGGTAGAATGAAACCATAAGGTGATCAAGCATAGGTTTTGCCTTAGACTCATCATTGTCGTAAGGAACCATCTCGTCAAGGATTGAGTAATCGCCTGTCTCCTTGATGTAAGCAGCTACTGAAAGGATCATCCATAATGGATCATCAGAGAAGTCACCACCGATATCGGAGTTACCCTTCTTGGTAAGTGGCTGATACTGATGGTAGCATCCACCGTCAGGAAGCTGAGTAGAAGCAAGGTCGATAAGTCTTTCTCTTGCTCTGTCCGGAATCTGATGAACGAATCCCAAAAGATCCTGGTTAGAATCACGGAATCCCATTCCACGTCCGATACCTGACTCGAAATATGAAGCTGAACGAGAAAGGTTAAATGTTACCATACACTGATACTGGTTCCAGATATTAACCATACGGTTAACCTTCTCATCAGGAGTATTAACTGTGTAGATACCAAGAAGCTTGTCCCAAGTAGCCTTAAGCTCTGCAAGACCATCAGCTACCTTCTCAGGTGTGTTGAACTTCTCGATCATAGCATGAGCAACCTCTTTGTTAAGAGTCTTGCCGTCTGCCTCGAACTTCTTATCAACAGGATTCTCAGCGTAACCAAGGATGAAGATTAAGTTCTTGCTCTCGCCGGGCTGTAATGTAATCTCTTTGTAGTGAGAAGCGATTGGTGACCAACCGTCTGCAACCGAGTTAGAAGACTTACCTGCCTCAACTACCTGTGGCTCACCGAAACCGTTGTAGAGACCTAAGAATGTCTCACGGTCTGTATCAAATCCATCGATATCTGTATTAACTGTATAGAAAGCGTAGTGATTACGACGCTCATTGTACTCTGTTCTGTGGTAGATTGTAGAACCTTCAATCTCAACACGTCCTGTGTTGAAGTTTCTCTGGAAGTTAGTTGTATCATCCTGTGCATCCCAGAGACACCACTCAACGAATGAGAACAACTTGATTGTCTTAGCAGCACTACCTTCGTTAGTGATTACAAAGTTCTGAACCTCACCTGTATAGTTCTGAGGAACGAAGAAAGTAACTTCAGTCTTAACATCGTTCTTCTTACCTGTGATCTTAGTATATCCCATACCATGACGACACTCATACTCATCAAGAGTAGTTTTAACAGGAGACCATCCCGGACTCCATACAGTCTCGCCATCTTTGATATAGAAATAACGTCCGCCCATATCAACAGGAACATTGTTGTAACGATAACGTGTTATTCTACGAAGTCTGGCATCCTTATAGAAGCTGTAACCTCCTGCAGTGTTGGAAATCAATGAAAAGAAATCCTGTGTTCCCAAGTAGTTGATCCATGGATATGGAGTCTTGGGAGATGTGATGACATACTCTTTGTTGGCATCATCAAAAAAACCAAATTTCATGTAATAATACCTCGCTTTCATTGTTAGTTGTCCCCGAAGGGCAAACACATGGATATATTATATTATAAATGACTTAAAAACACAAGGAAAAGACTTGCGTTTTGTGAAGTTTTTTGCAAAGAAAAACCACAGTTATCCGGGTGGAATAACTGTGGTGAAAAATCATGAAAAAAGTTATGTTATACGAGTGTATAGATTCGCTCGGTTACGGTCTTGCTTTGTCCGGGATTAAGCTCAACATAGCCTGTCTTTTCTGCGGGAAGGTCAAGGTTAGGAGCATCAATCATCCAGCTCATCGGTTCAGGACAATAGTAGTCCTTTGTACCTCTGTCATTCCATACAATGAAGAACTTGAATGCCTCATCAACCTCGTAGCAGATTCTCTTGCCTGTAGCAGCATCGGTAATAAGTGCACCGTGGAATGCCTTGCCGTCAACGTCCATAGAATCAATCTCGTACATGTCGTTGTTAATTGGGAACTTAATCATGTGTGCAGTTCCGTTAGCATAGTTCTCATCATAAGCTGAAAGCTCCTTCTTATAAGGAGGAATCGGCAACTGACGGAAGTTAACCGGAAGACGCTTAACTACCGGAAGTTTAAGACGAATGTCGCGAGGATTACTTCCTTTTACATTAGGTGCGGCAAATGATGTGTGGTTACATACGCCGTAAGGCATCTGCTTATCTGATGTATTGGTAAGTGTAAATGAATAATGAAGTCCTTCTTCATCCAATACGAACTCAAGCTCTGATTTGAAGGAAACCGGATAGTATTCAAAGAACAAATCCTTATCATTATATTCATAACAAGTCTTAACTATTGCCTTGTCGCCGTCAACCTTAGCTTCAACGACTTCGTAATTTCTTGTGTGAAGAAATCCGTGAATGAAATTCTGGAACATTCCTTCGTTAACAGGGAACTGATATGTTGCATCACTTACCTTCAATACGCCGTGGCTTAATCTGTTAGGAAGATATAAGGTGGGCATACCGTAAGTACATGGGTTTGCTGTAAGCTTTGTGATAGGCTTTTTCTTGTGATATCTAAGAATCTCAATCTTGTTGTTGCAGTCACGAAGTCTTGCAACGTTACTTCCTACTGTCGGTGCGATTATTGCAAGGTAACCGCCGGCTTTCATCTCGATGACGGGTGCTCCGTCTAATTGGATTTCTTTGCAGCTTGTCTTCATTGTAAATACTTCCTTTCGAGTAAAAGTTATTGGGAATTACAAAATCCCGTGTAATCGTAATTCAGTTATTTTTGCAGCAATAACTTTGTGATACTTTTCGTATTTTAAAAACCGTTCCTCATCGTGTTTGGTCGGGTGAGGAATGCGGTCGCGATTCATATTGTCTTCAAGGTCATACAGTTTGACCTGTGTTGCAAGAGGATTGGTAAGAACACGGTCAATGAACTTGCCGTAATCTTCCCCTTCGTTCTTGGTTATGCATGCGACAGCATCAAGAATCTCATCGGAAAAGCCTTCCTTGCGAAGCATATCCAAAGTAACAGGAGTGTCCTCAACGACATCATGAAGAATACCCACGATTTGCTCGGTTTCGTTCTTGCCACGGAGCATAACCCGGATAGGGTGGAGTATATATATCTTCCCTGCCTTATCAATCTGACCTCTGTGAGCTTCCACAGCGATTTCGATGGCTTTTTCTAACATGAGAGTTCTCCTCGTAAGATTTTTGCTTTTCACACAGCAATAATCATACTATATTTAATGGAAATCTACAAGGGAAAATGGTGGTGTTGGAAAAAATCGAAAAAAAATAAAAATTTTTCGTGACATTTCAAAAGAAATGATGTACAATACAACATGCTGACTGCGAGGGAATGTTATGAAAAGCGCAGAAACAGTACAAATCGGGATGTGGCTCAGTTTGGCTAGAGCGCCACATTAGGGATGTGGAGGTCGCAGGTTCAAGTCCTGTCATTCCGATTTTTAACATGTTTGATGAGGGGCATGGTCACATTTAATAATGGGACAGTGCCCTCTTTTTATGCCCAAAAGGAGAGATGATTATGGATTTTACAGAAATCAGAAAAAAGTATGAGGAGTTAACTTGTGCATTAATCGAAAAGAAACTCACAATCACTACTATGGAGAGTGCGACTGCAGGACAGATTGCAAGCCTTATAACAGACACCGAGGGATCATCAGCAGTAATTAAGGGTGCATGCATTACTTATTCTAATGAAGCAAAAATATTAGAAGGAGTTCCTGCAGAGACTATCCACAAATATTCCGTTTATTCGGAGGAGACAGCCCGTGCCATGGCAGAGGTTTGTCGAAAGAAATATCACGCCAACATCGGCGTCGGAGTTACCGGCACAATGGGTAACGTTGACCCTGCCAATGCGTCAAGCTCAGTACCCGGTCATGTATATTTCGCCATAAGCTATGAAGGGGAGACTACTTCTTATTATGAAGAGCTTCCTGCAATGGATGGCAGACTTGCTTACAAGATGGAAGTTGCAAGTCTTGTATGCGACAAGATAAATGAAACCCTTGCAGATAAATAGATGTTGTTAAATGATACAAAAAGTTTCACAATATTTTGTGGTTTCATACCTTGCAATATCATTTACAAGATAGTAAGATATAGCATAGAAAATTTTACTATTAAGGAGAGGTCATGAAGAAATCATCTATCAACAAAGAAGCAATTTATGATGCAAGAGAACTTGGTGCACCGAGAATGATGGTGTTAGGTATCCAGCATATGTTCGCAATGTTTGGTGCGACAGTGTTGGTACCTCAGCTTACCGGACTTAGCGTTTCGGCTACATTGTTATTTGCCGGAATCGGAACTTTATTGTTTCACTTTTTGGCTAAGGGTAAAGTACCTGCATTTCTTGGTTCATCATTTGCATTTCTTGCAGGATACGGTGCGATAGCACCTAACGGAGAGAGAGAGCTTTTGCCATATGCGTGTTTTGGTGTTGCGGCAGCGTCTCTCTTATATTTTGTTCTGGCGGCACTTATCAAGGCGTTTGGTGTTAAACGTGTAATGAAGTTCTTCCCGCCGGTAGTTACAGGACCGATTATCATTGCAATCGGACTTACACTTTCTCAGTCGGCAGTGGATAACTGTAGTGCCAACTGGCTTGTTGCACTTGTGGCAATAGTTATTGTTGTTGTATGTAACATCTGGGGCAAGGGAATGATAAGAGTAATCCCTATTATTCTCGGAGCACTCGGTTCATACATCGTTGCAGCAATTATGGGCGATGTTGATTTTTCTATTATTAAGGAAGCTGCATGGTTCGGACTTCCTGTAAAGATGGAAGACACAGTGTTTGCGATTTTCAAGAATCCTGACACATCACTTCTTATAACAGCGGTTGTAACAATTATGCCGATTGCAATTGCAACAATGATGGAGCACATCGGAGATATCGCAGCTATTTCATCAACAGTTGACCGTAACTTCTTCGAGGATCCGGGACTTCACAGAACACTTACAGGTGACGGACTTGCAACATTTGTTGCATCACTTTTCGGAGCACCTGCCAATACAACCTACGGCGAGAACACAGGTGTGCTTACACTTTCAAGAGTGTACGATCCAAGAGTAATCAGAATTGCAGCTTGTATAGCAATTGTATTCTCATTCTCACCTAAGTTTGCAGCAGTGATCAGTTCAATGCCTGCAGCAACTTGTGGTGGTATATCTATAGTACTTTATGGTATGATATCAGCAGTAGGTGTTAGAAATGTTGTAGAGAATCAGGTTGATTTCAAAGAGTCAAGAAATGTTATTATTGCAGCTCTTATAATGGTGCTTTCAATCGGTGTTAAGTATAGTGCAGCCGGTGCAATCAATGTGAAGGTTGGCGATATAACAATCGGACTTTCAGGTCTTGCTGTTGGAGCACTTGTAGGAATCTTGCTTAATGCACTTCTTCCGGATTTTTCTACGGAAGATGTAAAAGAGGGAGACAATCCCAAACCACTAAAATAGACTAAAATATACGATATTAAACATACGAATTGCATAGCTCCAACGCAGGCACACTCTCGTTCCGTTTTATGCGCAGCGGTACTAAACTCACTGCGTTCGTTAAGTACCGGCGGATAAAAAGGGTCTGCTTATGGAGACTACACAATTCGTATGTAGTAAGATACTGTATATGATTAAGCGATTTTAGGATTGGAATTAATCTGCTTTTACATATGCAGAAAAAAGTGTGAAACAAGTGCAATATGATAGATGAAGATAACAAAGTGCACCGACTATGTGGGACGAAGAATATAAAAAAATAATAATATGGGAGGAATAAAAAATGGAGAGAGAGAATGTTACTTTCTTGGATCACCCGCTTATCCAGCATAAGATTTCAATGCTTAGAGATGAGAATACGGGTACAAATGAATTTCGTAAATTAGTTGAGGAGATAGCAACCCTTATGGGTTATGAGGCACTTCGTGATTTGCCACTTGAGGATGTTGAAGTTAAGACTCCGATTGAAACATGTATGACACCGATGATTGCCGGTAAGAAGCTTGCTATAGTTCCAATTCTTCGTGCAGGACTTGGTATGGTCAACGGTATAACATCGCTTGTACCTACTGCTAAGGTTGGACACATCGGTCTTTGCAGAAATGAAGAGACACATGAGCCTGAAGAGTATTATTGCAAGTTGCCGAATCCTATTGAGCAGAGAACAATCGTTGTTTGTGACCCTATGCTTGCAACAGGTGGTTCTGCAGTAGCTGCAGTTGATTTCATCAAGGAAAAACACGGAAAGAACATTAAGTTCATGTGTATCATTGCAGCACCTGAAGGAATCAATCGTCTCATGGATGCGCATCCGGATATTCAGCTTTACGTTGGACACCTTGACAGATGTTTGAATGAAGATGCTTACATTTGTCCGGGACTTGGCGATGCAGGAGATCGAATCTTCGGAACTAAGTAGTACTATATAATTAAAGAGGGAGAAAGATAATGGCTTTAAAGCTGGCAGGTCAGAGTGATAACTCTGCAAATAATACACATTCTGCCCAGAATGATACTTTTACAAGTAATACTGATGGGGGGACAAATGTTAATAAGATTGCGGATGATCCGTGGGAGTATGAAGGGGTTAAAAAGGTAAGAAGTATTGCTGATACATTGGATAATGATGTTTATAGTACTTCCAATACCGCTACTTCCGGAAAGATGTCCGGTGATAAAAATATCATTGTTACAATTTCAGGTATTATATTATATGTTTTGATTGCGTTAGCGGTTGCGGCATTTGCTTGGATGGCTGTTTCGGGAAAGCCGGTTGATATTTATTTTAATATTAAGAAGTTTCAACCTTTGTTTAGTTTTTTAAGCTTATATGCAATTATAGATTCTATTTTGGTTTTTGTTATGGTTGAAAAGAGAGTTTCTCTCATAATATTTGCAGTAATATTACAACCATTTTATCCGCTTCAGAGAAATAAGGTCATAAATGGTTATGCAGGAATCGGAGGATTGGTAACGCTTGCATATGTTGTAGGAATCATTGCGATGATTGGAGCTGTGTTTAAAGGGGTATCAACTTATGGAAATGTTATTAGGGTTGAGGATCCGACAGTAAGAAGAGATATTGTTGTGATGTTTAATCAGACTATGGATAATGGTAACACATATGGTAAACTGATTACCAAATATTTGCAGATAGAAGATGCTGCGATGAATGAGAGTGGAGGACAAACACTTATTGCATTGACCGGAAAAGGAAATGTTTCCGTGGCAGATGAAGGAGTTTTTGAAATCGGCGAATATAATGTTAATACTGCTTTGGTTTTCTCACGAGATGTTTCAGGCGATTACAATATCGTATCAGTACAACTTGGAGATAAAATGTTGACGACAGCAGGTGCTCAAAGTTATTGGCATGCGATAAAAACATATTAAAGATAAACACAGAACAAGGGATGTCGATTAGACATCCCTTGTTGTTTGATAAAATTTGATATAATTACAATCTAAACTTAACTTGAATAGGTTCTTTAAGGCTCTGTCCGCCCTTAGATTTAACCTTAGTTGTTATATGCAGGAAGTAGTCTGTCTCCTGCGCATAAGGCTCTAACGGCTCAAGCTCAATCTCCATAGTTGAGTCATTGTAGGTGAACTTGGTATCCATCTTCACGCCGGATTCATTCTCAACATAAAGGTTATCCGAGTTAACTGTTGCGGGATCAAGAGCTGTGGTAAAACGGCATCGCCATACGAAGTTGCCTGTTTTGAAACTTAAGCTCTGTTTAACACGTTTCTCGTATCCCTTAGATACGTCTTCTATTTCAATGAAATTCTTAGCCATAATACAAACCTCCCCATAGCAAGTCTCATACTATATGTATCGGAATAATCATGTAAAAATTATAGCATAATTTGCTCTAAAATTCCAGTCCGACAAGAAATGCTTTCTGGTTAATCTCGATTGTTTTGGGCGGTACTGTATTCTCAATAACCTTAAGCCAATCTTCTTTGGCAAAATCCATATGCTGTGCAGCAAGACCTAAAATGATGTTGTTAAATACTCTCGGATTACCAAGTTTGATTGCCTCTGCAGATGCATCGATTGAGTATACTTTGTAAGTCTTTGAAAGCTCTTCAATAATGTTCTCAGGATACTTGGCAGCACCGGTCACAACAGTAATCGGGTCCATACGCTGATCATTTATAATAAGAGCTCCATCCGGCTTTAAGTAATGTGCGTAGCGTAATGCCTCAAGTCTCTCGAATGCGATTAAAACATCTGCCTGTCCTTCCTCAACAATAGGCTCTGCAACCTTCTCGCCGTAACGCACGTATGTTACAACGGAACCGCCACGCTGAGCCATTCCGTGAACCTCGGAAAGCTTAACATCATAACCTGCAGTAAGTATTATTCCACCAAGGATTCGGCTTGTAAGCAGAGTTCCCTGTCCGCCTACGCCGACTATCATAATATTCTTTGTTTCACTCATTTGCTTATTCCTTTCTGTATCCCTTATTTCTCAACTGTCTCGATTGCGTCAAACGGACATAAGTTCTTACACAAACCACAGCCGTTACACATTGTAGGGTCGATTGAGATTGTACCGTCTTCATTCTTGGTAAGTGCAGGGCAGCCCGGCTTTAAGCACATGCCGCACTTCTTACATTTTTCGGGTACGGGTACACATTTATTAGGGAAATGAACTTCCTTTAACAATGCACATGGCGACTTGGTAATGATTACCGAAACCGCGTCGCGTGCAACTTCTTCCTTGATAACTTCCTCAAGCTTCTTGATGTCGAAGGCATTAACCTCCTGAACATGCTCGATGCCCAAAGACTTGCAAAGTCCCATGATGTTGATAGCAGGAACAACCTCGCCCATGAGAGTCTTACCGGTTGCAGCGTGGTCCTGATGACCTGTCATTCCTGTTGTTGAGTTGTCAAGAATGATAACTGTTCCGCTACTCTGGTTGTACACCATGTTGATAAGCGAGTTAACACCTGTATGCATAAATGTTGAATCACCGATTACGGCAACCCAATTCTTGATGTAATCTTTGCCTTTGGCTTTCTCCATACCATGAAGTGAAGAAATGGAAGCACCCATGCAGACAGTAGTGTCAACTACTGAAAGAGGAGCAACTGCGCCCAAAGTGTAGCAACCGATATCGCCGGCAGCGTGAATCTTAAGCTTGTTAAGTACAGTGTATACGCTTCTGTGTGGGCATCCCGGACAGAGAAGCGGTGGTCTTGCAGGAACCTCAGCAGGCTTATTAATCTTAAGGTCCTCCTTAAGAACGACACGTCTTAACATGTTAGCACTGTATTCGCCCTGGAGTGTAAATGCTTCTTTACCGATGCATTTGATTCCCATTGCCTTAACCTGCTCTTCGATAACAGGCTCTAATTCTTCGAAGATGTAAAGAGTTTCTACTTTAGAAGCAAACTCTTCGATTAATTTCTTTGGAAGCGGATGAACAAGACCTAACTTAAGAACAGATGCGTTAGGGCATGCTTCCTTAACATATGTATAAGGGATTCCACTTGTGATGAATCCGATTTTGGTATCATTTATTTCCATGCGGTTAAGAGCAATCTCTTTGCCGTCTGATGTGTACTTGATTGTTGCGGCATCATTTGCCATATCCTTGATTCGCTTCTCAACAACCAAGTGACGCTTAATTGCGTTACCGGGCATCATTACGTTCTTGGCAATGTTGCGCTCGTAAGGCTTGTCCTCAGGAACTACACGGTCTTCCAATACAACAAGTCCCTGTGAGTGTGCAAGACGAGTAGTCGTACGAAGAACCATAGGTGTGTCGTATTTCTCTGAAAGCTCAAATGCAAGCTTCATATAGTCCTTAGCTTCCTGTGAGTCAGAAGGCTCAAGAACAGGTACCTGTGCGGCACGGCAAATCTGTCTTGTGTCCTGCTCGTTCTGTGAGCTGTACATTCCCGGGTCATCGGCAACAACAGCAACAAGACCACCGGTTGCACCGATATAAGAAACTGTGTACATTGGGTCTGCTGCAACATTGAAACCAACGTGCTTCATTGAAGCCATTGCACGGACACCACTTATAGATGCACCGACAGCAACCTCCATTGCAACTTTCTCATTCGGAGCCCATTCGCAGTAGATCTCCGGGTATTTTACAAGATTTTCGCTTATTTCCGTACTTGGCGTGCCGGGATATGCAGAAGACACTTTAACTCCTGCTTCGTAAGCTCCGCGGGCAATCGCCTCGTTACCAAGCATAACTTTCTTATCGTTCATGAAAGCTTCCTCCTAATTAAACACGATTAAGAGATATTATACCTTATATAAGGGGAATGTACAAGGAGAAAATAATGGGTGGAGAAGATAGGTTATCGAATTATAGGGATAAATAAAAGGCGGGGGATTCTTCACTTTTTATACATAATTTTGTACTTTTTTACATAATTAACCAGTAAATGTACAAACTCTCCGAAATTCTCCTAAATTTTTCGAATAAATTCCATTGATGTTCATAATTTCCTGCCATAGAATTACTGTATTGAACGTACGTTGAAAATATATTCTACTAAGGAAGGAACATTAATGATACAAGAAAATACAATTGATTTGAAGAAAGAACTAGAGACTTTACCCAAAGGGGAGCTTCGTTATACAATGCGAAACGACTATATGTTTAAAGCAGTGTTACAGGATAATGAGTTTGCATTAAGAGGTTTGCTTGCCGCGCTTCTTGAAATGTCTGTGGACAGTATAATTGATGTCGAGACACTTAATCCAATAGAACTAGGGCAGGCGGTCGACGATAAGACTTGCATACTTGATTTCTGGCTGCCCAATAAGGCTCATGATTTCTATTCGGAGTATGTGTTCATGAATCGTAAAAATCATGAAATATATAGTGACAAGATGTCTATGCGTGTGTTAAACTTAAAAGCAATAGAAGATGATTCTATCGATAAGGAACCGAAGGAATTGTATGAGTGGGCCAAGTTTTTCAAAGCCACAACGTGGGAGGAGATCAAGATGTTGGCACAGAATAATGAGTATATAGCAGGAACGGTGGTACGTCTTAAGAAGCTTTCAGATGATGAGAAGATACGCATGCAGTGTGAGGCAAGGCAGGACTATGAGCGTACTATTGCATCGTACAGAGCGGATGGAATACGTGTTGGAAGAGACGAAGGAATAAAGGAAGGAGATACATTACGTCTTCTCAGCCTGATTAGGAAAAAACTTGCCAAGGGCAAAGAACTTGAAGAGATTGCCGATGACCTGGAAGAAGAGGTTAATACAATAAAACCGATGTATGATGTGGCGATAAAATTCTCGCCCGATTACGATGTTGAGAAAATATTTGAAGAATATAAGAAAGTGTTACAATAATGTGAATGGATTGATAACAGAGGAACCCCGCCATGCCGAAACATGACGGGGTTTTAATATTGATATGATTCTGCAATTCTCACACCCCCATCACAGCACAATATGTAAATGAATGTAATTCCCCATGTGTATCTGTGAAGCCGACCGCGAGCACGGATGTGATGAAAGATGCTTGAAGAAACACTAGCACCCGCGGCCTTGTTGGTTGAAAATTGCAAGGTTTATTATAGCAACTATGGCAAGGAATGCAAGAAAAAGCGTTCGACAAAAATCGACAAACTGTCCGACACAAATCGCCGTTTGGTGTCGTATTGACTTTGCATGTGCATTGAAGTAGAATTCACATTGATTTCAACCAATGCAATTGGTATAGAAAATGAATCAATCGGACGGTAGATGATATGAAATGGTATGTAATTCAGGTAATGAGCGGACAAGAGCATATAGTTGAAAATATGTGTAAATCATGCGTTATATCAGAGGACGAAGAAGTCTTCATCCCTATGTATGAACGACGCAAGAAGATAGGCGGGAACTGGAAAGATGAGATGTACATTCTCTTCCCCGGATACGTATTCCTATGCACAGAGAATGTCGAAGATTTGTACGAGAGACTCAAAGTAGTTCCCAAACTTACCAAGATTCTCAAAACCGGTGATGAATTCATACCGCTTCACGATACGGAAGTGGAGTTCATGATGCGTTTTGGCGGTAAGAATCATGTTGTTGAAATGTCTGTCGGCTACATCGAGGGAGACAAAGTTGTTGTAACGGAAGGCCCTATGACCGATTGGCAGGGAAATGTCAAGAAGATAGACCGCCATAAGCGAATAGCCATCATCGAGGTGGAAATGTTTGGAAGAATGACGGATGTAACAGTCGGATTAGAGGTTGTTAATAAGGTGGAGTAAAAGGATTCTTATTGCACATTGCATATACAATATAACAATTATTACGTTAGTTATAGGTAATATATTCAAAATAACCCTCAAACCTTGAAAATCATACGATTATATGGTATCATACACACGTTTGCGAAAGCTATAATTCGCGACGCGTTGTACATGAAATTACAACATGAAATCGTCGCCTGGCGCGCGTTTGATGGGGTGGTGGATATCATTGAAAATGATTCAAGGCACAAGCTACGTTGGAGTGGCGAACTTGTGGAAAAACAGATATAAAAAATTGGAATGCAAGTGGTAAAAATATGGGATTAGAAAATACAAGGGAAAAGAAATTGTTATATCATCTAACGCAACTGGATAATATGATATCTATCATAGAAAATGGGTTGATGTCTAGAAAAGAAGTTGAATCTTTAGGGATTAGATATAGAGATGTGGCAGATAAGGAAATAATATCGAGAAGAGAAGTGCTTGGTTTAGACAAGTATATTCCGTTTCACTTTCATCCATATTCGGCTTTTGATGTAGCGGTAAAGAAAAGTCATCCTGATGATAAATTTGTGTATATTACTATAAAGAGAGAATTTGCAAAATGGGCAGAGTTCAAGGTACTGATAAAACATCCATTATCGCTAGAAGAGTGTAATTTATATGAGTATTCAGAAGGAATCGCTCGTATGGATTGGGATACACTTGAAAAAACTGGAGTGGATGATCAATACTCTAAAAATGTTAAAATGGCTGAAGTATTATGCGATAGAACAATACCAGCATCACTTATTCAATGTGTATATGTAGCCGATGAGTGGACAAAAGAGTATGTTGAACAATTATTCTGGGACAAAGGGATAAAAGAGCAACCACCATATGTAAGCGTCATGGAGACGTTCTTTTGATAATTGTTGAAATTAACGAAAGGAGGCGCATGTTATGATAAAATATACTACCGGAAATATCTTTAACTCAGATGCTGATTGTATTTTCAACACGGTTAATTGCGAAGGATATATGGGAAAAGGCATCGCTTATCAGTTTAAGCAGCGCTTTCCTGAGAATAATAAAAATTATGAAAGAATCTGCAAGGAAGGTGAATTGAGACCGGGTGTTATTCTGCCTTTTGTAGAGAATGGAAAAATGATTATTAATTTTCCAACAAAGGATAAATGGCGGAATCCTTCACGAATACAATATGTTATTGATGGGCTGGATTCTTTTGTGAGCTTGCTTCCGGATTTAAATATCAAAAAGGTTGCAATTCCACCACTGGGGTGTGGAAATGGTGGTCTTAGGTGGAATGAAGTAAAGCCTATCATCGAACGCAAACTTATGGACTGTGATATTGAGATAGAAGTCTTTGAACCATATGCCATAAAGGTAAATACGACTCTTGGCGAACAGATGACAGTGTATGATTTGCTCATATTGCATGTTAGAGGTAAGCTTAAAAAGGTTAATTCTCTGAGGTTTCAAAAAACATTATTTTTTACAAATTATTATGCAAACACTAAAATATATGGTTTTGCACGAGGAAGGTACGGACCTTATTCGAAAGACTTATATTGGGAATCAGAGAAAATAAGAAGATTTCAGAAACTCAATGCGCTGGCGAACACCGAAGATACGTATAAATCGATATATCAAATGATATGTTCAAAGAAGACTGATAATCAGTATAATAAGATATCTGCATATATAGATAAGGCACTTGAACTCGTTAATTCAATTGAAGATGATCTGATTCTTGAGGGAATAGCAACAGCGTTGTATTTGATAAAAGATGAAAACATGACGAACAAAACATCAGTCGTACATGCGTTTAGAGAATGGTCTGATGATAAAGCTGCTAGGTTCAGTGAAAAGACCATTATGATTTGTTTGGATAAGCTTGAATGCCTTGGAATTATTCGAAGAAATTTGTTTGAAGAGTATGAAGTGTTGAAAAGTTAGGTGGTTGCCTTTGGACTAAAACTGTAAGAACCTGATGAGTCGGGTTCTTTTTTGGTGGTTGGAGAAGGGTCTTTTTGGTGTGGGTGATATTACCCCCCCAAAAAAAATCTAATTTGGTTTTGTGTATTTACGTATATTGTTAGATGTGGTAAAGTATAACAGTTAACTATAAATTTAGTACATTTTTTATTTATGGAAAGAAAAACAAAATATTAAAAAGATTGGATGACACTGACAAATGTGTCAGTGTTTTGGGGAGGTATTATTAATTGAATTACAAAGATGAATCCAAGCTAAATAAAAACGTTTTAAAAAAAAATATAATTGCATCGGCTCATATTAGTTTTCTGTTTGGGGCAGGTGTTAATGGGACGGCTCTTCCTCAATTAAGAGATTTTGAACAGACAAAAAATAAACTTGCAGAATGGGAGGTGGATACATCTAAAGGTATTGAGGAAGGGATAGATAATATTGAAGATGATATAAAAAGAGAATGTATAAAAAATATTTTTATTGATGAGTTTAAAAGTTATCATGAAAATGCAGTGAAGAAAATATGTTCAGGAAAGGACAAATCAATAAAGAATTTAGAAGCATTATTAAGAAAAACATATCTAATCGTACAAGAGACTCAAAATAGAAATCCAAGCATGAAACAGATTAATATATATACATTGAACTATGATAATATTGTAGAAAAAGTATTGTTGAATAGAGGGTATTTGTATAATTCTATATCCGCTAGCAATACTTCGAATAAATCAAGTTTGATGGATGTTATTGGATACAATTACAACGTAAAAAAATATATTCCTACATTTATGGTAAGCAAGTTGCATGGGGATATTGATAAGCCAATAATACCGGGAAAATCAAAATATAAAGATATGCTTAATGAAGATTATTTTGAAGTTGCATTTAATATGAAAGAGCAATTGTGTAGGCCTAATTCTATTTTAATAGTGATTGGTTATTCCGGAAAAGATAATCATATAAACAAGATGTTGGAAGACTGTTTGAATACTGGACTTACTATATATTGGTATAAATATTTAGCGACGGATATTGTGCCATTTGAAAATCGGGTTAATGTATTTGTGAGAGAACAAGATGATTATACTAGTATAAAAGATACAACATTAGTATGTTATAATGATATGGAGAATGTATGGGCAGAGAAATTGGAAAAGTAGTTGAAGCAAAAGGAGTTTATGTTAGGGCAGAACTTTATGAACTGTTTCCACCGTATATTGTTGAATATGGAAAAACTATTATTTCACCACGGATTAATTCATATGTGAAAACTAGGGTCGGCTTGGATATAATTATTTGTCAGATTACTGGTGAATATTATGAGGAGCAGAGAAAAGGAACGTTTACAGGATATTTTTTTGATTTGGTAGTGAAAGGATATATAGAAAACAATCATTTTATACAAGGAGTTAGAATGCTTCCTATGGTATCCGCGGGTATTGAAATGTTGGATTCTGATGATTTTAAGATGATAAATGATTGCGATAGTGTTAATTGTTTTTCTTTAGGAACAAATCTTTTTGACAATACTCAAAGTTATTATTTTGATTATAATACAATTATACCATCTCATATTGGTATTTTTGGAAATACAGGTAGCGGAAAAAGTAACACCTTAGCCAAGTTGTTAAGTATATATTCGGAAATTCTGAAAAACACAGATAAAGGAAAAGTTCTTGTTTTTGATATAAATAATGAATATGGAAACAATGCTATTTGTGAATTAGATATGAAAAATATTTATAATTTAACCACACGAAGTCGATCAGAGAAAAGAATACCGTTGAACTATGGTAATTTAGAAGAAGATGACTGGTGCGTATTGTTAAATGCAACTGAGGCAACTCAACGTCCTGTTATAAAAACAGCATATAATGATAATAAATCAAAAGAAGAGTATGAAGCCTTAATTAAGGATATGATAAGAACGGGACGTCACCAGTTGCTTAAATCAATGCAGTATAATATGAGAGATTATATTTCCGGCATACAAAATCTATATTGGCATACAACTTGTGAAGTATTTTACTTTTTTGATGGAGAAAAAAATGTATTTTTTAATAATGAATCCCATGAAGCTGAAGAGTATTTGAGTAATATAAGTGTTAATGTTCCGGAAGCTCTACTGTCAAATTTCTTGTTTAAATTGTATTTTGCGGTTGCCACGCATATAGGGTATGGCACTCAATATGAGTTTATTTCTCCTTTGTTAAGAAGGGCAGAGAAGTTGTTCGCAGACTTTGAAAAAGTTTTTTCTTCGAGCAATGAAGACTTGTTTGGTGGTAAAAATATTGCGGTTATTCAATTAGCTAATGTTAATAAGGATATGCTGGAATTGATACCATCTATAATTGTTAATCATTTATTTCATAAACAAATAGAAAAAAAAGAAAATAACAGAATAAAAGATATTATTAATGTGGTTGTGGATGAAGCACACAATTTGCTTTATGAAAATGATCTTGATCGTAAACATACAACCATTACGGTAGAAACATTTGAGAGAGCAATAAAAGAAGGAAGAAAATTTGGGATGTTTTTATGGATATCCAGTCAAAGACCTTCAGATATATCATCTACAATAATATCTCAAATGCATAATTATTTTATTCACAAATTGGTGAATCCTAACGATTTGAGCAGAATAAGAAAGGCTGTTGCGTTCTTGGATCAAAATGCAATGGATTCATTGACGGTTTTGGGGTCGGGAGAATGTATTGTTTCAGGTACGGGAGTTAAAATGCCATGCTTTATAAAAATTAATCAGTTGAGTAAAGAACAAAGACCTAACAGTGAAAATGTTTCTTTGTTTGGGTGCGATGGTATATTTGAAAAAGATGATTAGAAGATATAAAAGACATTTTTTTTAAGGAAACCATTCCTGTCATCTTTTTATTGCACATTGCATATACAACATAACAATTATTACATTAGCTATAGGTAATATATTCAAAATAACCCTCAAACCTTGAAAATTATACGATTATATGGTATCATACACACGTTTGCGAAAGCTATAATTCGCGACGCGTTGTACATGAAATTACAACATGAAATCGTCGCCTGGCGCGCGTTTGATGGGGTGGTGGATATCATTGAAAATGATTCAAGGCGTTATTGCGTTGATATGGCGAAGCTGTGTCTTTTTGCAAGCAAATAAATGATGAGATTAATTTGTAAGAGCTGGGAACGGCTCTTATTTTTATGATTGAAAGAATAAAAAGTAAAAATAAATGTTACGGGGATGACAAATTGATGAAGGTGCTGGTTACAGGTGCAAATGGATATTTGGGTTGTGGAATAATAGAGCAACTTATTAAAAAAACTGAGGTTGATGTTGTTGCATGTGATATTTCAACACAAAACTTAAATGGAAAACTTAAAACGATACAATGTGATCTTTTTTCATTAGAAGATCCGTATACGTATTTTGGAAAGCCTGATGTGGTTTTACATCTTGCGTGGCGTGATGGGTTTGTACATTATTCGGATTCTCATGTTGAGGATTTATATAAGCATTATTTATTTCTTGGAAAAATGGCCAAAAGTGGAGTGAGGAAAATAGCTGTGCTAGGGTCAATGCATGAAGTGGGATTTTACGAGGGATGTATTAATGAAGATACGTCATGTAATCCGATAACACAATATGGTATAAGCAAAAATGCATTGCGTCAATTGACGGAAATTATATGCAAACAGAATGGTGTTTTGTTTCAGTGGTTAAGAGGATATTATATTGTTGGAAGCTGCAAGAATGGGCGTTCTATATTTAGTAAGATAGCCTTGGCTGCATCTGAAGGGGAAAGGTGTTTTCCGTTCACAATGGGACAGAATCAGTATGATTTTATCGATTACGATGAATTTACAATGGATGTTGTAAAAGCGATAATGCAAGATGAGGTATTGGGTGTTATAGAAATATGTTCGGGACAACCTGAAAAATTATCAACGCGTGTTGAAAAATTTATTAAGGAAAATGGATATGATATAGAATTGAAATATGGAGCTTTCCCGGATCGTCCTTATGATTCTAAGGCGGTATGGGGAAGTAACGATAAAATTAAAAAAATTGTAGAGGGCTAAATGAATATGAAGATATGCATGGTGGGGTCATCGGGCGGACATCTGACCCATTTATATATGTTGAAAAATTTTTGGTGTAAACACGAGAGATTATGGGTTACATTTGATAAAGAAGATGCAAATAGTATACTAAAGGATGAAAAAAAATATTATTGCTATTATCCTACAAATAGAAGTTTGAAGGCGTTGATAATAAATACAACCATTGCGTGGCGAGTTTTAAAAAAAGAAAAGCCGGATGTTATCATTTCCTCTGGAGCCGCTGTTGCGGTTCCTTTTTTTTATTTGGCCAAAATATTTAGGGTGAAAACAATTTATGTTGAGATTATTGATAGAATTGACAAGCCAACGTTGACTGGCAAGATAGTTTACCCTGTTACAGATGTGTTTATTGTTCAATGGGAGGAAATGAAAAAAATATATAAAAAAGCAATTAATCTTGGAAGTGTTTTCTAAAATAATAAAGATAGAGAAATTGCGGAAGGAGAGTACACAATGATTTTTGTAACGGTAGGGACACATGAACAGCCTTTTGACCGACTCGTTCAGTGTGTTGATAATATAAAAGGTTCTGGCCTAATCTTCGACGATGTTTTTATTCAAAGTGGATTTTCTACATATTTACCACAGTTTTGCGACAAATCAAAGATGATTACATATGCAGAAATGAAAGAAAAAGTTGAGAAAGCGAGAATTGTGATTACGCATGGTGGCCCTTCGAGTTATTTTATGCCGTTGCAAATTGGGAAAATCCCTGTTGTTGTGCCAAGGCAATATAAATATGGTGAACACGTTAATAATCATCAATTAGATTTTGCCAGAAAAATAAGTGAAAGATATCATAATATAATTGTTGTTGAAGAAATAGAAAATTTGAAAGATATTCTGATTAATTATGACTCTATTATTAAAAATATGAATGGCAATATTGAAAGTAACAATGCATATTTTTGCAGGGAGTTTGAAAATATCGTTGATAAACTTGTGTTAGGAAGTGTTAAATGAGAATATTGATGGTTTGTACGGTTCCATTTACGATTACGGGAATACCAGTACATATTAGAAATTACTATAATGAATTAATAAAAAAAGAAAATGTGTCGATAGATATAGTTTCAGAATTGTATGATGAAAAAATTGTTAAAACATTGAATCTTGACAATACTAATTTGTATGAATTACCACGAAAAAAAAATCCAATTAAGTACGTTGTAGTTTTGAGAGAAATACTCAAAAGAGAGAGATATGACATTATTCATATACATGGGAATAGTTCAACGATGGCATTAGAGTTGTTTGCAACATTTGGTATGAGGATTGTCAAGGTTATTCATGCACATAACACCAAATGTTCACATGTTTTTTTAAATTTTTTATTAAAACCGGTAATAAATAAGATCTCGAATTTGAAGTTTGCCTGCAGTACAGAAGCGGGAGATTGGCTATATGGTAAACATAAAGATTATTTTGTTATAGGAAATGGTGTGGACATAAAAAGATTTGCTTTTTCAAAAAGAAATCGAATTAGTTTAAGAAAAGAATACGGTATACCGGACAAAAAAATAGTTATCGGTCACATAGGAACGTTTAATGAACAGAAAAATCAAAAATTCTTAATAGGTGTGGCTGAAGGATTAAAAAAGCGGGAACTAGATTTTCTGTTTTTTATGATTGGAGAGGGTAATAATACCGCTTTTATGGAATCTATAACAGAAAAAAAATTGGAAGATTATTTTTTCGTTAAAACCGCTGTTACTGAGATATACAAGTATTATTCGATTTTTGACATATTTGTGTTGCCGTCAAAATGGGAAGGGTTAGGCATGGTAGCAATAGAAGCGCAATTGTCAGGCCTAACTACAATTGTATCTGATTTTGTTCCAAGAGAAATTGAGATAAGCAACAATGTATTTTTTATTTCTTTAGAACAGGATGAATGGATTGAAGAAATAGAGCGAGCAACAAAGGATATTAATCGGAGAAGTGTAACAAATTATAACAAATATGATATTGTTGAATGCGCAAACTACTTAACAAAATGTTACGAAAAAGGACTATTAAATTATGAAAATTAGAATAACTGATTCACAATTGGTCTTCGCTTTGGGAACAGTTGCCAATATATCTGTATTAAATATTTTTGGGAATACTTTGTATATTTATTTATCATATGGTATTTTGCTATTTTTACTATTGCGGAGAAAACAAATATCGTTTTCTAAAAACTTTTATAGTCTGTATTTAGCATCGATAATTATAGGTTGTGTGTTATGTCAGGTAAATTCAAACTTTGAAAATGGGTGGAAAACAAGATCTGTTATAGTAAGTATTAATATGATTGTGACATATTTATTATTTGGATTTATTTTTAAGTCAGATGAATTAAAAGAGAAGCTTTTTCAAGGAGTATATCTTGGATGTTTAATAAACTTGGGCTGGTGTTATTTACAAATTGTTTTGTATAATTTGATGGGAACTGACATAAATCTGATAGTGTTCAATTTTCCTTCACAAATTAAGAATGGCAAATTGGTTTACTCTGCTTTAGTTACCCATGCTGGAATATTGGTTCCGGTTTTAGTTATCGGTTTTTTGGTTTCAGACTTGAATATACTTAAAGTTTTGTTCTGTATTGCAGCAGTTATGACCAGAAATGCGACCTGTATGATAGCAATGGCAGTTTGTGTCTTTTTTTATGTCGTAATAGTTTCAAAAAATGGTATAAGAGGAATTGGTAAAAAGAAAGTGGTATACATTTGTTTGACACTTATCGTAGCTATTGCTTTTGTGCTTATTTTATGGGATAAATTTAATTTGGCATGGTCTTTTCGGAATGTCACTGAACGCATATATAGTTTGACGGTTCTTAGAAAAGTGACGAGTGGAAGCGATGCGACGCATCTTAGATATTTGACAAGTTTCCCGATGATAGCAAGTCGTCTAGCTCCGATTAATTTTATGTTTGGGTCTGGCATGGGGACATCTGGTTATTATATGTCGCATTATTTTGGACAATATATTGATAAAATATGGGTTGTTGAATGCGATGTTATAGACATCTTTTATTCTGTCGGTCTGATTGGCGCCTTTATTTTTTATGCCAGTATGGCATATATATTTTTCAAGGGATACAAAATTAATAAAAGATATTCTGTTTTTTCATTGACTATAACAATAGCTGGTTTCTTTTATAATTTTCAGATGCCTTGGCTGTATTTAATTGAATTTATTATGCTTTGGTCGGTAAAAAATAATGTGGATTGCTGGGGGTTCTTTAAATTATACAGTGAGGGAAAAAATGACTACAAAAAGAGTACTTGTGATTCTTATTAATTATAATTCGACAGATCATACAGTTGAGTGTTTGGGTTCTATATTTAAGAATAAAACAAGAGATGTCGATGTCATTATCATAGATAATGCGTCCATTTTGACTGAACGTGAAAAATTAAGAAAAATAGATACTGGAGAGTGTAAAATTGTTTATTTAGATGACAATTTGGGTTTTTCGGGTGGCAACAACGTTGGGATAAAATATGCATTGGATAACAACTATGATGGGGTGTTGCTATTAAATAATGATACAATTGTTGCTGGAAATTTTTTCTGGGAATTAAATAAGTCTATAAATGAGCATAAGGAGTCTATACTAACGTTTCAAATTCGAAATTATTATAAATCGAATGAAATATTATATGATGGCGGTAAGGTTGTTTTTTGGAAAGGTGCAGTTAAGATTTTAGGTGTTGGGAAAACTGCCACAAATGAAAAAAAAGATAAAAAAATCACGTTTGCACATGGCTGTTGCATGTATATTCCGAGAGAAATAATTATAAATGTTGGATTTATGCCAGAAGACTATTTTCTATATTTTGAAGATACGGCATATTCTGTCGAGGCTATAAAAAAAGGATATAATATTTGGTATTCTAATAAAACAAATATTTGGCACAAGGAATGTGTTTCTACTGGACTTTTTTCGAATAATTATCAATATTATTTCTGCAGAAATAGGTTACTATTCACGAAAAAATATGTACCTTGGTACTTAAAGCCGATAGCGTACACATATACATTTGCATTCGCAATGCGAAAAATCATAGAAAGGAAATTTATAGTTGCTAATTGTCATGAGGCATTGAGAGATTTTGTCAAGGGCAAGGTAGGGAAAAAATAAAAAGAAAGGGAATGTGGTATGGTTTACCCAATCACTTTTGGGGAAGATGAGAATATTAATACTAGGAATAGAAATAAGTTCACCTAATAAAGGATGCTCTGCGTTAGGATATTCATTAATTACTGTTTTAAGTAGGTTGGTAAGGAATCAGCAAGACTGTAAGATTTGTATTGCTGCTAGAAATAGCAATATCCCGTATGATTTTGATGGAAGAGGTTTTGAAATTTCAACAATTGAAATACGTAATAAAGACCCGAGATTTTATTTTAGATTAGGAAAATTAATTAATAAAGCAGATGTTGTTTTTGATTTCACTGAAGGGGATAGTTTTACTGAACTGTATGGTATTAAGAGATTTGTACAAACTAGCATGATGAAGCAAATGGTTTTGAATCGGCACAAGCCATTGGTGCTTGGACCACAGACATATGGACCGGTTTATCATAAATATGCAAAAATATGGATGAAAAGCATAATAAAAAACGCAGAAGCTGTTTTTTCTAGAGACAAGATGTCAATAGACTTTTTGAAAGGGGTGTTGACAAGAGATTATGTGTTGACTAATGATATTGCATTCGAATTGCCGTATCGTGTACGAAATGAACGAAAAAATGATAAAAAGATTATTGGGATAAATCCTTCAGGGCTACTGTGGAGTGGAGGTTACTTTGGTGGAAACCAGTTTGGGTTGACTATGGATTATAAGAAATATATTTGTGAAGTTATAGAATTCTTATTAAGAAAAAAAGATATTGAAATACACCTGATTTCACATGTCATTCTTGACGATATGGAAAATCCCGAATCCGATAATAAGGTATGTGATTTTTTGAAAACGAAATATCCTAACACAATTATTGCTCCGTTATTTGATTCACCTGTTCAGGCCAAGAATTATATATCCGAGATGGATGTTTTTATAGGTTCGAGAATGCATGCAACAATAGCGAGTTTTTCGACAGGTGTTCCGACAATTCCTGTATCATATAGTAGGAAGTTTGAAGGTTTGTATGATAGTCTGAATTATCCATATGTTATTTCTGCCACAACATTGGACACGAATGAGGCAATAAAACTGACAAAAAAATATCTTTCCTGCACAGAAGAACTCGAAGAAGCAATTTGTAAAAGCAGGATAGTTGTAGATGAAAAAAGGAAAATATTGTACGAATCGCTAGAAACTATAATAAGAAGATATGAATGAAAAGAGTGTGATGGTGTGATTTCAAGTTTATATAAAATTTTGCCATACGGTTTTAAAAAGTACCTTTTGAAATTAATAATAAAATTCGAAAAAGGTGAATGCTTTTCAGTGACAATTCGAAAAATCTTCAAAGAGCAGTATGGTATAGAAATAGGTATAGCTACATATGGTTGTTTTGATGTAGATAGGGTTGCAAGAAATATAAAAATAGGTAATTATTGTTCGTTTGCACAGGGGGCTGTAATTGTGCCAAGAAGAGAACATCCTTTGCATTATTGTTCTACGCATCCATTTTTTTTTAATTCTGTATATGGTTGGGTAAAAAAATCTCCGATTCCTAATGAAGAATTGGTAATAGGAAATGATGTATGGATTGGGCAGAATGCAGTGATAAGTAGTAAGTGCGGTTCAGTAGGAAATGGCGCAATAATTGGTGCATGTAGTTTTGTTAACAAGGATGTACCACCGTATGCGGTTGTTGCCGGTGTTCCTGCGCGTGTTATTGGTTATCGTTTTGATTCAGAAACAATAAAACTGTTAGAAAGTTCAAAATGGTTTGAATTGTCGCCTAACAAACTCAAGAAATATGTTCATTTGGCTGATAATCCAAAGGAGTTTGCTCTAGCGATAAAAGAGAGTGAGAATACGGATGAGTAATAATATAATTGATTCTGCACAAATCGTAAAGAATATTGAGGATATGAGGTGTTATGGGGCATATTCGCTTGACGACGAAATTAGAAATGCCAGTACGTCGGGTGGGATTTTTTCGTGTTTGGCACAAGCGGTGTTGCTGCAAAATGGATATGTTTGTGGCGCTGCTTATAATGCGAAAAATGAAGTTGAACATATTATCATTTCTAATATTAATGATTTAGAGTTGTTGAGACGTTCCAAATATGTACAAAGTAGAATTGGCAATTGCTACATAGATATAAAAAGAATTTTGGATAATGGAGATTTGCTACTTTTTTCTGGCGCACCGTGTCAGGTGAGTGGGCTAAATTTGTTTCTTGGAAAAAACTATGAGAATTTGCTTACAGTTGATTTTATTTGTTGCGGAATGCCATCACCAAAGGCTTTTCGAAAGTACATTGACTATTTGGCTGATAAATATAAATCAGCAGTTGAGTCTGTGTGGTTCAAAAATAAAACGAACGGCTGGCATAACTTGGGAACAAAAGTTGAGTTTGAAAATGGTAGTACGTATTTTAGACAAGGTAACAGAGACTATTTTATGTCTGATTACATTTTTGATAGTTTGACAGTGCGTGAAAGTTGTACGGTATGTCAATTTAAACATATTCCGCACGATAGTGATATTACAATGGGTGATTTTTGGGGAATAGAAGATATACATTCAGAATTTGATGATGATAAAGGCATATCAGCGGTAATAATTAATTCTAAAAAAGGACGAGATGCGTTTGAAGCAATTAGGGATGGTATCTTTTGTTTTGAAACAAATATAAATGATATAGCAAAAAAAAATTTTACACTCTATCAATCCATACCATATAATTATAAACAAAAGAGTTTTTTTGAAGAGTTAGAGATTAAGCGATTTGATAAGGTGTCACGAAAATATGGGTCGTATAGAGGAATAAGAAAAACAATAATAGATATGAAACACTATATGAGGATTATTATTAGGAGGTTAATTTAGAATGCCCAAAGTAAGTAATATAAAGGCTGTGACGAGAAAAATATTAGAGTGCACAAAATCTGTAAACGTTTCGTTTAATAATGTAAATCTAGCAACTAATGAATTAATGAAAAAAAAAGTTTGCCTTGTGACTGGTGCAAGTAGAGGAATCGGAAAGGCTGTTGCTAAAGAATTATTGAATTGTGGTGCAACTGTTGTAGGAATCGCAAGAGATGAAAGTAAATTGAAAGCGTGCTCAAAAGAATTTTCGACGGACAGATTTCATTTTTTTGCATGCGATTTAAGTGATGTTGAAAATATATCCCAATATATAGATGAAATCAGGAGTATGATCTCATATCAATTCATAGATGTGCTAATAAATTGTGCAGGAGTAAAAAATGGAAATGATGAGCGTTTTTTTGATTATACTCATGAGGATTTTGATGATGTTTTGGGAGTTAATATAAAAGCTCCTTTTTTTTGGTCGCAAGCAATAGCAAAGCAGATGATAGAGAATGGGATTAGAGGTCATATTGTCAATGTAGCTTCAATTAAGGGGTTTATTGGAGAAGCCTCACCATATGGCATTTCAAAATGGGGATGCGTTTGCTTGACAAAAGGCTTGGGACGATTATTGGGCAACAAAGGAATTGTTGTTAATGGTGTGGCTCCTGGTGGAACAGCTACGGATATGGCGCCATATAAGGAGGGAGATTCTTTAGCGCATTTGACAACACCTAGTTTAAGACTATCATTACCTGAAGAAATTGCCAAAATCATTGTTTTTTTGGCTAGTGATTTGGGTAATAGTATAGTAGGTGAAGTGATTATTGCAGACGGCGGGCAAGTGACTCAATATGGGCCATCAAGAAATTTGATTTAAAAAAGAGAACTTTAAGAATGAAAGAAAAATCATTAGTAAAAAATTCAATTTACAATGTTGTTTATAAATTTGTAAATGTGATATATCCATTGATTACGACAATGTATATTTCGCACATCTTTTTGGCGGACGGTGTTGGTAAAATAGCCTCTATGCAGAATATAGTACAATATTTTGTAATGTTTGCTTCTTTAGGTATTCCAAGCTATGGCATAAGGGAAATAGCGAAAGTTAGAAATAATCCCGAAGAGTTGAATGGCATTTACTCGGAGTTGCTGTTGATAAATGCAGTGGCAACTACAGCGTGTATAGTTGCATTTTATTCTATGGTTTTTTGTTTTGATTATTTTGAAACGAATAGATCCTATTATTGTGTTTTGGGATTGAATATAGTTCTTAATTATTTAAATATTGATTGGCTGTTTCAAGGAATTGAAGAGTATTACTACATTACAAAACGAAATATTATAGTAAAACTTACACTTCTGATTCTTATTTTTGTTTGTATTCGTGATAAGGACGATTTGTTTTTATATCTTTTATTAATAGTGTTTGCTACGGCTGGAAATTATATATTTAATTTATATTACTCATTAAAACTTGGTATACGCGGAAGATTTTTAAAATGTTCCGTAAAAAATCATATAAAACCTATTGTTTATTTATTGTGCATAACTATTTCTGTTGAATTATACACTATGATAGACACGACGATGATGACTTTTATGTGCGATGCTAAATGTATTGGATATTATAGTAGTTCAATAAAAATGATAAAGATGATTGTCACAGTTGTCACGGCTGTTAGCGGAGTATTGTTGCCGAGATTAAGTTATTATCTTAAATGTAATGATTTTGAAAGTTGTAAGAGGCTGCTTACAAAGGCAAATAATGTATTATTTGTTCTTGTGATTCCGAGTGTTGGTGGAATATTTTGTATTGCGGATGATTTGATTCTTATTATTTTGGGTGAGTCCTTTCTACCTGCGGCACTCACAATGAAATTGCTTTCAATATTAATAATCATTATTGGATTAAGCAATCTTTTTACTTCTCAAATATTGATGACGTATGGCGCAGAAAAAAAAATAATGTTCTGCACTATTTTAGGCGCTGTGGTTAATGTAGTAATGAATATAATATTGATACCAGTACTAGAGCAAAATGGTGCTGCTATAGCTTCGGTTATTGGCGAATTTATAGTGATGACCATGGCGTTTCTTTGCTCTAGAAAATATATAAAATATAAGGTTGATGTTAGTTCGCTTATTAAGGAAATAGTGGGGACAGTAGTGATGGTACTAGTTATTAGGGAGATAAATGGTGCAGGTATACAGGTTCTTTTTAGATTGTTTCTAGAATTGATAATAGGAGTTACGGTTTATTTTACGACATGTTTTCTATTGAGGAACATGGTTGTAATTGACATGTTGGTGTCCTTTTTAAAAATAAATAAACAAGGGGAATAGTTATGGGAAAGTATCTTGTGATTACCGAACAAAAGAATAATTATTTTTTTCCGTATATCAATAGTTCAAACATAGTCGTTGAAAAAGCATATAAAACTGAAAAAAAAGTATCTGTGTTTATGATGAAGTTTTTAAGGAAGTTCGGCTTGGATTTTTCGAAATATGTTACTTCATTTAATACGGGTGAAATGGTTGATGGCGTAGTTTATTTTGATATATCGTGTGATTACAGAAACCTTCCATATGTAAAGGGAAATAATAAAGATGTACGTTTATTTATATGGAATAAAGTGGACGATTTTTTGGGAAGATTAAAAAAAGAAAATGCAAGTGCAGATATGGAATATGTAAAAAATTGCTTTGATAGAGTTTATTCATTTGATATTGAAGATTGCAAAAAATATGATTTAGAATATTATCCGCCAGTTTATTCATTTGAGGTTCCGACAAAAAGCGGTGACAAAAAATATGATGTTGTTTTTTTAGGAGCGGAAAAAGGGAGATTATCACAATTAGAAGAAATATATAGTATGATTAATTGCTATGGGTATGTTCAAAAATATCATATTTTTAAAAATGACGCACCTATAATTGATTCTGAGGGGTTTAATTTGACGTCAAAAAGGGTGTTTTATAATGATTATTTGGGTTGGGTAGCGAAAAGTAAGGCGATACTTGATATACCTCAAAATGGGCAAGAGGGCTTTACGATTCGAGTGCTTGAGTCTATTTTTTTGCAAAAAAAATTGATTACAACATGCAAAAGAATAAAAAACTGTAAAATTTACAATGAAAATAATATTTTTATCATTGGCGAGGATGACGAAAACAAATTTAGGGATTTCATGATGAGCCCGTATGTACCATTGGATGGAGAAGTTCTTTCGTGTTATTCTTTCGATAATTGGGTTCATAATATGTTTTCAGATATAAAAATAGAAGAGGGGATATGATATTAATTGTTTGGAAAAGTGTTAAACTATATTCGCAATAGAAGCACAATATATTCTTTTCGAAAAAAATATGGCAAGGGGATTTCTTCTAGAATAGTGTTAAAGAATTCTCAATTTATTAAGCTTGGAGATAATTGTAATATTGGAGAAAACTCATATTTATTATGTTGGTCAGAATATAATAATACAAAGATTTTTCCTAGTATTGTAATAGGAAACAACCTACATGCCACTAGATCTTTGACTATACAATGTTGTGGAAATATTAGAATAGGGGAAGATGTGTTGATAGCTAGTAATGTTTTTATATGTGATTATAATCATGGGATTGAAAATGATGGATTTCTGGGTGTTTATTTAGATAATCCTCTCGCAATTGGGGAAGTTGTTATTGGAAATAATGTTTGGATAGGACAAAATGCAATAGTTTTATCAAATGTACATATAGGTGATAATGCAATTATTGCAGCAGGGAGCGTTGTTACTCGTGATGTGCATACAAATGAAATGGTTGCTGGTAATCCGGCAAAAGTAATAAAAAAATATTCACCGTCAAAAAAAGGCTGGATTACTATAGGTAATTTAGAGAACAATAATACAAATAAGAGTAAAGGTGACAATTGTGGGGAAAATTTCGCTGTTTGAAAAAAAAGAGGATTGTTGTGGTTGTTATGCATGTTATTCTATATGCCCATGTAATGCGATTATCATGTGCGCTGATGACTTTGGATTTGAGTATCCGAATATTGACAGCAGAAAATGTGTTGAATGTGAAAAGTGTATAAAAGTTTGTCCTATAAAAAATCAAAGGAAATCAAATATGATTAGTTGAAAATGGTTGGAGAATAGGTGCCTGCCACTATGAACAATTTTTAATAATGTAGAATGGTAATGTATTTTTTGAGAAAACGCTAGGAGTGGATACACGTGAATAACAATTTATTTTACAATCCAATTGAGCTCGAAAAATTTTGGTGCTATAGGAATTATCTTTTTGGGAATGTTTGCTTGTGCTGAAGAGGTTGGAATCTATTCACCAATTAATAATATTCCCAATATCATGATTATGATTTTGTTCTTTGTGTAGTAAAGATTTTGTTTATTATGTATTTGGACAGGGTTATGTAAAAAAATATTGGAGTATTCCGTTATTGATTTGGGTTGTTGTAGCAATTTATAATAATTTTATGGGAATACAAACTTTATTGGCAAGTGGGCATGATAAAGAGTATAGTAAGTGTTTTCAGGGGGATGTGGCTACTATTTTTTTCAATTTTACATTGATATATTTTTTTTAAGGTGATGGTGCATGTATTGCGCCACTTGTATCGGAAATTGTATTATGCATTTTGCTTAAGATGGAAGTGTCAAAACTCGTATGTGATTGCAGTGAAAAAATAAGTTGATTGTCAACTGATAGGATAGGTACAGTTACTTTGAACAAAATGAAAGGATAGTATGATTGTCAGATTTTAAAACAATCATATAAGGTAGAAATGAGAAAATCGATTTCAATTAAAAGTTTTTTGGTGTTAACGTTTATTCTTTTTGTGGGAACAAAATCGTTTGCTATGAGTAAAGATAATACAAAAGTCAATATAACTACTACAAGAATAGTCCCTGGAGATAAAATTGAATACACAATTTCGGATGATTTAACTAATTATCATTGTGAATGGTACGCAGATGATGAATTAATATCAAATGATCGAAAGTTCAGACCAGATGAAAGTTATTTTGAAAAAATCATCAAATTAATAGTTTACGATTCAGATAATAATTGCTTAGGCGAGGACAGTATTTATTATAGTAATTTGCCGGTTTTGTATATTGATACGGACGATGGAGAAGCTGTTACAAGTAAAGAAACAGTTAAAAAGGCTGATTTGTTAATACAAGGCAATGATCAGTATGAAATGCAGTATTCAGGTGATATAGACATTAAGCTTCGTGGTAATTCCAGTTCGCAATTTCCCCAAAAACCTTATAAAATCAAATTAGGCACTAAGACAGATTTGTTTGGAATGGGAAAGAGCAAACATTGGGTGTTGATATCTAATTATCTTGATACAAGTGCCATGAGAAATAAACTGGCAAGTGAATTGGCTCATGATTTGGACATTGCGTCAATGGATATGTTGTGTGTTGATGTTGTTATTAATGGTAGCTATGAAGGACTTTACGTCTTGTCTGAACAAATCCGTATAGATAAAAACAGGATTAACATATTTGACTGGGAAAACGAAGCAGAAGAAGTTGCGAAGGCCATTTACAAAAAGGAAAAGAATAACTTAACAACTGATGATCGTGATAATATAGAAAATCTGCTTTGTGAAAATCTTAGTTGGATGTCGACAGGTAAATTTACATATAACGAGAAACAATATGTTGTTGAAAATTATTATAATATAAATAATGATTATTCTGGAGGATATCTTTTTGAGATGTCTAAAGAATATGATGAAGTGTCAAAGTTTACTACTACAAATGGTATTAAGGTCATGTTGAAGTCGCCGGAGTTCTTATATACTAATGATGACATGTTTGATTATACAAGAAATTATTGGCAATCCTACGAAGATGCTTTGATATCCGTAGATGGTTATAATACTGCAGGAAAATCTTATCTTGACTTGGTTGATTTTGATTCAATGGTCTGTTATTGGTTAGTTATGGAAATAACTGGTAATAATGACGCCGTGCATAAAAGTAGATATTCATATAAGGACTTGAATAGCAGAATGGTTATGGGACCCGTTTGGGATTTTGACTGGGGAGTTGGTTCATGTACGGTTGGAAATAACCCTACAGGCTGGAAAGTCTCGACTGGTACATTATGGAAAGATTTTGTTGATGATCCTTATTTTCAGATTAGGGCAGCTGAAAAATATTGGAGTATACGAGGAATTCTTGAAGATATCATAAAAGAGAATGGTTGGATAGACGATAATGTAAATTATCTCAAATATGCTGGAAAAGCAAATGATGAGAGATATCCTGATATAAATTATGGAACTTATAACAGACGAAGCTTTAGTGCAGACGCCCGAGTATTAAAGGATTATTTGACAAAAAGGATAGAGTGGTTAGATACTCAGTTTCAAACGAATGATGAAACCACATCAGCTCTTTATTTATCTCAAAGCACTAATCCGTATATTAAGAGTAATGCTAAAATAATATTAGCATTAAATAATGTTAGTATAGATAATGAATCAGAACAGTTGAAAGCGGATGGATTGTTATCTTATGGTGATAATCTTGAATTAAGTATACAAATAGAGGATGAAGCAACAAGTAATATTAAAATATATGTAAACGGATTATATTATCAGGATTTAGTGCCGACTGATGGTAATTGTGAAATTACGATTCCTAATAATTTGCTTAAAAAAGATGAAAGGTCGAGGAATGTAATTTCCATTATAGGCTTTGATTCAGCGGATAAAAAAACATATACTAATTATGTGACTGTAATAAAGAAGAATGCAGAAGTTAAAACTGGTAGCCCATATATTTTAAACGATGATGGTGATTTGGATTATGATAATACAATCAATCACGTAATAATCAACCAAGTATATGGTGGTAAGAAGAAAGAGTCTTACGCATCTCATAGCTTCATCGAATTATATAATCCGTTAGGCGAAGATGTTGATTTGACTGGTTGGTCATTGCAATATCGTTCAAGTGTCGATGGTGGTGATAATACATCATGGAGTAAACTTGATTTGACAGGAACGATACCTTCTCATTGTTCATATCTTGTGAGATGTAAAAGTATTAAAGATCCGGTAAGCGGTTCAATCGTAATTGAAGATGATAAATGCGATCAGGAATGGAATCAGGTTATTAATAATAAGGGCTGTTCCATTGTTTTAGTAGCAAACAATAAACTGATTGATTCTGAATCAGAGGTATTTGATAATGAGAATGATATACCGGTTATATATGACTATGTAGATATGGTTGGTATATCCGGTAATGATACTGATACAGATGAGAATATTTCCAAAGAAGCTGCATTGCATTATGAGAAAGAGGCTTCTAAAGTTCAATCTAAAAAGATAGGAATAAGACGCAAGAATCTTACTGATACAGATGATAATACTGTGGACGGTGATTTCGAACCTGTTGACTACAGTTTTGAAAATACAGATTATATACGGTACATTTCACCGAAGTGTTCAGCAGACGGACCATGGACGTTTGATGAAAAGAAGATTCCGAAATACAAAGTACTGTTCGATATGAACACAAAAGATTTGGAATCTGTTACTAAAGAATATTCGTATGCATCAAGAGTGGAGACTCCGGAGGAGCCGATAAGAAAGGGTTATACATTTACTGGATGGTATACTGATGAAAAATGTACGGAAGTCTATGATTTCAAAAAGACTAAACCAATAGCGGACATAATATTATATGCAGGATGGGAAGTTAACAACTATACAATTCATTTTGAAACAAATGGTGGAAGTGCAATTAATGATATAACTCAAGATTATGGAGCGAAGATTACTGCACCGGAAGCTCCGTCTCGTGAAGGATACACATTTACCGGATGGTATATTGACGAGAAGTTTGAGCGACAGTTTGCATTTACAACCATGCCGTCAGAAAATTTAACATTGTATGCCGGGTGGAAACGCATAGAATATAATGTGACGTGGGTTGACTTTGATGGAAAAATGCTGAAAAGTGAAACAGTGGCTCAAGGCAAGTCGGGAAGTTCACCGGTAAATCCATCTCGTGAAGGATACACATTTATTGGGTGGTCGGCGAAGGCAGACAAGGTTGTATCGGATATGACCATCGAAGCACAGTATTCCAAGGTTACAGTGCTTTTGACGGTAAAATATGATATGCCGGAAGGAGATTCTTCTACAACTAACACGTCAGCTTTCGGCGAGTCAGTGGAAGAGATTACATTATATACAGAAAAATACAAGAAGGCTGATTTCAAGGCGAAGATAATTGGTAGCGAACTTCCTGTGACATGGAGTTCGTCAGATACGGCGGTGCTGTCGGTTTCGCAAGAAGGGAAAGTTACTGCGAAGAAGGCGGGAGTGGCCTATGTGTATGCCGAGTCAGGCGCGGGCAAGGCAGCTTGTAAGGTTATAGTCAAGAAAGCAGGAATCACTGTAAAACTTTCGGGCAAACCGGTTGATTCTTTAGTTCTAAAAAAGAACAAAAACTATAAAATTAGTGCGAAAGCTGTGCCGGCAGGTAAAATTAAGTATTCTGTAAAGGATAAGAGCATCCTAACGATTACTAATAAAGGCAAGATTAAGACAAAGAAGAAAGGTAAGACATACATAGTAGTTTCTTCTGGTGGAATGAAGAAGAAGGTTAAGGTTACGGTGAAGAAGTGATTATTAAGGCGGAGCAGATGAGAGTCTGCTTCGCCTTTTTGAATTTTGATGAAACTATTGATTTAGAAAATAGTTGAAAGGTGTCGAAAAAAGTTGTAGAATTAATACAGATACATTTTTGAAGGTGAAACAATATAACTTTGATTGGTTAAAAGCTCAAGTGTATATTTAGAGATTACAGTTCTTACGAAGTATTTAGGGAGGGAAAATATGGCTTATCATGATAAAGTATATGTATCCATGGATGCAGATAATGATCTTCGTTACTATCGTCTTATGCAGGCATGGAAACAGAATGACAATATCCCATTTAATTTCAGAGATGCACATGATATTAATATGATTTATGATAAAAGCGAAGAATCAATAAAAGAGGGATTAAAGGAAAGATTTAGACATACAAAAGTTTTTGTACTATTGGTAGGCAATCATACAAAGTTTTTATACAAATATGTGAGATGGGAGATAGAACAAGCAATTAAAAGAGAGATTCCCTGTATAGTTGTGAATATTAATGGGAAAAAATGTTGTGACAATGAACTATGCCCTGCGTTGATGCGTGATCATTTGGCGATTCATATTCCGTTCGGGGCGAAAATAATGCAATATACTCTTGAAAATTGGCCCGCGTCATATGAGAGACATAAGAAAGAAGGTGCTGTAGGACCATATTATTATAAGGATGAAGTGTATGAAGGACTTGGTTTGTAATGTAAGTATTTCGGCAAAAAGATTAAAAAAAAGGATAGTGGTAATTGTTTCTAATTTTTTTTCTATAATTGGTTTAATGATGATGGTTGCTGAAGCATCGTCTGAAATTTTCGGACATAATGGACTGTTCGATTTTTACAGGAATCATGCCGATACGATTATAGTTATTTTAATTTTTGTATGTGTTTACAAGAATTGGGATAGACTCGAATATGCTGTAAAGATTAAGAACTTGCCTGATATTACAATAACGCTTAAAGTATGTAATGTTTTGGAAAATAAAGGGGCTGTTATTATTCCTACAAATTCTACTTTTGACACATTAATGGAAGACGAGTTTATTAGTACGGGAAGCGTTCAAGGGCAGTATCAAACCAAGTATTTTAAAGGGCGAATGGAAGAACTTAATAAAAAAATAGAAATTGGGCTAGAAGGAAAAACATTCGTTGAATTAAAGGATGGAAGAAAGCATAACAAGAAGTGGTATCCAATTGGAACGGTAAGTAGAATTAACGAGAGAAATAAGAGAGCTTATTTTTTGGTGGATTCCGATATCGATCCGAACGGAATTACAATAGATGTTGATGCTTTGAATATTTCACAAGCATTAACAAATCTTTGGAATTATCTTTATAGAGAAGGAAATGCCGAACCGTATTCAATTCCATTAATAGGAACAGGAAAAGCTCGCGCAAAAGATGTGTCGCGTAATGATATTGTTCAGCAAATAATTCTTTCTTTTCTTGTAGCATCAAGAGAACATAAAATAACGGAAAGTCTGACAATATGTATTTATCCTGGTGATTTTGATAAAATTGGTTGGGATGAACTTTGCGAGTTTTTGAATTATCAAAGTCAATTTGCAAACGTGAAAAATGTTGAAACTAAGCCAGTTGGAATTGCGGAGAAAACGCCGGAAAATAAAAAGTACGAAGCTGAAATTGATAAAAATGAAAATAGAGATTGGTTTTATTTGTCTCCCCAAAAATCACAAAAAAATGAATACGAGAATATGATACTGACGTTATTAGCCGGAAATAAAATGAAAATTAATGAGGTGGCTGAGTCAATAGGTATGAGCATAGATGAAACGAAACGAATTATTAATAATTTATGTGAGGATGGTCTTATTGAAAGAGAGAAAGCTACTAATTAAAGTGGATTTTGTATAATGTTATAAAATCATTATTAAATAACCTGATATTGGTGAGTTAGTTTTTGTGAATCTCCAAGAAAATCTTGACATAAAATTTTGAGTTTGATTTGTAAACTTATAACAAGATAAACAGAGTTCTTTAGAGAAAGTATTTGCGAATTATTTAATGTAGTGGCGTGGTAAGAAGATATGGAATTTAAGAGTTTAGTTATTAACGTATATCAATGGAATGTGAATATATCACTGTTTGATGATTATAAGGAAATTTTATATGCTTGTAAGTGGTAAAATAAAGTACACAGATTTTCGCCACTAAACTGCACAGATTTTTGCCAGTAAGTGCACAAATCCTCGCCACAAAGTGCACACTTTCTCTCATTGGTGATAGAATCTAACTATCATTTAATGGAGGA
>JAILRO010000020.1 GCA_024698145.1 Lachnospiraceae bacterium
AATAGGATTATAAAGATAATTGAATTACAAAAGATAATGGTAAAAAAAGATTATAATATTGAAAAGAGAATTGATATGACAATTAACGGAAAAACACGACTTACCGGTCTTATAGGCAATCCGGTGGAGCATACATTATCACCGGTTATTCATAACGGAATAAGCAAGAAGATGGACGTAGATGCTATCTATGTACCATTTAAAGTGGAGGCGGAAGGGCTTGAAGCAGCGGTAAAAGGTGCGTATGAACTTAACGTTCTCGGCATGAATGTTACGGTACCTCATAAGAATGATGTGATTAAAAGTCTTGTCGGAATTGATGACGGCGCAAAGCATATTGGTGCGGTTAATACACTTGTTCGTGATGAAGAAAAAGGGGGATACATAGGATATAACACGGATATGTTAGGCCTTAGAAGGCAGATTCATGAAGATGGAATTAACCTTGATGGCAGGACGGTTGTAATTCTTGGTGCCGGTGGTGCGGCGAAGGCCGTTGTGTATATGTGTCTTTTAGATGGCGCGGATAAGGTGTATTTGCTTAACAGAACTCTTGATAAAGCAGAGAAGATTGCGGCGGATATGAATAAGCTTGTGGCAGAGGGGCTAATACCGACGGGCTGCAAGTCATTGGAAGTAGACAATAGTAAGGAAAACAATAAGTCATCAGTCGCAAAACAGAGCAAAGTAGTTCCTTATAGTATCAGTGATTACGCAGATATTACCGAAGACAACCTTATAGTATTTCAGGCAACATCAATAGGTCTTTTTCCAAATGTCGATGCTTGTGTTATTGAAGATGGTGTTTTTTTTGATAAAGTAGATATCGGCGTTGACCTTATATATAATCCGGCGGAAACAAAGTTTATGAAACTTGTTAATAGCCACGGCGGAAAGGCGTATAACGCACTTAAAATGCTTCTTTACCAGGGAGTTATTGCGTATGAGTTATGGCATAAGGTTACGGTCGAGAGCGACATTTTGGAAGATATTTATGTTGAACTTAAAAGAAGAGTTTATCCGAAGGACAATATCGTGCTTATCGGCTTCATGGGCAGTGGTAAGACGACGTTTGGCAAGGCACTTGCGGATAAGCTTTCTATGAAGTTTTTTGATACGGATGAGTATATTGAAAAACGTGAGGGAATGACAATCAAAGAAATCTTTGCTACCAAGGGTGAAGAGGGCTTTAGACAGATTGAAACAGATGTGCTTAGAGAACTTGCGGATACTCTTTGCGGTTGTGTTGTATCGACCGGAGGCGGTATGCCACTTCGTATAGAGAATGCGAGATTGTTAAAGGAGATTGGTAAGGTCATTTATCTAAATGTTGCCACGCAGGTTATATATGAAAGGGTCAAGGAGGATGGCAAGAGACCATTACTTCAGGTGGAAGATCCTTACGGCAGAATATGTGAGATGATGACAGAGAGGAAGCCTTTGTATGAGAGGGCTTGCGATGTTGTATTCGATGCAAACTGCAATGACCCTGAAATTATAACGGACAGCCTCCTAAAAATACTTAAATAGTAGTAGTTAATATGGTTAATATTATATCGAGGAATAAAACATGGATATATTTGAAAAGAGACGCAACAATTTAAAAGAGTTGTTAAGTGCTAATGAGAAAGAGTTTGACGCGGTGCTTATTGAAAGTCCGGAGAATCTATTTTACTATACGGGTTTTACCGGTGGTGAGGCGGCTTTCTTGATGAGTGTGGACGATAAGTTTACGTCTACGTGCATTATTACCGACTCGCGTTATTATGAGCAGGTGGAAAAAGAGTGTCCTGATATTACTCTTATAAGACTTGAGTCGCAGACTTATATGGAAGTGTTTAAGAAGCTTCTTAATTCAGATTTGACTCTTGCAGCAGAAGATACTATGAGCATTACAAGATATTTGAAGTTTGCAGAGAATATCAAAAATGTTAAGATTTGCATTGCCGGGGAGCTTATCAACAGACCGCGCATGGTGAAAGATGAGACGGAACTTGTAATTATAAAACGGGCAGAAGCAATCGGTGATGAAGCATTTACACATATATTAGATATCATTAAGCCGGGACTTACAGAAAATGATATTGCTCTTGAACTTGAGTTTTTCATGAGAAAACAGGGAGCCTCTAAGTTATCCTTTGATACGATTGTTGCAAGCGGAGCCAATTCTTCAATGCCACACGCACAGGTGACGGACAGAGTAATTGAGAACGGCGACTTTGTTACAATGGATTTCGGATGCGTATATAAAGGCTATTGTTCGGATATGACGAGAACGGTAGCAGTTGGCAAGCCTTCAGACGAGATGAAGAAAGTTTATGACATAGTGCTTGAGGCCAATATGCGTGCAATGGCAGGTATTAAAGAAGGTGTCAAATGTAATGAGATTGACAGTCTTGCCAGAGATTATATAAGAGATTGTGGCTATGGTGAGTATTTCGGACATGGTCTCGGTCACGGTGTTGGTTTGTATATTCATGAAGAACCGAGATTTTCGCCCAAATGCGAGACAATAACGAAGGAGAATATGGTAATAACCGACGAACCCGGAATATATCTTCCCGGGAAGTTTGGTGTTCGTATAGAAGATCTTGTTGTTGTTAAAAAGGACGGATGCGAAGTGCTTTCACATTCGCCCAAAGAATTAATAATAATCTAGTCATTTAATTGTTCTATAAAATCTATGAACTTGGCAGTCGAGGACGAAACAGAGTTTTCGTTATATACGAAACCGACCGTTCTCGGCTCAATTTCATAATCGCTTGGTATTTCTATGACCTGTCCGGTTTCAAGGTAATCAGATATAAACTCTTTGACAACGCCAGCAACACCCATACCGATAGCAGCGAAGTCGATTAAAAGGTCCATGTTGTTAATCTCTAATATCTGGCCCGGCTGGATATGGTTGTCTTTCATATAATTATCAATGTATATTCTTGAAATATTTCCCTGATCAAGTAGCATAAGATTACATTTCTCAAGTATTTCTTTTTCTGTAAGCTTACCGTAATTATTGGCACTTTCTCGAGGGTTTGAAAACATGATAAGACCTGTCATGTTTGGAATATAACCGGCGAAAGCAACATTTGGATTATTGTCATTTTGCGTAAAGGATAAATCATCTTCTTCAGGAAATGCTTCATTATCAAAGGTTGAATCCTGACCTTCGCGTAAAGACAGGTTATTAAGGTAAGTCTGCGTTGCCACGAACGTGTCGTGGATTGAGCGAAATGGTATGAAATGATACCCTTTGTTAAGTTCGGTTTCGCAGATAAGTCCGATATCAATCTTGTCATTTTTTAATTGCTGCAAGGTTTCAAATGTAGGCTTACAATCGATGGAAACTTTGACGTGTGGATTCTTCTCAATGTAGTTCTGTAAGTATGGTAGCAATATGTGCTTACAAAGGGAAGTGGATGCACCGATTCGAAGCTGTCCGATACCTAATTCTTCCATACGTCGTAATTTCTTCTCGGCAAGTTCTATGTTATCGAACGCTGTTGCTAAATGTTCGTATAATGTCTTACCTTCTTCTGTCAGTTTAACACCACGCTTGCTTCGCACAAAAAGAATGGTGGAAAGTGCGGTCTCTAAATTGCTTATTGATTTAGAAACGGCGGGCTGACTTATATATAAGCTCTCGGCTGCCTTGCTGATGTTACCAAGACGAGCGACCTCATAAAAAATCTTGTATTGATTCAAGTTTTGTTCCATAGATATATAACCTTTCGATTTGATAAATTTATAGTGGATCGCATGCGGATACACTGATGAAGACCTACATTTATTATATTTTCAAGTCATATGAATGTCAACGATAATATAACTTGAAGTTATAATAACTATTAAATA
>JAILRO010000002.1 GCA_024698145.1 Lachnospiraceae bacterium
ACGCTGTTTCTTCATGTATGAAAGTGCATCAAAGCAGCCAACACGTAACGTTCGCGACGATGCGAGCCGTTCACAGCGAGTCGCGTGCCGCCCTCTATGTTGTACATGCGAAACTTGGAAAAAGTATATTATGCGTCTCGTGTGATTACAGCTTCCATAAGCAGGTGCTCATAAGACGCCGGCACTTAACGAACACGAAGTGTGAGTTTAGTACCGTTGCGTTCTTATACGCAGCGAAAGTGGCCTGCGTTGGAACTGCAATCATAAGAGACGCCTTAAAACAATTAGAAGTTTCGCTCGTATAACTTAACTAAACAGCAATTACTTGTGTATGAACATCGCATCTCCGAAGGAGAAGAAGCGATACTTCTCCTGCACGGCCACTTCATAAGCGTGAAGCATGTTCTCACGTGATGAGAATGCTGAAACAAGCATAAGAAGCGTTGATTCCGGTAAATGGAAGTTTGTTATAAGGCAATCTACCACCTTGAACTTATATCCGGGATAAATGAATATATCTGTCCAGCCACTTCCGGCTTTCACGATTCCATTTTCATCTGCAACAGATTCAAGTGTTCTTGTACTTGTAGTTCCAACGGATATGACACGTCCACCACGTTCCTTTGTGGCATTAATCTTAGCTGCATCCTCTTCTGAAACCATGTAAAACTCTGAATGCATATGATGTTCTAAAATATTATCCACCTTAACCGGTCTAAATGTTCCCAATCCGACATGAAGCGTCACGTGTGCAATCTCTACACCTTTTGCCTTTAATTGTTCTAGTAATTCCTCTGTAAAATGCAGTCCCGCCGTAGGCGCTGCTGCCGAGCCATCATGCTTGGCATATACAGTCTGATAGCGGTTTCTGTCCTTAAGAGCATGTGTAATATACGGTGGAAGTGGCATCTGGCCAAGTTTATCAAGAAGTTCTTCCCATATTCCTTCATACTCAAAACGTACAAGACGGTTACCTTCCTCTACAATATCAATTACTTCACCGATGAGAAGACCGTCACCGAAGGATATTCTTGCACCAACTCTCGCCTTCTTACCGGGCTTAACAAGTGTTTCCCACACCTTTTCCTCTCTTCTTTTAAGCAAAAGAACCTCGATAGACGCACCGGTATCTTCCTTAACACCCATAAGACGAGCAGGGATAACCTTGGTATCATTTATTACAAGACAGTCGCCCTGGTTTACATAATCTAATATGTCATAAAAATGTTTATGTTCAATCGAGCCATCCTCACGTCCAACTACCATAAGACGTGAATCACTTCTTTTATCGAGCGGATCTTGAGCAATCAGCTCCTGGGGAAGCTCATAATTAAAATCTGATAGTTTCATAAACTAACTCCTAAGTTCAATTCCCAAATTCTTAAGCGCAGCAAGCACTTTTTCAACCGCCTTATCAACTTCGGCTGACTCAAGGTTTCTATCTTTAGCTCTGAATACAAGCGAGAATGCAACCGACTTCTTGCCTTCTCCTACCTGGTCACCTTCGTATACATCAAAGAGCTCGCAATTTTCAAGAATCTTACCTGCATTTTTCTTAATAACATGAGTAATATCTCCAACAAACATGCTCTTATCCATAACAATTGAAAGGTCACGCGTACTTGCAGGGAACTTGGCAATTCCTTCGTACTTTCTGTCAAATGTCGCAATCATAGTAAGTACTTCCATGTTGAGTACAGCAACATAAGCTTCTGTCTTTAAATTGTAATTGTCTCCAACCTCCGGATGAACCTGTCCAAGATAACCAAGGTCAAGCTTACCCTTCATAATACGAGCCTGACGTCCCGGATGAAGGAAAACAATGTCATTACAATGCTGACATTCCGCACCGGCAATTCCAAGTTTCTCAAGCAATTCCTCAACCACACCCTTAAGGTCGAAGAAATCACCCTCGCCATACATTCCGAGTGTGAGTCTCATTTTCTCTTCAGGAAGCTCTGTAAGAGGAAGTGCCTTTGGAAGATAAATGTTACCAAGCTCATAAAGTCTTGCGCTCTTGTTTCTTCTGTTATAGTTTGTTGCGAGTGATGTAAGCATACCATTAAGCGATACTGTTCTCATTATCGAGAAGTCCTCACCCAAAGGATTGCTTATAACGATAGCCTGTCTTTCCTTTGCATCAGCAGGAAGAATGAGCTTATCAAACACTTTCGGACTCTCAAACGAGTATGTCATACCGCCTGAAAAACCGTTTTTCTCACAAACTTCTCTTGCAACATCATCAACTCTCTGATTGAAAGGCTTCTTACCAACTGTAGCCTCACCTTTTGGAAGCGATACAGGAATATTGTCATATCCATAGAAGCGAGCGACCTCTTCAGCAAGGTCTGCCATACAACCAAGATCCTGACGGAATGTAGGAATTGTAAGTGTGTTATCTGCTTCGTTATACTTTAACTCAAGTTTCTCAAAATACTCAAGCATATCTTCCTTCGAAATGTCTGTTCCGAGAAGGCCATTGTATTTATCAGGCTCAAAAGGAAGAACCTTCTCTTTAACCGGATTAGGATATACATCAACTACTCCGCCTACCACGTCGCCGCAACCCATTTCCTCAACGAGCTGACATGCACGGTTGATTGCATCGATAGCATTATTAGGATCAAGTCCCTTTGTAAACTTAAATGATGAGTCTGTAGAAAGTCCGATTCTCTTTGATGAAAGACGGATATTAGTTCCATCAAAACATGCAGCCTCGAAAAGTACAGTCTTAACATTGTCAGTTATCATGGAATTCTCGCCACCCATGATTCCGGCAATAGCAACCGGCTTTGCACCGTCATTTATCATAAGAACGTCAGCGTCTAACTTTCTCTCCTGACCGTCTAATGTCACGAAAGTGTCACCGTCCTTTGCACGCTTAACAACAATCTCATTACCCTCGATAGTTGATAAATCAAATGCATGCATTGGTTGTCCAAACTCTTCCATTACATAATTTGTTATATCTACAAGATTATTGATTGAACGGATTCCCATAGCACGGAGTCTGTCCTGCATCCATTTAGGGCTTGGTCCAATCTTGATATTCTCAACGACTCTTGCACAGTAACGCTTACAAAGTTCTGTATCCTCAACAGTTACCTTGATAAAATCATTTACATCCTTGTCATTTCCGGTCTCTTTGATTTCAGGTGCATGGAAAGGCTTGTTAAATGTTGCTGCGACCTCTCGTGCCATACCAATCATAGAGAAACAATCTACTCTGTTGGATGTAATCTCATATTCAACTACTGTATCATCAAGTCCAAGTGCATGAACTGCATCATCACCCGGCTTAACGCCAGAATCTTCAGGGAAAATGTATACGCCGTCTTCAGGTGCTTCAGGATAGAATTCTCTTGAAGAGCCAAGTTCCTCAATTCCACACATCATACCGTTACTCTCAACACCACGAAGTTTACCCTTCTTAATATCAATTCCATCCGGATATTCCTTGTCATCACCGTGAGCAGCAGCGACCTTACCACCGTCAAGAACAAGCGGAATCAAATCGCCTTCCTTAACATTCTTGGCACCTGTTACTATCTGAAGTTTCTCCGAACCTACATTTACCTGACATACTACAAGCTTGTCTGCATCCGGATGTTTCTCAATGCTCTCAATCTTACCAACTACAATATTCTTAAGGTTTTTATCCTTCTTCTCATAGCCCTCAACATGAGAACCTGAAAGTGTCATTTTATCTACAAACTCCTGTACATCCACATCAAGATCAGGGACATACGCTTTAATCCATGAAATAGGTGTATTCATAATATATATTCCTTTCTATATAATCTATTAAAACTGGTTTAAGAAACGTGTATCGTTCTCATATAAGAGACGCATATCATCAATCTCGTATTTGAGAAGTGTTACACGTTCAAGTCCGATACCAAATGCAAAGCCCTGATACTCATTCTTGTCAATGCCGCACATATCAAGCACGTTAGGATGAACCATACCACAACCAAGTATCTCTATCCAACCGCTTCCTTTACACATACGACAACCTTTTCCGCCGCATTTAAAACATGTTATGTCAACCTCTGCAGAAGGCTCTGTAAATGGGAAGTGATGAGGTCTGAACTTAACCTTTGTCTTCTCACCAAAGAACTCTTTAGCGAACTGCTCAAGCGTTCCCTTAAGATCTGCAAATGTAATTCCTTTGTCAATTACAAGGCCCTCTAACTGGTGGAATGATGGTGAATGTGTTGCATCAACTTCATCCGCACGGAATACTCTACCCGGCGATATCATACGAATTGGAAGCTTACCTTTCTCCATAACTCTTGCCTGAACCGGAGATGTCTGAGTTCTCAAAAGAATATCCTTTGTTATATAGAAAGTATCCTGCTCATCCTTTGCCGGATGGTTAGCCGGTATATTAAGAAGCTCAAAGTTATACTTATCATACTCAACCTCAGGACCATCAACAACTTCATAACCCATACCGATAAATACTCTCTCAAGGTCCTCAAGTGCTATCTGGTTAGGATGTCTGTGACCTCTTAATCCTCTGCGTCCCGGAAGAGTCACATCGATAGTCTCTCTCTTCATCTTCTCTGTTCTTAACTGTCTTGCAAGCTTTGTACGCTCTTCTTCAAGACGTGCCTCGATTGCCTCTCTGGCTTCATTTACCATCTGGCCTACTTTCGGTCTGTCTTCAGGTGCTACATCCTTCATAGACTTAAGAACCGCCGTAAGCTCACCCTTCTTACCAAGCACGGCAACCTTAATGTCATTGAGGCTGTCAAGATCCTTTGCACTCTCGATTTTAGAAAGCGCCTCTGCTTTGATTGCTTCCAATTTCTCTTTCATGATTTATCTCCTTTTTTATAATTTACTTGTTTGTTGCCATGCAACTTCGTGATTTCATCACTCGGTCGTGGCTGTCGCCACATCCCACAAATAAATCATTTGACACTTTGTAAACAAGTTTACAGTGCCATTGATTTATTTGTGGCGCATAGCTCGTAGCTTGCACGAAAAAAAGCAACTCATCCACAAGGGACGAATTGCTCGCGATACCACCCTAATTCCGAAGTAACTGTACCGATAAACTAAAGACGTTCAACTACTTCGACTCTCAATAATACTGTAACGTGTATTACCCGTTAAAACCTACGCGTCCAATCAATCTGTTATGGATTTCAGTCCTAAAGACTTAGGTGTGAAATTAAAATGTTGTTCAAACCGGGAAAACTTCCAGCCGCTGATTCTCCCTCTCTGATGCATCCCAACACTCTTTTGCACCGTCATAGTCATATTATTAACAAATATATGTTTTCTACGCTCATCATTTTAACATCTTTTTGACGCGTGTCAAGTATCCATTTGAGAAAAAGTAATTAATCATGGCGCCGATAAGCAGAAAATACATACAAAAATACAGCCATAACATTATAATTACGATTCCCGCAAGGGATCCATACATAACCGAAAGATTCGGATAGATTTCAATATATAATCGTACAAGTCGCGAAATTGCAAGCCATGCAACTGATGTAAATGCAGCTCCCGGCATCTGCGACTTAACTCGCTTAGAAAAATTGTGACGTTCCACTTTGCCTATCGGGATTTTAAAACCTCCAGGCAGCACAACATACATCATGAGAATGAACAGATAAAACAAAAGCCATCCCAATAAGTATCTTACAAACAAAAAAACATGTCTAAGTTTCGAGCCCATTTCAAAAACATCTTTGATGTATCCCTGATAATAATGACTGACAACAAAATACACAGACAGTACCATAGCAAAAAACAGAATAAAAATAATTGTATAAAGTATTGCTATAGGACGATACTTCCAATATCTGTTCTCTTGTCTTATCTTATACATGGAATTAAAGCCATCCATAATGGCAGCAACTCCTGTAGAAGATGACCAAAGTAAAATAACCGCTGATAATGAAATTACCACCGTACCTGCACGCTCGTAAAGATCCGTAATAATATCCTTAACATATCCAGCCAGGTCATTAGGAATAACGCTCATCAAAAGCTGGAATACTTCTTCTCTTGAAACCGGCATGTACGTTGTAACCGCAAGAAAAAGCGTTACCAGCGGTACAGTCGATAACATTATGAAAAATGCCGCCTGTGCCGCACATGCACCGGTATAATTTTCAAACATCTTATCAAAGAATCCCTTCCACAAAACTCGTATTGTCTTCTTGATTCTCTTCTTATTGGTCTTTCCTTCCAACTCTCTATTCTCCCATTAAACGATACATATCTTTAAGTTCAACACCCTCGTAATAGTGTGATATGATTTCCGTCGCATAATATCCCATCTTTGCCAAATCATTGGCACCGTTCTGGCTTAATCCAACTCCGTGTCCAAAGCCACCACCACATATCTTGTAGCCATTTGTGGTGTCTATATAATAATACGCACTAGGCAGTGTTGTCCAGCCCGTAAGTGTAGAACCATCCTGTTTGGTTATAACAACATTCTCCGGACAAAGAAGCGCTCTGGCATTGGTCTGACCTTTCACAAGGATTGTTTCCGCCGAACCTTTGATTATCATTTCCTCAATAACGCCACTGTCAGCTCTCTTGGAAATCTTGATATCCTGAAGTTCTCCGATTGAACCAATTGCCTTCTTTTCAAAACTGCCTTCAGAGTTCTTTGCCAATATAAACTCCGGCATGGCCTCTATCCTCTCATACAAATGATCATTTATGGCCTGTCCTAAAGACTTCTTGTCAAAATCTACAGTCCATCTGAAGAACGGCTCCTCCTGTTCTATATAATCAACTCCGAACTTTCCATCAATGAAATCTTTGAACTTGCTCTCCGCCGAGAGGTCCGCAAGATCATTTAACTCATTCTCCATAGTGTCTAACAGATAAGGCTCCTGATATCCGCCCCAGATTACACTGTTACTGCTTGTTGCACCACATGAAGTCGAGAAGAAAAATGCATCTATAACATCTCCTCTATAGCAAGGAACTATTCCATAAGTATCATCAACCGCAAATGTTGATCTCTCATCTTCCAAAACATTATTATATACCTGCGTTGCCACGCTGTCATCAAGATGTGCTCCATACTCGGAAAAATCGTCACTGTTCATCTTGCCGTAGGCATAAGCTCTTGCACATATTGCCTGTGCTTTTAATGCTTCCGTCTCGTAAGTTATCGGCATTTCACTCGGAACAACCCCATATAAATATTCCTCAACCGGAAGCTCATTGATAATAAGAACTCCCTCATCATTTCTGGACAACTCAAGTTCACCGCGATAAGTCGGTTCTCCACTCTGTCTCTTAATTGACTGAATGGCTATTCTTCCACCGTCAACCTTTGACTTAATTTTAGCAGGACCATTTTTCAACTGCTCACTACCATTAGAAAACAGCACTTTCTCTCCGGCCGCATGTTCCTCAACGACATCGCCATAACTTATCGTGTAATCTGTATCGGAATTGATTGCAACCTCGCTGTGATAATAACCTGCAAAATCAGTCTTGCTGATGATCACTCGAATATTTTTAGATCGAATGTCCTCAGTAAGCAATGCCGCATCTATAGTATTATCCTTCATAAGAAGCTTCACACTGTCATATCCTATCAAAGTTCCGGCAGAACGTGTAGCCTTAAACTCACCGCTTGTCTTATATACATTAAAATCCTGTGAAAGCACGAACGGATTCTCATAGCCATCAACCGTTACAAGTCCATCCGCATATGCCAATACCTTAGACTCTACAAGTTCCCCTGTGTGATCCACAAAACTCTTAACACCGCTGTTGCTGATTACAATATCACAAATGCAAGACTCCTTAGGAATATCTTTCGCATCTTCTGCAAGTTCAAACTTCTGCATGCCGGCATTAACATATGCCAACGCGCATTTAGAACCGTTCTCCTCCGAAACTTTTGAAAAATAGGCATTATTAATTGCGGTTGTTCCATCACTTTCTCCCATACTGAGGATAATCTCATTGTTTGAAACATAAAGATCAACAACCTTGCCTATATAATCCGTTGAAAAACCATAATCCTTCTCAACGAAAAACTCACCATTGTTGGTAAATACCGATTCATATGTAACACCGTTAGCTTCCATACCGGCTTTCTTATCCACATCAAAAATGTAGAGGTTGACTTTCGACAAACGTTCAATCTCAAGTTCATTTATCAAAGTCTCATAAACCGACTCAAACTGACTTCTTGTAACAGGTACAAATCCCGGTCTTTTATCAAGCGATATTGTAAGCTTGTCTTCTGAAACATTAGCCGTTTTCAAAAGTTTCTTAACATCCTTAACGGTAAATGATGAGCCCCATTTATCTTCGTACTCATAATCAGGCAGACCCAAATAATTGATAAGTCTGTTAGCCTCATTTATCGGCATCAAATACTGCGTGGTAACCTTGTTAAGATACCCGAGTTTGATAAGCGCTCCACCTGTAACACCCAAAATAACAAGTATTAACAAAATAATAATTCGACCAATATGCTTCTTGCCGGTTCTTTCCTGTTTTGGTTCTCTTCTCATTATTCTATTCCCTTCAGATTAGTCAAACACAGTAGAAGCAGCATCTAGACGCTCCGCCTAATGCTGCTCCTTTGTCATTTGTGTCTATGTATGTTACTTATCTTATGTATTCTAAAGCATTCTTCTTAAAGTAACTAAAGCTGTCATCCTCTGTAAATTAACAAAATAAAGTAGAACATCCGAGTGTGCCGGTTCCCGCATTTTGAGTCCTAGCCCAAGCTAGGTGGGTAATCACATATACACTTCTGCCGTCCAGTCGATGCAGGCATGACATCCACATATAAATATCGAAATCCCATGAAAATAAATGTAGGTTCAAAATAGCAAGAGTTGTCGAACACCTCAGAAGTTCTACAATATTATCTTATCTTGTTGATGCTTTCATTATACATCACTTTACATAAAAACACAAGACAAATTTGCCTAAAAAACGGCAATTTGAACACTATTTTACGCTTGAATTTTGTCTCATAATCAAGTATTATACTTGTTGGTTTAGTTGGACATTTTGGCTTCAAAAAATGTGTCAAAAACCAATATAATTAGTATAAAATGGAGGAATAATTTATGGCATCCGGTAATATTATTGTAGCTCAATCAGGAGGACCTTCTGTTGCAATCAACGCTTCCCTTGCAGGTGTACTTGCAGCAGCAATGAATAACGATAACTATAACACTGTATACGGCTCTGTATATGGTATTATCGGTGTATTAGAGGACAATCTTATTAACCTTACAGAAAAAGCCAACGAAGATTCCAGCTTCATAGATACATTAAAGATAAGTCCTGCAATGTACCTTGGTTCTTGCAGATACAAACTTCCCGACTACGAGGACGACGATGCACCTTACGCGTTCATTTTCAATCAGTTTGCCAAATACAATATAAGCGCATTCTTCTACATTGGCGGAAATGATTCAATGGATACCGTATTAAAGCTTAGCCATTACGGCGAGCAAATCGGAAGCGATATAAGAATCGTCGGAATTCCTAAAACTATTGATAATGATTTGTGTGTCACTGACCACACACCCGGATTTGGTTCAGCAGCAAAGTATGTTGCTTCATCAGTTCTTGAGATAGCACATGACACATTTATATACAGTGTCCCAAGCGTTACAATAGTTGAAATCATGGGACGTGATGCCGGCTGGCTTACTGCATCTTCTGCTCTTGCAAGAAACGAATATAGCCCGGCACCTCATTTAATTTATTGCCCTGAAGTTGCATTCGATAAAAATGCGTTCGTTGAAGATGTAAGAAAAATGCTCACCAAGTACAGCAATGTCATCGTTGCAGTGTCTGAAGGAATACGTGATAAAGACGGTAACTACATCAGCGCATCAACTGCAGTAAATGACCAGTTTGGACATTCACAGCTTTCAGGAACAGGAAAATGCTTGGAATACCTTGTGAAAGAAACTCTTAACATCAAGGTTCGTTCAATCGAGCTTAATGTATTACAGAGATGTGCAGCTCACATAGCTTCCAAAACCGATATTGACGAGAGCTTCTTATTAGGTAAGAACGCTGTCTCTTACGCAGAAAAGGGACTTTCAAAGTGCATGCTTACAGTAACACGCACTTCAAATGCCCCTTATACAATCGAAATCGGAACTACTGATATCAAATCAATAGCCAACAAAGAGAAGAATATACCGAGAGAATGGATTAACGAGAAAGGCAACGATGTAAACTCTGCTATGATCGAATATCTTGCCCCATTAATCGAAGGCGAGACAAACGTTGCTTACAAAAACGGTCTTCCTATATATCTTCCGGTCGGTCATCTCTCTAGCGATCCCAGCGATCGCAAAGATTATTAATCTGATCAGTAAACTTGATAAGATCCTTATTAGCACCACCTCTATTGTGTGCAATAACCACCAGAAGGCGATTACCGGCAGCAACAAGGCGATCAAAGATTGCCTGAGCACGGAATGCCTTCTGGCTAATCTTAACTTTCTTAGTTGTAACTCCCTGGAATATAAGTTCATTAGCAATGAGATCAAACTCACCACCCGAAAACGGTGCTATTGCCTCATATCCTTCATTCTGAATCATAATCTTAAACTGCTCGCAGACAGAATCCTCGCCGTGTACAACGAATACCTTCGGTTTCGGATCAAAAGAATGCAGCCACTTAAGCAATCCATCCTGATCTGCATGACCGCTTATACCGTCAAGTTTCTCAATCTTTGCTCTGACATCAATAACCTCGCCAAACAGCTTGACACTAGGCGCGCCCTCAAGCAAACTTCTACCAAGCGTTCCATGTGCCTGATAACCAACAAAAAGAATAGTGCTGTCTTTTCTCCAAAGATTATGCTTTAAGTGATGTCTGATACGTCCTGCCTCACACATTCCGGAAGCCGAAATGATAACCTTTGATTTCTGATCAAAATTGATAGCTTTAGAATCATCACTTGTTACCGATGTCTTAAGTCCCGGGAAAGAGATAGGATTGATTCCCTGCCTAATAAGTTCCATTGCCTCTTCATCAAAACAACTCTCCACATTCTTATGGAATATGTTAGTTGCCTCAACCGCCAACGGACTATCTACAACAACCTCAAATCCCTCATATTCGGGTATCATATTATCCTGCTTGATCTTACGAATAAAATACAAAAGTTCCTGCGTTCTACCTACGGCAAAGGAAGGAATTACAAGATTACCACCCCTATCAAAGGTTTCTTTGATAATTCTTGAAAGCTCCTGCTCGTAATTAGGAGTACCGCCATGATTACGGTCACCATACGTAGACTCCATAACAACATAATCCGCTTCCTTAAGATACTGCGGATTCTTAATAATCGGCTGATTAAGATTACCTATATCACCCGAGAATACAATCTTCTTGGTTACACCTTCTTCAGTCAGCCATACCTCAATACTTGCCGAACCAAGCAAATGTCCAACATCTGAAAAACGAACTTTCACACCTTCACAGACATCGATAAGTTCCTCATACTGACAAGGAATAAAATGCTCCATAACTCCAATAGCATCATCCATACTGTATAACGGGACATACTCATCTTCACCGGAACGCCTTGCCTTACGGTTACGCCATTCCGCCTCAAACTCCTGAATATGAGCACTGTCTCGAAGCATAATACTACACAAATCAGTAGTCGCTTTGGTTGTCAAAACACGTCCTCTAAAACCTCTTGCGTAAAGCAACGGAAGAAGACCTGAATGATCGATATGTGCATGTGTAAGAAAAACATAATCCACATCAGACGGCTTCATAGGAAGCTCCTGATTTTCATATGCATCCTCACCTTGTTCCATACCGCAATCAATCAGTATGTTCTTGCCGGCGCATTGAAGGCAGTGACAACTTCCGGTAACCTCATGATCTGCACCAATAAATGTAAGTTTCATACTCTCTCACCCCTTTTATGTATTATTTAACAAGATGTAATTGCTTTGCTACTCTTGCAATAACCGCTCCTTTTGGAAATGCCATTAACATCTCTTCCGTATAACCTTCCAACTTAAGAAGGCTTACTCCGTAAGCAACTGCCGCAAACACAATAGCTATAATTGTTGACACAGCATTACCTATATACGTTCCCGTAACGCCTGATAAAATCAAGCCAACAACCTTGTATATAACGCCTGCGACAATACCCATAATGACAGCAGCCAGAAGCGGAATTAAAATATCATTCTTCCAATCTACATGATAATTAAGGTATTGTTTTACTTTCCAATAATTCATCAGTACGATAATAAACACATATAAAAATGTCGCCGCAATGAAGGATAATGTGCCTATGTCGGTGTATTTTAACAACACATACAGCAATATTATATGAAATACAAGTGCACAAGATGCAGATATAACAGGGAAATTAACCTTACCAACACCCTGTAATACACCATTTAACACGCTTGAGAACCCATAGAAAACTATGGACACACCACCATACAATAGCAATCCCGCTGCAGTATTGACACTTTCAGTTGATAATGTCGGATACAACATCGAAATAATAGCCTTACCAAGAACCATAAAACCTATTGCGCAAGGGATTGTAAGCACCATTGTAAGTTGCATAGCCTTGGAAATGCTTCTTCTACACCCCTCTATATCCGAAGATGCATGTTGTGCAGAAACTTTAGGAATAATGGTCGAAGCCACAGCAGCAGCCATTGCGATAGGAATATTAGCAAGCACAAGATAGAATCTGCTATACAATCCATACTGCGCACTGAACACCTCTTCTGCCATGCCCTTCTTAATCATAATTGCGTCGTAAAGCTTCATATCAATCGTTCCGTTAATATTGTATATAAACGAACTAAATATAATCGGTGTTGCAATCATAAGCAAAAGCTTAACTGCCTGTTTGTAACTTAAAACATCTGCAGTCTTATCTTCGGACATTCTTTGTTTAAGTTCACCCTTATTCTTAGCAAACATTATTGCCATATATATAAGTCCGGCAAGAACCGCAACTCCCGTACCAACTGTTCCACCGGCAGCACCATACATCTGGCGAAGTTCACCATTACCGGAGTTTGTTGCGATTCTCATGAACAGAATTGCCATTGTTATACTGAATACCGCGTTAAAAACCTGTTCAACCACCTGAGAAATCGATGTTGGTACCATATTGCCGTATGCCTGAAAATAACCTCGATATACACTTGCAAAACCTGAAAGAAATACTGTTGGCGCCAAAACTCTAAGTGACAACACTGCACTTGGCGATACGAAATACGGTGCTCCAAAATATGTTATTGCCGCAGCAACAAGTCCGACAGCAAAAACATACAACATGGAAACATCAAATATTCTTTTGACATTCTTATATTCACCCTTCTCAATTCTCTCTGCCATTATCTTAGATACCGCCTGCGGTATTGAAAAAGTGGCTATCAAAAGAATCAGGTAGTAAACCGTCTGTGCTTTTCCATAATATCCGTTACCTTCAGCCTCGAGAATATTGGCAAAAGGTATGTTATAAATCATTCCTATTAACTTGGAAACAATACTTGCAGCCGCAAGAATAGTCGCCTGCATAGCAAAATTGGTTGCTCTTTTCTTCTTACTCATATTAATTACTCAGTTTCTATCATTTATCATTCATCTTGCTCATAGCTTCTTCAAAATCAGCATATCCATACATATGTATTGTCTCATTCATAATTCTATAAGCAAGATTATCTTCCTCTTTAACAATACCTACGATAAACTGTCCATAAAGTTTGAGCATCTTATCACTGTAGGTTCCCATCTCTCCGCGCAGATATGTCTCATACGACGTATCCCACGGCATATCCTCGCTTGTATGTATTCGTCTTGCATGACTTGCAAGCCCAGGATACTTACTCGCAAACTCCTCCATCCAATCGACCTGAATCTTGATTATCTCTTCCATAATCTGTTGCTTTTCAGGTGGTATTATCGGGAAGCTGTCTTTTATCTTATTCCACTCATCAGGATTAGTGCTTTCCTCCATCCTGCCATATTTCTCCATGATAGGATTCCAGCCCTTGTCCATTGACAACTTAAAATCAACAGCATACTGTACAAGCATCTCGTCATTCCAAGTAGTATACTGGCTTGCTCTCATTATATGAAACGTATACCAGTCATCCTGACAATCCGCTCTTCCACCTGCATTCTTGACCTTATCAAATGCCTCAAACTCCATCTTGGCAATATATTCCACAAATTCATTATGAGACATTGAACAAAAATCCGCCCTGTACATAAGCTCAGATGTATAATGCTCAAGATATGTGTCCATAAAAAAATCTGTTTTACCCGGAATATTAATAAGTCTTATATTGCCTATATACCCCTGATTAACCGCCTCACCAAGAAGTGTTGCCGCTAATTGTTCTATCTTGGAAAGTGTAGTACCATCTCCCTGATCAAGAAGTTCTTTTGCCGCTTCTGTTGTTATTGTGGATACCATATCAGGCACTTCTTGTAATACAACAAACTGCTCTGTGCCCTTCATTATCCATTTATCATGAGGCACATATAAGCGATTAAGTATATATGCGGCTGTTACAGCCTTACGAAGACCTGTATGAAGTAGCTGCATTGCTACGGTATTGTCTCCCCTTTTCTTCATTCTTGGGTAATTATACTGCGCATTCTGTCCAAACTCCGCAAGTGTCTGACATAACAGTTTCGTCGTGGCGCTCCTTGAATAATAACCCTTAATATACTCTCTTATCCGGCATAACTTAGAGTCTTCTTTGCCGTGATAAATCATTCCGTTACAAAATGCCGCAAGTTTACTTGGCATAATGCTAAGCATGGTGTCATCAGATATCTTCCCGGTAGTCTGCCATTCGTCATAAGCCTTCCTGCCGAGATAATATTCTATAAAATCATCTACTAAAACAACACCCTCACGTCTGCTTCCATGTTCCGTATTGTGTCTTGTAAAACCCCGAAATTCCTTAGGAAGATTATTGTAATCCTCTGTAAGTTCTTGTCCTATCGTCTGATAATCTTTCGCTTCAAGCCATATATAAAAACCCGGACCCCAATCATGATCTCTTGAGAACTCATCATCAAAACCAAAACAATCACTTCCCTCACCGAGCATTCCTATTGTCATGTTATCGAAAGAATCACCATATTTCTCAATAAGCATAGGTTTCCCAACTGTCTCATAATAATCCTTATCAAGTTCAAGACCACTTATAAATGCAATATTGCCATTGTTAGCAACAATATCCTTATATGGTCCTTCATACTCTCGTCCGTTTTTTTTAACCGCCGCCTTAAGATAATCACATGTTCTATTAAAGAAGTCAGTCTTTCCGAGTGTACTCTTAATTGCCGTAAGTGCTTCCTCATAGCAATTAATTGCTGTGTCGTAATTACCTTTTCGCTCCATAAGCTGGCCCTTACCTGTAAGTGCAGCTGCATAGTGTGTATCAATCTCTCCAAGTTCTTTGGATAAATCAATTGCCTTATTAGCATAATCTTCTATCTCTTCATCAGTAACAGATGATTCGGCATCCTTCGTGTCAATATGCAGACAGGTATTGGTCAGATTAATGTATGTTGCAGCAAGTTCCCGCTTCTTATCAGGATACTCTTTGACTATTGAAAGTGCTTTGATAAGACTCTCGTAAGCACCCACAAAGTCGCCAAGTTCCTGATAAAGCAGGCTCTCGTTATTATATAAACTTGCAAATCCAAAATCATTCTTAGGAAGCATATGCTCGTACATCACTTCAACCTTCTTGTAAGTTGAAAGTGAATCCTCAAGCCTTCCCGCTGCCCTTAAGCAGTTGGCGATATTAAGCATCGTGGTTGCATGGTAAACAGTATCGGTCAACCCAATATCCTCTACAACAGTAAGTGCCTTAGCTGCATATCCCATAGCTTTATCATATTGACATGTCTCTCTGCAAAAGCCGACAAGCTCATTAAGGATAGACAGAACACTACCTCCGTCCTGTTCCTTCTCTGCCTGACTTATAGATTCCTCCAAAAATGGAATGACATGCTCTATATCAGACTTTCTCATCATATCATCAAGCTTGTTAAGCACCTGTTGTAGATCCATACAAAGCCCCCACTTTCTCTACAATTATCTTCTGTTATAGTTAATAAGACATCCCTTAAGAATTATATCTCTCTCATCATCGGTAAGATCACCGAGATTGAATGTAAGTTCCTTCATACCCTTATTAACAACGTATGCCTTAATGTCATCATTCTTATCCTTAACAGCTTTCGCCACATCAGGAATAAAGATATAATCACCAAGTTCGAACTCATAATCTTCCGGCATAAGGAATGGAAGCATTCCCCAGTTAATAAGATTAGAACGATATCTCTTAGTAGCATACTCCTTGGCAATATTAGCCCATCCGCCAAGAACCTTCTGACAAGAAGCAGCCTGCTCACGAGCAGAACCATCACCAGGCTTAACAGCAAATATTGTAGAACCAACACCTGTATTATCTTTGCATACATCAGGGTAAGTCTCTTTTATCTTGGTCATAATTTCCTTCATCTCAGGATATGCCTCTCCCATGCAGCCGCCTTCTTCTCTGACCTTCTCAACCTGCTGGATCTCTTTTGCTCTTGCAACATATCCCGGATCCTTTCTTGAGAGTGTAAACTCTGCAAGTCCCAATGGGTTAGAACGATATGAAGAAGTCTCTCCTGAAGGAATAAGCTCATCGGTTGTTGTTACAGGATCATGTATAACTGACGCAACCTTAAGAACAAGGTTATCTGTAAGTGCAACCATTGAAGGCCAGTCCTTAATGTTCGGTCCAAACTTAATCTCAACTGACGGATCTGCCTTACCAACGCCATCGTATACACGATTCTCATATATAGACTTATCAAAATAATACTTAGGATTAGAGTAGTTAACATCCAAATCTGTTGCTGCTGTAAGATATCCCTTATTGGCAGCTGTTGCTGCAATTGAACGCGCATCCATAAGAGCAACTGATGATATCTGACCGTTCTGTACCTTAGATCCCTCTCTGTTAGGGAAGTTTCTTGTTGAATGTCTGATTGAGAAAGCGTTATTGGCAGGCGTATCACCGGCACCAAAGCAAGGTCCACAGAAAGCCGTCTTAACAATAGCACCTGTTCCGATAAGATCAGCAAGTCTTCCGTTCTTTGCAAGCTCCATGTATATAGGAGTTGATGCAGGATATACGGAAAGTGTAAACTCGTCTGCACCGATACTTGCGCCCTTAAGAATATCTGCAGCTGCACATATATTCTCAAATCCACCACCGGCACATCCGGCAATAATTCCCTGATCTACATATAACTTACCATTACGTACTTTGTCCTTGAGTGTGAAATCAACCTTACCATCAAGACTTACAAGTGCGCGCTTCTCACAATCATCAAGTATGTCCATAAGGTTTGCATTGAGTTCCTCAATAGTATATGTGTTACTTGGGTGGAAAGGCATAGCTATCATCGGCTTAACCTTAGAAAGATCAACGTATACAACACCATCGTAGTATGCAACACTTCCCGGATTAAGCTCTTTGTACTTGTCTCCACGTCCGTGAATCTCATAGAAGTCTTTTATCTTGTCATCTGTCTGCCAAATTGAAGAAAGACAAGTTGTCTCTGTTGTCATTACATCAACACCGATACGATAGTCAGCGCTTAAGTTAGCAACACCGGGACCAACAAACTCCATAACTTTATTCTTAACATATCCGTTACCGAATACTTCACCGATTATTGCGAGAGCTACGTCCTGTGGTCCTACGCCCGGTTCAGGCTTACCATCAAGATATATAGCAACTACACCAGGCATGTTAACGTCATAAGTCTGGCTAAGAAGCTGCTTAACAAGCTCTCCACCACCTTCACCAACAGCCATAGTTCCAAGCGCACCGTATCTTGTATGCGAATCCGAACCAAGAATCATACCACCACACTCTGCAAGCATCTCTCTTGCAAACTGATGAATAACAGCCTGATGAGGAGGAACGTACATACCACCGTACTTTTTAGCACATGAAAGTCCAAACATGTGGTCATCCTCGTTGATAGTACCACCTACTGCACATAATGAATTGTGGCAGTTTGTAAGTACATACGGTATCGGAAACTCTGTAAGTCCTGAAGCTCTTGCTGTCTGTATGATACCAACAAATGTAATATCGTGAGATGTAAGCTTATCAAACTTAATCTGCAATTTATCCATATTGCCCGAAGTATTGTGGGCATTCAAGATTCCATAAGCGATAGTATTCTTTGCTGCTTCTTCTTTTGTTACAGCACTACCTGTCTTACCCTTAATAATCTCTGAAGCTTTGTCACTGTCTTCAACCAGTTCTTTTCCATTGATGAGATAGGCACCGCCTTTGTATAACTCTATCACTGTTATATCCTCCTTGTGTATATATAAAATCACAATATATTGTATCATAAAGCGGAGTTCTTTTCAAATACTAATAGCGCCTTGCATCATCAAGTGTCACATCTACCTTGTACCATTGTCCTCCAACCTTAACCTTATTCCAGGCATGATTATCCTGTCTTATATAAACACATGGTATCTTCATCTCTTGCATAATTCTCTGATACGCAAGTGCATAGGACATGCAAATCCCTCTTCCTTTCTTAAAAGCGTGATACGGACTGTAATATCTGTTGTCATATGTCATATGCTTTATCAGATAACTTCTGGCGCCGTTAATCTTGGTTAATCGGTCCTTTCCTTTGTACTTTCCGGCAATCCTCCTAACCTTCTTGTCAATGTAATTTTCCTGCTTCTTTGTTGTAATATATCCACACTGAATAGTAATATATTCCTCGTCTTCACATAAGCTCACACAGTACCCCGACAAAATACCGACATAATAACCATTCTCTTTCATAAGCTTGTCAAAAAGAGGCTTGTATCCTTGCCTGCCATATTGTTCAAAATCATCAATAATACCCGGATATGATACACTTATGCTTTCCTTGTGCTTCTTAAATGCACGTATAAGTTCTTTCCTCATCTCCCTCCTGTTCTTAACACAAACCACATTCTTAGTCCCCTCATTTTTCTCTACCGTCCGGGCAAAACACTTCCTGTTGCATCCGCCCGCTGCAATACATATAAACATAATAATAATCGTTGCAATTACACTCCTTAATACACCTTCACTACACATATTAATCATAAACAATCCCTCCTTGTACATATCGCAATGCGCTATATCCGTGTTTATGCAGTAATTATACCGAATTGTTCTGTCCGACATTTTGGACAATAGAGAATGTTCTTGAAAAAAATTTTATAATCTACTAAAATAGTTATTTGTTTGTATCAAATGCAAAACATAATCAATATGTACATAGGAGTCATTATGTCAAAAGAGTTTTTTCATGGACTTAGAGACGGGTTCCCGATTGGACTCGGTTATCTCTCGGTATCATTTACATTCGGAATAATCGCAGTAAAATATGGTTTTTCGTGGTGGCAGGCACTTATAATTTCGATGCTTACCGTAACGTCTGCCGGACAGTTTGCCGGAATAACCGTTATGCAAAATCCAGGTCATTACCTGGAAATGCTTATATCACAGTGCACGATAAATGTTCGCTATTCATTTATGTCAATATCACTTTCCCAGAAAGTAAACAAACGATTTCGCGGTATATGGAGAGTGCTTTTCGGCTTCATGATTACCGATGAAATCTTCGCAGTTGCCTGCAGCCGCAAAGAAGTAAGCCGTTCATTTTTTGCAGGTCTTTGTGTACTTCCATATCTTGGCTGGTCACTTGGAACTCTTGCAGGCGGACTTCTTGGAAACGTGCTTCCACACCCTGTAATGAGTGCGCTTGGGCTTGCCATTTACGGAATGTTTGTGGCTATTGTTGTGCCCGACTTAAAGCGCGGCAAATCAATATCATTTGTCGTTGTAACCGCCCTTGTACTTAGTTGTATATTTAACTATGTACCATTTCTTAAGGACATTTCTGCAGGAATATCAATAAGTATTTGTGCGATAGTTGCGGCACTTTTGGGTGCTTTGATTTATCCGCAAAAAGACGAGGAGGAAGAAGTATGAAAACATCTGTATTTTTCATTTACCTTGCCATTATGGCAGGCTCAACTTATCTTATAAGAATGATTCCTTTTGTTGCCATGAGAAGGAAAATTGAGAATCCTTATATCAAATCTTTTCTTTCATATATCCCATATGCCGTGCTTACAGCCATGACTCTTCCGGCTTGCCTGTATGCCACAGACTACGTTATTTCGGCAGTTATAGGGTTGCTCGCAGCGATATTCTTCGCGCTCAAAGACAAGAGCCTTACTGTTGTTGCAATGGCAGCGTGCATTGCAGTATTTTTATCGGAAACACTGATAGGACTTATTGCATGACAAGATTCGTTAACTATTACAATTGACAAGAAAGCCTCCCATAATATACAATTTTAGCTATAGCGTTGAAATTGTACATTAAGGGAGGTTTTTGATTATGAAAAAGTTTTTATGCGCCTGCGCATTGGTTTCTGTCGCATTCTTATCTACAGGTTGTATGCGTGTGTATGAAACCCTAACGGTAAATGATGACGACACCTTAACCGCAACAGTGAAACAAGCCATGCTAAAAAGTACCAGCGATGCGTTAAATTCAGAGAAAGATCCTAACACGGTCGAGGAAGTCCTTGAAGACGGCAATACTTATTACACACAAACAGAAACAAAAGCGTATCCAAGCACGGCAGAATTCTCAAAAGATTCTACAGCAAATATCTCAAAGGACATTTTCTATATCAACTTAGATAACGGCAACTCAACAGATTCAACAAGTGCCGATCAGTCAATAATCGATCTTGTTAATCAGAGTATTTACATCAAAATGACTATCAATCTGGCATCAGATATCGTTGATACCAACGCAAACATAAAAGAAGAAACAACAGGAAAAACTGCTGTATTTGACACAACATTTCTTAGTCAATCTTGGTATGCATATACCGCACACGGCAAGGAACTTATAGAAGCAGATGTAACAGCACCTGTTGTTAGCAACATTGAAAATGGTGCTCATTACAGTAAGCTTCCCGATATTTCCGTTTCCGATGACACAGCTATTGCATCGCAGACGCTCAACGGTCAGACTTACTCGCCACTCAACGTCAAGGACGGATTAAACACCCTGGTAGTTACAGATATCAAAGGTAATACAACGACTATTACTTTCTACAAAGATACAACCGCACCGGTTATCAAGAAAATCAAAGACGGTCGAACCTACAAGAAGAAAGTATTATTCTATGTAAAGGATAAACTTGAACTTGACCAGGTTACTGTAGATGGAAAGAAAATGAAACTCACAAAGAAGAACTTTGTTAAGAGTGGCAAATACAAAAACTACTACAAGTTTGAAATCAAGAAAAAAGGCAAACACAAAATAATCGCCATCGACAAAGCAGGTAACAAAATTAAATACACAATAAGAATACGATAAAGAAAAACAGGAATCCTTCGGGATTCCTGTTTTGTTATACATTTATATTTTACGAAAGGTCCTCTCCATTTGTCTCAATTACTTTCTTGTACCAATAGAAAGAATCTTTTCTGTAGCGAGCAAGATCCTTCAAATCAAACTCATCACGATTGACATATATGAAACCGTATCTCTTAACTACGCCCTCATGTGTCGATACAAGGTCGATGGCAGACCATGGACAGTAACCCATCATTTCAACGCCCTCTGACACAGCAAGTTTAATCTGCTCGATATGTTTTCTAAGATACTCTATACGATAATCATCATGAATCTTACCGTCTTCCGTAAGCTTATCATATGCACCAAGTCCGTTCTCCGTAACTATCATCGGTAAATGATACCTTGAATACATTTCTCTCATGGTTGCTCTAAAGCCCATAGGGTCAATCTCCCATCCAAACTCTGTACGAAGCAGATTAGGATTGGCAAAACTTTGATATACACCCGGTTCTTTTGCGCCCGACTGCTGGTCTCCAAGCTTAACTTCTCCTTCATCATCTGCCCATTCAACCGTAGCAGTATTGTAATAATTAAATCCTATAAAGTCAGGCTTTGCAGCCTTCATTATATCCATATCACCCGGCTCAATATCCGGTAACGCATCTCTTTCCTCAAGGTATGCCCACACAAGATTGTTGTATCTTCCAAACACAGCCATATCAAGATATAACCAGTTTCTAATTGCATTAAAATTCTGTGCTGCAAGCATATCCTCCGGCTTGCAGCTTGCAGGATAAACAAGCGAAATGTTAGGTGCCGGTCCTATCTTAGCATTTGGCAACATTTCATGGCAAAGCTTCATTGCTTTTGCCTGTGCAAGCAACATGTGATGATTGTCCTGATATAATTTCTTATACTTATTAGCCACGCCTTCAGTGCTTCCTGTACCAATAACGTCACCAACAAGTGTAAGCATATTCTGCTCATTAATCGTAAGCCAGTATTTTACTCTGTCACCGTAATTTTCATACAAAACCCTTGCAAACTCGACAAACTCATCAACGCTCTCTCTTCTTGACCAGCCTCCTTTTTTCTCCAAAGCCGCCGGCAAATCAAAATGAAACATTGTAACAAGTGGCTCTATATTGTGCTTTAAACACTCATCAATTACGTTGCTGTAAAAATCTATTCCTTCCTGATTAACCTTACCGGCACCCTCCGGAATAACTCTTGACCATGCAACCGAAAAACGGAAAGTCTTAAAACCCATTTCCGCCATCAAAGCAATATCTTCCTTGTACCTATTATAAAAATCCGAACAAACATCAAGTTCACTCGTGCCTTCCGGAACCTTCTTGATATCCTGAACGCTTGGGCCTTTACCATGCGTAAGATTAGCGCCCTCGACCTGATATGCACTTGTTGACGCGCCCCACAGGAAATCCTCGGGCAGTTTCTTCATATTCTTTATTGTCATTCTTCATTCCTCCTATCTTTTTTAAAAATTGCTGTTTAATGCACTTTTATCCCTAACAAACGCGTATAGATTATCAGATGTATGAATATCCTGTATCCAGGTGAAACGCACTAAGAGGTTGTAGGTATGCCGACTACACTTTCTTATAATACGCGACCGGCTATG
>JAILRO010000003.1 GCA_024698145.1 Lachnospiraceae bacterium
ATTCTTGCCATAATAGCAGGAATGAAGATCAGTTATAAGTGCTATTCTTACACCCGTCCCTGAATCCTTCAACAGTTCAAGTTCTATTCTCTCTGTTACCGGAACCCATGACCACAAAGTCCAGACAATAAAAAAGATAATGACTGTCAAAAAGCCCTTTCTTATTTTAGGTTTATCGTTTTTCTTCTTTTGAAATAACAGACCTTTGCTAATAATGTAATCCTTCTCAGTTCTATGCCCCATGGTAATCCCTTTAGTCGATTCTACTGAAATATAATATGCTCTTATTCTAACATAATTATTAACAAAATCAATAGGATTATGTATAGTCAAAACGAGCGGAAGATGGGGTGCGCGAGGTCCAGTGGACCTCATGCTTGCGCGCCGACCGAGCGGCATCCCCATGCCGCGAGACCTTGAACCCTTGGGTTCATGGCACGCATCGGCGTGCCATAAAGAAAAAAAACATGTGCTTTTGCACATGTCCTTTTTCTTTACGTTATGCGGAAGATGGGACTTGAACCCACACGGTGTAACCACCACTAGATCCTTAGTCTAGCCTGTCTGCCAATTCCAGCACTTCCGCTTAAGTCGTGGCTCGTTTTACGAGCCTTGACTATATTACTACATCTAATTTCAAATTGCAAGCCTTTTTTTTATTTTTTTCAAAAAATTATGCAAGCTTACCTTTTGCAACCTCTACAAGCTTAGCAAAACCTTCTGCATCAGATACTGCAAGCTCTGCAAGCATCTTACGGTTCATGTCTACACCTGCAAGCTTAAGACCATACATGAACTTGCTGTATGAAAGACCATTTAATCTTGCTGCTGCATTGATACGAGCGATCCAAAGACGTCTGAACTGTCTCTTTCTCTGCTTTCTTCCGGCATATGATGAAGCCAAAGCTCTCATTACAGACTGCTTAGCAACTCTGTACTGCTTAGATCTTGCTCCTCTATATCCCTTAGCTAACTTTAATGTTCTATTATGTTTCTTCTTAGCGTTAACTCCGCCTTTAATTCTTGCCATCTTACTTTCCTCCTGATTTGATCTCTAATTAAAGATAAGGTAAAATCTTCTTCATTACCTTCTCATTTGTCTTATCCATCATAGCTGCTTTTCTAAGATTTCTCTTTCTCTTAGTAGTCTTCTTTGTCAGGATGTGGCTCTTGTAGGCTTTATTTCTCTTAAGGCTACCGCTTCCTGTCTTCTTAAAACGCTTAGCTGCTGCTCTGTTAGTTTTTAATTTTGGCATTGTATTGTCCTCCTTAAATATATCTTACTATTTCTTCTGTGACAGAAACATTATCATGCTTCTTCCCTCGAACTTAGCAGGCTTATCCACAACTGCAATATCTTCGAGCTGTTTAGCAAAATCATCAAGAATTACCTTTGAATGGTTGACATGCGCAAGTTCACGTCCTCTAAAACGCAATGTAACTTTAACCTTGTCACCCTTTGAAAGAAACTTTCTTGCCTGATTAACCTTTGTATTAAGATCATTAGTATCAATGTTCGGTGACAAACGCACCTCTTTGATATCTATTACCTTCTGTTTTTTCTTGGCTTCTTTCTCTTTTCTTGCCAGCTCGTAACGATATTTTCCGTAATCAATAATCTTACACACCGGTGGTTTGGCTGTCGGAGCAATCTTAACAAGGTCAAGTTCTGCTTCTCTTGCAAGCTTCATTGCATCTTTTGCAGACATAATTCCCAACTGCTCTCCCTCTGAGCCAATCAAACGAATCTCTTTGTCACGAATCTGTTCATTGATCATTAACTCGCTAATGGTCTTATACCTCCATCTCCCATAAACTGTTATTAAATAGAAAAAGTGGATAGCATACTATCCACTTTCATAATTAGAAAAACCATACGGTTATTATATCTAATATAGAACCCGAGTCGCCTATAGCGCTAAGGTGAGAGTGGATACTCTGCTTGTATGTCTCGTCAAACGACTTGAACATATTACCATACATGTATATGGCTGTCAAGACGTTTTTATTACAAATCCAAATAATTATTCATCTGCACCCGTCGCAGGCTCGAAAATAGTCTTAACTATATTCTCGGTAACCTTCGGTTTCTTCTGCAGAGCGATACGTCTAAACTCATCTTGAGAAGCAATCTTCTCCTGTCCACGAAGGTCACGTTTCTCATATTCCCTGCCATTAGGGAGAAGGAAATGAGCCTTCACGTTATCTGCAAGTTGTAATCTCAATATATTGATAACCGCCTGCTTAAGCGCATCGTCCTCAACAGGAAATGTTATCTCTACACGCTTATCAAGGTTACGTGGCATCCAGTCAGCGCTTCCCATATATACTTCCTCAAATCCATCATTATAGAAATAGAATATTCTCGCATGCTCTAGAAAATCACCAACTATTGAGTGAACGGTTATATTCTCCGACACTCCCGGGATACCGACCTTAAGACAACATATACCACGAACAATAAGATCAATCTTAACTCCCGCAGAACTTGCCTTATACAGAGCTTCTATAATAACAGGGTCACATATTGCATTCATCTTGGCAACAATTCTACCCTTTTTACCCTTCTTTGCATTCTCCTCCTCGCGTTCAATAAGTCGCAGAAAGCGATCCTTTAACCATATAGGTGCAACCATAAGCTTATTCCAAACCGGTGGCTCTGAATAACCCGAAAGCATGTTAAATACAGCAGTCGCATCCTCACCGATTGCATCATTACACGTAAGAAGTCCCATATCTGTATAAAGCTTTGCTGTAACATCATTGTAATTACCTGTTCCAAGATGTACATATCTTCTTATTCCGTCTTCCTCACGTCTTACAACAAGCGCAATCTTCGAGTGAGTCTTAAGACCAACAAGTCCATATATTACGTGGCAACCTGCTTTCTCAAGCATCTTTGCCCATCCGATATTATTCTCCTCGTCAAAACGAGCCTTAAGTTCTACCAAAACGGTAACCTGCTTACCATTCTCAGCCGCGCGCGCCAAAGACGCAACAATAGGCGAGTTACCACTTACACGGTACAATGTCTGCTTTATCGCAAGCACATTAGGATCATTTGCCGCCTGTGAAATAAAATCAATAACCGGTGTGAACTCATAATACGGGTGATGCAGCAATATATCATGTTCACGTATCTGTTCAAATATACCGCGCTCCCTATCCATACCCGGTGTTGGTTGCGGTGTGTATTTTGCAAGCTTATACTCATCAAAGCCCTCAAGTCCGTATACTTTCATAAGAAATGTAAGATCAAGCGGTCCTTTTATCTTATATAAATAGTGCTCATTAACATTAAGCTGTTCCATAAGTTTCTTGATAAGTCGCTTATCCATTGAATCGGCAACCTCAAGTCTGATAACTTCACCCCACTGGCGTTGCTTTAATTTGCTCTCAATCTCCTTAAGCAAATCCGTTGCCTCATCCTCATCAATTGTAAGGTCGGCATTTCTCATAACACGATACGGGTGAGCGCACAACACTTTATAATTAAGGAACAATTTGTCGATATTTCTCTCAATAACTTCCTCAAGCAAAATTATGCTTGTAACGCCCTCTTCATCTGAAGGAACTTCTATAATTCTAGGTAACACACTTGGCACCTGAACAGTGGCTATATCGACAACATCATCTTGCTTCTTATCCTTTATAAGAGCACCGATATTAAGACTCTTACTCTGTATAAGAGGAAACGGACGCGATTGGTCAACCGCCATAGGTGTAAGTACCGGATACACGTTGCGCTTGAAGTAATTGTCAACATACTCTGCCTGTTTCTCATTAAGATCTTCATGCTGTTTGATTAAATGAAGACCTACTTTATCAAGCTGTGGTATGAGCGAACGGTTAAATACCTTATATTGATCTGCCATAAACTCTTTTGCTTCAGGAATAATCTGCTCAAGTTGCTCCCTTGCGGTAAGTCCTGCAATATCGCGTTTGGTAAATCCCGCATGCATCATGTCGATAAGACATGCCACACGAATCATGAAAAACTCATCCAGATTAGACGCGGTAATGCTTAAGAACTTCATTTTCTCAAACAAAAGATTGTTCTTGTCTTTGGCTTCCAATAAGATTCTTTTATTAAACTGAATCCATGAAAGTTCACGGTTCTCAAAATATTCCGGCTTTGCGAAAACGTTTTTTTCTTTCATATATCCCTCTCCAATCTTAATTTATTTTAAATAGTAGCACTTCTTTTCTGTTTTAATACAGGCTTAATTCCATACACCTGCTCGAAAAACTCTGCCTTATCATCAAAGAGTCCTCTCTCTAATGCCAAATCATATAACGTGTCCACCGTTATAAGCAATTGTTTATCCTTAACCACAATATTGTAAGCGCTTGCCTTCTGTTTGTGCGAACGGTCCATTGCATTAGCAACCTTAAGAATTGCCGATATCTTAGCAACTGTCATATAATCCGCATCTCCTATTTTACCATGAGCTTCATTATAGTCAGGAAAATCAACCGAATTGTATCTGACTACATTGGCAACTTCTTCGCGTTCTTTATGAGACAAGCCCATGATTTCTGTCGACTTAATAATGGTATACGAATTCTCGGCTGCACCACTCATATTGATAAACTTACCGCAATCATGCAAAAGCGCTGCAATCTCCAACTGAAGTCGATGACTGCTCTTTAGTCCGTGTATCTTCTTTGTCTTATCAAATATCTGACATGCAATCTTGGCAACATTTTTGTTATGTTGTTTATCACAATGATATTTCTTTGCCATCTGCATAACCGCTGACAACACGTCCTCATCAAAGTCACGGTTAAATGCAAGTTTCCTCGTACGTTCAAGTTCATCAACGATAATTCCGTCACAAAGGTCTATCTGATTGGTCCATATCCTATCCGCCTTGGAACGCTTAAGAAATACGCTATATATCATTGCTGCCGGAAGAAGAAGTGTTGCTCTTTCGTATGAAATCTTATATTCTGCCGCAATGTCTGACGGGCTCTTACTTATAAGTCTTTCAAACATCACTCGAAGTTCTTCCTCTCCAAACTGATCGGTAATATGAAACTCCGGAACAATCTGTGTAAGATATCTGGTCTCATCACCCATTGCAATAACGTTCTTAATCTGTTTGTTAAAAAGATAATAATTCTGGAAAGTATCAATCTCGTTGGATATATACTCCTCCATAACACGCTCCATATGCGTCGTATCAAGACGGAAAAACTTAAGTCTGTCTCTAACTCGAAGAGCACCAATTGATATATTCTGAGTGCTTATAAGCTTGCCGTCATTCATAAGCGATATCTGAATACTTCCCGCTCCTATATCTATAATAGCCGTATTCTTATCAACAACCTTATCAAAGTATTCAGCATTAATTGCAAGTCCCTTATACATTAGGAAACGATGCTCCGCATTACTCAGTATTTCAACGTCAATTCCGGTCTTTCTCTTAATAAGGTCCAATACCATACGATTATTTTTCGCTTCTCTTATAGCACTTGTCGCATACGCACGGTAATCAAGCGTATCATATTCTCTCATCTTAATCATGAAGCCTGACAGAATATCACATAGCCTGTCAAGAGAGCCTTGCGAAATGTAGCCATCAGCATAAGTATCCGAGCCTAACTCTATTATCCTGCTGGCATAGTCAATCAGGCGATAACCCTTCTTGGCCGTAATCTCATATATTTTCATTGTGACATCTGTTGAACCAACGTCTATCGCAGCGAATGTTTTATACGCCATACATCGTCCCTCCCGTCAATTCCAATACATTATAATTTATTAATATCCTTTTTCTCAACGCCGATAAGCAGCATGCTGTCAGGTAAAAATGGCTTCTGCGGATCTACAAAATGCCATCTGTGTCCCTCTTCCCTAACCGCAATGACGTTAATATTAAATGATTTTCTAAGTTGAAGCTCTATAAGGTTCTTACCTATCCATTCCTTTTTCGGATGCATTTCAATCATATACATATTCTCATCAATTTCAAAATAATCCTTAAACGATGAGGAAAGCAGTATTCTTGCAGAACGTCCGCCGCCTTCCCCCTCCGGGTCTAATATCTTGTCCGCACCCACCTTCTTAAGAATTGATGCCATACGATCTGAAGATGCCTTTGCAACCACTAACGGTACTCCCTGCTCTTTTGCAACTGCAACACACATGATGCTGGCAGCGAGGCTTCTACCCATAGAACAAACGACGATATCCATATTTTTAAGTCCGAGCGCAGCCACCTCATCTTCATTATTCAAATTGGCATATACTGCCGAAGTACAGCTACCCGTGAACTCATTTATTAATTCCTCATTATTATCAACAGCAAGCACATCTGCACCCAAACGATACAAATTCTCCGACAAGCTCCTTCCGTATTTACCAAGTCCTAATACTGCGACCGATTTTTTCATTATGTGCCTCCTATCCTACATAAAATGTTCCTTCTGAATGTTTTATTTTGTTCTGACTGCTCGAGCCTTTTGTAAAGAATATTGCCATCGAAATAGGACCAATTCTTCCCAAGTACATCGAAGTAATAATTATAAGTCTGCCGAATCTGTCAAGATTAGGTGTTAGCGATCTTGATAACCCTACTGTTGCAAGAGCGCTGACAACCTCATACATTGCATCTGTAAGATTAACACCTCGTGTCATAAGAAGAAGTGTCATAACCGTCACGGCACAAAAACTTACAAACACTACCGCCGCAGCTTTTCTCATTAATTCCTCTGATACTCTGTGTTTGAAAACAACATTCTCTTTTTTTCCTCTAATATACGATACTGCATTCATGAAAACAAGAAATGCCGTAACTGTCTTAACTCCACCCGCCGTTCCAACCGGCGAGCCTCCAATAAACATCAGCACATATCCGATAACACACGAAGTCTCTGTCAGCATATCCTGCGGTACAGCCGCAAATCCTGCAGTACGAAATGTTACCGACTGAAAAAGACTGTTAAGAAGCTTATCCGATAGGTTCATATTACCTATTGTCTCCGGATTATTATACTCCGCCGCAAAAATGCCTACAGTACCTGTAAGCAACAAAATAAATGTCATAACAAGAACAAGTTTGCTGTGTTCCGGCAAACGCTCAAATACCCTGTCAGGACCAAAACGTTTCTTTACACCATCACGAACCCCATCAATTACATCAAACCATACAACAAATCCAAGTCCACCAAGCACAATAAGTATCATTGTAAGATACATAAGATACCTAGACTCTCTAAAATCAATCATGCTGTTAGGTCCTACAATATCCATACCCGCATTACAAAATGCCGAAACAGATTGAAAGATTGAAGCCCATACGCCTTTGATCGGTCCAAGCAGTGGTACAAACTTAAAAGCATATAGAATTGCTCCCGCACCTTCCACGAAGAAAACACCTTTGAATATCCGTATCAGAAACGAAAGCAATCCCCTGTTCTTTTCAACATTCAACGAATCGCCCAAAAGCTTACGGTCAGCAAGCGAAAACTTCTTTTTTCCAATAAGCATAATCATCGAACCGACCGCGACAACTCCAAGTCCTCCGATTTGAACAAGAACAAGTATTACAGCCTGTCCAAACGCTGTCCAATGAGCATAAGTGTCAACCACAACAAGTCCTGTCACACATACTGAAGTGGTCGCAGTAAAAAGTGCTGTTATAAGCCCGGTCTTTTCTCCCGGCACGGTCGAAATCGGAAGCATTAACAAAATTGTTCCGATAATTATCGTAACCAGAAAACTTACAGGAATAAACTGTCCCGGGGAAATCCTGATATTTTTTATGTCGAACTCTTTCTTTTTGTCTTTGTTTTGCATAATGTGTATTACCTTATTCGAGTTATTATTGTTTGGTGCATACCCATAGTATCGTTGAAACCAATGTCAAAAGAATAAAAATGATTCCAATCGCAGCAGAATGATGATAGCTGTTTTCCTTGTCATTTTTCAATGTAAGGCAGAACATAAACAATCCCAGAATCGACCATGCTGCAAATAGCAGATATGACTCCGGTTGCATTGTCTCAAACGAAATGATTTTCGGGAAAAGTGACAACACGGCTATCCCCGTCATTACGGCCATTCCAAACATTCCTGTATTCTGCTCAATTATATCATCACAACTACGTGCATCCCTATAAACCAAATACGAAAGTATTCCATACACTATTGCCGCACCCAACGTCGTAACATAAACTATCCATCCGATAACATTGCGGCCAAGAAACAGTACAAAACAAGAGATTAATACCGTTAAATAAATTGCCCTTTTCGGAATGTTGTTTTTATTAAGCTTACTCAAACCACCAAGCCAACTGTGATCTCTTCCGTAAGCATACAATAGTCTGCTTATGGCTGTAAGATTACCGATTAGACTCGTAACTATCACAGAAAAAAGTGCTAACAACATTAACGTCACGCCGGCATTTCCAAAGTAATACTTGGCTGCATAAAAAGCCGGAACCGAACTTATTCCACTTAGGTTGCTCATATCACAAATATACTCAAACCAGTTACTGTACTCGGGTGGAAAAGCAGTTATAGAAAGAACTGTCAATAGTATATAAACTGCCGTAGTTAAAATAACTGCTGTTATCATTACCCCGCGAATCTTTTCGACCGGGAACGAATACTCCTCTGTAAAAAGGACAACATTCTCAAAACCTATATACGCCCATGGCGATACAACAGCAATCCTGACTATTTGTCCCCAATTAGTCTTATCAGCAATATATAACGGATTATAAGAAAACCCGGTACTATCATGTTTGATAACAGCTACCGCAGTAATAACCGCAAGACTAACCATAAATGTCACTGCCATTATTATCATTAAATATTGTGGGATTTTTTTGAAATTCGCACAGAAAACACCGCCTACAATAGCCACCAGGACAGACAAAACCACCTCTCCCAAATAGACTCTGTAGCCGAACAAAACATAACTTGGACCAACCTGAAAGATTGAACTTAGAAATCTCCCCGCAAAAAGCGGCAAAGCTGTAAGGTTGCCCCAGAAAATTGCAAGATATGTAAGTAATAAAAACCATGCTACAACAAAAGCAAGGTCATGCCCTCTCACAGTGCAGGCGTAAGCATAGATGCCTCCGGCATCCTGCTTACGTTCTATCATATAACAAAGATTATGATTAATAATAAGTATAATTACCATACCAAGTAGGCTTCCCAATATCGTACCTAACACACCTGCCTGAAAAAGATATGTATTGCAGGTAACGACAAAGCTCCCCCAGCCTATACTTGTTCCAATCGAAAAGGCCAATATCCCCATTCTATTAAAATACGGGGTTAACTGTTGATTTTTATCTGATTGATTATTCCCCATAACTCGAATCTCCTAATACATTATCGAGAATTTATTATAACACTTTTCAGGAATTTTATCTATCAGATTTTTAATACTCAGCCAAGCAATTCCTCAACTGCTTTTCTCACCTCACCCATCAAAATGATGTTTACGACGATATATTCTCCATTATCTTTATAGCCGATGATGTTATTGCCAATCCGTCTTTACTCGTTTCCCTTAGGCACTCCGGTAACAGATTTCCAATCCTTTTCATGGAATCAATCACTTCATCAGGCTCAATCCTGCTTCTAATTCCCGCAATAGCCATTTGTGATGAAACTATCGCATTGACTGCACCGGATACATTTCTCTTAATACAAGGTACCTCGACAAGACCGCCTACAGGATCACATGTAAGACCTAGCATATTCTTAAGTGCTAATGCAGCTGAATGAATAATTGCTTCATTATCTCCGCCTTCAAGATAAACAACCGCCCCCGCTGCCATCGCACTTGCCGAACCTATTTCTGCCTGACATCCTCCTTTAGCACCGGATATTTCCGCACTCTGTGCAATAACCTCTCCAATTCCTCCCGCGACATAAAGTGCTTCTATTATTCTATCCTGTGCAACCTTCTTTTCTTCCTCATAGGTAATTAACACTGCAGGTATTACTCCGCACGAGCCTGCCGTCGGTGCCGCCACAATACGTTTCATACAGGCGTTTGACTCACCCATTTTAACCGCTTTTTCAATTACCTTAGTAAGAAAATCTCCGATCAACCTGTTTGGCTGCTTTCTAAAGTCCTCTAAAAGCTTACCGTCTCCACCGGCCATACCGCTTGCAGATTTAGCCTTAGAATCATAGTTAGAATCCGCCTCTTTCATTGCGATATACATATCCGTCATTTTAGAAAATGATTCTTTCTCTGTTATTCTGTTTTCCCTGCAATTATCATTTAAAATCACCTGCCAAAACTTAAGGTTCTCATTTTGGGCATCGGATAATATTTCTCTTAACAACCTATAACTCATAGACTACCTCCTGTTGGTATCAGGCTGTAATAAGTTACCTTAACGACTCCTTCAAGCTTCTTTAGCCACTCAACCGCCGATTCCGGTATTTCCTGATCACACTCCAAAATCATGACTGCGTTACCACCACGATTCTCCCTATATAACTGCATAGACGCAATGTTTACAGACTTATGCGAAAGCATACTTGTAACCTCCGCTACGTGTCCCGGCTGATCTAAGTTATGTACAATTAAAGTAGGACGGTCTCCCGAAAAATTAGCGGAAAGACCGTCTATAGCTGCAATATTAATTATGGAACCGCCCAGGGATTCCCCGACAATTTCTAACATTCTTCCGGACTTCCCTGTTAATTTGAGTAGTACGGAGTTGGGACTTGCGTCCTTAAGGGATATTCCCGAAAACTTGATATCAACACCCATTTTGTCAGCAATTTCTAAGCTTTCGGGAATTCTAACGTCATCAGGCTGCATTCCTAAAAGACCTGCAACTATTGCCTTATCGGTACCATGACCTTTGCCTGTTGCCAAAAATGAACCGTGCAAAAATATTTCGGCCTTAACAACCTGTTCTGAAAGCAGTTTATGTGCCACATATCCAATTTTAACGGCTCCGGCAGTATGGGAACTTGATGGTCCTACCATCACCGGACCTATAATATCGAATAACTGCATTTACTCACCTCATATAAAAGGGATCACTGTCTACTATCTTAATTACCTCTTCAAGCTTATCAAGTTCTTCATTAAGCTGTTCTTCGGTAATAATAAGCGGCGGATTACAAAGAACCATATTCTCATGACCGAATGTCATAAATCCTCTTTCCTTAAGCAATCCTATAATTGACGAAAGTTTTCCGTGAGGATCCTGTCCATAAGGAACTATCGGCTCTTTTGTCTCCTTGTCCTTAACAAACTCAACACATGAAAACAGTCCAATATGTCTCACATCACCGACACAGTTATATTTTTCCTTAAACTCATCAAGCCTGTCTGCCAAAACCTTGCCTACCTTATTAACATTGTCGAGAATATTTGCCTTGCTGTAATAATTAACACAAGCCACTCCCGCTGCACACGCAAGCGGATGCCCGCAGTATGTAAGTCCGCACGAAAGTACATGGTCATCAAAATACTCTGCGATTTTCTTACTTACACACACGCCTCCAAGCTGTATGTAACCGCATGTAACTCCTTTTGCAAATGTTACAATGTCCGGTTCAACATCAAAGTTCATAAACGCAAACATCTTTCCTGTTCTACACCAACCGGCCATTACCTCGTCACAAATCATCACAATTCCAAACTCATCACATAACTTTCTTACGCCCTGCAAATATCCCTTAGGCGGAATAATGATACCGTTTGTTCCTGTAATCGTCTCCAAAATGATTGCTGCAATCTGGTCACGACCCTCATAGATAATCTGCTCACGAAGTTTACTTATATAAAACTTTGTAGCCTCTTCTTCAGACTCAAAAGTAATACTTTCTCTGTATATGTACGGATCAAAAAACTTGATAAATCCGGGCATTCCGGGTTCGAGCGGGAATCTTCTGGGTTCACCCGTTACATTACCCGCACCAAATGTTGAGCCATGATAACTTCTGTAACGACTCATTACCTTATATCTTCCCGTATACATTCTTGCCATCTTAATTGCATTTTCATTAGCATCTGCTCCGCCGTTGGTAAAGAATACCTTTCCCATATTATCCGGCATAAGGTCAACTATCATTTTGGCAAGTTTTGCTCTTGACTCAACTCCGTAACCGGGACCCATCCATGCGTATTTATCAATCTGTTCCTTCATTGCATTGTTGATATCTTCATTACCGTATCCCAGATTGACATTGACCTGAGTTGAAGACATATCCGTATATCTATTCCCGTCATAATCCCAGATATATATTCCTTCAGCTTTTTCAATAGGAATAGGACAAACGTCATTCTGCTTCGCCCAAGACTGCAGATAATATTTCTTCTGTGTTTCGGATATTTCTTTTCCAGTCATAATACACATCTCCCATCTGTTTTTATTTATGCTCCAAGATATGCCTTTCTAACTTCATCATTGTGAAGTAATTCATCGGCATCACCTGACAGTTTAATCTTTCCTGTCTCTAATACATACGCACGATTTGCAACTTTAAGTGCCATCTTTGCGTTCTGTTCTACCAAAAGCACTGTTATTCCCTGCTGATTGACTTCCTTGATAATCGCAAAAATCTCCTGTACCAAGAGTGGCGACAATCCCATTGAAGGCTCGTCCATAAGTATAATCTTAGGGTCTGCCATCAGTGCTCTTCCTACGGCAAGCATCTGTTGCTCACCACCTGACAAAGTTCCCGCAAGCTGTGACTGTCTCTCTTTAAGTCTTGGAAACTTAAGAAATACTTCATCCATTCTCGCAATTATTTTGTCCTTGTCTTTTTTTGAAAACATGTATGCACCCATTTCGATATTTTCACGGACAGTCATATCAACAAATACGTGTCTGCCCTCCGGAACGTGTGCAACACCATGTGTAATTATTTTACTCGGTTCTTCCTTCAAAAGATCGACATCATCATACACAACCTTACCGCTCGTTGCTTTTTTAAGTCCTGTTATTGTATGAAGTATCGTTGTCTTTCCGGCACCGTTAGCTCCGATAAGTGTAACGATTTCTCCGTCATTTACCTCTACGCTGACATCCTCTATTGCATGTATAACTCCATAATGAACATTAAGATTTTCTACCTTTAACATCAGTCATCACCGCCTTCATCCTCATCTTCTTTACCCAGATATGCTTCAATAACATCCTTATTGGCAGCTATCTCTTCCGGCGTTCCCGATGCAAGAATCTCTCCGAAATTAAGTACATATATGCGTTCGCAAATACTCATTACAAGGCTCATATCATGCTCGATAAGAAGAATCGGTATTCCGAACTTTTCTCTTAGCATTTTGATTGACTCCTTAAGTTCTGCTGTTTCAACCGGATTCATACCCGCTGCCGGCTCATCTAACAACAGAAGTTTCATATCCGTAGCAAGTGCTCTTGCAATTTCCAAAAGTCTTTGCTTTCCATACGGAAGATTCTCTGCATATTGATCTGCAAACCCCTCCAAGTTAAAAAGCTTAAGTAACTCCATCGCCTTTTGTGTTGTCTCTTCTTCTTCCTTCCAGAAGTATGGAGTTCTTATTATTGACTGAAACAGATTTGCCTTCATGTTCTTATTAAATGCGACCTTTACGTTGTCAAGAACCGTCATTTTCTTGAATAATCTTATATTCTGAAACGTTCTTGCAATTCCCTCATCCACGACCTGATGAGTTTTTAATCCATTCATTCTCTTTCCACAAAGCATATAACTTCCTGTTGTCGGAGCATATATACCTGTAATAAGGTTAAATATCGTCGTCTTGCCTGCACCGTTAGGGCCGATAAGACCGATAAGCTCACCTTTGTATATTTCTATATTTACATCATTTACCGCTTTAAGTCCTCCGAACTGTATTCCAAGGCTTTTCGTTTCCAATACCGGTACATTTTCCTCTGCCATATGTATCACCTCTCATATAAGAATACTTTTATTCCTAACTGACCTTTTCTTTCTTCTTGCGTTTTCCGTCCAGTATCAAATCAGGCAGTGAGAATTCCTTGCCACCAAACAATCCGGTAGGCTTAAATATCATTACCACAACAAGTACTACTGCGTAAATGAGCATTCTATAACTTGCAAAATCCGGGAAAACATACGAGATAAGCTGTGGCAGTGCCGATAATATCGGTGCTGCAATTATTGAGCCTGTCATCGATCCGCTTCCTCCAAGTATTACGATTGCAAGAAACTCCGAAGACTTTGAAAAGTTAAAATATGTAGGAACCAATGTAGTAATGTAATGTGCATATATAGCACCTGCAACTCCCGCAAATGCTGCCGAGATTGTAAATGTAAGCACCTTTGTTCTTGTAACATTTATTCCCGATGCCGCAGCTGCTATTCTGTCCTCACGAATTGAAATCAATGCTCTTCCGTAACGTGAACGGATATAGCAATACATTATGGCTATACAAATTACCATTGTGATATACACGTAATGATAATCAGATACTCTGGCAATTCCTGCAAAGGATTTACCAAATGTTGCATTTCCGGTAATCGGTTTGATACCGACATTACTAAGTACAACCCTGACAATCTCTGCAACAGCAACCGTTACTATACAAAGATAATCTCCGGAAAGTCTTAATGCCGGAATACCAACAAGCACTCCAATTATTGCTGCTGCCAATCCTCCGATTATGATTGCAATAAGATAAAGTGCAATGCTTGATAATTGAACATGGTCTGAAATAATTGTTGTTGCGATAGCGGATGCATATGCACCTATCGACATGAAGCCGGCATGTCCTAACGAAAACTCTCCCATGTAACCTGTTAAAAGATTAAGGGAACAAACAATTATCGTATAGAACATTCCGATTGTTACCAGACCGTTAAAATATGCTGCCTTTCTGCCAAGCAGTCCCGTATCAAATAGCAGACACAGAATCAGGAATACAACAGCAACCGCAATAATATTAATCAAATATTTTTTCTTCATTATCTTAGGCATATTCCCACTTCCTTCCGTCATACTTTTTCGCTTACTGCCTTACCGAGCAGTCCTGTCGGACGTACAAGCAATACCACAATCAATATAAGATAAGTAACTGCTTCATATGTACCCGGCAACATATATACCTTAACCAAAATCTCTACTATACCAAGCAAGAGTCCTCCGACCATTGCTCCTGCAACACTTCCGATTCCGCCAAGAACCGCTGCAACGAATGCCTTAAGTCCCAATGTTATACCAAGTTCATTTTTGATACTTACATAAGATGTCGTGTACATCATTGATGCAATTGCAGCAAGTCCGGAACCGATTGCAAATGTTATTGTAATTATCTTGTTTACATTAATACCAACAAGGGTTGACGCCACCTTATCTTCCGGAACCGCTCTCATTGCCTTACCAAGTTTTGTATATTTGATAAAGAGTGAAAGGATAATCATAACAACCACGCCAATTGCAAGTGTAAGTAATGTCTGTCCCGGTATTGATGCTCCCATAATTTCAATGGTTGGAAGCGAAAACATTGGTGGTACATTACGTGGTGCCGAGCCGAATACGACTAAGGCACCATTTTCCAAAACAAGACTCATACCAAGGGCGGTGATGAGAGCAGTGGTAGAACCCTGTCCTCTCACCGGTTTATATGCAATCTGCTCCGTAAGTACACCTACACCAACGCATACACAAATTGCTGCTATAACCGCCAGCCATAACGGCAGTCCAAGGTTTTTCATAACCGGTATAGTATAGAACAGTGTAAAACCACCAACCATGATAAAATCACCATGTGCAAAATTGATCATCCTTATAATTCCATACACCATGGTATAACCGAGAGCTGTCAGTGCATATATAGAACCAAGATTTAATCCATACATTAAACTCTGTATTAATTTTGTCATGTGCTCTCATCTCCATTCCTGTTTCTTATTTTTTAGAAGCTTCCGTAATACTTAAGTTCACCATTTTCAAAAGTTTCAATTGTAAACGGCTTAACCGCATCACCATTCTCATCATAAGTAATGGTTCCACCCATACTTTCGTATGTAATCTTTAACAATGCATCCTTGATAACCGAAGGATCTGTGCTTCCTGCCTCTTCCATAGCCTGAACGAGCATCTTGATTGAATCGTAGTAAAGTGATGATACTGCATTTAATCCGCTGTCTGAACCATACTCTTCTTTGTAAGCACCTACATAACTCTTAACTGCATCTGTATCAGCCGAAAGGTCTACGTGTGCAAGATAATAACAATTGTTGAACTTATCCTCGTATCCTGTTACATCAGTTCCGTCCCAAGCATCACCACCAAGAATCGGTCCGTCAAAGCCTGCATCACGTGCCTGCTGTACAAAGTTAGGAACCGTATCATAGTTGTTAGGATAAATGATAACCTCTGCGCCCTGTTCTATTGCCTTTGAAATCTGTGCTGTGTAGTCGGTATCTGTTGTAACACATCCATAGTGCTCATATTTAACACCATCTGTTGAATCAAGTGCACCCTCCATTGCCTCTGCAAGACCTGCACAATAATCTGAATCCTCTGCTGCTACAATTGCAATGTTTGTTGCCTTAAACTCATCTGTTGCCATCTTTGCAAGTGTAGGTCCCTGGTTTGCATCCGAGAAACACTCTCTGAAAATGTAATCACCTGTCTTACAGATTGTTGCGTTTGTAGAATATGGTGTGATTACGAGCATACTGCTTGCCTGTGCTTCCTCAACGAATGATAATGTACAGCTTGATGAACAAGATCCGATAACTGCACTTACATCATATGATGCACAGTTGTTATAAGCACTTGCTGCCTCTGTTGCATCTGACTTATCATCTGCAAATACTGCCGATTCAAGCTTGTAAGACTTATCTCCAATCTTAACACCACCGGCTTCATTTACTTCTTTGATGGCAAGATTATAACCATTTTCTGCGCCCTCGCCCCAGCTTGCGAAGCTTCCTGTAAGCGGCGCGATACCTGCGATTGATACTGTTCCGTCAAAATCTCCTTCAACTTCAGCTGGTCCTGAACTACTCTTGCTTCCGGATGAAGCTCCACAACCGGAAAGCATTCCCATTGCCATTGTTAATGTTGTAAGTAACGCTATAGTTTTTCCTATTCTCTTTCTCATAATTAATTCCTCCTTATTGTTTAATTTGCAAAATCTATGTGATTTCGGTTTTTACAAACCGAATTTCACCTTAACGTAGTTCTCAATGACATCTACACATCTGTCTCTTCCTACTCTTGCACTGTTAAGTGTCATATCGTAGTTGACAGGATTGGTCCAGTAGTTGCCGTTGGTGTAATACTTGTAATAATCGGCACGGTACTTATCTGTTTTTTCGATAAGTCTGTGTGCCTCGGTTTCAGTAACTCCAAGCTTTTTAACTATTGATGCAACACAGTCGGCTCTTGGAGCCTCGATGTAAAAACTTGCCACATTACAGAAATCCTTAAGTACGTAGTCTGCACATTTTCCAATAACAATAAATGACATCTCTCCCGCGAGTTTTTTGATAATCTTGCTTTGAATATTAAAAAGATTGTTGTTGGATGTAAAACGTTTATCGGACGGCTCAACCACGTAATCAAACGGCAGTCCCTTGAACAATCCCTTGCCAAGTTTTTCATCCGCCATGTTAAACAGTTCCTCGTTGATTCCGCTGTGCTCTGATGCCATTTTCAAAATCTGTTGTTCGTAACAGGGAATACCAAGTCGCTGACTTAGTTTTACTCCTATTTCCTTTCCACCGCTTCCAAATCCTCTGGCAATGGTTATTACATATCCCTGCATATTCTTCACCTCCTATTGACCTTGCAAAAGGGCCCTACCTATATTCATAGGTAAAGCCCCTTTGCTTTGATCAAATATTAAATTAACGCAACCAAAGTTGCTTGTATAAAGCAGCTATATCTTTCTCGGTAACATCCTTTATTGTGTTTGCCGGACTGCCGCTTGCCATTGCATCCTTTGACATCTTATCTATATTGTTAAAAAATGCTTCTTTATCAATTCCATATTCCTCAAGGGTTGGAATCTCTATTTTTCTTATCAGTTCATTTAAGGATATGAAGAATGCATCTGCACATTCCTTATCAGTTCCTTGTGCTCCTAATAGTCTTCCTATTTGAGCAAATCTCTCTATGCATCCATCCTTTGCAAAACTTAAACATGTATCGATTAACATTGCATTAGATATGCCATGCGGAACATGAAATAGTGCTCCTATCGGCCTGCTCATTCCATGTACAAGTGTAACACTTGCATTATTGATACATATACCCGCTTCATATGCTGCATATGCCATCTGAAATCTTGCCTCTAAATCATTACCGGTCTCATATGCCTTGGGAAGATATTCAAATATTCTCTTAATCGCAGATAAAGCAAACACGTCAGTATAAGGCGTTGCCTTCTTTGATGTATATGCTTCCACCGCATGTGTAAGTGCATCCATTCCCGTTGCCGCCGTAACAGATTTTGGTGCAGTCACACTAAGCACCGGATCAATAATTGCAAGCTTTGGTATAACCTTCTCATCGGTTATAAGCCTTTTTGTATCGGTTGCACTCTCTGTCACACAATAAAACTTTGTGGCCTCCGAACCCGATCCTGCTGTTGTCGGGATTAAAACAATCGGTATATACCCTGACTTTGATGATACTGCTTTGGCACTGTCTTGAGGACTTCCGCCTCCTATACCGATTACCATATCACAGTTATTATCATCAAATACCTGCTTGGCTTTTTCAATCATTTTGTCGTCGGGCTCTCCGATTATGTCAGTAAATACTGTGTAAGTTATTCCTTCTTTATCAAGCACTTCTTTAAGTCTGTCTACTATGCCGCTTTTTTCTACAATTTTACCGGAGATGATTAATGCATTCTTTCCAAGTTCACTAACATCTTTGCCTGCCTTGTCAATTGCATTTTCTCCAATTATTGACTTACTTGGCATCAAAACCTGAAATGCCATATTAACACCTCCTATCCAAAAAGAAAAAGGCAAAGAAATCATTTTAACTGACTTCTTTGCCCTTGCTTTTTTCTGTTGTGCACATATTATCATCAGACACTTCTTTGTGCAATAGCACATTAAACATTATATCTTGTGCAGGTGCACAATCATAATATGGTGCTGATGCAATGTGCCGTAAAAAGAATTGCCTTGTTTTCCCAGGAGGAAATATCCATATCAAGGATCTCCTCAATTCGATTAAGATAATTATTAACAGTATTTCTATGAATAAACAATTCTTCGCTTACTCTTCTTGTACTTCCATCGCATTCTATATATTTATCGATAAAGGTACAATACTCCGTCCCATTATCTTTGTCATAGTCAAGAAGCTTTCCCATTATGCTTTGGTACATTTCCAGTAACAGCTCATTGTTTTTAACATTTACAAGTAACTTGTATATGCCTAACTCCTGATACGTTAGCACATGTTCATTTTTCTTAATTGCTATTCTACATGCCGCATAAGCACGCATAAAATTATTATCCTGTGTTTCAAAACCCTTTATGTTATCACTTATGCCTATATAAATGTATGGAACACGCTTGTTTGCGGATATGGTCTTAAACAACATATCCGTATATTTTTCAATCTCCTCTGCACTGTAATTGATAAGAGCAACTATTCTCTTGTCCTGATATCCAAAGGAAATGTATTTATCATTTATTCTTTTTGCGGATTGCTCTGCAATCGTTTTTATTTTTCTGCTTTCTTCCACAAACTCGGAACTTGTCTTCTCCCATTCCAAAGAGATACAGACAAAAGACATACTACTGTCTTTTAAGTAGCCAAATCTCTCCATTTGGTGAATAAGTTCATGTTTGTCTCCCGTATGGAAAATAAGATTTTTTAATGTTGTCGCAATACTGTCCTGCCTTGAAATATGATCAACAATCCTCTTGCAATAATCTGATGTTAGATCTACAAGCGGGACCTCCCAAGGCACCGAAAACAGTGGAAGATTTTTTTCATTGCAAAAGTAGACTACATTACTCGGTACGTTAACAATAAACTTACCTGTGTTTAGAATAACCGCACTTGCATTATGGGCATGAACTTCCTTAACGTATGCCATCAATTCATCATCACTTCTGCATATTGCTCCCTCTGTGATAACTATCTCATTACCGTGAAGAAAACCGGCCCCCTCTACCGTTTCAACAATATGTATCCAGCTTACAAGGTTGGTAAGCCCGCCTTCTCCGGCATGCAGTTTAATTTTATATTTCGCTGATTCTTTATACAAATCATTAACGGTAAGTGCCATAAATGTCCCCTTTCTGCTATACGCTTTTTACTCGGTTGCGTCAATTATCTCCTGATACAAAGCGTCACGAAGTGCAAATAATGTGTCCGGATCTTTTCCTCCAAACGGTTCTCCATCAAGCTCATTTACATACATGCAGACATTAGATGAGGATGTGATAATAATCTCATCAGCCGACTTAAGATCCTCAAGATAATATGGTGTTTCGCTAACGCCGATTCCAAGTTTCTTGCACATTCTTACAAGATGAGCTCTTGCAATTCCCGGAAGTATCATGTCATCTGTTGGAGCCGTGTGTACTATACCGTCCTTTATAATATGACAGTTACAATGTGCACACTCCGTAATTCTTCCGTCATGTCTATACAAAATCGTCTCATCCGCCCCCATGTTATAAGCTTTTTCCGCATACAAAACGGATGGCAGAAGATTTAATGTTTTGCAGTTACAGTAATAAAATCTCTTATCCTCGGCCGTTACACATTTGATTGGCTTCTGACAATCATTAATTGTTTCCGGCTTAATCATTACCCACAGGTTACCGGGTCCCTTTTTGTATGTATGATTTCTTATTCCCGTTCCTCTTGAACAAGCCCAATAAACAAAGTTTTCTCCGGTATCCATCTTATGAACAAGTTCATTTAAAATATCCTTAAGTTCTTCCTTTGTACAAGGTATTTCAATATCCATAAGCGCCGCTGAATTAAAAAATCTGTCGATATGCTCATCGATTGCAAATAAATTGTAGTGTCTTGACGGACCTGCATCATACACTCCGTCACCAAAGAAACACACTCTGTCGTTAAACGGCACCATCATGTTATCAAGTTCATCAAATTTTCCGTTATAATATCCTAATGTTTTCATAATCAATTCCTCCACTTCATTTATTTTATGCACAATTATCTTTAATTGGATTGCGTCCAAACTTTCTTAATGCACGCAATATTTCATGTTCTGTTTTCATGCTCTTACCGTCAACACTTATGCTGTGCCAGCCTGACACCCCGTCAACGCTTCCAAGTTTGACCGTTTTTTTGATGTAATCCTGTACCCAGTCAAAGCCCGGAACGAGTTCCTGCTTACACAATTTTGACAGAGCAGCAACTATACCGTATGCTCCCCAGTTTGAAACCGTTGCAATAACAAATATATCTGCGGGAATCACGCAAGGCTCAAGCGACAACTTTCTCGATACAGGTCCTGCAATTTTGCCCATTCCTATCTCATTGCCTCCGTCGCCAACACCAATCGTCGGAATAATTCCTTGATACTTTAAAAACATTTCATCTATCGGAGCTGTAAATGCTCCAATGTCTTCACCACGCATATTGGTATATTTGCCGTGTTTGTTTTTTCCGCAACGTTCTATTGATATCAAACCCTTCGGCTCATACACCTTAATCAAATCGTCTATGTGTCGATCACCATTATCAAGTTCTACATATATCGTCTCTATATCTTCAGGCTCAAAAAAACCTCTGCAGAACTCATCAGTAATAATGATTGGGTCATATCCAATCTTTGAAAGTGCATGAGCAAGAGCAACCGTCCCGACAGGTCCGTCTGTTTCCGCATATCCCTTGACGTAAAATCCTGTAGTTAAGAATACATTTCCCCTTTCCCACGAAAGGATTTCCTTTGCAGCCTTCGTACAATAATCTGTTGAAAGATACAACCTTATATCAGGCATTCCCCTCTCGGAATATCGAAGAATAATATCTTCTATTGTTTCTGTCCTTTCCGCCTCCATTTCAACACACCTCCCTTAACAAGTTTTGCATTGATACAATTTCTATTCCTTCTGCAGTAAGTGCAGCATTTATTTTTCTTGCAAACTCAACAGCCTTCTCACCGTCTCCATGAAGACAAACCGAATCCGCTTTGACCTCTATTGTTTTTCCAGTTATCGACTTGACAGTGCCGTTTTTTACCATCTCTATAACTCTTTGTATCGCTGTTTCTTCATCTGTAATAACGGCTCCTTTCTGACTACGATCTACAAGCGTTCCGTCATCATTGTAGGCTCGGTCAGCGAACACTTCATTGGCTCCGCCAAGCCCTGTCTCTTTTGCGGCCTCAACCAACAAACTTCCCGAAAGTCCTAGAAGTATAAGGCTTGGATCCACCTCATATATTCCCTCTGCAATGGCAAGTGCCAATGCTTTGTCCTTTGCTGCCATATTGTACATAGCCCCATGAGGCTTTACATGTGATAATTTCATATCATAGGCCTTACAAAATGCATTTAACGCGCCTATCTGATATTGAACCATCGCTTTTAGTTCTTTTGGTGTTACCGCCATCTTTCTTCTTCCAAAGCCGTTAAGATCGGGAAAGCCCGGATGAGCTCCAACGCATATACCATGCTCTTTTGCAAGGCTTACAGTCTTGTCCATAACCACAGGATCCGCAGCATGGAATCCGCAAGCGACGTTTGCCGATGATATGTACGGAACAACCTCCTCATCAAGTCCACATTTATAATTACCATAACTCTCGCCTATATCGGCATTAAGATCTATCTTCATATAATCATCTTCTTCCTTAATTTTCTAATATTTCAAATTGACATTTTTTACATCAGATATAAACATATGGCCCGGCGAATGCGTTATACAAAAATCGGGTTTTGATGCCATAACAACCGACTGCGGGGTCACCCCACACGGCCAAAACACAGGAACCTCTCCCTCATTGATAATTACAGGATCCCCAAAGTCAGGATGAGCAAGATCTTCAATTCCTATCGCTTCAGGAAAACCGATATGAACCGGAGCACCATGAACCTTTGGCATTGCACCCGTAACAAGTACGGCTTTGGGTATAAGCTCATGCGGTATCGGCCGCATGCTTACAACCATGTTTCCATGAAATATTCCTGCACTCTTGCACTTAATATTCGTCTTGTACATTGGGACGTTGCAATTCATCTCTATTTGTCTTACGGGTATTTCTGCATTTAACATCTCGCTTTCAAATGAAAAACTGCATCCGATAAGAAAACTTACAAGGTCTGTTCTCCAATAGTCCGATACATCCGTAAACTCTCCTACCAATTCACCTTTTTCATATATTCTATACTTTGGAATATCCTTCGTTATATCTGCACCCGGGGCTATGTCAGTTAAATATTTGCTTCCGGCATCCGTAACCTCAAGAAGCGGACACGACTTAGGATTTTTAGTTGCAAATAAAAGAAAATCGAATGCATCCTTCTTCGGAAGAACTACAAGATTTGCCTGAGCATAACCTGAACACATTCCGCTTGTCTGACCCGTAATACTTCCCATTCTTATAAGCTGTCTCACTTCACGTGGAAGAAAATCGGCATAATCAGATGCTTTATTTTTTTCTGCGTATAGTTCCGGAATCTCCTTTATGTTTTCCATTGTCACTCACTCCTTTAGTCTTTACTTCTTTCCAAACAAACGATGTATTAATCCTTTTTGCATATCCTGTAACGATACACATTTAAAACTTACTTCATTACCCGGTCTTGCCTGTGCAAGGTACTGCAAATCCTCACTTACCACCGTTGCAATCTTTGCATATCCACCTGTTGTCTGGTGGTCGGCCATTAAAATAATTGGTTGCCCCGATGATGTCACCTGGATTGAACCAAATGTTATTCCGTCAGATACAATATCCATGCCATTCTTGCTTTCTATTGTTTCACCGGATAGCCTTATTCCCATTCTGTCGCTTTCGGGTGAAACCTTATAAGTTGTATTAAAAAATGTATTTAGTCCTTCATCGGTAAAATAGTCGTCCTGAGGTCCTTTAATAACCCTTACACAAATACTGTCCGAATATGTCGGGGCTTCAACTTTATTTTTTAACAGTGCATCCTTTTTTGAATAGTCAAACCCTCCGATTGTAAGAGCATCGCCTGTCTCTATTTTTCTGCCCATATATCCGCCCATTTGGCACTTTAGGTTTGTCGATCGGCTATCCATAACAACTGGTACTTCAATTCCTCCGGCAACTGCAAGATATGCTCTTAAGCCGTTAATCGCAAAACCAAATGTTAGTTTCTGCCCTTCGTATATTTCATAAGGTTTGCCTCGCTTAATTGACACGCCATCAATTTCCGCATTCATTTCTGCTCCCATATATGCAATAATTGCATCTGAATTAAAAACCACATCCGCACCTATAAATGTAAACTCAAGTGCCGCCTCACCATTCTCATTTCCGACGAGCTTATTGGCTAATCTGTATGAGTATCTGTCCATTGCACCGGACTCTCCAACACCGTATTCCATATAACCAAATCTTCCTTCGTCCTGAACGGTTGTAAGTGAACCGGCTTTTTCAATATACATTTTCATATAGAGTCACCTCTTTCTACTCGTATACATATTCCGGATTATATTTGTTGTCTTTCACATCTTTTTGTATAGATTCATAATCCGAAATGCTAATCTGGATAAATCTTATATATTCGCCTGCATTACACAGCACCGGCTTTTCTCTTTGAGGATTGTAAAACTCAATCGGTGTGTTTCCGATAAGCCACCATCCTCCCGGGGAAGCAACAGGATAAACGCCTGTCTGATTACCTCCTATGCCAACCGAACCTGCAGGAATAGAGGTTCTTGGCGTATCAAGTCGCGGCATATGTATCCTTTTGTCAAGGCCTCCAAGATATGTAAAACCGGGCTGGAAACCAAGCATGTAGATTTTGTAATCAGACTGTGAATGAAGTTTAATAATCTCTTCCGTACTCATACCAAGTCTTGATGACATTTCCTTAAGGTCAGGGCCATAATCAGATCCATAACAACATGGAACACACAATATCTTTTTCTTTTCAGCCACCCCTTCTTCTTTGTCGTTTTTAAAATGTTTAATTTTCCCTATCAGTTTTTTGTAGCTAATCACATTACTGTTATAGAAAATCATAAGGCTTCGAAAAGTCGGTAGCAGTTCTCTTATACCGGATATATTTTGACTGCGGATAAAATCGGCCAATCGTTGAACTTTTCTATTGATTTCATCATCAATCTCCATTCCAAACTCAACTATAAGCGCCTCATCACCTGCAGGTAAAAATCTCATTTCCATAACAATCATCTCCCACTTGATTATCTTCATAGCGTAAAATCATATAACCAAAAGCCAAAGAAAAAGGCGTTTATTGGCACAATCATTGTGCCAATAAACGCCTTTGCCCGTTCGTTATTAAATTATATAATTCACGTTTTTAAAAAATAAGGGACTGTATAAATACAGCCCCTTTGCTATGTGCATATTATATTGTCTGATTTTCAAAATGTCAACTTTATTTTTTTAGTTTTAAAACCATGACGTTATACACTTGCCTTTGCTGCAATCTTATATATGGCTGAAACATCTTCTGAAGAAAGCTCCATAAAACCGCCTCTCTTGCCATCGCCGATTCCAAGTTTTTCTACAAGTGCAGGAATATCCTCTTCCTTTGCACCAAGTTCTTCAAAGTTGATCGGCATTCCAATGCTATGCAGAAAACTTCTGAATCGTTTGATTCCTTCCAACGCAGTTACCTTAGGATTTTCGAAGTTCATCTGACATCCGAAAACTCTTGTTGCCATCTGACAGAAACGCATAACATCATGCTCATAAACATACTCCATCCAAGAAGGCATAATAACCGCAAGCCCTGCTCCATGTGCACAATCATACAATGCAGACAATTCATGCTCAATTGCATGGCTGTTCCAATCCTGAGACCTGCCAACTCCGACAAGACCATTATGTGCTACCATTCCGGCCCACATTATATTAGCACGTGCATCATAATTGTCAGGATCTTCAATTACCCTTGGTGTCTCTTTAACCATGGTTAATAATACTGCCTCACAAAGTCTGTCGGTAATCTCTACCTCTTTTGTATTGGTAAAATATCTCTCAAAAACATGTGCCATAATATCAGTCGCACCACAAGCGGTCTGATAAGCCGGTAATGTCTGCGTAAGTTCAGGATTAAGAATAGAGAACTTTGCTCTTAAAAGATCTGAACCTGCACCACGCTTTAACATGCCTTCTTCTTTTGTTATCACTGAATCGCCTGAGCCTTCACTTCCCGCTGCAGCAATGGTTAAAACCACTCCAAGTGGCAACGCTTTCTCAATCTTTGTGCCACAGTAAAAATCCCAGAAATCGCCGTCATATAATGTACCTGCGGCAATTGCCTTTGCAGAATCTATAACACTTCCGCCACCTACTGCAATAATAAAGTCAACATTTTCCTTCTTGCAAAGTTCAATACCTTCATAGACAAGTCCACTTCTAGGGTTAGGAAGAACCCCGCCAAGTTCAACGTGCGAAATACCTTCCTTATCAAGCGAATTTTTAACCCTGTCAAGCAATCCTGAACGAACAGCACTTCCACCGCCGTAATGAATCAAAACTTTGCTTCCACCAAACTTCTTAACGTAAACCCCTGCCTCATTCTCAGTGTCCTTACCAAACACAAATTGTGTCGGTGAGTAAAACATAAAATTGTCCATAGCGTCTTCTCCTTTTTTTATTTATATTTTAGCAGATAAATGTTGTACCTTAAATCTTAGCTTTGGCATAAGCACCTGATAAAATGCTAAAATGTTAACCACCAAAGCTACCGTCCACGCACATGCCTCTGCATAAGCGGTCGCTGCAAATCCTACGCGCCCCATAAAAAGCGCAATAACCAAAGTTCTCATAATCATTTCCATTACACCGGAAAACATAGGCATAAGCGGTCTACCCATCCCTTGTACGCCACTTCTAAACACAAACAGGCAATCTACCGTTATAAGCATGATTCCTGCTATCGGGAAATATTGTGACGCCAGATTTATCGGTCCTTCGCCTTCTAACAATACCCCTGCAAGCTTTGTCGGGAACAAAAACATTATCGTTCCGAGTATTGCATACGATATCAATGCAATTGTAATACAAACTTTGAGTCCTTCTTTAATTCTGTCATATCGACCGGCACCATAATTCTGGCTGGTGAATGCACTCATTGCATTACCCGCTGTGCAAGCCGGATTCATGAACAGATTAATGTATTTGCTGCAAGCAGAATATGCCGACGTATAATCTACACCGTAACTGTTGACAAAATACTGAATCACCATGCATCCCACGGCAGTAATCGAGTTCATAAACGCCATCGGAAGTCCGTTTTTGAAAAGATTCACATATACTTTTGCCTCATTTACAAAATGGTTCTTTTTAAGCTTTATATAACTTATTCCTGTTAATTTCTTTATACATACCAAGGCAGATACAATCTGCGAAAATACTGTTGCAAGAGCAGCTCCTTCTACACCCATATTAAATGCGAAGATAAAAAGCGAGTCCAATATAAGATTAAGTACTGACGAAATTATAATCGCTTTAAGTGGTGTACGGCTGTCACCGAGAGAACGGAGTATGCAGGAACTTACATTGTACGCAATGGTACATATAAGTCCGCCAAACATGATATATCCATATTTTAAGCTGTCTGCTATTATTACCTCATCGGTACGCAAAAACCTCAATGCATCCGGCAATATATTGATACTGACAATCGTAAGCATTATCGCAATAAGAACTGCCAGCTCTATCGTTGCCGCAATATTACGTTTCAAAGCCTCATAATCTTTCGCACCAAAGTTCTGTGCAATAATAATTCCAAATCCGGTAGATATACCCATCGAAAATCCGACTATCAAAAAGAACAACGAGCCCATGTTACCTACAGCGGCAAGTGCATGGTCACCAAGTCCCTTGCCCACAATAAGTGTATCTACAAAATTATATAACTGCTGGAGCATACTCGTAAGAAGCAACGGCCAATAAAAAGCCAGTATCTGCTTGGTTATATCACCCTCTGTAAAGTCAATGTTTCCCTTAACTTTACGCTTCTTAATTGCATTTTCTGAGTGCTTATTAAAAATCATTGCTTTTTTTCCTTTCATATTATATCATCTATTTGTTCTGGATTATATTATTATTTTTTTATATCGTTTATCAATTCTATTGGTTTTTTTATAATTTTATGGTATATTATGATTACTTTTTTTGAAAGAAGGTCATTCTATGAACAGAAAACGTGAACTAATATACCGCCTCTACACGCAGCGTGAAGAACAATTTATAAGAACTGATATAAAGAGCGAGTTTGCAAGATATGACGATATTAAAAACGGCAATGTCGAGCAAGTAGCCGCTAATTTTGAAATAATAAAGAAAGACTTCTTTAAAGGAAAAGGAACTCTCTCAAAAAATCCATTAAGAAATACGATCTATCACTTTGTGGTAGCCATCGGTGTAATAACAAGAATGTGTGTTAATGCAGGTCTTCCGCACGATGAAGCTTATACCATGAGTGACATCTTCATACAGGAAGCCGATGAATGCACGAGCATAGAACAAGTAATAGATTTGTTGGGGCAAGCTCAGATTGACTACGCAACTCACATGAATGAACTGCACAAAAGCAATCCATATTCGATTCATGTACGCCATGCTATTGACTACATATACGACCATTTGCATGAATCACTTACAATGGAACAACTTGCCAAAATAGAGCAACTAAATCCCAGCTATTTTTCAAAGGTGTTTGCAACAGAGACAGGTTCTACCGTCAAGGCATATATTCTTTCCGTCAAGATTGAAACTGCCAAAAACATGCTTGAAAAATCAGAACATTCAATATCAGATATACACTTTTCATTGGGGTTCTCATCGCAGAGCGCTTTTACTGCAGCATTTAAGAAAATAACCGGGACAACTCCCGCAAAATATAGAAATAACTTTAATTACACAAGAATTCAAGGAGACTGATATGAACATTTTATCAATTATAAACCTATTCGGAGGAGTTGGACTATTCCTTTTTGGAATGAGTCTTATGGGTTCATCGCTTCAAAAACTTGCAGGCGGTGGATTGGAAAAAATACTTGAAACACTTACCACAAGTAAAAAGAAAGGTGTCGGAGAAATCAAAGGCTGGGGTCTTGGTGTAGTTGTTACGGGAATCATTCAGAGTTCTGCTGCAACAACCCTTATGCTTATCGGTTTTGTTAATGCCGGAATTATGAAACTTTCTCAGGCTATCCCGGTAGTATTTGGTGCTAACGTTGGTAGTACATTTACTGCACAGATATTAAGACTTGGTGACTTAGGTTCCGGCAATCTTGTTCTTAAGTTGTTAAAGCCTTCTTCCTTTGCACCTATGTTACTTGCAGTCGGAATGTTCATAATTGTAATAACGAAAAAGAAGAAGAAAAAACAAAAAGCCGCAGATGTTGCGTATATTATGATAGGACTTGGATTGTTGTTCTACGGAATGACCATGATGGAGGAAGTATTTGCTCCGTTGAAGGATTCTCCTTCCTTCCAGAAATTGTTCACATCATTTAGCAATCCAATAATCGGTATTCTTACAGGTATTCTCCTTACAGCAGTAATTCAGAGCTCATCAGCAGCTGTCGGAATCCTGCAGGCACTCTCAGCATCAGGAAGTGTTACTTTCGGAATTGCCTTACCATTTATCCTTGGACAAAACATCGGTAAATGTACACCTATCATGCTCGGTGCTATCGGCGCAACCAAAAAGGCAAAACGTGTTTCTATCAGTTATATACTTTTCAATATAATAAGTACTGTTGGTTTTGCACTTTTGATATACGGCATTGCATACACCGTTGGTCTTCCGCTTCTTAGTAAGCAGATGAATCGTGGTGACATTGCCAACGTTCATTTGTTAATTAACCTGATAACAAGCCTTATACTTCTTCCTTTCTGTAACAAGGTTTCATCTCTTAGCAGAAAAATCACAGGAGACAGTGATATTGTTCCGGGCGATGAAGAACTCAAAAAACTTGATGATCGTCTTCTTAGTACTCCCGGCATTGCGCTTGCTCAGTGTATCAACCTTATTAACAAGATGAGTGAGAAGATACTTGAGAACTACAAAATCTCAACTTCAATGATTAACGAATATGACGAATCTGCATTTGCTGACTTAGAGGCTAATGAAGCCTTCCTTGATAAATGTGAAACCGTACTTTCAGCATACGTTGTTCGAATCGACAGAAAACGTCTGACCCCGGACAACAAACTTGCAGTTACGGAAATCCTTCATTCTATCGGTGACTTTGAGCGTATCGGCGACTACTGTATGAATATAGCATATGTTGCTAAGAGCAATTATGAGAATAACATAGTATTTTCCGAAGCAGGAAAGAAAGAAATCAACACAATTATAAATGCTGTAGGATATACGTTAGATACTCTTATTACTTCATTTATGAAGGATGACGGTAACCGTGCAGTTCGTATTGAGCCTTTGTCACACACCATCAACAACTTAAAAGAGATTATCAAATCACACCATGTTCTTCGTTTACAGACAGGCGATTGTGGTGTTGAAGGCGGAATAGCGTTGTTTGACCTTACCAATTCATTTGAAAGAATCGCGTCACACGCTGCTAATATTGCGCTTCATATAATCAAGCGTACAAGCGGAGATTCAGATTTTGATGAAATGCATGGTCATGTTAAAAGTGCAGGAAGCGAAGAATACATTGCTCTTGAGAACTACTATCGCACTATGTACATTGCCCCTATGTTAAGTGATACTTCTTCCGATAACGAAAAAAATATCGCCGCTTCACCCGAAAACGAGAAAAGCAACGATAAAAAAGATAAAAAATCCAAAGATAAAAAACCTGAAAGCAAGAAAAAGAAATCCGACAACAAAGAAAAATCAAAAACTAAAAAGAGCGATAAATAGTTTAATTGTTTTTGATAATATCAAATACTTCCTGCGGTGTATTGGCAAATTGAGAAGCACCAATGCTTATTAGATAATCTTTATCTCGAAATCCCCAAAGCACCGAGATGCATGGAAGTTCGGAGTTAACTGCCGTCTGAAAGTCGACCTCTGAGTCACCGACATAGACGGCATTTTCTTTGTCACTTCCAAGTTCCCTTAACGCTTCTATAACCGTATCGGGAGCCGGTTTTCTGTTAATCCCGGCTCTTTCGCCTATTGCCACATCGATATACTTCGAGAAAAATCTCTCGTTTAATTCCTTAACAGCCGAATCTATTTTGTTGGACACAATAGCCATCTTGTATCCGTTTTCTTTTAGTTCCTTCATAAGTTCAAGTATTCCGTCATACGGTCTTGTACGATCTAAACAATGTGCATCGTAATGCTCTCTAAATACAGGAAGCATTTCCTCAATAACACTATCGGGTGTCCCATCGGGGGCCGCACATTTAAGCGCGTATTTGATGCCATTACCAAAAAATCTTCTGTATTCTTCAAGCGTTCGCAGTGGCATGCCAAACTTGTTAAGTACGTAATTAACTGATTCTGTCAAATCATCTAACGTATTAAGCACCGTTCCGTCCATATCAAATATAACTGTATCTATTTTATTCAAGTTCTGTATCCTCCTTAACAACAAAACCCTTGTCATTCATAAATGACCGTTTCCTTGCACACTATAGCACAAATATGCGTATCTGTCATTATGGAGGATACTTAACATTTATTTATTATGCTGTTCGAATCTGTTTTGCCGCTGCTACCAGATTAACAAGACTTACTTTCGTCTCGCTCTCGCCCCTCGTCTTAAGTCCACATACTCTTCTTTTGATATCTCAGCTTTTTTAAACAGTTTTCTGTTACGCTTAACATCTGATGTCTGAGGAAATGATCCGATAGTAGTGGTTGGGAATATAGGAAGGTTAAGTTTCTCTTTTTGTATTGCTTCACGTTCTTCAAAAGCAGGAAGTCGAGTATAGTCCTCCTCCTTTATGGCAGCCACCCTGTTCTTAACAGCTTCATCAACAACATTTTTTCTACTTTCAAAAAGCTTATAATTCTTGATATATCTTGCGTCAGATTCACAGCCTGAAAATTCATTTTATTTTTCAGAGGAAATATTAAGTGCTGTTGATGCTGACAAAGAATTGATTGTCAGAGACAGAGCAACATTATTCAATCTTCTAATTGGAATGAACGGATATACAATCTGTTCGGGTGTAATAAGCGAGGAACTTAACGGCCCTAACATAATAGCAAAACCGCTTGACGTTAACGAGCACATGGAAATCGGCTACATTTTGCATGAATCAATTAAGCCATCACCGCTTACAAGAAAATACATTGAGCATTTAAAAAAGATAATATAAGCTGCCTTTATCCCATAATGCTACTCGCCTTTTCTCAGTTCAAATACCTTTTTTCTAAGAGCAACCGTTAAAGGAATGAACGAACTTGCGGTTTCTTCATCCGTTGTTCTTCTGGTAGGAATGAACTTTTGAATTCCTAATAATATTCTTTTCTGGTTTAACGTAAGTTTATTGGCATATGTTTTAACAAACTGCTCTCGTTTTAATTCTGCCAGTTCTTTTTCTTCAATGATTTTTTGTTCTATAAGTTTTGGAGTGGAAGCAATTTTTTCATACTTAGCCTGTGCCTTAACATTAAATTCTTCATGCATTTTTTCTACTTCTTTTAACAGAGTTGAAAGACTTGCTTCGGTAAGTGCTATGTCCGCACCGATTAAACCTGCAAAAACAATCGCCAATATTTCATACACGGCAGGGTTAACAACCGCATGAAAACCTTCGATTGTAGGGATAAGAAATCTCACCGCTACAACACCTGCCAAACCAAACCCGATACTAACCGGAACACAGACTCTACCCTGAATGTTAAGTGGTACCTCACTGTAATCCCACCATCTTGCGTGAAATCTTTTTTCCAGCACCCATGATGTTGAAAATTCTGCAACCGCACTTCCCAGATAACAAATGATAAATGTTGCCCATACAGGAAAATCCGGAGAAGATAAAAAACTAAATGATCCAAAAACTATCGAAGCAGCTACAACACACGCTCCATATATTGGACAAATCGGTCCAAACAAAAAACCTCTGTCAGCCCATTTTCTTTCTTTTGCCGAACAATATATTGATTCCCATATCCAGCCTAAAAAACTATAAAATATAAATTCGACAAAATACTGTGCTATTATCATTTCCTTCTCCCCTTCTGGTCTAACATCTTTTGAGTCAATTAAATCAAATACTATCATTTAATATAGCACAATCTTTCACATCTGTCAGCCTTTCAAGACAACAGCGCTTCCACTTGTTCTCGTTTTTCATATAAAACGCATCCACCATTATGGTCATCAGCAAGTAAATCTCCTGAGCGCAAGGCAGTAAACAATTTGAAATTCATTGCTTCTTTCAAACTCTTGTCCCGAATGTTCACATCAGAGTACGGCGAAAAAGGACATGGTTCTGCACCACCATGCGATAAGATCATACTTATCCTTAAACTGTCTGTAAAAAGTTGCGGACGAGTATCCACAGTTTTCCGTTATGACTTTTATAAATATATCATATTTTGATATAATATAAATAATTTTTTGTAACAAATCTTTCTGTAACGTGTCATATTAACAGAAGGCCTTTTTAATACAATGGGAATCGAGGTGAAATGATGAAACGTCACGAAAGTGAATTAGATATAATATACAGAAAATATTATAACGATGTATACCACTACAGTGTTGCAATTACAGGCAACAGAGATTTTGCAGAGGAAATCACACAGAATACATTCTACAAAGCGATTACCTCTATAAATAAATTCCGTGGTGATTGCGATATACGAGCATGGCTTTGCAGAATTGCAAAAAACGATTATTTAAATCAAATCCGGAAGAATAAACATTTTAACTCCATTCAAAATTATGATGAACTGCTCGAAACAATCCCTGATGAAAAAACACCTGTTGAAAAGCGAATTGAAGATGCAGAAACTGCATCAGAAATCAAAAAGCATTTAGAAGACATGGATGAGCCCTACAAGACTGTATTTACATTGCGTGTGATTCACGAACTATCATACTCTCAAATAGCAAAAACATTCGGAAAAACCGAAAGTTGGGCCCGCGTAACGTACTACAGGGCAAAAGCAAAAATTTCAGAACAATTATAGACATACGAAAGGATGGAATCGAATATGAATAAAGATTGCAATATAGTAAATGATCTTTTACCGTTATATGTAGATGACGTGTTATCCGCAGACAGCAAGCAGTTTGTCGAGGAACATTTATCCTCTTGTGACAATTGCAAAGATCAGTTAGATAAAATGAAGGCCGATATCACTACTCTTCCCAAGGATAATGACACCAAACCGTTCAAAAAAATCAAGCGCAAACTTATAACACGACTCATACTCATTGTAGTATTAGCAGCCGCTTTATTGGTGGGATGGGTATTTGTCTGGACTACTTATATTCCAGTAAAATATATAGGAGAGCAATTCTATGCTGATATGGATGTCGTATTTATGGATGACGGAGCATACCTTCGAAGAGATAATCTCTGTTCAAGAGGAGATGTGATAATCTCTTACATTGATAATGACAAAGAAAATGGTGTTATTGGATTATACATTGCCGAGAGCGTTCCCGATCATTTTCGTCTTGGATGGTATGAAAGCACATGTTATACAAAGATTAGCAATGACCTAATAGTTCCCGAAAAAATTAAACAGGTTGTCTACACTGACAAGAACGGAAATCCTTTGCAAACTTTGTGGGAAAAAGAATAGAGAACTCTGTAAGTCACTTTGGGTCTGTTTGTCAAGTGCAGACGTTTGTAAAAACATAACCGGTACCTTAAAGATACCGGTTATGCTTGAATAATTATTTAACTACAGCCTTTACTCCGATATTCTTCTTTGTAAAGAACTTCTTATACTTGTTAATGTATTTCTTATTTTCTTTCTTTGAACCCACTTTAACTTTAACAATAAGCTTCTTAACTTTAAGTCCCTTAAATGCATTCTTAACAGACTTCTTTGTAAGCTTCTTTGACTTAATTGTTATTGTCTTTACGTTAGAGCCCTTAAACGCCTCTGGTGCAAGTGTTGTTACATTCTTTCCTATTGTTACTGTTGTAGCAGAACTGTTTTTAAGAGCTTCGGCTGATACTTCTGTAACCTCACACTTCTTACCATCAACAGTTACAGTATTAGGTATAGTAACGCTCTTTGCTTTAGTGTTAGCAACGGCAGTATACGTAACCGTATTAGTTTTTGATGTGGCATCTGATGTTACTTCAAATGTACCCTTCTTTTCAACAGTTACTTCTTTACCTTTTTCTACAACAGTAGGCTTTTGCTCTACAGGTGTTTCGGGTTTTGCTTTTCTTGTAATGGCAATCTCTACACTTTCCGTCTCATAATTTCCTTTATCTGATCCATTATATACAGCAGTTGCAGTTACCGCTTTACCAACTTCAAGTGCCTTATCTTTATCTGCATCAGCCCATTTCCAATTTGCAGGAAGCACCACATCGGATACTGTTGTAATATCATATCCATCCTTTAAGGTTGCTGTGGCAGTATAGTTTCCTGCATTTGTTGCGGTCGTTATCCCACTCAACGTATAACCTGTTCCTCCCACAACACCTGTCTTTTCAGAACCATCATATGTAAGGTCTGTGGCAGCTGTAGGAACTATTGCTTTCAGCCAAAATTTTTTTGAATCTCTATCAAAAACAACCTTTGCGCAGTCTATCTGCACAGCTGGACGAAGCCATTTTTTTGTACTAATCGTTCCAGAATATATATTTTTATCGCCCACATACTTTAGAGGTGTACGAAGCCACCAACCAGCATCATTTGTCCAGTTACTATCTATAGCACTTAGATTCGTTGAAGAATAAAAGCCCATCTCATCCTCACTTAAGAGATACAGTTTACCATAATCCGTATCTTTTATCGCATACGCAACATTTTCAAAACTGCCACCAGGCGCAGCAAGAGCATCTAAAGTTGACTTTACAGTTGAAGAGTTGTAGTCATTTCCCGTTCCACCGAATACACAGTCTCCATATTTGCTTTCTGCCGCAAGTAAAGTGACCGTTCCTTCTGTACCAGCATTAGAAGATTCATCCTTAATTATATACCACATTTCTCGTCATCTGTCAGCACACAGTGGTTAGGGTCTGTTTTTACACAGTAATCTCTATTTGATTTCCTTCAATCGCCACTATACATGACTCATAGTAGCCATCTCCTGTTGTTCTTGGACCACTTACTACTTCGTACCCCAAATTTCTTATCTGTGCTGTTAACTCGTCTACACGTTCTTTACTTCCGACAGAAAACGCTATGTGAGCATATCCTGTGCGATTCAAATCTTTTTTACTGTCTGGCATATTAGGCTTGTTCATAATCTCAAGTCTTGCTCCATCCTCAAAAGAAATGAAGTACGAGCGAAAATCCGTCTTTACATTATGATAGCCGTCATTTGATGTTCCATTTAAAACATCAACAAAGAAATCCCTTGCCTTTTCAAGATCATTTACATACAAAGCAATATGTTCTATCCTCATATATCTCTTTCTCTTCCTTCCGTAATCTACTGCATGGGTCCACCATGGAAATATCATTCATATACTTTTTTGTTTCTGTGGCATAACCAAAATTATAAATGAAATAACAAACAATATCACCAACATTATCTTAAATATAGCATTCGCACTATCGTAGATTATATTGTGATTCCATTCAATGAATACTACCATTTTAGCGATTATGTCATATAGAAAATGCAATATCATCGGAACAACAATATTACCGGATTTGACAAATATTACGGCAAACGCAAATCCAATAATTCCGGTCCGAAGAAAAGTATAAGTATCCCAATCCGTAACACAATGAAGCAGACCAAATAAAACCGAACTTACCATCGTATACAAAATCTTCATACTAATATCATTTTTTGTATGCTTAAGTCCTTCTAACAAAAGAAATCTATAATTAATTTCCTCATAAAATCCTGTTGAAGCCTGCTGAAGAATAACCTTTGAAAGAAAGACTCCCGTTGTAAGACCTACAATTCCCCCTATACCGGATACAACCGTAATGAGATAATATACAAAAAACAGAAGAAATCCGGCTCCGGCAAGTAATGCTCCTTTCGTATTCTTAAAAGACAGTATTTCAGATATTTTCCTATCAAAAAGTTTGGAAGATACAATCAGAATCGCAGTACCAAATATAATCCTTAAAACAGTACTTATAAGATACCACGTCACTCCTTCGGTAAACTCAATAAAAAATAGTGACAAACCAATAAAAACCCCTGCAAATATTAAGTGCCATATGAGTCCACTATATTTTTTATTTGTAAAAATCTTACCTATACCCATTATTATTCACCTATAATTACTTTTTATTTTTCTTACCATGTACATTACGTATTGTCTTTTTCTTTTTAGTAACATTCGTCTTTGAAGTGCGACCTGTTTTTGTGTCTTTGTTAGCATGAAAAGTCGCATTCTTTCTTGGTCGAATCAAACACTTTTTATCAAATCCAATCAAATCCTGTCTGCCCGCTTTGACGAGAGCCTCGTATACTAAATCATAATTATCCGGATTACGATACTGTATCAGTGCACGCTGCATCATTTTTTCATGAGGATTTTTGACAACATAAACCGGTTTCATATCGCGCGGATCTATTCCTGTATAATACATTACCGTAGACATAGTTGAAGGCGTAGGATAAAAATCCTGAACCTGCTCCGGCATATAGCCAAAATCTCTCAAATACTCCGCAAGCGCCACAGCCTCTTTCAACGTACTTCCGGGATGCGACGACATCAGGTATGGAACAACAAACTGATTCTTTCCCATTTGCTCATTTAATTTCTTATAACGACGAATAAATCGTTCATAGACGCTGTTCTCCGGCTTTCCCATCCTCATAAGTACCGGATCTGCGATATGTTCCGGTGCAACTTTAAGCTGTCCGCTTATGTGATGTTCTACCAGTTCTCTGAAAAATGTATCGTCAGAATCCGCAAGCAGATAGTCAAATCGTATACCGGAACGCACGAATACCTTTTTCACTCCCGGAAGTTTCCTTAATTTTCGTAAAAATTTCAGATAATCGCTATGGTCCACATAAAGATTCTGGCAAGGCTTTGGGAAAAGGCACTGCTTGTTTTTACATACACCATATTTTAGTTGTTTCTCACAGGAAAGGTGTCTGAAATTAGCCGTCGGGCCACCCACATCATGGATATATCCCTTAAAATCAGGCAATGCTATTATTTTTTTGGCCTCTTCGATAATCGACTCATGACTTCGCACCTGTATAGTCCTTCCCTGGTGGAAAGTCAGTGCACAGAAATTGCAACCGCCAAAACACCCACGATTGCTAATTAGCGAAAATTTTATTTCAGAAATGGCAGGTACTCCACCCGCTGCTTCATAAGAAGGGGGGTAATTTCTCATATATGGAAGTGCATAAACATCATCCATCTCCTGCATTGAAAGCGGAGGCTGTGGTGGATTCTGCACCACAAATACTCCGTTAGGATACTCCTCCACCAGAACTTTCCCCGTAAAAGGATCGGTGTTGTCATACTGTATCTTAAAACTTTCAGCATAGTAACGTTTTTGATCCTTCATTTGTTCATAGGAAGGAAGTCTGATTTCATCATAAAACAGGTTTTCGTCTTTGGTTTTATACACTGTTCCCTTAATAAAAGTAATGTCCGAAATCTCCAAGCCGGAATTAAGGGCATCTGCAATCTCAACGATTGCTTTTTCTCCCATTCCATAGGAAATAAGGTTAGCACCGCTATCAAGCAAAATGGATCTCTTAAATGAATCCGACCAGTAATCATAATGTGCCATACGTCTAAGGCTTGCCTCAATACCTCCGATAATAATCGGAATATCTTTGTAGGTTTGACGAATCAAATTACCATAAACTACAGTGGCATGATCGGGGCGTTTACCCATCTCTCCTCCGGGAGTATATGCGTCTATTGAACGACGCTTCTTGGATACATAGTAGTGATTTACCATGGAATCCATATTGCCGCCGCAAACCAAAAAAGCCAAACGAGGCTTACCGAGAATTGTAACACTCTCCGGATTCTTCCAATCCGGCTGGGAAATAATACCCACTAAGTAGCCATTCGATTCCAAAACCCTGCTGATAATTGCAGGACCAAAAGACGGGTGATCTATGTAAGCATCTCCGATAACAAAGACAAAATCAAGTTGTTCAATATTTTGTTTTTCTAAATCTTCTCTGCAAATAGGTAGATAACCCGACATTTTTCCTCCTCATTCACTCTCAAACCATAACCATACAACTGATAATATACCACATTTACACGTATTTACATGCGGTAGTCCTTGTCAACTATTCCATCAAATAAATCACATTGTTAGGATATTTTCAAAATCTTGTGATGGCATAGGCTTATAGAAGTAATATCCCTGCATTTCGTGACATCCGCAACTTTGAAGATGCTCTGCCTGCTCCTTATTCTCCACACCTTCTGCAATCAGGCTCATTCCCAAATCCTGTGCCATTTGCACCATATATCTTATAATTATACGACCCTTATTCTGATCTCCTGTCTCAGTGAGGAAATGAAGATCTAATTTAATACGATCCACCTGTACTTCCTTAAGCATATTCAAAGAAGAATAACCACTACCAAAATCATCCATCTCTACCGAAAATCCATATTCTCTAAACTTTTGTGTCATAGAGAGCAAAAGGTTCGGATTGTCAACATAGGCTGTTTCTGTAATTTCTACATGAATCTGACTCGGATTAAGTTCATATTTATTAATCAAATCCCTAAACAATTCAGGAATGTCTGCATCATGCATAATATCTGCGCGTGAAAGGTTTACAGATACCGATTGGATTCTTCCCTGTTCCTTCCATTTATGAAGATCTTTACAAACTGTTTCCCACACAAAACAATCTAAATCATATATAAGTCCGACTTCTTCTAATGCAGGAATGAAGTTGCCCGGAGATATCCATCCAAGTTTTGAATGATTCCATCTACACAAAGCCTCGGCTCCATCAACTTTGTTATTCTCATAATCAACCTGTGGCTGATACCATACTTGTATTTCTCCATTTTCAATCGCCTCAAAAAGATGTCCTGACACATCCGCAATCATTTTACCTGTTTTCCACTGCTCCGGATTATAGAACTCACATCCCTCTTTATGGCTTTCCTGTAATCTTTTTTCAGCAAGTCTGGCACAATCAAGCATACGATCAACATTTATATTCCTGTGGTCATCCCCGGTAAGTACGTATATACCGGCAGACAATTGAACACGTATTTTGTTATCACGGTCTCCAAAATAATCGCTCACCTCATCAATAACTCTTTGCGTATCGTCTTGCAATTTTGCAACATCATCGACGTAACGAAGCATCGCGAAATGATCAGCCTCTATACGGGCAACAGCATCTAACTCGGTTAGATTTTTCCCGGCACATTCAGCCCAGAAACGAAGCAATTCATCTCCGGCATCCATTCCGTAGCTGTCATTGATATATTTGAAGTTCTTAATATTGTTATATGAAAGCACATATGATTTGTCCGGATTCTCACGCAACAATTCTTCTACTCTTTTTCTAAAACCATTAATGTTAAGGATTTCTGTCAACGGATCATAATCCATTAGCTTTCGCATCTTCACCACATGCTCAAAATGACGTGTTCTCGAATTAAGCGTAAATCTAAAACTAATGAGTATGACGAGAAGAACACATATTATCATCAACGGTCCGTAACGAAAAAGGTAATCAGATAAATTGAATTGATAAAGTTGTCTGCTTGTATAATCCAATATAATAGCTTGTCTTTCGGTATCCGAAATTGCTTCTATACCATCGTTTAAACGTTCAATAATCTCTCTTCCTTCGGGGGTATCAAGAGTGCCCGCTCTAAAATCCATAGAAAACATTGCCGTCGGATGAATGACAAGATTTGTATATGAAGGTTTTTGCAGTATATAACTCCACACATACGAATTGTGCAAGAGTGCATCTACATTTCTCGAGCGTAATGACTTTACAGCCTCGTTCATCGTCTCAAAGAATGTAATTTCTATGTCCGGATATAACTGACGCACAGTCTCCGCACCACCTGCAAGAGAACTTAACATTCCCACATGAAGTTCGTTCAACTCCTTAAGTTCATAATTTTCCAATGTAACAAGCGTAAACGGTGTTTGAAAAAGATTGTCTGATACTACCGAGGCTTTACCGGACGTGCTTGAAAAAGCGCTTCCCAAAGGCATGATAACGTCGTACTCTTCATTATCCAATGCATCTTTGAGCGACTCTTCTTTGACTGTTTCGAACGTAACATTATAACCCGCCTCGTCTGCCGCTTCACGCATCAAATCAACACCTATACCTACAATCTCATCTGTTTCTTCGTCACAGTAAAAAATAGGACAGCGATCTTTGGGCACACCTACTACAATATTATTGTTTCCTTCTGATTCTGCCGACACCGGCATCGACACGCACAACAGACAAATGATACCTGTTAGCGTTAAAGAAAATACACGTTTAAAAGATTTCTTCCATACCCCAATACAAAACATAACAATCCCCCATATGCGCAGCACATCAATCCTCTTCCCCACATCCGGATTGATATGCCATTATTTTTATCAGTATTTGTCTTCAAATATCACTACATTTTTGCCATGCTGCTTACCGTAATACATACGTTCATCAGCAACTTTTATAACATCATCCGGCTCCTTATGTGTTTCTTTGTACTCTTCAAGACCTATTGTTATTGTTACTGCAATATGCTTGTTATAGAATACTGTCGGTGTAGTCTCTACACATTTCCTCAAGTATTCCATCTTATGTTTTGCAACTTCAAAATCATAATCCTTCATAAGAATTACCATTTCTTCGCCGCCCCATCTACAGATACTGCAATTGGTCATCTCTCTTTTGATAAGCTTGGCAATATGTCTTAAAACCTCATCACCGCAATCATGACCATAGGAATCATTTACACGCTTAAAATTATCTATATCGCAAAATGCAACACAGAAGTTGTTGCGAATATCGCCTTTCATAAGAGATTCTACTATGGGAATAAAACCACGTCTGTTAAGAAGTCCAGTCAGTGCATCTTCTTTGGCATCTACGATCAGTTTCTCATTCTCTTTCTCAAGGTCAACCTTCTCATTCTCGCTTGAATAAATATAAATGGTATTGTAAAAAACAATTGAGAAAACCATTACGAATGTTGTAAAAATCATCAATGCAGCGCTAACTGTATATGATACATTATAAACAGGCGTAGCATTGTAATATAAGATAAACAAATATATGTATGTGGCAAAATTAATAATGAGCAGTCCCGCAACAATCCATCTTTTGGCGCCTTTCATTATAAAGCATCCAAAATACAAAATTATCGGAATAATAGAAAACAGGAAGAATTGCGAACCGCATTTCCAGCCTACATAATACACGGAAACAATAGAATATATCGTAACCTCCGCAATCAAACTTATGTAAACCGGAATAATATGTCCAAAATTGCTTAAAATAAGACAAAACAAATAAACAATTACACTCACAAAATTAACATACACCAACGGCATAACCCCGGCATACCATGAAACACCAAGTAGCATTGCATGTACCAAACACATAATTGCAATTGTAAACATAAAACTGTTATGCATTAAAAAATGCATTACGTTATCAGTAATCGTTCTATATTTCATAAAAAACCTCCAAGTTACATAATCTATCGTCTGAAACTCTCATGTTTTTCGTAATATTCAGCCTTGTCTCTATACATTTTTGTTTCAGCATCCACTATAAGTTTGCTGATATCTGCATTACGCCTGTCACAATACTCGCAACCCACGGCGATGTGATAACCGGCTTCCTTTATCTGCGAATTCATTTGTGCAATTCTACTGTGAATATCTGTTAGACTTTCATCCGTTACAAACGCAACGTATTCATCGCCACCTATACGATAAGTATCCTGCTTTCCAAACTGCTTTGTCAATATATTCGCAATCATTCTAAGCATGTCATCACCTGCTTTGTGTCCCTCAAGATTATTAATTTCGTGAAGTCCATTGGCATCAATATAAATACAGCAGATGGAATTAGTGTACATATCCGGATATTTGTCAAGTCTCCATTCAAAACAATTACGGTTATTCATTCCGGTAAGCTGATCGGTTTCGCTCATAATATGCAACCTATTCTCCAGGACATATCCTTTAATCTTGGCCCGATATACTACCGTTTCGGAAAGAATTGCAAGCACTCCGAAAATGATTGCATCAGTAACATCAACCGACAAAATGCTACCGGTCTTTGTACGTAACGCCATAAAGATAAACAACGCTATATAAAATACCAAAAAAAGCGCCATCCTTATTGGTCTGTCAACAAAGATTAACGGTACAAATATAAGCAGCACCATAAATGTCACCGTCTGTTCTTCAGGTCTTGTAATGGTTGCAATCGCTATACCGTACAATAAAAATACTGATGTTGCCATATACACAGAAATGTAGGACAATACCGGTATTTTCTTGGCAAGGACCGAAATTATCACCTGAATTATTGAAAAGATAACACCTAACAAATATACCGGTTTCGACTTAGCAAAACCATCCTGATAAAATGAAAGTACAAACATCGCACTGATAAGAAATGTTGCCACCCACGCAAATACCAATGATGTTGTCCTGTTTACAGCAGATATTTTGTCTTGCACTGCAATATAACCATTCCTGTCAGTGCCCCCATACAATATGTTTCTCTTAAGTCCTTCTAACATAAAAGTTTCACCCCAAATTAATTTATCTTATAAGAAGTATAAAATACCTCCCACCTCACTAAAACCTTCGTCCTCATATCAGAAACGGAAGTCTCTTTCTCCTCCGTTACGTATCATATCAAGTCGTTCCTTTGTTATTACTTTGACCTTCTCATTGGTTATATCTTCAAGATATTTCTTAATTATCGCATTGCCGACTTCTTTCGTCTCTTGTGTCGCATAGTCAGACAAATACTCTTCTAACGTCATAAGTGCATTCGGAAGACAACAATTCTGAATCTGACGAGCCTTACAAAGAGTCATAAAACGGTCACCCGTGCGTCCCTCTCTGTAGCAGGCCGTACAAAATGACGGAATATAATCCATCTCCATAAGCCATCTTACCACTTCATCAAGACTTCGTCTGTCAGACACATCAAACTGCACCGTATCCTCAGGTCTTTCCTCTCTCGTATATCCACCTACCGAAGTTCTTGAGCCTCCCGATATCTGCGAAATACCAAGATGCAATACCCGTTCTCTGGATTTCTCCGATTCACGAGTAGATACAATCATTCCTGTGTACGGAACAGCTATTCTTATACAAGCCACTATCTTGGCAAATGTATCATCATCAATCGCATTGGTAAACTCAGACAAATCCACATCATCAGCAGGACATACCCTGGGAACCGATATTGTATGTGGTCCAACTCCGCAAGCTGCCTCAAGATGTTCAGCATGCATCAAAAGTCCGGCAAACTCATAACGATACTTATCTAACCCGAATAAAACTCCAAGTCCGACATCATCAATTCCCGCCTGCATAGCACGATCCATCGCCTCCGTGTGGTATGCGTAATCGCTTTTAGGTCCTGTCGGATGAAGTTTCTCATATGAAGACTTATGATATGTCTCCTGAAAAAGAATATAAGTACCGATACCGGCATCGTGAAGTTTCTTGTAATTCTCAACAGTAGTTGCTGCAATATTAACATTAACACGACGTATCGCGCCATTCTTATGCTTAATGGAATAAATGGTCTTAATACTTTCAAGAATATATTCTATCGGATTGTTAATCGGATCTTCGCCCGCTTCAATCGCAAGACGCTTGTGTCCCATATCCTGAAGAGCAATAACTTCGTCCTTTATCTGTTCTTGTGTTAATTTGACACGTGGAATATTCTTATTCTTGCCATGATACGGACAGTAAGTACAGCCATTTATACAATAATTGGACAAATAAAGCGGTGCAAAGAGCACTATGCGATTACCATAGAAATCCTTTTTTATCTGTTCTGCAAGAGCATATATCTCTTCATTCTTCTCCGGCACATCACAGGCAAGCAGGACCGAAGCCTCTCTGTGATTGAGCCCTTTGAGTTCACGAGCTTTGTTAAGTATATTATCTATTAATTCAACGTTATTCTTGTTCTCATCCGCATAGGCAAGCGATTCCATTATCTCATTATCGTCAATGAATTCTTCCGCCTTTGCCGACATCACGTTATACATAGTTATACCACCTCTCGGCATTAAGTATCGTATCAATACATATTAGCACAAAATACGCAAAAATTCAACATTTTACAACTATGTACGAGCATACAAAAAAGCACTTGCCCCGACAGTTTATAAACCGCTCAAAAGCAAGTGCTTTAACATATTTATTATTTCTGATTAACTTTTATGTCGCCAATATCTGTAGATATAACAATACTTGGATTCTTGTTTTCTCCATTTGAGTTGTCAGCCGTTTGTTCATAACGCTTTTTGTAATCTTTTCCATTAACCTCTACATCACCTATATCAGTTGAAATGTTAAAATCAAAGAGTTTCAAATCTCTGCATCCTTCAACTGATACATCGCCTGTATCATTGCCTATGGTAAGGCTTCCCGTTTCCCCGGCAAAATCACAATCCGTAAGTCTTACATCACCTGTATCATTACTTATTTCAGTATCGCCAAGATTACAAGAATTAAACTTCATATCTCCCGTATCACCTTCTATATCGCTTTTTTCAAAAGAAATACCGGTAATTTTTATGTCTCCTGTATCTGTACTTAACGAAAGCACATCGCCTTTAATATCATTTATTGCAACATCGCCTGTATCTGTATCAATTGAAACTCTTGAATATTCCGCATCTTTAGGAACCGTAATTACCATTTTGGCCTTAACTCTGCCAATATTAAAAATATTTTTTAAACTTTGCTGTTTTACAACAAGCACTTTGTCATCTACGTATATTTCCGGAACGAGTTTCTTTTTGTTACATTCATAGTGAATGCATGCCTCGTCACCTGTCTCAATTGTAAGATCCATGACATTAAGATCTATCTTCATCTCATTAAACTCGTCAAGACCGATTGTATTGCCAGACACGCTTCCGTCATCATCCTTTACCACGATTGTACCTATTTTTTCGCCACCGCCAAATAAAGCAAATGGCATTCCAAGATTAATACCACCAAAGTGCTTAATACTACCGAGAACAACACATACTATTGTTATAAGTGATAATGCTATAAGATATCCTGTTCTTTTCATTTTATATTCTCCTTCCCTTTACGATCTCTTCGTCAATATAGATTTCAACGCTACATGAAGCACAGCCGCTATCGGCCAAATAATCCATGTTATAAACCAGTCAAATGTCAGGAAACTCCAACACATATATATGCATGTAACGGTAGGCCAGAACACCTCCATGATTGTCTCTGCAGTCGATGAAACATATGTAAGCCCTGATCGTTCATCATCTACATATACATTACCGGAACCCTTTTCTTCTTCAACAGACTCATTTTCAACCTTTTCGGTTTTTCTTGCAATCCCCTTGAAAAGTTCCTCAAAACTACCCTTGATTACTCCCGAATATACGATGAAGAAAACACCTATTGCTACAAAAACAAACAGACAAACACCACCAAGATCATCTACGCGAACAGGACCTGTAATGATATCGTCGATTTCATCGAATATAGATGCAGGAACAACGCTTATAATGCAAAGTGCAACTCCTATTGCAAGTAACAATGCATGTTTTGGAGCATATGCAGCTTCAGCTTCCTTGACAAAGTCAACTGTTGCCATATCCATTGAACATGCCTGCTTCTCAATAAAATCCCATTTCTTCATAATGGCACCTGTGTATATGAACAATATCACACCCACTGCAATCATTATAAACATCATCGAAACACCAAGTTCACGTACAAGTGGATTTTCGGTAATCGCGTCAGGAATGATACAAGCGCTCACCGACATAATACAAAGTGCAACTCCAAGTGCAACTCTAAATGCTCTCTTCTTAGAATCATCAAGGAACTCTTTTACTTCTTCAAAACTTACTGTTCTTCTGCCCTCTTCATTCGGTGATTCAACAACACTCTCTATTCCAAGTTCCTGCGCTATTTCATCAAGATTACCAAACTCGGAAATTACTGTTCCTACTGCAGCATTATCACTCATCCCCTCCGAGATTAACTCGTTGTACTTGTCCTCCATCATTTGATAAAGCTCATCTTTTGCCCTTTTTACACTAGATGTGTCCGGCAGATTCGCAAACATGTTATCCAAGTAATTCTTAATCGTCTCCATATCTATTCCCCTTTCACACTCATATCACTTCTTATAAACTTCTCAATTACTTCTTTGGTGATATGCCATTCCTCACATTTTTCTTTGTAATAATCCTTACCGCTATCAGTTATTCGATAGTAAGTTCGGCGCTTTCCACCATTCTCCTCTGACGAAAACGACTCAACATATCCGTTTTTCTCCATTCTTGTAAATGCGGAATATAATGTTGTTTCCTTGATAATATATTTCTCATCGGAAATGTTCTTAATCTGCTTAGATATCTCATATCCGTATGAAGGTTCTTCCATTAGCAGATATAAAATTATTGTGTCATTATATCCACGAATTACATCACTACTTATATTGCTCATATATAACAAGCCTCCTTTCGCAATAACTTCTTTATTACGTCTGACATTGGTACGATAGACGTTGCTTCGTCTGTCGTTGTTACGACTGTCGTACTACATCTGTCGTAGTAAATATATCACGACCACATTTCAAAGTCAACACCCTTTTTAAAATTTAATCTTCAAACATCAAAAAAGGACACCCCAAAACCTTGAGATATCCTTGAAAATACATGCATTGTACAAGACAGAAAAATTATTTCTCTGATTGGAAACACCCTATAATACGGAAGTTCTCTGTCTCTTCTTTAATTGCCATCAGAGCGTTTTTAACATCATTATCAGAAAGACTTCCTTCAAAATCCACAAAGAAACAGTACTCCCACTGTTTATCCGATAGCGGAACCGACTCAATACTTGTCATATTAACATCATTAAATATAAAATGTGCAAGTATATTGTAAAGCGAACCTACCGCATGCGGCAGCGAAAATGATACGCTCACGCGGTTAGAATCCTTCTCGTACTCTCTATTATTTGATACGATTACAAAACGTGTCGTATTATCCGAAGACACATTAAGCTTAGGATTAAGAATGTTAAGTCCGTATATCTTGGCTGCTCTTTCGCTAGCAATAGCAACCTGTGATGTATCTCCGTCCTCCTTCACCTTTTTAGCGGCAAGCGCGGTGTTACCCATACTAACCTGCCGCCAGTCCTTATCCTCTAAGTATTCCTTTGCCTGCATAAGTCCCTGCGGATGAGAAAATACAGTGCGAACACCGGATATTTCCGTTCCTGCAAGACCTAAAAGACACTGATCCACTTTAACCATCTGCTCACCGACAATAGATAAGTTATAACTCTCAAACAAATCATATATACCGTTAACAAAGCCTGCAGTTGAATTCTCTATAGGAAGAACGCCATAATCTGCACGTCCCTCTGAAACCGCCTTGGCAACCTCTGTAAAATCAGCCACATTGGTTGACATAACATTTTCACCAAAAAATGATACCAATGCCGTTTCTGCAAATGCTCCCGGCACTCCTGCATATACTGCTTTTGTATCTGAAGTTATTTCAAGCTTATCAATCTGCTTATAAAGCTTGTCAACAAAATGATCCCTATCGCCAATCGCGCGATACTGGTAACGTCTTGAGACAGACATAATCTGGGTAAAAAGCTCCTGAACACTTCTTGCATTAAACTTACCGTGAGCAAGGTTTCCGAGTTTATCAAGTTTCTCCTCTTCTCTTGCTTTGTCATAGATTGGCTTACCTGTCTCGCTCTTATATTTGGCAACTTCTAATGCCAAATCCATTCTTTTTTCTATGAGCTTAACAATCTCGCTATCAACCTCATCTATCTGCTGTCTCGTAATGCTTAAGTCCTGTATCATTTTGTATCTCCTTATCAGTTATTTTACATAATATATAGACATAATAGCTATACATAATTTGTTTACATAATTATTTCTTTAGATTTTCAAGCATCTCTGCAACTGACTTATGTAATACCGGATGCATGTAGTATGGTGCAATAGAATTAAGCGGTTCCAACACAAACTCTCGCTTTGGTATCTCTACATGTGGAATCTTAAGATCCTCTTCCATTATTATCTCATCATCATAAAACAGTATATCCACATCCAATGTTCTTGGTCCCCAGTGAACAAGACGTTCGCGGTGAGCCTCTTTCTCTATAGCCATTGCTGTCTCAAGAAGCTCTCTTGGTGTCTTTAATGTCACAATTTCCAAAGCACCATTTAAGAAATCCTCCTGCTCCACATCACCATAAGGCTTGGTTTCTATATAATCTGCAACAGCTGTTACCTTCGTGTCATATTCGTTGTTGAAATAATCTACCGCCATATCAAGATACCCTTCTCGGTCTCCGATATTAGAACCAATTGAAAGATATGCTTTATGCCATTTTCTTTTGATTGTGACTGACACGGTGTCTAAATGTTCCAGCACCGGTGCCCATGGTTTCTTGACTGTAATTTCCACCTCAAATAACTGTTCATATGTAAGCAATAATGTTTCCGCAATGGTCTCCGCCACACGCTCAATCAGGAGAAAACGCTGTCTTTCTACAATCTCTTTAATCTTTCTGCAAACTTCACTATAATCAAGAGACTCTTTTAAATAATCTGTTTTTCCGGCTTTCCTTGTGTCCAAAAACAAGGTTGCACAAACAATAAACTTCTGTCCCAACACCTGCTCTTGTTCCAACACACCATGATGTCCGAACAATTCAAGATTCTCTATATATATCTTATCCATTGCCGTTCCTCCTTTGTTATTATATTATGTCAACCAACAATATATCACTCGCGCAGTCATGCATTATGTAAACTAATTCAATAATTACGAATTCAATATTGCTTCTGTCATTTGTATTGCTCTGCGATTTTCCTTAACATCGTGCACTCTGAATATTCTACATCCCTTCTGATATCCGATAACAGATGTTGCCACTGTTCCTTCCATTCTCTCATCTGTTGGAAGATCTAGCGTTAGTCCAATCATAGACTTTCTTGAGCTTCCTAATAATACCGGATAGCCAAGTTGACATAACTTTTCAAGATTATTCATCATGACAAGATTCTGTTCACAGTCTTTAGCGAATCCAATACCGGGATCAAGCATAATGTTTTCCTTGGCAATGCCAAAGTCCAGCGCAATATCCACAGTGTCTTTCATATCATTTATAACATCCCCAACAAAGTTGACATAACTTTCTTTTGTATCCCCTTCAACATCTCTGTTATGCATAAGACAACAAGGTACTTTTCCATTAGCTATTTCTTTTGCCATAGCGAAATTGACAGAATCATCATTAATATCGCCTTCATTATTTAAGCTATCCCACTTAAGTCCCCAGATATCATTTATAAGATCTACTCCCGCTTTGATTCCTGCACGGGCAACCTTATACTTATACGTGTCCAACGATATCGGTATGTCAAACTTTTTCTTTATCGCTTCAATCACCGGCACAACACGATACATCTCGAAGTCCTCAGATATCTTTTGATGTCCCGGTCTAGTTGATTCTCCGCCAACATCAATAATGTCCGCACCTTCGCTTATCATTTCTTCTACTCGGAAAAGTGCGCTGTCCATATCATAGTACTTTCCGCCATCCGAAAATGAATCCGGAGTTACATTAAGTATTCCCATGATGTAAAAATGTTTGTCAAAATCAAATTCTTTTCCGCCTATTAACATAGCTTCATCTCCCAATTTTAATATTTTATGCTGTAATTCTTAAGATCATCATTCCAATAACAATCTGCTATTGCTCCACATTCGAAACAATTACGACTGAGTTTATCAGCCTTATACAAAAGACGCGTAAGCACATCTCCATTACCGACATCATCGCTGTGAACCCTTATTGCGTTTATCGCAAGTTCACATTCTTCTTTTGAAAAACCACAATCTCTTAATATACTTCCCGCAATGTCAGCTCCTGCATCTCCATGAGGTACTTTGTTTTCGTACTGTTCATATCTTCCTATGTCATGAAGAAGTGCTGTAGCATACGCAAGTTCTTTATCTATATCCGCTTTCTCTTCCAGTATCAGAATATATAATATCCTGGCAACATCTAAAAGATGTGTAATTCCATGCCTGCAAAAGATACGGTCTGTCTCCGCAACCTCAATGCGTTTCATTATGTCTTTGAATGTTTCATGATTCATTACTTTTTCTACACGTTCCATACTACGACCTCTTGTATATTATGTCAACTAATCTCATTAATCTCTGCGTTGTCATATGGTTGTTTGGTTTTACATAACAATTTGTCCTATATATGACAGTGACCCCCATGCAACAATGACCGGAGCATCGTCTTTTTCTTTAATATCCCCGTTACTATCTTTGTCGCACATTTCCTTCCAGCATTTTTGTGCCTTATCAACTGCATCCTTAACCGACTCACATTTTGTAACATCGCCGCAATACCTGCCAACAACTTCTGACAATCTATCGGTATCAAGACCTCTTGGATTATCAGGTTTTATGATATAACAGGCACTTGCCATAGGGCAAAGACAAGCCATCATTTTTTCATACTCCTTGTCTTGCAACACTCCTATTATAAAGATAAATTTTCTGTTTGTAAAATGCTTTTCAATACTTTCTTTAAGTGCAGCAACTCCCTGTATATTATGAGCGCCATCTTTGATAAATGTGGGATTATCGCTTATTTTTTCAAAACGGCCTTCCCACACGGCCTGTTTAAGCGAGGAAGCATTGACATTACCATCCAACAAAAGTTTTGTCTCTATCGCAGTTATCGCATTGTATATCTGATATCTACCGGCCAAAGAAATCTCATACTCAACATCCTTATATAAGAATGTACTTCCACAAAGATCCTCTTTCAGTATGGTAAGCTTTGATGCATCAGCCACAACAAAATCACCATTTTTCTCATCAGCCGTCAGACCTTCATTTACATTGATATACTCTTGTCGTAAAACGTCAAGTGTTCGCTCATCCATAGGATATGCCACGGAAGGGCAACCCGGTTTCATTATTCCTGCCTTCTCGTAAGCAATCTTTTCTAGTGTATCACCAAGGAACTGCATATGATCCATGCCGATATTGGAAAATACCGTACAAAGAGGCTTCTTGATAACATTTGTGGCATCCTCTCGTCCGCCCATACCAACTTCAAGAATTACAGTGTCAACATTTTCCTTAACAAAATACAAAAAAGCAACCGCCGTTTCAATCTCAAATGCAGTAGGGACGGGAAATCCGTCCTGCTCCATAGACAAAACGGCCCTGTCAACCGCCGTTAAAAGCCTTGCAAACACGTCTTTATCCATGAATACTCCATTTATCTGAAAACGATCAAGATATTCATGTATAGTAGGCGATATATATCTTCCCACTTTCTTCCCTTCACTTCTGTACATCATTTCAAGGAATGTGCATATACTTCCCTTGCCGTTAGTACCTGCAACATGAATTATAGAAAGTTTATCCTGCGGATTATCAAGTCTCAAAAGCAGTTCTTTAATTGATAAAAGTCCCAGAATACTGCCTTTTTTACCAACATTATCGATATAATCCATAGCCTCATCATATGTCATTTTCTTTTCGCCTCACTATCTACGTAAAAAATCCGGTTATACAGCTTCGGCACAACCGGATAAATACTATATATTCTATAATTTGAAAAAACCTATATCTACTCTTCTATCGAATTACATGAAACATGCTGAATAAGCGGTGTATTCTCATCTATCGGAAGAATCTCATAACCTTCGCTCTTTAATGTGTCAATCAACTTCTGCAACGACTCAACTGTTGCATGTGTTGTCTGCAAATCATGCATAAGCACAATCGAATCATCATTATCACGAACATCTCTCATGATATTCTCTACGAGTCTATCTGATGACAACGATGAATCAATCGCATCGCCCGAAAGTGCATTCCAATCGTAATAGTTGATATTATGCTCATTAAGATAAGCAATGTAATCCTCAATCGGAAGCTGTGATACTGAATTAGAACTTCCTCCGGGGAATCTGAAAATATTACTATGCGCACCCGTTACATTCTCAATAAGTTTCTGTAACCGCTCTATCTCTGACGCAAATGAATCCCTTGATTCATAAAGCTTCTGATACACATGCGTATAGGAATGCATACCGATTGTATGACCTTCATCAACAATTCTTCTATAGTACTCGTAATATGCCTCATCCTTGCCTATTACAAAAAATGTTGCCTTAACATTGTTAGCCTTTAAAACATCAAGTATCTGTCCTGTGTAAATAGACGGGCCATCATCAAACGTAAGATATACACGTTTTGTCTGCTTAACATCCGCATCTTTATTGCCGTCTGCTTTGGCAGAAGTTTCAACAACTTCATCAACACCGGCGGTTTCTGTTGAAGTCTCCGTAACGTTGGTAGCATTTTCAGCAGCACTCTCTGCCGTATTCTCTGCCTGATTAATACTCATTTCTGTATTACCCAAAATTGAACGAACCTGCTGTTTGAGAATCTTTCCCTCAACGTGCGGATTATTAATAAGCGCATCATGGCTGGAGCGATATGTCATATAGTCACCACCCTCTTTTGAAACAACATAGTCAAGTCTTTTCTCAAGAGACGCAACTTTGTTAATCAAAAACAGACTGGTAATAATAGGAGATACCAGCATTATCATCAAACCATATACAATTATTTTCTTATAGAGATTAACTCGTCTTCTTCTGGCAAGTTCAGCTCTTGTAATCTTTCCCATATGACCACCTTTTCCAAAGAAAAAATTGCTTTTTTGTAAGTATGCGCAAAAACTCATTATATTATGTAATAAAATCTTTAGGTTTGCTTATTATAAAAAAAAGTTTTTTTTTCGTCAACCCTTGATTTTACATGGTATAGGACATTTTTCTTACTTTTGAATACAATATTATATACAAAGAAAGAAAGTGAGAAAAATGCAAACACCAATACTTGATTTTTTAGACGTTAATTATAATTATCACACTATATCTTGTGAAACCGTTACACTTAAAGACATTTCATTTAATCTATATAAAAATGAATTTATTTCATTTGTAGGACCGTCCGGTTGTGGCAAAACCACACTGCTAAATCTTATCGCCGGCCTAATAGAAGCATCCTCCGGCGAAATAAAAATAGGTGGAAAACCGGTTAGGGAATCCACTTTAAATATAGGCTATATGCTCCAAAAAGATCATCTTCTTGAATGGAGGTCAATATACAAGAACTTAACTTTAGGACTTGAGATTCGAAAACAAATGGACGAAAGTCATCTAAAAACCGTCGACACTCTTCTAAAAACATACGGTTTATGGGACTTTAGAAATGTGCCACCGCGTCAGCTTTCCGGTGGAATGCGGCAACGCGCCGCACTTATACGTACGCTCGTCTTATCCCCTGATATTTTGCTTCTTGATGAACCCTTTAGTGCCCTTGATTATCAAACACGCCTAAACGTCTCCGACGATATTGGCTCCATTATAAAAGAGCGAAAAATAAGCACAATCCTTGTAACCCATGACCTCTCGGAGGCAATATCCATGTCTGACAGAGTAATTGTATTATCCAAACGGCCCGGCACAATTAAGGCAACAATCCCAATTAAGCTAAGCATTGAAAACCGCACTCCCAAAACCTCCAAAAATGCGCCCGAGTTTGGCATGTATTATAACAAGATATGGGGGGCAGTCCATGAAAAAGATTCGGAAAACGAGTGACACGTGCACATCAACAGCTCAAAAAGATTATGTAAAAAGCATCCAACGCAAATCAATGCTTATACGCCTTTATCAGATTTTGTTGTTAATCGTTTTTCTCACATCCTGGGAAATATCCGCCCGACACGGAATCATAAACGACTTCATTTTCTGTAGTCCCTCAAAACTTCTGTCAACATTTCTTACCATGGTGCGTGACGGTTCTCTTATACATCACATCGAAGTGACACTTTTCGAAACAATAATCGGCTTTGCACTAGTAATTGTCGGAAGCTTAATTGTCGCAACTCTGTTCTGGTGGAACGAAACACTCTCAAAGGTGATGGAACCTTACATGGTAATGCTAAATGCGTTACCAAAATCTGCTCTTGCACCCGTTTTGATAGTATGGCTGGGCTCCAACAAAACAACTATCATAGTTTGCGCCTGTTCCGTAGCAATATTCGGTAGTATTCTCAACATTTACACAGGCTTTGTAAATGTCGAGGCTGACAAAATAAAACTCATCAAAACACTCAAAGGAAATCGTTTCCAATGCCTAAAGCTTGTTGTAATCCCTAGTAACATCCCTAACATCATCAGTATTATGAAGGTAAACATAGGTCTATGTCTTGTCGGTGTTGTCATCGGCGAGTTCCTTGCAGCAAGAGAAGGTCTTGGTTATGTCATCATTTACGGTTCACAAACCTTCAAAATGGGTAATGTATTGCTGTCTATACTTATTCTTTGCTTCATTGCAATGATACTTTATCTCATCCTGGAGAAAACAGAAAAGAAGCTGTCAGATTATTTCTGACAGCTCCTTACTATTCAACAATATCTATAACTTCTACCGGGCATGCAGCTTTGGCAGACTCTGCCGATGCGAAATTATCATCGGTAAGTTGCCCATTAGCCTCAGCAACGCCCTCTTCGTTAAATGCAAACACCTCCGGGCAAGTACTTACGCAAAGTCCACAAGCTATGCATCCCTCCTGATCTACTTCCGCTTTCACAATTAGCACCTCCAATCCTTAACAGGAATGAAGTTATTATGTACCAAAGTGTGAATCATTATGCACAAGTATTAATTATACAGTGTATTAGCCATGTTACCGATATCGACGGCAAACTTGTTAAGTTCTTCTATTGTCGAATCAATCTGCTCCATCTGCTGATTTTCTTCCGAAACATTATCGCTTATTAATGATATCTTACCAAGCATTTCTTTAACCGAATCGTTCATTTCACCAAGAATCTGTGAAATATGGTTTGTTGTCTCTTTGGTTGAGTTAGACAGATTCTGAACTTCTGTAGCAACTACCGCAAATCCACGACCTGCCTCACCGGCTCTTGCCGCCTCTATACTTGCGTTAAGTGATAAGAGATTGGTCTGATTAGCAATACTTTGAATACTGTTAATGATATCCATTGAAGCATCAACAGACTTTTCGATTGTCTGAGCCGACATTGCAACATCTTCCTGTCGCTGTGCAACCTCGCGCATCTGTCTTGCCGCATCATTAACCGTCACAGCAATTTCAGTAATTCCTTTTCTAAGAGATTCTATATTAGGAGCCATCTCCTCCTCAAAACGAAGCTTGTTCTTCTTTTGCTCGGTTATATCCAAAATAGTGCCGGCAGCCATCAGTGCCTTTCCGTCTCTACTCCACACTACCGTACTCGAAGCGCGAACCCATCTATAGTTGCCGTCCTTATGAAGCATACGATATTCCATATCAAACACCGTATTCCCACTAACATCAGAAAGTTGTCTGCCCATCGCCTCTGAAGCAGGACCCACATCATCCGGATGAATCTTGGTAATCCAAGACTGCATCACATCAGGGAAATCCGAAGAACCGCTATATCCCAATATGTGTTTGAACTGGTCTGAAAATACCATTGGAGAACTCGGATCATCAATAGCGTACTTGGTAAGATCCATACTCCAGCTTCCTTCAAGCATCATACGATCAACTGCACCTTGTCTTCTCTGTCCAACCTCAAGTCTGTCTGCGTTGATTTTTGCCTCATCGATATCAGTAAATGTTCCAACAAAAACGATTGGCGTTCCATCCTTCTTTCGAATACACTCTCCGGCTGCGTGGAACCATTTATATCCTTCATTCTTTGTCTTGATTCTGTAGTCAACATCATACTTTGTCCGACCCGACCTGTCAGATTCAGCTACTCCATACGCAGCAAAAGCTTTGTCTACATCTTCCGAATAAATCAATCCTGCAAAAGCAGTCATTTCATCAGGAAAATCTTTTCTGTCAAAGCCTAACATTCTTCTGAATTCATCGGAAAATATCGCATGTGTCTGCTTTCCGTCATCATCATAATAAGCCGCCCAAAAACCCAAATGCGTACTAACATTAATGGCATCCAACATTCTGTAATTAAGATCCGCTTTTGCCTTCTCCTCTTCAAGTTGAGCTTCAAGGCGAGCAATCTTGGTCTCAAGTTGCTCAACGTATCTGTTATCTGCTCTGTTAAACATGTAACCCCTCCTTGTTCATGCAAAATTATCAGAAAACACACACGTATTATACACTATTTTCACTCAACTACGCAACATAATTCTTGTCTTACTTTGGCGAAGAAGTATTACTTTCGTCCGGTTTCTCGGGTGGTGTTGAGCCATCGCCCATTGGACCATTTCCGTCAGGTTTCTCTGGCGGCATACTTCCATCTCCCATTGGGCCATTTCCGTCAGGTTTTTCAGGCGGTGTAGAGCCATCGCCCATTGGACCGTTTCCATCCGGAGGTGTCATCTGTGAGTCATCACCATTTTCAGAAACAATCTCTATTGCCTCTCCTGAAACTGCTGTTCCTTCTTCATATTCTTTTCCATCAACGTACAACTTATGTCCGTTAAGATTAATAGAGCCTTCTTCACACGTAAGCGATGAAACATAAGAATCCGAAGTCAATGTCCACGTACTTCCATCGTCCAACTCTACATACACGTCACCTTTTTGTCCGTCAGTATTGATTGCACCTGTCCACGAAGAATCCTCTTTTAAGTACAGATTAAGCACCGACACTTCATCAACAACCATATTCCCTGATATCGTCTGTCCCTGCGCTGTAAGATTAACTTTACCTCCATTAGAGCCCTCATTGCCCCAGCCGGCTGCAGCAGCACGTAATAACACTCCGGAACCGTCCTCATTTACTATGTCTGCATTTGAAAGATTGATATCACATGCAGTATTGTTAACAAAGAACACATCTCCGTTCTTGTTCTTAAGAGTACCTCCATTCATTGTGAATGAAGCTGTTCCCGCAGCAGCGTCACCTGACATAGACTGGTATATCATTACTGCATTATAATTATCGGACTTATCGCTATTCTTTGTATTATTATCCGCAATAAGGTCACAATTGTTAAGAGTTACGGAATTCTTTCCCTCCACGACAACACCTTCCGATGCAGTTGACTCAAGTGAGGAATCATTAACAGTAATGGCGGCGGTTGAATATATTACGGGTGAACCCGTTCCATCGGTTGTATATGAGCCTCCGTCAACAGTCACGGTTCCACCACCCCTGTCTGAACGTATTGCTGCCGATGAATTGCCGGTTGTATGAATCGTTAGGTTAGAGGCATTCATTGTTCCGCCTCCGGTAGTCATCAAACCACCGGAACAATTACCTGTAGTTTCTATAACAGAATCAGATATATTAATGGTTGTGCCTTCGCCATATGAGAAAACACCGTTTGCATGGGTTCCGTTTGATTGGATAACAGCTTCTTTTATTGTAAGAGTTGCCTTATTGGTTGCAAACACAGTTGCATTTTCACCGTAAAAATCAGATTCATCTCCTTCGGAATCTCCACTCTTACTAACACTAATATTTGAATACTCCACCTCTTCTCCATCAACCTCTATGGCATGTTCACCATCATTTGAATTGTCATACGAGTTCTCCACGGTGATATCCTCTTTTGATAATATACTTTTAACTGATGTATCGGAATCAACACTCGCTTCAGCTTCTGATGATTTTTGTTCCGAATCTGTCAGCACAGATGATTGACATCCCGCAAGCCCTGTCACTAATAAGCTTCCTGCTAAAATAAATGAATATTTACTCCATCTCATAGTAATCGCCTCCTAAAAAATGCTTAATAATCTGTATTGTTACCCAAAGTTTATAACCGGTTTTATAATCCTTTGTTTTTCTTTATGCGATTACTATACAAACCGAACCTTAAAAAAATATTGAAAATAAAAAACATTCTTCGTTCCTCGACAATAATATGGAAATACATTATATTATATGCTATCATATTCTGGTAACTTATCACCTAAACATTACAACAATAAGAGGGACTTATGCAATCAGCAGAAATATTAGATGTCAAAAACTTCATGCAACTTCTTTTCCAATCTGAAGCCTTTGATTCATACGAAACCGTAGAGGCTGTCATCATCTCAGATATGACATACTCCATAGAAGGAAAACTCAACAGGGACTTTTATTCGCAAGACGAACTTGAGACCATGTTCCCGGCAGATATTTCATTTCTACCTTGGCAGTATACAAAGCCAAAAGTGTTTTCTATTATAAAAGGAAAACGAACTCCTTCTTATATGAAGATAGTATTTAAACTTACGGAACATAATTTCTCCGAGAATAAATCATCACATAATTCTAACGATATCACAGGAATATACTTCAATTTCATATTCAAAGATCAGAAATTAAATGTGACATGCTCTGTTTCATACAAAACTTTCACTCTTGACAAAACTTTTGAGCAAGAAATTTTCTCTAATTTTATCACATTATTAAAACTGAATAGTATAACAACAAATTAAAAGCAACGTTTATACGTTGTTTTTAATTTTTAACTTTTTGTGAGATTCAATTTTCATTAATGTGATGTTTTATTTTGTTAGCACTCTTTTTTGTTGAGTGCTAATTTTTTCTTGACTTTTCTCTTTTCGCATACTAAAATATTCCTTGTAATTAAGATAATTAAGAAACAATATTATAAAGGAGATGTGACAAATGGCTAACAAGAAAAAAGGAAGCTTATCCATCAACAGTGAGAATATTTTCCCTATAATTAAGAAGTGGTTATATTCAGACCACGACATTTTTGTAAGAGAAGTTGTCTCAAACGCTTGTGATGCAGTTACAAAGCTTCGCAAATTAGCACTTATCGGAGAATATGAGGAGGCTGAAGACATCAACTACAGAATTGATGTAATTGCAAGCCCCAAAGATAAAACACTTACATTTATTGATAACGGTATCGGTATGACCGCAGACGAGGTCAATGAATACATTAACCAGATTGCTTTTTCAGGTGCATCTGATTTCCTTGAGAAATATAAAGACAAGGCTACTGACGACCAGATAATCGGTCATTTCGGTCTTGGATTCTACTCAACATTTATGGTTGCCGACAAAGTTACAATCAACACTCTTTCATATAAGGAAGATTCCGAGCCCGTATTCTGGGAATGTGACGGCGGAACTGACTATACAATGTCAAAAGGTGACAGAGATGTTCACGGTACAGAAATCACCTTATATCTTAACGAAGAAAGCTATGAATTTGCCAATGAATATCGCGTTAAAGAAGTTTTAGAGAAATACTGTTCTTTCATGCCTGAAGAGATTTTCTTCACAAATGCTGATGAAGCAAAGGAAGAAAAGACTGACGTTGTTGATTCTACAGCTTCTGAAGTCAAGGAAACAGGCGATGAAAACGCAGAAGATACTAATGAAGAAACCAAAGAAGAACCAAAAGAAACACCAATCAACGATACTCATCCACTTTGGACAAAGCATCCTAATGATTGTACAGATGAAGAATACAAGGAATTCTACAGAAAAGTCTTCCTTGATTTCAAAGAGCCTTTGTTCTGGATTCATTTAAATATGGATTATCCGTTTAACTTAAAGGGTATCTTATACTTCCCTAAGCTTAATACAGAGTATGATACATTAGAGGGTAAGATTAAGTTATACAACAATCAGGTATTTATTGCCGACAACATCAAGGAAGTTATTCCTGAGTTCCTTCTTTTGTTAAAGGGTGTTATCGATTGTCCGGATCTTCCTCTTAACGTATCACGTAGTGCATTACAGAATGACGGCTTTGTTAAGAAGATTTCTGATTACATTACAAAGAAGGTTGCCGACAAACTTTCCGGCATGTGTAAGACAGATCGTGAAAACTACGAGAAATACTGGGATGACCTTTCACCATTCATCAAGTTCGGTTGCTTAAAGGACGACAAGTTCGAAGATAAAATGAAGGACTACATCCTTTACAGAAATATAGACGGCAAATACTTAACACTCACCGAGTACTTAGATGCCGGCAAAGAAAAATACGAGAACACTGTATTCTATACAGACAATGAGAAAACACAATCTCAATATATCAATATGTTCCGCGAGCAGGGAATTGATGCAGTTGTCCTTGATCACAACATCGACAATCCTTTCATTACACACCAGGAACAGAAGCATGAGGGTGTTCATTTTGCAAGAATAGACTCAGATATTACCAATACCTTCAAGGAAGAAGTTTCCGAGGAAGAACTTAAAGAAACAACTGATAAGCTTTCAGAAACATTCAAGAAGGCCCTTAATAACGATAAACTCGAAGTTAAAGTTGAGAAGCTTAAGAATACTTCTATCTCCTCAATGATAACACTTCCTGAAGAAACAAGAAGAATGCAGGATATGATGAAGATATACGCAATGGGCGGAATGGATCCAAACTTATTTGGCGGCGATTCATTAACACTTGTACTTAATGCGAACAACAATCTCGTTCAATACATTCTCAACAATCCTGACGGTGACAAGACAAACATGGTTTGCGAGCAGTTATATGACCTTGCACTCCTTGCTCATGCTCCGCTTGAGCCGGAAGCAATGACTAAATTCGTGGCTCGTAGCAACGAAATACTTGGACTTATTACACAGTAAAATTGCTGTTTAATGCACTTTTATCCCTAACAAACGCGTATAGATTATCAGATGTATGAATATCCTGTATCCAGGTGAAACGCACTAAGAGGTTGTAGGTATGCCGACTACACTTTCTTATAATACGCGACCGGCTATG
>JAILRO010000011.1 GCA_024698145.1 Lachnospiraceae bacterium
TGTTCCCGGTTCTGACTGTGAAGGATAAGTTTGATCTGGAAGGGAAGAAACAGCAGGCGAAGGAGTACATAGCATCGCTTATGAAGCCGACAGAAGCAGAAATGGAGTACATGGAAAGGTTTATAGAAAAGGAATATAAACCGGAGTTGCTTTTTGAGGATGCTGAGATCATTGAGCGATTGAGAGAGCATCCGATGGCGTTATGGAAATGTAAATGATATGAGGCGTTTTTACACAGTTTGAAGAAAAAAACAGGCCCAAATAAGCCAAAATAGACCGAAAAATGAACATGTGTGTTGTTGAGAAAACTAGCTAAAATCGAGGTGTTTAAGCATGATAAAGGTACTGTTCGTCTGCTGGGGCAACATATGTATATAAGCCCCAAAACCGCATAAATAAAGGATTTGTTTCTGACCGAAGAGTGCTTTTACACAGGATTTACACAGTTTGATTTTAGAAAAATTCAACAACTTATAGGAGAGTTGATTAAATGATAAAAATATTATTCGTATGCCACGGCAACATATGTCGTTCGCCAATGGCCGAGTTTGTATTAAAAGATATGGTAGAAAAATGTGGACTGTCGGATTTATTTTATATTGCGTCCGCAGCCACAAGTACAGAGGAAATCTGGGGAGACAGAGGTAATCCTGTCTATCCGCCGGCAAAGAAGGAACTTGCAAAGCACGGACTTTCGTGTGAGGGTAAGTATGCTGTACAACTCAAGCGCGAGGATTATAAGAAGTACGATTATTTGATTGGAATGGATTCTGCAAACATTCGCAATATGGAAAGAATGTGTGGTGGTGATCCGGACAGGAAGATACACAAGCTGATGGCGTTCGCCGGAAGAAACAGAGACGTCGCAGACCCTTGGTACACCGGAGATTTTCGAACTACATTTAACGATGTGGTTGAAGGATGTAGCGGATTCCTTGAGTGTGTTATGACCGAGAGGGTAAATGAACTATAATCAGCTGCTTATCATGTAAGGAGGATGCGGTTAGAATGTCAAAACTGGCAGTAATATTTCCGGGAATCGGATACCATACGGACAAGCCATTGTTATATTTTTCGAAAAGGCTTGCAAGTAATGCGGGATATGAGATAATAAGTGTTGACTATACAGGATTTCCGAAAGGTGTTAAGGGCTCAAAGGAAAAAATGAAGGAGTCTTATCTTATTGCATTAGAGCAGACTCGGGATATCCTTAAAGATGTCGATTTCACAAGTTATGAGGATGTACTTTTTATATCAAAGAGTGTAGGAACGGTAGTGGCGGCAAGCTATGCAAAAGAACGTGGTTTGCAGGTAAGGAACATTTACTATACACCGGTTGAGCAAAGCTTTGATTATATGCAGGAAGGCAGCGGGATTGTGTTTCATGGAACGGCTGACCCATGGGTGGAGACGCCGGTAATTGAAGTCGGATGCGAGAAATTGTCGTTGCCGCTTTATATTACACCGAATGCAAGTCACTCTATTGAAACGGGAGATGTGCAGACAGACCTTAATAATTTTAAGGTAATTATGGAACAGACGCAGAAGTACATAACATTAATTTAGAAAGGCAGAAGATAAATGAAATACCTTATATTAGATGTTGACGGAACACTTACTAACAGCAAAAAGGAACTGACGGACAAGACTTACGAAGCGCTTATGAACATACAGGAAAAGGGCCACAAGATAATCATTGCATCGGGTCGTCCGACACCAGGTGTTAAATGGATTGTGGACAAGTTAAAACTTCACGAGTATGGCGGATATGTTCTCTGCTTTAACGGCGCGAAGGTCATTGACCTTAAGAACGACAAGATAATTTACCAGAATATTTTTCCGAGAGAGTGCATAGCTCCGCTTTATGAGTATGCGGTGAAGAATGATATGGGTATGATAACTTACGAAGGCGATACGGTAATACACGGAACAAGACCTGACGATTACATGAGATTTGAAGCGCGTCTTAATTTTATGGAGCTTAGACAAGTTGATAATTTCCCTGATTATATTACTTTTGATGTTAATAAATGTCTCTTTACGGCGTCACCGGAGGTTGCGCCTGAATTAGAGAAAGAAATGGCCGCTATGTATGAGGGCAAGCTCAGCATTTACCGCTCGGAGGAGTTCTTCATTGAGGCAATGCCGTTAGGCGTTGATAAGGCGGCATCTCTTGACAAGCTCTTTTCCGCTATCGGTGTAAATGTTGCCGACACGGTAGCTTGTGGCGACGGCTTTAATGATATGTCGATGATAAAATACGCAAATGTCGGAGTTTGTATGAAGAACGGTCAGCAGGTGGTTAAGGAAGCTGCGGATTATGTTACAGAGAAGACAAATGATGAGGATGGACTTGTTGAAGTGATAGACAAATTTATCCTTGGTTAATTTTTGAAAACGGTACAGGATTCTTTGGAACACATAATTGATATTGTGATACAGAGGAAAGAAACAATGGGAGTAATAAGAAAACATTATTATGTAAGCGGCAGGGTGCAGGGCGTTGGTTTTCGCTATCGTGCATACCATACAGCCAACAGCTTGCGACTTACCGGATATGTCAAGAATCTATACGACGGCAGGGTTGAACTAGAGGTTCAGGGCGAACGTGATATGGTTGAACGTTTTCTGGGAATGGTTGAACAGGGAACGTGGATTCACATAGATGGAATTGAAAGCGAGAACATGGATGTGATTGAGGATGAGAGAAGTTTCCGCACGGAATACTGAAGGTGATATTTTCCCGTTCTTGCAATATTAGATTTCGCAATATGTTATAATTACTAATATATTTTACATAGCTGAAGGAGGTATATGATATGTACGAAGAAGTTACAAAGACAATTTTAAATGTAGGTGTGGACGATCATGATATTGAGTTGTTTGAAAACCAATATGAACTTCCGGATGGAATGGCATACAACTCATATCTTATAATTGATGACAAGGTTTGCCTTATGGACAGCGTGGATGCTGATGTTACAGAAGAGTGGGTTGCCAACATAGACAAGGCACTTTCGGATGCAGGCAAGACTACGATTGATTATTTTGTGGTTCAGCATATGGAGCCGGACCATTCGGGGTCAATTTTAACTCTGATTAAAAAGTTTCCGAACGTTCAGATATATACAAGCATGGCCGCCTCGAATATGATGAAGCAGTTCTTTGATGAAGATTTATCAGATAAGATAACAGCGATAAAAGAGGGTGACACTTTAGAGCTTGGAAGTCACAAACTTTCATTTATAGCAGCACCGATGGTGCATTGGCCGGAGGTTATGATGACTTATGAAAGCACAGAGAAAGTATTGTTCTCTGCAGATGGTTTCGGCAAGTTTGGTTACAAGGGTGCAGAGGCTGACGACTGGGCATGCGAAGCAAGAAGATATTATTTTAATATTGTTGGAAAGTACGGAGCGCAGGTTGCGGCAGTTCTTAAGAAAGCAGAAGCTTTGGATATAGAGCATATATGCGCACTTCACGGACCGGTTCTTCCGGAGAACGAGCCTCTTGAGTTCTACATTAACAAGTACAAGACATGGTCTGCTTACGAGCCTGAGGATGATGGCGTTGCACTTATATTTGCTTCAATCCACAACCGCGGAACCAAGGAAGCAGCAATGAAATTGGCGGAGATTCTTGAGGAAAAGGGCGTCAAGTTTGGCATAACAGACCTTGCTAATGATGACCTTCATGAGGGTGTTGAAGATGCCTTCCGTTATGACAAAATGATTCTTTGTGCATCATCATATGATGCGGATTTGTTCCCGCCAATGAGTCATTTCCTCAATATATTAAAGATTAAATCATATCAAAAGCGCAAGGTTGCTCTTGTAGAGAACGGAAGCTGGGCACCTTCTGCAGCGCGCGTTATGAAATCTTATGTTGAAAACTTCAAGGATACAACTCTTGTAGAACCTGTCGTATCAATCAAGTCAACATTAAAGGACGCAGACGTGCCGAAACTTTCTGAACTGGTTGATAACTTACTGGCATAAAAAATTGCTGTTTAATGCACTTTTATTCCTAAACAAACGCGTATAGATTATCAGATGTATGAATATCCTGTATCCAGGTGAAACGCACTAAGAGGTTGTAGGTATGCCGACTACACTTTCTTATAATACGCGACCGGCTATGGATTCGACATCCTGTCTCAACATGCCTTGCCTGACATCCGTGTCAGGCATTCGCTTATGTACTCACGGCATACCAACAACCTCTAAGTACCTTTCAGATGTCACAGGATATTTCACACACAGATAATCTCACGCTGTTCTTTCATGTAGGAAAGTGCATCAAATCAGCTGATGCGAGCCGTAGGCGAGTCGCGTGCCGCCCTCTATGTTGTACATGCGAAACTTAACTAAACAGCAATTACCCTCGCACAAGTTCCATAAGCGTCTGCTTTATATTAAATTGTGCACACAATCGTTCCGCTTCCTCCCACGCTTTTTCACGACGTTCTTTAGAGGAATTGTCATGACGCACTGCTCGTATAAGTATATTCTTTGGCGAATGCGCTATATCAATAAACTCAAGAAGTTGCGTATGATATCCGCAGTACTCAAGCACATTTGCTCTTATAGCATCTGTCATAAGTGCACTTACACGTTCTTTGATGATTCCGTGTCTTGTAAGGATTGCAAAATCATCACTTGCAATCTGTGCATTTATCTCATGCTGACAACACGGAACCGAAAGTATAATACCTGCTTTCCATGAGATGGCATTATAAAGTGCATAGTCCGTCGCAGTGTCACAAGCATGTAACGTTACAACCATATCTACCGGCTTATCTGTTTTGTATCCATTAATATCCCCCAGTTCAAAATAAAGATTATCATAATGATATTTCTTCGCGGTCTCATTGCATTTCTTTATTACATCAGTTTTAAGATCAAGTCCTGTTATTGTAGCATTTATTCCTTTAAGTTCAACGAGATAATAATACAGAATAAATGTAAGGTAAGATTTACCGCATCCAAAATCTATTATATTGAAGGTATCCTTTACCTTGACATTTTTGACAACATCATCTACCAATTCCAGGAAGCGGTTAATCTGTTTGTACTTGTCGTACATAGAATTAACCACCTTGCCCTCTTTCGTAAAAATTCCAAGATCAACAAGCGGCGGCACAACCGTTCCTTCCGCAAGAATATAATTCTTCTTTCTGTTGTAATTATTATAGGAAGGTTTACATCCGTCGTTCACGGTTATAAGATTATCTTTTGACGTATCATTTGACTTTCTAATCAGTCTATCGGATGATAGGAGTTTTCCTTTTTTTGTTACTTTAAAATCCCACTGACGCTCCTTTCCAAAAACATTAAGTTGGCTAAATGATTCCGGGAACATCAAAAAGACCGCCTCGCACATTCCGGCAACATTTACATTCTCATGAAAGGCCTGCTTGTCCGTGAAACGTTCTATCTGATAGGACACGCCATCACCTTTCTCATACTTTCGTATCACAGCTTTTTTGTATTCATTGTCCTTAGATGTAGGATTGCTTATAACAATCTTGTCAGGACACTCATTAAGTATATCTTTTATTTTCTTTTGGTCGTTTGAAGTTAACATATAACACCTTTCTAATACATCGATTACGCCAGCATATCAATGCCACAAAAAACAAGTAACAGATTCCGTATAATAAAGAAGGAAACAACAATAGCCACATACAAATATACCGGCCATAGTTTCCGTGTGTAATAACGCCTGCCGTTATTTTTGATAAGCGTTAGCACAATACCTATTTCATAGTGCAAAATAAGCAATGCACCAAAAACCACAGCAGGGTTAAACTTTATCGAATCTATGATTCTTCCGGAAAGCAATGCAAAGGTTGCTCTCGTTCCGCCGCACCCCGGACAGTACAAATGCGTTATTGCATGAAACGTACAGTCAGGGTTAGGTATTATGTCGTACCTTGCAAGAAGCATACCAACAAAAACAATGCCCGCACCAAGCACTCCGGATATATTGACTATAAGGAAATCTCTAAACAATATCTTTCGGTCTGTCATAATATCTCCATAAAAAACTTTACACAATAGTGTAATAAATGTTATTATAATGCTACTATAATATAATAACTTAGGAGGAGAAACAATACCTATGGATGAAAATAACAATAAAAGTCCTTTAAGCTACGACGCTCCAACATCGGGCGAATACAGCAAACCGGAAGAAACAAAAGTTGAAGAAACAAAAGTTGAAGAAACAAAAGTTGAAGAAACTGTAACAGAGGCTGCCAAAGTCGAAGAGCCTACGGCAACTGTCCCTTCAGCTTTTGAGGCACATGTTTCAAACCCTGTTGATACTTCATCACATCAGGAAGTATTCGGTGGACAGGTAGAAGGAAATGCAACTGCCAATTATGCATCTAACAACTATGGTGCTCCTGAAGAGTTTTCAAAAGGTTTCGCAATTGCTTCTCTTGTAATGGGTATACTTAGTCTTCTTTCTTGCTGCTGTACATTTTTATCAATTATATTCGGTATACTCGGTATAATCTTTTCATGTGTACAGAAGAAGGATGCCGAAGGCAACAAGCCGGGAATGGCTATAGTTGGTCTCATCCTTTCTATATTAGGATTGGTTATCTCGGTAGGAAGTATCATATATGTACTTTGTCTCGGCGGAGCAGCATCATACCAGGATATCTTAAACAGCATGCAGTAATCAATTAAAATAACAATGGCAATCCTTTCTAGGATTGCCATATTTTTTCTGCAAGTTTTCTGTTTATCTGCTTGTCAAAATCAAAACTCGGGTCATAGTCTTTAACCCAAGTATCAAACATACCGCTGAAGTATTCTTTCTGCTTTGAACGAACAATGTTTGCTTTATTCTCTTTTGTCAGTTCTTCATCATTAGACTTAAGCATCTTAAATATATGATAACCATATTGTGTTTCCACAACCACACTGACCTCGCCGTCAGCAAGTTCAAGAATCTTAGAAGCAACACTCTCGCCATATTCTTCCGTAATCTGACTTTTTGACATTGTATAAGATGAAGCATACTGCAGATTGTATTTGTCAACGAGTTTTTCATAAGTAGTGTCCTCATCCTCTGCAAGAGAAGTAAGCGCTTCATTGGCCTTATCAAGCTGTTTTTGTTTTTCCTCTTCGGAATATTCCTTTATCGAACCATCCTTCTCAACCTTGTAACATTCAAAGACCATGTCATAGAATGAAATCATTCTTGCTTCCTCATCAGAAATCTCAAAATCATAATCTTCAAGCACATGCTCATACACCTTGTTTGCAACAAGGTTTTCTTTAATAACCGCCTTTACAAGCTGGTTACTGATTCCAGATTCTTTGATATCTTCCTCGGTAAGACCTTTGTAGAACTTGTCTGCTATTTCTTCTATCTCTGAAATCTCACTGTCCGTAAGCGAAATGTTAAGCTCTGCGGAATGAGCATTCAACACCTTGACACGATTAATATCCGATACGATATCCTTAATTGTGATATCCTTAACCGAACTGTTTCCATCATCTGTATTAAGTTCAAGTTCCCAAACACCATTACCGTATACCTTGCAATAATCTTCTTCTATTGTCTTGGCATAAATATAATACTCCGCATAAGTAATATCATCGCCACCAAAGTTATATACAACCAAATTATTTTCGTCCACCTGTTTCTTGTTACATCCTGTAATAACAGTTGAAAAGGAAAGGAGTATTGCCATAATAAAACAAGCCAAATATTTTTTCTTCATATATATGCACCTCCTTATTTATTATTAACCATTTTTGAAATAGAGTCAACAATCTCATTTAATGTTCCTACAAAGCTCTTAATACTCTTCTTCTCAACATCAATTTGAAATCCGGATTTTTCTCCCGAAACAACTTTGATATGATTCTTATATTTCTCAAGAAAAGCATTAAGTCCCTCCATATCAATATTGACACCTTCAACCATCTCTATAAGGACTTTGTTCATCTTGTACGAAACAGAAGTTATACAGGTTTCATGTGCTTTTGCCTTAATAAGAGAAATGGTAAGAAGATTCTCAACGGGTGACGGCAGCTTTCCGAAACGGTCAATCAATTCTTCTTTCATATCATCGTAATCTTCATTACTGCATATACCCGATATCCTCTTATAAAGTTCAAGCTTCATCATTTCATTCTTAACATAAGAAGAAGGAATGAACGCATCTATCGGAAGTTCAATCGAAGTCTCGAAATCTTCACGTTTCGTCTCGCCTTTCTGCTCAAGTATAGCGTCATTTAACATCTTACAATATAAGTCATAACCTACTGCTTCCATATGACCGGACTGATCCATACCAAGAAGATTACCGGCACCTCGGATTTCCAAGTCACGCATTGATATCTTGTATCCCGAACCTAAATCCGTAAACTCTCTTATTGCTTTAAGTCGCTTCTCAGCTGTTTCTCTCAAAAGTTTGTCGCGCTTATACATCAAGAAAGCATATGCTGTTCTGTCCGAACGTCCCACACGACCACGCAACTGATAAAGTTGCGCCAATCCAAAATTATCGGCATCATGGATTATCATCGTATTAACATTGGAAATATCAAGTCCGGTTTCAATAATTGTCGTTGTAACCAATACATCTATTTCCTTATTGATAAATGCATACATTACATCTTCAAGTTCACGTTCCTTCATCTGACCGTGAGCATAAGAAACCCTCACGTCCGGCATCATTCTCGAAAGTTCTGACGCAATATCGGAAATCGTATTGACACGGTTATACACATAGTACACCTGACCGCCTCTGGCTAGTTCTCTCTTAATGGCCTCTTTAACCATCTCCTGATTATACTCTAGAACATAAGTCTGTATCGCTTTTCTGTCAACCGGTGGTTCCTCTAAAAGACTCATATCACGTATTCCGATAAGACTCATGTGAAGAGTACGCGGAATAGGTGTCGCGGTCAATGTAAGTACATCAACATTCTTCTTCATCTGTTTGATTTTCTCTTTGTGAGAGACACCAAAGCGTTGTTCCTCATCTATAATAAGGAGTCCCAAATTACGATAATCTATCTCTTTAGAAAGAAGCTTATGGGTACCGATTACTATATCAACCTGTCCCTTTTTCATATTCTGGATTATTGTCCGTTGCTCTTTTGCCGAAAGAAATCTAGACATCATCGCTATCTTAATAGGATAATTCTCCATACGTTCACAAAACGTGTTGTAATGTTGCTGCGCAAGAATTGTCGTAGGAACAAGATATGCCACCTGCTTACCATCCTGCACAGCTTTAAATGCTGCCCTTATTGCAATCTCGGTTTTGCCGTATCCAACATCACCGCAAATCAAACGATCCATGATTTTATTACTTTCCATATCATGTTTCGTATCTTCTATCGCCTTTAACTGATCTTCCGTCTCTTCATACGGGAACATTTCCTCAAACTCCCGCTGCCATACAGTATCATCCGAAAAAGCAAATCCCTCTGTCGCCTGTCTCACAGCATAAAGTTCGACAAGTTCTTTCGCAACAGTTGAAACTCTTTCTCTGACTCTCGACTTTGTTTTTTCCCATTCAGTTCCTCCAAGCTTATTAAGTCTTGGACGTCTTCCTTCTTTCGAGGAATATTTCTGAATCATGTCCAACTGCGATACGAGTATATATAATTTCGAGCCACCGCTGTACTCTATACAAATATAGTCTTTGGTAACCTTATCAACTTCTATCTTTTCTATTCCACGATATATTCCAAGCCCATGTCTTTCATGGACAATATAATCCCCGATATTAAGGTCATCGAAACTTTTGATTTTCTCTCCGGAATATAACTGTCTTCTTTTTAACTTAAGTCGCTGCTTACGTTGACCGAATATATCTCCCTCCGTAAGTACGACAAGCTTGATGGACGAAACCGTAAAACCATTTTTGAGTCTTCCGTCTGTAATCATCATTTCTCCTGCAGACAAAACCCTGTCCTTGTTGTCTGTAAAGAAGCATGTTACTTCCCTGTCATTAAGCTCATCCGCAAGTCTTTTTCCTCTCGTTGCCGAGGGTGAAAAAAGAATAATTCCATAGCCTTCTTTTTTCCAATTGTGTATATCCTTGATAAGCATATCCACACTGTGATGATATGCCGGAATAGATCGTGTCTCTATCTCCTTTTTGATTTTGGGTACAAATACATCACAACGTTCTCCGAGAAGACTGAACATTATCATGTCTCTTTTCATCAACTCGTGTCCGATTTTTTCGTAATCGAAAACAACCTCCGCCTGCCCCGGAAGCATATATCCTCCTTCGAGTCTGTCACGCATGCTCTCGGTAAATTCCATACGGCACACTTTCCCGCGCGCGCATATCTTTGATGGATCATCAAGAAGTATGATTGTATCCTCCGGCAAATAAGAAAGAAAACTTACAGGCTCGTCATAGAACATACCAATATATCCATCAATACCCATAGCACTGTTAAAGTTTTCAAGTTCCTCTTTAAGAGCTGCTATTTCTCTATTGATTCTTGCATACTCTTCAGTTTTAAATGATTCCTTTAACTTCTTGGCGTACGCCTTGTGCTCTTTGTCAATCTTTTTAAGGCCTTTTTTGATTCTATCGTCATCAAGCACCATTTCCGATGCAGGGAATATCTTTAGCAAATCAACCGTCTCTATACTTCTCTGACTTTCAACATCAAAACTTCTTATGCTGTCAATCTCATCACCCCAGAACTCTATACGATAGGGACAATCACTACACATAGGGAAGATATCCAAGATACCTCCCCTTATAGAAAACTGACCAACTCCATCAACCTCATAGTTTCTCTCATATCCTTCTGATATAAGACGTTCTTTCAACTCTTCAAGGCTTACTTCATCACCCTTATTCAATTGCATTACGTATTTTTCAATTTCAGAAACAGGTACAACCTTATTAAGCAACGCATCTATTGATAAAACTATTGTTGTTGCGGTTTTATCAATCAATGCACGAATGACCTCCATTCGTTGCATAAGAATTGTGTGTCCGTGAATATCCGCACTGTAAAACAATACGTCCTTCGATGGATAATATAGTATGTTTCTGTCAAAGAATCGATAAGCCTCACTTATTTCTTTCGCCTTATCCTCACTGTAGGTTACAATCAACTTAAGTTGCTGTCCTGCCAAACAGTCCATGACATAGTATCTTCCATAACCATCCGTACCTGATATTTCAATAGGAAGATTGTGATTCTTTTTTGCTTTGGTGTATATATCACCGATCGTTGAGTTTTGAAACGGTGCTACCAAACTGTTCATATATACTCCCCTCACATTCCGGAAGTTCCTCTGATATTGGAATCAAACATTTTGTTATATCCAATCCATTCTCCCGGCTTATTACCATTATTATTGAGAAGTTCCGCAAAGCCTTCTAATTTGGCATCCGTATTATCAGCAAACGCCAATGCGACAGCTTCAACTAATGCCGGTTTCTTCGGTGAACCATATTCTAACTCACCATGATGAGCTAATATACAATGTTTAAGTTCATTTGCTGTAACTTCCGGAAATCCTTCTATATTTCTGATTCTCTCTTCAATTATAATTACACCTTTTACAATGTGACCAATAAGCTGACCTTCATCGGTATAGTCATTCTCCGGAAACTGCGATATCTCATCAATCTTGCCAATATCATGACACAAGGCTGCAGTAATCAATAAATCTCTTTTTAATATCGGATAATTAGTTGTGTAGTAGTCGCACATCTTTGCAACCGAAAGACTGTGTTCCAACAAACCACCCACAAAATTGTGGTGCATTGTCTTTGCCGCAGAATGCATACGAAAACGTTTTGCAAAATCCTTATCCTCAACAAACAAAGAATTGAGCAACTTGTTCAAATGCACATCCTTAACAGAGTCGATAAGGCCAACCATTTCCTTATACATTTCATCTATATTCTTGGTTGTATACGGCATGTAATCCGCAGGATCATATTCACCTTCAGAAGCTTTTCTTACTCTTCTGACATTTAACTGCAAAGCGCCCTGATAACTTATAACTTGAGCATCCACCTGGATATAATCCATAGAATCAAAGTGTTCAATTCCATTATTGATATCCCATATTTTAGCATCTACCGATCCCGTTTTATCATTTAACGACATAGAATAGTAAGTCTTTCCTGCCTTAGTCTGAAGATTTCTCTTATTCTTGCACAAGTAAATTGAAGATATATTATCTCCCTCTCTGATGTCCGCAATGAAACGCATATATATACTCCTTCCATTAATTACACGTCATTTGTTATTTCCTTGGCAAACGGCAATGAGAATATAAACTCGCATCCATTTCCTTCCGAGCTTATAAGATCAATGTATTCGCCATGAGCCTTGATTATTTCTTTTGTTATCGCAAGTCCCAAACCGGTACCCTGTTTGTCCTTACCTCTGGATGCATCGGTTTTGTAGAAACGATCCCATATCTTGTTCTGGTTTTCTTTTTCAATACCGGGACCCTGATCTTTGATGGAAATGATAACCTTGTCATTCTTATTGGTAATCGTAGCAACAAGTTTTCCGTTTTCCGGACTGAACTTAATTGCATTGTCAACGAGATTAAATATAACCTGACCTATTTTCATTTTGTCTGCATACACTTCCGTATATTCAGCAGGACAATTAATTCTAAAATCAATATTCTTCTTTTCACATTGAACTTCCACAGTACTTCTTGTAAGACGTATAACATCTACCACATCAAAGTTTGAACATGAAAGTACAGGACCATATGTATCGAAGTTGTTAAGTTCAAGCAGACCTTCTGTAAGTTTGGTCAAACGTTTTGATTCATTTAATACAACCAACAGATATCTGCCGTACTTCTCCGGTGGAATCGTACCGTCTATCATTGCCTGGATATAACCCTTAATAGATGTAAGTGGCGAACGGAAATCATGCGAAATATTAGCTATGAAGTTTTTTCTGTACTCATCGAGCTTACTTAACTCATCCGCCATATACTCCAAAGACTCTGCAAGTTCTCCTATCTCATCATCTCTCGAAACTCCTGTCTTGGCATCAAAGTTTCCCTTTGCATATTCTCTCGCAACATTATTAAGTTTCTTAATCGGTCGAAGAACGCTTCCTGAGAGATAGAATAATACAAGTCCAATAAACAGAAGAATTACAACGAATGGCATGTACATAATTCCCAGCATCTCTTTTCTAATATCGTCCATTTCAGATACCGAAGTATGCAATACAAGAAAACCAACGACCTTACTGTATTTTTTTATTGGCACACCGACACTGATCATCGTGCTGTCAAAGACACCATAAAAATTACCGGACATAGTAAAGCCCTGGTCAGCCGTCAGCGCCACATCAAGTTTTCTAAGATTCTTTGGAATCTTTTCCACATGGTCTTTACCGGAAGCTGCAATCAGCTTGCCATCACGATCATAATACCATACATTACACTTAAGCGCTTCCTCAAACTCATTGAGTCTGATTTGCAGTTCCTCTTCTGATGTTACACCCTCAATGTACGGTGCAATTGTTTGTTCCGAGAGCAGCAAAGATTCATTACCAAGTGTAAGTTGCTTTTCCTTTACGAGAGCATGTTGCGTTTCATAAGTTGTATATCCCGCCAATGAAACAAACACTATAAGCAAAACTATTACTATAATAACTATTACCCTGTCAAAAAAGGTACGTTTCATCTATTACTTCACCTCAAACTTGTAACCTATTCCCCAAACTGTAGCAATTGACCAGTTGTTCTCATCCTTTATCTTTTCCCTGATTCGTTTAACATGAACATCAACTGTTCGCGTATCACCTATGTAATCGTAACCCCATATTTTGTCAAGCAATTGTTCTCTTGTAAAAACCTGATTGGGTCTGCTTGCCATAAAATGCAAAAGTTCCAATTCTTTAGGCGGCATTTCCACCTGCTTGCCATTGTAAACAACAGAATAACTTGTGATATTAACAGACAAACCTTCGTACTCAACCACTTCTTCACCTTCAGGGACAGCTGCATTAACATCTTCCTTGTCTCCAACGCGACGAAGTATCGCCTGAACTCTGGCAACCAATTCGTTAGAATCAAAAGGCTTGATAATATAATCATCTGCGCCAATCTTAAGGCCTAATACCTTATCAAAAACCTCGCCCTTAGCAGAAAGCATAATAATCGGCACACTGCTTATCTTACGAATCTCTCTGCAGACATCATAGCCATCCATTCCGGGAAGCATTATATCAAGAAGAATAATATCCGGATGATAGATTTTAAACATCTCTATCGCTTTTTCGCCATTATGTGCAACCTCTGTATCAAAGCACTCCTTTATTAAATATAAAGAAATCAACTCAGCAATATTCTCGTCATCATCGACAATGAGCACTTTCTTCTTATCCATTCCTGCCTCCTTACTATAACTCTACTATTGTTACTCCTGCATCACCTTCGCCAAATTCTCCCAGACGGTATGATTTGACGTAGGACTGTTTCTTCAGATAATTGTGAATACCATTTCTTAACGCACCGGTTCCCTTTCCGTGAACAACCCTGACTTTGTCAAGATGTGCCAAGCACGCGTCATCTAAATATTTATCAAGTTCCATTATGGCATCATCAACAGTAAGTCCCAAAAGATTAATCTCCGGTTTGATGTTTCTCGACTTTCCTGTCGAACCACCATATGTATTAACTCTGTATTTCTTATTATCATTCTTCTTGTTGGACGTAGTCTCTTTGACAATCTCAACATCACTAATCTTAACCGTACTTTGCAAAATACCCATCTGCACGGTAAGTTCTCCCTTATGATTAGGAAGCGAGCGTACAATACCATCTGCATTCATGCTAATAACATGCACAGAATCTCCGAGATGAAAATCCGAAGCCTTGGCATTTGATTTCCTATTAGGTTTCTTGTCCTCAAGAGAGCCACGCACGGAATTAAGTTTTTTCCTTATTGCGTCTCTTTCCTGCTCCATCTCCTTGTTGGAAGCCTTGCCCGACTTATCCCAATTATTATACTTCCTTATGGACTCATCTGCAAATGTTTTCGCCTCTTGAATTATTTCCTCGGCCTGCATTCTGGCATTTCTTAAAACATCCTGTTTTCTCTGTTCTATATGCTCATTCTTCGATGCAAGACGACTCTTTAATTGTTCAATCTCTGCCTTATATGCAGTAATCTCTTCCTGCTCATTTATTATCGTCTGCTTTGCCTTATGAATATCAGCAAGCAGAGTCTCCATATCAACTGTAGAAGAATCAATCTGATTCCTTGCCGCATCAATTACACTATCATCCATCCCAAGCTTCTTGGCAATTGCAAACGCATTCGACTTTCCCGGAATTCCAATAAGTAAATGATACGTTGGTGACAATGTTTCCACATCAAACTCACAGCTGGCATTCTCAATACCTTCCGTTGTCATTGCAAAAGTTTTAAGTTCGCTGTAATGTGTCGTTGCCATACATCTGACATCTCTGTTATGAAGACTATTAAGTATTGAAATTGCAAGTGCAGATCCTTCCACAGGGTCAGTTCCACCTCCAAGTTCATCAAAGAGCACAAGCGTATTGCTTGTTGCATGCTTCATAATATAAACAATATTTGTCATATGAGATGAAAATGTGCTTAAACTTTGTTCTATACTCTGCTCATCACCGATATCTGCAAATACATCATCAAATACCGAAAGCACCGAGCCCTGGAATGCAGGTATGTGTAGTCCTGACTGTCCCATAAGTGTAAACAGACCAAGTGTCTTTAACGACACCGTCTTACCACCGGTGTTCGGTCCGGTAATAATAAGCATTGTAAAGTCATCTCCTAGCCTTATATCAACTGGAACAACTTTATCCTTTTCAAGTAATGGATGTCTTCCCTTCTTGATTTCTATTTTCCTGTCATCATTAAACTCCGGCATAGTTCCGTCGTAAGACTTTGCATAAGAAGCTTTTGCGAAAATGAAATCCAACTTTGTCAAAAGTTCAAAATCTGAAATCAGAGTGTCTCTGCATAGAGCAACCTGCTCACTGAGTGCAGCAAGAATTCTCTCTATTTCTATTGCTTCATTTATCTCAAGTTCTTTTAACTCATTATTAAGATTAACTACTGCCATAGGTTCTATGAAAAATGTAGAACCACTTCCCGACTGGTCGTGAACCATTCCCGGAAAATGACCTTTGTACTCCGACTTAACCGGAATACAATAACGACCGTTTCTCATTGTTACTATGGCATCCTGAAGCATTGTTTGGTTATCCTGTGTAGCAACAATCTTACTTAAAATATCATGTACCTTGCCGTTAACCTGCTTCATTTCTCTTCTTATTGACTTAAGACTTGGCGATGCATCATCAGCTATCTCGTCTTCCGAAATAATACATCTGTTAATCTCTTTTGCAAGGTGTTCAAGAGGAATAAGGCTGTCAAAATATCCGGTAAGGGAATCATTTCTTGTTACGACACCCTCCTCGTCTTTGTTCTGCGCCTTTTCACCATACTGTTTGGCATGCTCACAGACTTTAAGCAGTTTGGCAACATCCAAAAGCTCTCTGACGGAAAGTTGCGCACCAACCTCCGCTCTTTTCATAGCTTCATTTATCGGATAGACACCGGAAAAAGACACACCTCCCTGCTGATATACTCTGGCAAGTGCATCTGCTGTTTCCTCCTGTTGCTTCGTTATCTCTATTATGTCGGTGGACGGCTTTAGCTTTTCACACATTCTCTTGCCCGACGGCGTAGTTGCAAACGAAGTCAACTGTTCTATTATTTTGTAATACTCAAGTACCCTTAGGGTTCTTTTATTCATTCCTTAATAAACTCCTTAATTCTACCAATTGCTTCCTTAAGTTCATCAAGACTGTATGCATAGGAAATTCGAAGGAAGCCCTCTCCGCATTGTCCGAACGCATCACCCGGAACAACAGCAAGTTTCTTGCTCTTTAGAAGTTTTGTTGCAAACTCCTCTGAGCTCATTCCAAACTTTTTGATACATGGGAACATGTAAAATGCCCCCTTTGGTTCAAAACACGGCATATCCATCTCTTTAAACTCATTAAGCAAATATCTTCTTCTCTGGTCATAAGACTGTCTCATCTGTTCAACATCTTTGTCGCAATCCCTAAGTGCTACAACGGCAGCATACTGGCTTGTTGTCGGAGCACACATAATCGCGAACTGATGAATCTTTGTCATTTGCTCTATAATCATGGCAGGTCCTAATGCATATCCAAGTCTCCATCCTGTCATCGCAAACGCTTTGGAAAAACCATTGATTACTATCGTTCGTTCTTTCATTTTAGGGAGTGACGCGATACTTACATGCTTTCCGCTATATGTAAGTTCAGCATATATTTCATCAGAAATTACAATAAGGTCATGGCGCAAAACCACTTCTGCTATCGCCTCAAGATCCTCTTTCTCCATAATTGCTCCTGTTGGATTATTCGGGAACGACAGGCAGAGAATCTTTGTCTTATCTGTAATTGCATCTTCCAACTCCTGTGCAGTCAGTCGAAATTCATTCTCATTTTTTAAAGAAATGGTAACCGGAACTCCACCTGCAAGTTCCACGCAAGGCACGTAAGAAACATAGCAAGGTTCCGGAATAATAACCTCATCACCCGGGTTAAGCATAGCCCTCAGTGCCATATCAATTCCCTCGCTGCCTCCAACAGTAACAATCGTCTCTGTCTTAGGATCATACGTCATACCAAAACGTCTTTCCGTATAATTACATATCTCTGTACGAAGTTCCATAAGTCCTGCATTGGAAGTATAGAAAGTACGTCCTCTTTCAAGAGAATAAATACCCTCTTCGCGAATATTCCATGGCGTGTCAAAATCCGGTTCGCCAACACCTAACGATATTGCATCCGGCATCTCACTTACAACATCAAAGAACTTTCTAATGCCCGATGGTTTCATCTTAATTACTGTATCTGATAATGGATTTCTCATGCCGTAACCACCTGTCTTTCATCCTTCTTACGCTGCTCAACTTTGGTTCCGGCTTCCTTGTATTTCTTAAGAACAAAGTGCGTTGAGGTAGATAATACACCGTCCATCGGTGACAACTTTCTCGCAACAAACTGTGCAACCTCTTTCATTGTCTTTCCCTCAATGAACACTGTCATATCAAAACCGCCTGACATAAGGTAAAGAGAGGTTACCTCCTCGTAGTTATATATACGTTCTGCAATCCTGTCAAAGCCCTCACCTCGCTGAGGCTGAACCTTAACCTCAATAAGAGCAGTTACTCTTTCATCATCGGTTTTGTCCCAGTTAATTACAGTATTGTAACCGCAAATAATCTGCTCGTCTTCCATTTCTTTTATGAGGGTATTTACTTCTTCCTCTTCACTGCCAAGCATTACCGCGATATCCTTAACTGTAAGTTTTGCGTTATTTCTAATCATTCTAAGTATTTCTGTTTTCTTGCTCTGCATAATGTCACTCCTCCTTAATTATACCGGCACTTTCTGTCCGTAAATAACTTCACTCAACATATCACCTTTCGGCGCGACCAAAAAGCGCTCCTCCTCGCCAACCTTAACAGTTCTTTTATTCCCGTCACAGGTTTTTCCGATTACAGAAGCATGTACATTCTCCTCGTCAAATGCTTCCACTAACGCTTCACCATTGTCTGTTATTAACAACAAGCTTCCCTGGCCGTTTAACATATATGGATTTATTTCAAAAAACTCACTAACTTCTATTATCTCCTGTTTGACAGGAATAGACGAAACCTCTATTTCTCCGCCCTTATTACTTGCCGATAACATCTGCCAAAGTGCCCCGAACACACCTCCGTTTGAAACATCATGAGCTGCGTATATTGTTATATCTTCTCTTTCACTTATTTTCTTCAAAACTGAAAGCTCCGGCATCAAAGACGTGTCACTCATATACCCCGCTGCAGTTTCTATATAACTTTTCGGATATCTCGTCGTAAGTTCTTCTTTTTTCAAATTAGCAAGAATTGCACCACCATAAAGTCCTGCCCATTTTGTCATAACGACATCCATGCCGGCAGCAACTTCCTTATGTCTGTTCGCAAACATAACCTTACCATAAGCCGTCACAACTACCGTAGGGTTATTAACCGTCGGAACAAGTTCTGTATGCCCTGCAAACACATCCAGTTCGTACCGCGCCGCCCTCTCGGCGACAGAACTCATTATTCTTCTAAGTACTGCCTCCTCGGAATGCTCCGGCAAAAGCACGGTAACCGAAAGACCATACGGAACACCACCCGATGCTATTACATTGTTAACCGCATTATCTACGGCATACATTTCATTTCCTTCATAATAAAAGGCAGTGGTGGCCATAGCTGTTACCATATCGCCAAACACTGCCCCATCATGTCCAACCGCTGTCCGATAGGCAGTATTCCTATTCCTGTATCGGATCGTATTGATTACGGAACGCTTAAATGTATGCTCCGGCAATCTGCCCGTTCTCATACATTGTCTCCTCCATATTAACCTTGCTTAAAAGAACAGGAATAAAATTACTCACCTGGCGCAGGGGTCTCCGCCGGTGCATCCGATGCAGGCTCTGCCGGAGTCGTCTCCTCGCTAGTGGTTTCCTCATCCTTATTCTTTTTCTTATCATCGCCATCTTCTTCATCGTCATCCTTTTTCTTTACCTTTTTGGTGCCGACTTTGATTGTGGCTCTAGCCGCATTGTATTTGCTTCGTCCGTGAGAAACCAATGTACACTCTGTCTCCTCGCCATCAACATATACATGCTTATATAACTCAACGTAATAACCTGTGTGCGCCGGAGTCTCTGTAACTTCCTTACCTTCTTCAAGGGTGTCATCCTCTATCTTCTCCGGTTCATCAGGTTCGTATGTTTCTACGGTTTTTGACTCAAATGATATTGTTCTGTTTGACGGTCTCGTCTCGTGACCATATATAGAAAATGATATATATCCGCCACCCGCGTATCCATCTATGTATATAGGATATTCTGTATTATTGGTGAACTTAAAATCCATGTAATCACCGGCAATCGCCGCGTCCTGACCAAGCGGTACATATGATACCGTAAGCGAATGAGGATATCTTTCATCAACCTGTAACTCCGCCTGTAACACTGCACCAAAAAGTGTAGTGCTAACCTGACAGATTCCTCCGCCAAGACCATCTACAAGTTCATCGTTAACATACTGTCCGGCATTAGCATAACCATTCTCCTCTGTGAACGGTGAAACCGTATCAAACACAGAAAACTGTTCACCCGGCATGAGAACCGTTCCGCTTATCTTACTTGCACCTGTTGCAAGATTCTGTGCTCTGCTTGAATAACTTGAATTATATTCTGTCTGTTTTGTACCGAGAATCGAATCTATCTTCTCAAAATCCTCTGCGGTGTATTCCGGTTCAGTCTGCTCAACAACCGCTGCAATTCTGACATCTCTCTGCTTCCAAACTTCCTTAAGCAAATCATTAACCGCCTCAACAGTCTCATCTGTCTTAACAGTTGTTCCCACAACACCATCAACTACTATGAATTCGCCATTCTCACGACTAATACTTGCATTCTTAGGTTCTGTAACGATATCTGCTGACTTCTCCTCGATAAGGGCGGCAAGCTTCTTCTCATCAATGGTTTTCTCCGGAATAAGAATAGCATTATCCTTCTCAAGAGACTTAATCTCCTTGTATCTGCAAAGAATATTACCTCTTCTTCCGTAGTTGTAAGCTTCATCAACAGCGTTCTTGGCTGAAATAGATATTCCTATATCGCCAAATGTTGTAGAAAACGAAGCAACACTTGTTGTAAATGTAATCTTAAGGTTCTCTACTCCCTTAATGTATGCCTCATACTCTTCAATCGCCTGAGCTTGGGTAAGACCACCTACATAAACATCATCCAGATATACACCTGAATATATTATTCCGTTATCGTCCTCTTTTTTCTCCTTAGCCTGCACGGTGTATAACGTGGCACAAGCAGTACCAACCAACAAAAGTGCGGCTGTTAACAGTGCAATATACTTCTTCATAATATCAATTCCTTCTTATTTGACAAGACGCATGTCATTATGTATCATTCTAATAGTAATATAACACACGTATTCTAGACTCCAACAGTTGTGACAATCATGCTTATAACCATAGCAAGCACCAATACGATTGCTATTACTGCGGATATAATACGTTGTTTCTTCTTATTACTGAAATTGAACACAATAAACACCTCTTTTCTGAAAGGATAACCAAATGCAATATTTAATACTCCCGGTTGCGATCACCATACTTGTATGGGTTCTCAATCATAACATAAGAAAAGCCAACAAGAAAAATGAAAAGAAAACCATAGAGTCATTTTTAAAAAGGGAAGATAACGCAAACCTGGTAAGACGTAAAGATATATCAAACCTTCCCTATATACATGTTCCACTTGAACATCTACCACTAGATATTACATTAAAAGACGAGAAAAAGCAATCAAAGATTGAAAATTATCACAAACAAATCACATATTTATCAGAAAAACAAATGCTTAATCTTATCGGAATATCGAACACGGAATTAAAAGAGCGTTACGGTGTGGCCAATCTTGAAAAGCTGTCAACATATGACGGCAATTACGGAAGAATGCTCTCTAACTTGCAAAACTATGCAGCCACCATTTATGACGAATACCCCGATGAGGCAGTTACAATACTGGAATATATGATAAACGAAGGTACGGATATATCTTCTACTTTTGAACTATTAGGAAGCTATTATATCCAAAACGGTAATCCTGATGCATGCAAAAAATTGTATGACCGTATTCCCGACAAAAACTCAGTAAGCGGGAAAATGATACAGGAAAAACTTGATCGTATACTCGAAGAATCTTGATTATTACTACCGCCCTGTGCAACTTATCGTTTCGCAGGACGGTATATTTTATATTTTTTTAAATTTAATGCAACACTTTTATAAAATCCGAACACTACTATAACATAAAGCTTAAAAAGGAGGTGGAAATAGTGAACAAAGAAGAACAAACCGCTTATGTGCTGCTTGCCAAGAACGGCGATTCGGCAGCATTTTGCAAACTATATGAATTGTATTACAAAGACATGTATCATTATGCTTACTATATGTTAAACGGCAGTGATGATGTCGAAGATATTATAAGCGATACAGTACTCGACGCATTCACTGGAATCAAAAATCTCAAGAATCCTGAAAAGTTTAAGGCATGGATATTTCGTATTCTGCAGACGAAGTGTAAACAACAGATTGCCACGTACATATCTAACAGAACACATCAGGCAGAAGAGGTTGATGATAATGAATTGAAGGTCAAGGATCAGCCACATGAAACAAGAATCGATATCCAACGTGCCATGGCAAAACTTAACGATCTTGAACGCAATGTCATATCACTTATGGTTTTTGGTGGCTACAACAGCAAAGAAGTCGCCAAACTTTTAAAAAGCCGGGAAGGAACTATTCGATCCATCAAGAGCCGTGCTTTTGACAAAATGTCGCAATATTTGACTTAATCGTTGATACATAATATTTCAAGAAAGGAGAACGTTACCATGAACGAAGAAGATATTATGAAAAAAATAAAAGAAGAATGTAATAACCTTCCCGTTCCCGAAAGCTTGTCGCCGGAAAACATGGAAAAAATGTTAAACGAGCACATAGAAAAATCCGGAAATCTAGAAGATAATAATACAAAAAAATATAAATTCTCAAATGCAAAGAAGTTCGGCCTTGCCATTGCCGCCTGCTTCGGAGTCATTATTATAGGTTCAGGAGCTTACGAAATAATTAACCGCAATCAAAATTACGATGCAACTGCACCGACCGACAAAGCCGCTATAGAAAGCGTTGAAGAAAATAACTACGACGAGGATTATGCAAAGGAACAAAGTGACGAAGCAGTCGAAAATACTGCAGTTGGAAGTAACACTGACGAAGACGAAAATGCAGCAATTGAAAAAGACCTTGTCGCATCAGGAACTCTCAACAAACCATCCAGCTACGAAGATTATTACAATACAATATACGATGCTTCTCAAGATGAAATCAAGAGATATAAAGGCATGCAAAAAGCAACCCCTACTGAGGCTTCCGACAACCATGCAATTATGGAAGATTCTGTAGAATATGTAGAAGAGGCTTCAGACAATGAAGCAAGCTACGAAACCAATGATGCTGCATCATCAGGGGCTGAAGTCAGTCGATCACTTGACGCATCTTCATCTTCAACAAAAACCGACGGTGCAAAAAACTTTTCTCAAACAAACACACAGGAGATGACTGTTGATGAGGGAGACGTTGTCAAAACTGACGGGAATTATATCTATTCAATTAACTTGCACGGATACTACTGGTATGCTTACGACAGCCAAGCCCCTGTGATATCAATAACAAAAGCAAACAATGGAAAGTTAAGCAAAATGTCAAGCATAGAATTGACAGCAGAGGATAAATCAGACGACACAGAATACTATTTTAAAGAGTTTTACATTTACAAGAATTATCTTGTTGTTATGTCCGAAAAATCATCGATTAAAAAGAGTCAAAGAAGCAGAGGACTTGGAAAGATTTTCGACTCAGACAGTTATTATCCTTACACAGTTAAGCAAACCTGCATTGACATATACGACATTTCCAACAAGTCAAAACCAAAGAAGTATAAAACGTTATATCAAAGCGGAAGCTACAACAGCTCAAGAGTAAGTGACGGCTTCCTGTACACTATCAGCTATTTCACTTCTGAAGTAAGCACATTTTATGATAGAAAAAAAGGCATCGACGATTACGAGGGATACATACCATATATAAATGACGATGCTATTTCCTGCGAGGATATATACTACAGCCGACACCTTGATTCAATGGGAACTTACGTCATTACCAGTGTCAATTTAAACTCACCAAAAAGTTTTTCAGACAGCAAAGCCGTATCTAACTCAAACGGCACAGTATACGTAAGCGACAGCGCTATATACATGTACTCTACAATATATGACCGAATAGAAAAAACCGAGATAATGAAAGTTGCATATGATAAAGGTTCTCTTTACATCGGAAACCGCGCAGTCATTGCCGGATACTTATACGGAACTTTTGCACTTTCAGAATATGACAACTATTTACGAATCGTTTCAACGATACCTCAAAACGATTTCTCCTGGTATGACAATCAGGTATGGTCGGACGATATCGCAAAAAATTATTCTCAAAGAATTGCCGAAGACATAAATGCTGTATATGTATTAGATGACAATATGAAACTTACCGGCAGAATTACCGGTCTTGCTCCAGGCGAACAGATATATTCCGCAAGATTTTTCGGTAATATAGGTTACTTCGTCACATACAGAAATACCGATCCGCTATTCTCGGTAGATTTTTCAAATCCAAAAGAGCCTAAGATTTTGGGTGCACTTAAAATCCCCGGCTTCTCTAATTACCTGCACTTCTACGGTAATGACACATTACTTGGAATAGGTGAAGAAACCGACCCATATACGCAAGAGTTTTTGGGACTAAAGCTTTCTATGTTTGATATAAGCGATCCTTCAAATGTTACCGAAAGCGACAAGTTCGTCATTAAAGATACCTATTACAGCAGTGCTCAATATAATCATAAATCAATTATGATTGACCCTGCAAAGAATGTATTTGGATTTTGTTACGAATGTAACGAGGTTGACGGGTATGACGGCTACTACTACAACTATTATTACTCGACATACACTTATGACAAAGAAAAGGGATTCGTAGAAACCGCACGATACAAAATCCTTTACGATTACATGTATAACATTGAAGATGTACGTGGTATCTACATCGGCAACATATTCTATCTTGTAACACCTGATAATATACAAAGTTATCGATTGGGTGATCAAAAACAAATAGACAATATATTCTTAGAGTAAGCCAAAGGGCAGGTTAAAAACCTGCCCTTTTTATTTGATATTATTTACCGTTATAATCATTCATTGCACGTTCAAGTTCATCACAAACCATAAGCGCAACTGCCTCTGATGCTCTTTCATAGCCCTCTTGCATAAGCTTTTTTTCCTCATCAGAGAAATGAGAAAGAACATAATCAGCAAGATCCATTTTCGGTGGCTTCTTACCTATTCCTACCCGAACTCTCGGAAAATCCTCCGTATGCAAATGTGCAATGATATTCTTGATACCGTTATGACCTCCTGCGCTTCCCTTTCCGCGAATACGAAGTCTTCCCACATCCAGATTGATATCATCATAAACAACTATTGTATCTTCCGGCAAAATCTTGTAATAAGCCGCCACCTGCGCCACACTCTCTCCGCTTAAATTCATATACGTCATCGGCTTAAGAAGAATAACTGTTTGTCCTTCTATTTTTCCCTTACCGTACACACCTTTGTGCTTAACTGTATCAAGACCTATTCCAAACTTGTCTGCCATCAGATCAATCACATCAAATCCGACATTATGCCGGGTTCCGTCATAACGTCCCTCCGGATTACCGAGACCTACAATAAGTTTCATTATTCTGTCACCATTCTTTCGCTTAAACCACAACATTACTTTCTTGCCTTCAATAACTCTTCTGCCTCTGCAAGTTGTTCTTTCGAGTTAACACCCTTAATCTCATTAACATCGTTAACTGTCATTGTCGCAACAACTCCCATATTGTTAGACTTAACAATCTCGATTGTATCGGTAAGATAGTACTCGCCTTGTGCATTGTCATTACTTATTAAATTAAGAGTTTTACTAAGTACAGCGGAATCGAATATATACATTCCCGAATTAATTTCATCTACGCGTTGCTCTTCTAATGTTGCGTCTTTCTGCTCAACAATCTTAACAAACTTGCCCCAGTTATCCTTGATTATTCTACCATAACCTGTCGGATCATCTACAACGGCAGTAAGTACAGTAATTGCATTTTTCTCAGAAATATGCGTGTCAACAAGCTTCTTAAGTGTCTCTGCTGTAATAAGAGGTGTATCACCACAAAGCACCATCGTAATACCATCATTCCCTATAAAGTCATTTGCACATTTTACGGCATGACCTGTTCCTAACTGTTCCTCCTGAAGAACATAACTAACCTTATCTCCAACTGTCTCCTTGACAAGTTCTGCTTTGTGTCCCACAACAAGACAAATTTCATCAGCACCTGCACCGCGAGCTGCTTCAATAGAGTACTCAACCATAGGCTTACCACAAGCTTCGTGCAAAACCTTTGGAAGCTCTGACTTCATTCTTGTTCCTTTTCCTGCAGCTAATATTACCGCTTTAATCTTTGCCATAATCATACTCTCCTTACATATTCATTCGTAAAACGCATAACACTATATCACAAGACTTCTCATAAAACAAGCCGGAGATTATATAACCTCCGGCTTCCCCCATACATTATACTGTTTCTTCTTCCTGCAATGCCTTCTCGTACTCTGCAAGAATCAGCGACTGTATTCTCGTTCTGGCGTCCTGATTAATCGGATGTGCAATGTCTCTGTAATCTCCGTCTGTCGCCTTGCGACTTGGCATTGCGATGAATAATCCTTTCTCGCCCTCAATTACCTTGATGTCATGAACAACAAACTCATTGTCCAATGTAATTGATACAACCGCTTTCATTTTTCCTTCTTTGTTAACTTTCTTAAGTCTGATATCTGTAATATCCATAAATGTTGCCCCCCTTGTGCACTTCTCATTATAATTTCTCCAAAAAAGTTTACAGTCCGTATCTAAAGTTCTTCTCTACTACGACTTTGATTTGTCCAGGATCCGCTGTGTGTATTGTGTTAGCTCGTAAAGTATCACGGCTTTCTACGATACAATTCTCAATAACTGAATTATCCCCAATATGCACATCATTAAGAATTATCGAATTACGAATTACACAATTATTACCTACATATACTTTCTTAAACAAAACTGAATTCTCAACAGTACCGTTAACGATACATCCACTTGCTATTAAACTGTTGTTAACAACAGCATCCCCATTATATTTAGCAGGCGGAAGATCATCTACTTTGGAATATACATCCGGATACTGACGGAAGAAATAATCTCTTATATCCTTCTTCAAGAAATCCATATTGGTCTTAAAGTAAGAATCTATTGTACCGATATTTCTCCAATAAGAATCCATCTTATAAGCATATATCTTCTTAACACTCTTATAACGAATAAGAATATCTTTAACGAAGTCTGTTCTTCCTTCTTTTGCACACGCTTCAAGAAATTCGATAAGCTGTCTTCTTCTTATTACATAAACACCGATTGAAGCTGTCTGCGTCTGTGCAACAAGAGGTTTCTCTTCAAAATCAACAACCTGCATATCTTCGTTACACTTAACAACACCGAAACGGCTTACATCGTCATCTTCAGGATTGATATCCTTGGTGACTATTGTGATGTCGGCACCTTTCTCAATATGATGCTCTAACACCTTGCTGTAATCGAGCTTATATACACCGTCACCACTTGCAATTATAACATACGGCTCATGACTTTCCTTAAGGAAGTTGATATTCTGATAAAGCGCATCTGCTGTACCCTGATACCAATAGCTGTTTGTTGTTGTAATGGTCGGTGTGAATACGTAAAGACCACCTTGTTTTCTACCGAAATCCCACCATTTTGAAGAGTTCAAATGTTCATTCAGTGAGCGTGAATTGTACTGTGTAAATACCGCTACTTTCTGAATGTGGGAATTAGTCATGTTACTAAGTGAGAAGTCTATCGCACGATAACTTCCCGTAACAGGCATTGCTGCAACCGCACGTTTTGCGGAAAGCTCACCCATTCTACTGCTGTTACCACCTGCCAAAATGATTCCTATTGCTCTCATGCCTCATCACCTACCTTTATCAAACTAGATCCACTCTTTAACAAGCCGTCAGGATATTCTGACTTATCGGTAGGTCCGAATATAGCTGTATTCTTACCAATCTTAACTCCTTCAGGAATCGTTGAATTCTCTCCAATTGTAACAAGTCCGAAGGAATAAATATTAGGTTTCTTCTCATTAGGAACATCTTCACCGACACCAAGCTCACAATTCGCTCCGACATCTACATTCTCAGCTATTATTGCCTTATCAACAACGCAACCTTCGCCAATAACAGTTCCGTTCATGATAATGGAATCCTTAACAACCGCACCCTTGCCAATTGTTACACCCGAACCGATTACACAATGGCTAACCTTACCATAAACTTCTGTTCCTTCACCAACAATACTCTCTGTAACCTCTCCTGCCTCATCTATATACTGAGGTGGAAGTATGTCACTCTTTGTATATATTCTCCAGAACTCTTCATATAGATTAAACTCCGGAATAATATCAACAAGCTCCATATTAGCTTCCCAATATGATCCAAGTGTTCCAACGTCCTTCCAATATCCCTTGAAGTCGTATGAAACAACCTTTGATCCATTCTCATGACAATGTGGAATGATATGTTTTCCAAAGTCACATGAAGGTACATCCTTAAGTTCTTCAAGTGCACTCTTAAGAACACTCCACTTAAATATATAGATGCCCATCGAAGCTTTGTTACTTCTAGGCTTCTCAGGTTTCTCCTCAAACTCTTGAATAACTCCCTCATCATCAGTGATAACAACACCGAAACGACTTGCTTCCTCCATCGGCACTTCATATGTCGCAAGAGTAATATCTGCGTTCATTGCCTTATGGTGATCAAGCATTACCTCGTAATCCATCTTATATATGTGGTCTCCGGAAAGGATAAGAACATATTCAGGATTGTAATAGTTAATGTACTCAATGTTCTGGTAAATTGCATTCGCTGTTCCCGTATACCATTGACTGTTCTCACTTTTCTCGTAAGGCGGAAGTACTGTTACACCACCGATACTACGATCCAAATCCCAAGGAATACCTATTCCTATATGCTGATTGAGTCGAAGTGGTCTGTACTGTGTAAGCACGCCTACTGTATCAATTCCCGAGTTAATACAGTTAGAAAGTGGAAAATCAATAATCTTATACTTTCCACCAAACGCCACTGCCGGCTTAGCAAGTTTTGAAGTAAGTACTCCAAGGCGGCTGCCTTGTCCACCTGCCAACAGCATGGCAATCATTTCCTTCTTAATCATACTGTCACCCCTTTATGCAAGAATATACTGTACATTATACCATTAAAAAAGCAATAATGAAAGATTTTTTATGCAATTTTACCCAAAAATATGAATATTTGGGTATTTTTCTCATATAACGCTCATTTTTTTGCCTGTTTTAATGTTTTTTTCGCATCTTTTTGTACACATTCGACAAAAAACAGAGCGTGTTATTTAGTAAACACGCTCTGAAATCCCATCTTATTCAATATCTAAAAGGTCCTGACCTACAATACTTTCGAACTTTTCGCAGAGTTCCGGGTACTCCTTCTTAATCCTCACCGGCTTGAAATCCATACCCACAAAACAATGAGAACTGGTTGCATCATTGTGAAGAACCGTAAAATCCTCCGAATATATCTTGTAACTCATCTCGAACTTAACACCATGAAACCTTGTAACCTTTGGAACAATGCATATTGTATCTCCATACCTCACTGCCATCCTGTAATTACAACTTACCGAAAGCACCGGTATCATCAGTCCTGATTGCTCAAGCATATCATAAGATATTCCTAGCTGATCAAGAAAATCCATACGACACTCCTCTAAAAATCTAATGTAATTAGAGTGGTGAACAACCTGCATTTTGTCTGTCTCATAATAATTAATTCGTCTCTTGAATACTTTATATTCCATTCTAGAACTCCGTTATGTCAAATTCTTCAAAGTCCTCAGACTTTTCTTCCTTCTTAACTTCTTTTGTTTTAACCGGCTCGTCCTTTTCTTTTACAGCTCGGCTTATAAGTCCGCTATACTTCTTGTCGGTTGTAATCTTGTTAGCCATTCTTACAACCTTCTCTGAAGGAACTGTAGCAATCTTCTCTGACTTGGTGAAATGAGGTATCATCGGAACACTTCCAAGCTCCTCGTCCTTGATGCTGTTCTTCTCAACATACTCAACAGCATCATCAGCTTCCGCTTCCTCGTACTCATCATCGTCAACATACTCTACTTCGTATTCTTCGCCTTCTTCAAGTTCATCTTCGTCAACATATACTACTTCATATTCTTCTTCATCTTCTGTAGCAGCAGCCTCATCGAAAACCGCTGTTTCTTTATCAGGAACGTATTTGCTTAACTTCTTTCTTCTTTGAGCCTCTGCCTCTCTGTCAGCCTCAAGTTTCCTTAAGTTTTCCTGTTTGATTTCTTTCTCGGCTTCTGTTTTTTGAGTAGCAGCTTCTACAATCTTTTCCTGCTGAAGCTTGGCAATCTCTTCCATAAGAGCATCTCTTTGTGCAGTCATTCTTTCAAGCTCTGCCTCTGCGTGTCTTGCAACTTCTTCAGCCTCTAATGCTCTCATCTCATGCTCGGTCTTTAAGTCAAACGACAGCTGCACGCTACCGTCATCATACATCTCAGGACTTTTACGCTTATTCAATCTCGCGTTATAAAGTTCTGCTGAAAGAAGCTGACCTATCTCCATAATCTGCTGGCTTCTGTCCTTGCCATCCATCTCGGAAAGACCTGCCATAAGTTCATTGCGGTTGCTTTCTAATGTCTTAAGCTTCTCCTCCATAACCTGAAGTATAATATCATAATCATTCTTAAGATTATCAAATGTATCCTTTATAAGATTAGAAACTTCCGTAAGCATCTCATCTGTATATATCAATGAAGCTCCGTATATCTCATTCGCACTATCAAGTGCATCAAGTTCTTCCTGCTCCATCATTTCAAAATTAACAGGATCAACATTCGTTGTACGACGATTCACACGCATACGACTTGCGGAATGTTCTGCCTGATAAATGATTCTTTCCGCTTCGCGTTTAGCTTCGTTTAAAATCTTACCCTTCTTATCATTAACCTCATGATAAGTCTTGATTTCCATATTAATCTGAGTTGTAAGCTCAGTTAATAGAGACTGTACTTCGTCCTTATATATCATTACCTTGCCTGACGCAAGCGGCACCGGGGAAGCCGCATCCATTATTCCCTGTAATCTGTCTATTATTTCTTTTGTTCTGCTCTTTTCCGCAATCGTCTCCATCTGTATCTCCTCCCTCATTTGTGTGGCACAAAATGTGCCCGACCGCCGAGAAAAATCTCACAAGGGCGCGTTCTTACATTTTATCAGACTTCGGTTCAACAAGCAAACCTTTTTTAATATGAAATTAACGTTAACATAACGGCTGGATGCTTCTATCAAGTATCCCATTCATCTTGGCAATCGCAATACCGTAATTTGTAAATGCTACCCCGCCGCCAAGTGTTGTTCTCATGCGGTAGCGCATAGTGCGCTCATTAAGCATACATCCGCCACAGTGAATTACAAGACGATAATCTGTCAAATCTTCCGGATAATCATTACCTGAAGTGAAATCAAACTGCGGATTCTTGCCGGTATATTTTCTAATAAGGTTCGGAAGCTTCACCGTTCCGATATCGCCGCATTGTCTATGATGTGTGCATCCTTCAGAAATCAATATTTTATCATTATCCTCTATCTCATCAAGAAGTGCCGCGCCGTCAACTGCTGCATCGAGAAATCCTTTCCACCTTGCCATTAGTATAGAAAATGATGTCAGCCTTACACTCTCCGGAACAATCTCTGCCACCTTACCAAACACCTGACTATCCGTAATTACAAGAGCAGGATTATCAGCAAGTTTTTCAAGAGTTTCTTTAAGTTCCGTATCTTTAACAACAACCGAGATTGCACCCGCATCCAAAACGTCCCGTATCACTTGCTGTTGCGGAAGAATGAGCCTGTTCTTTGGTGCGGATTCATCTATAGGTACAACAAGCACAACAATGTCGAGCGGATTAATAATATCCGCCACTATCGGTTTATCTGCTTCTTTTCCCTTGTAAATGTCTGCTATTATATTCTTTAAATCATCTATACCATATCCGGTTACAGTACTTGTGTTTACTGATATCTCGTAAGGCCCGGTGCCGGTCTTCATTTCTTTAGGATCTACATCTGATGCAACATCACACTTGTTATATACAACAATATAAGGTATCTCCATATCATTTATACGCTTTATCAAATCCTTCTCATAGGAACAGATACCTTCCTTCGCATCTACTACGACAACCGCAATATCAGTTTTATTAAGCACCTGCACCGTTTTCTCTATCCTAAGCGTTCCAAGTTCTCCATCATCATCAAGTCCTGCGGTATCGATAATCACAACAGGGCCAAGCGGAAGAATCTCCATGCTTTTATATACAGGGTCTGTAGTTGTTCCTTTTTTCTCGGAAACAATAGCCATATTCTGTCCGGTTATTGCGTTAACCAGACTGGATTTGCCGGCATTGGTCCGTCCGAAAAAGCCGATGTGAACTCTGTTAGCCGATGGTGTATCATTTAAACTCATGCTTTTCACTCCTAAAATACACAAAATACTTCATATAATCTTAACATTTTTCTATTATTTTTACTATGTTTTTTTTGCTATAGCCGTGATATACTAAACACTGTTAAAAACTATACTAACGAACAGGTGGGATAATAATGGACGGATATGATGATAACATTACAGGACAGCCTTATGTAGCACCATCTAACAATGTACCATACGATAACGACGGTTATGGACAAGGCTACGAAGGTTTTGGCTATACAGATAATAATGGCAGTTATGAAGGCTTCGAAGAAGTATATCAGGGTTCTGAATATAACGCAGGCTACAGCCAGGGATACGATAACGAAGCTTCTGGATATGATGCCAATTACGGATATGACAATCAGGGTTACAACACTCAGGGTTATACCGACGCAAACTACGGCTACGACAATCAAGACTACACCACCGGCTATGATAATTACTCGGATTCGATTAATCTCATTTCCAACATGCCGGTAAATGATATTCCTGACAACTTTGAGGAAAGTAGCGACGAGTCATTAAGTGCTATTAAGAGCGAGCCTACAGAAGCAGAGCTTGAGGATATGAAACGTGAACGTGCCGCTAAGAAGAGAAAACGTGCACTCCGCGAAAAGAGACGTCGCGAAAGAAGACGCCAGGCAATTATAAGATGTAGTATTCTTGTCGCCGCAGCTATTCTTGTTATTTTCCTTTTGGTTAAACTTTTCGCAGGCATTGGCGGACTCATCCAGAAGAATGCCAAGAAACATAAAACAACAGAGATTCCAACAACAGAGGTTCCGACAACAGAAGAACCTATTGCTAATATAGATGAAGCGATTGTTGCCAAAGATCTTCCTGCTACAAGAGAAGCGGCTCTCGAAATATTAAAATCGCAGGCAGAGACAGACTTTGACATCAAGAATATTATTGAAAATGAAGCCGTTTATCCTGATATAGTTCTTAAGCACCTTGCGGTTAATACGGAACTTATAGACTTTGTACTTCATTATCCGGCACAGATTAACATCGCATTTGACGGTGATTTCAACGTTGAGACAACGACATCAGAGATACCTACACTCCTTCAATACGATGCACAGTGGGGATATGCAGATTACGGTCAGACAGTTCTCGGTCTTAACGGTGCCGCACCGACATGTCTTTCAATAGCATGTATATATTTAAATCATGACATGAGCAAGAATCCGATAATTGTCGGCGACTATGCAATGAGCAAGAATTATCTTGATGAGAACGGCATTACAGATCCTAAGCTTATGACCGAAGGTGCAACCGAATTAGGACTTGAGTCAACAGAACTTCAAATGAGCAAAGAAAACATTATAAGTGCGATTGAAGATGGCAGCGTTGTAATATGTGCTGTTAACCCGGGTGATTTCACAAGAGAAAAGAGTTACATTATAATCAAAGGATTTAGAAACGGTTTATTCTATATCGTAGATCCTAGTAGTCAGGCAAGAAGCCAGGTAGGCTGGGATTACAAGAGATTAAGTTCTCAAATATCAGGCATCTGGGCTCTTAAAAAAGGAAGCGGTGTAGCGTCTACTACCGAAGCAACTGGCGGCGACCAGACAGGCGATGGTACAGAAGGCGAAGGCACCGGCGATGGTACATCAACCGAAGCAACCAGCGAAACGTCTACAGATAATAATAGTGCCGGAGATACCTCCGGCACAAGCAATCAACTTCCCGAATAATTTCGGGAAGTTTTTTTACACAATATATTTATTATTTATCATTAATTGCTCCTGTATCACTACAAGTTATTTTCATATTACCTGTACTACATAACACAGGATTTTTTGTATTATACAGATTGTAATCAACTTTTCCATACGCCTTTCCCAACATTACATATCCATTAGATTTAGATGTATTTAGACTTGCTGTTGTTTTTTTCTTATTTATTAGTGTTGCTGACGAAGAAACAGAACTACATTGAACATATGCCGCATACTTATTTGTATACCAATCAAAAGTAGCTGTCAAAAATACCGTCCCCCAATTCTTCACTTCTTTCGAGCGCGAAACTGTGTCATTTCCTTTCTTTGATGTCAGCACAGCCCTATTATGTGTAATTGTATCAGTTATATATGTACCATCATTCTGACGATATTTTATTACCTCTCTCGATCCATTACTACATACACTTTTCTGCCTGCTCACCTGAACAGCGCCTTTAGGTATGTCGATTCCGATACCATAAAAAATGCCACTTGGTTGTTTTTCATCCGCACCTTGTGCAAATACCGGTTTCACATTAACAACAGTTAATAAAGTTAGAATCAGTACAAATTTAATAATTTTATTCATTAATAAAATGCCTCCCCATATATAAATGTAAAAATAAAATACAACACCAAGAAAATAAATTAGATACAACAACTGCTGTTAAAAAAGTCAGCAAGTTTAAATCATATAGGCGCAATTGATATCTAACAAAAAAAACCATCATCTCAACTAGATACAGCAATATTATTATTATTGAAGAATACTTGTATCTATCAACAATGAAACATACACCTACAATTATTAAATAAAGAAAATAATAGAATAAAAGACAAAACTTATTAAAATAAACACCCTTAAAAAAACTATGCGTAAAAGAGAGACTCTTAAAATCAATTATAAATAGTAACGAAATCATAAAAAAGAAATATAAAAATAAAACACCTAGAGACATCATTTTATGAAAATTTCGAACAATACACGGTTCCCCTCTAACTGAACATAAAATTATAGAAATATGAGCTACATTAAGCAACAAATAAATCGCCAAAAAACTTATACTGAAATTATTTTCAAGGATTTTCCTTTCTATAAAACAGCGAAAAATCAATATAAATACATTTATTAATAATAGACGTCGCGAAGAAAGTTCCCAAAATATATTATTTTTTATCCGTAATGACACAATTACCACCCCCTACATTTCGCATCACCTAGTAATTATGTTTTTAGTGTAATTTATCAAATTACATTTGTCAATAATCTCTCAAATATATACATCATATACTTCACATAACCAAGAATGTATAGCAAAAAGCTTCCCGAATAATTTGGGGAAGCTTTTTATTTAATAAATTGTTCTACTATGATTTTGATTCCTAACAGTACAAGTATCACACCACCGGCAAGTTCAGCCTTATTCTTATATTTCGTTCCGAATACCGCGCCAATCTTTACACCGATATATGATAATATAAATGTTGTACACGCAATCATCAAACAAGATGCTGCTGTGTTTCCGATAGCGGAAATACCTGTAGCTATTTTTACAGGTACAAGTGCAAATGTAATACCTACGGCAAGAGCATCAATACTTGTCGCCACCGCAAGTATGAACATCTCTTTAACATGCAATGTATCGGTCTCTTCCATCTCCTCATCAGAAAGGGATTCTTTGATCATATCCCCACCTATATATGCAAGCAGAGCAAAAGCAATCCATGGTGCAAACGTCTGGACATAAGTCTCAAACTGAATTCCCAATATGTATCCGATAAAGGGCATCAACCCCTGAAATCCACCAAACCACAAACCTACAGTAATACACTTCTTAATATCTGCGTTGCTCATGGCTAGTCCTTTACACACAGACACCGCAAACGCATCCGCAGACAAACCAACGGCAAGTAACAATAATGTTATTATTCCCATGTTCATATCCTTTGTAAAAGTTAGTAATCTATGGTTTTACCAAAGATAATATTATTCTATCACTCTTGTCAAGTTCATTGATAATTCTTTTTGGGATATGATTCATGCTATCGATTTCCTGTATAATTACTTTATTGTAACACTTACTATATACTCAACGTTTTCAGGAACATTTATTTCAGGATCTTCAACCATAACATCAACCTGCTTACTACTTGTATTGCTTAACAAATTCAACTGCCGCCTTAATATCATCTGCATTCGGTCTTCCTCTGTGAATTCCTTTAAACTCACCTTTACAATGGAACTCCTTATCATCCATAGGAATACCGACTTTGTCAGCTTCTACCTTAACTTTCTTGTAAGTAGAATTAAGCATCGCAGCCGAACCGAAATTAACAATCTTTCCAACTTTACTCCTATCAAGCGAACCTACAAAAGCCTTAACCTCCGGATCAATATTGAATGCATAATATGAATTACCAAGAAAAAGTATATCAACCTGCTCTGTTACAGGCACGCTTATCGGCAACGGTTCTACACCAAGTTCCTTTGCAATTGCCTCTGCAAGTCTCATAGTATTTCCTGTCTTCGTGTAATAACGTACTGCATATTTCATATTTGTTTCCTCCTTATATGATTCATTTTATATTTTATCATATTATATATGATGCAATGTATTTACTTAACAAAACTTTTTTACCGATTATATTTTAGAACTTACATTACACAGTAAGTTCTATCTGATTTCCTTCTATAGCAACAATACAGCTTTCATAATAGCCGTCCCCGGTTGTTCTCGGACCACTTGCAACCTCATATCCATCATTTTTCAATATTGATGTCAACTCATCAACTTTTTCTTTGCTACCGACAGAAAACGCAAGATGTACGTAACCCGTGCGATTAAGTGTCTTCTCCTCATCCTGCATCTGTGGTTTATTCATAATCTCAAGTCTGGCACCATCATCGAAAGAAATAAAATACGAACGAAAATCCGTCGTCTTATTATGATATACATCATTAGAGACGCCACCCAAATACTTCACGAAGAAATCTCTTGCGGCTTCAAGCTCATTTACATACATAGCTACATGTTCGATTCTCATAAATCTTCACTCACTTTCTTATCCACCACACGATAGGCAATCTCAAGCATTCCTATATTAATTATTGCAAAAAACATCAAGTAAAACGGCATTATCCTGATACCTATATACTGCTGCATTATTCCGAATAACATTGGCATAAATGTGCTTCCAACGTATGCAGAAGCCATCTGAAGTCCTATAACCGCTGCGGAATATCTCTTACCAAAATTAGTTGGTGCCATGTGTTGAATAGCCGGATATACCGGGCCCATTCCCGTTCCAACTATTACAAATCCTATTGCAGATATGACATAATTATGTGTCGATAACAAAATCAATATTATTCCAAATGCCTCAAGTGTTATACCTAAACGTATCAAAAGTCTGTCACCCAATCGGTTGGAAATAAAACCCGATATAAGGCGTCCAAGCATGAGACCGAAAAACACAAGCGAACCAAATGACGCAATAAGTTCATCACTAAGTCCTTTCATTGTTCCGGCAAAATAACTTGGTGTCCACAAAAACCCTGTCGCCTCGCCTGCGCAATACGCATAGAATCCAACAAGCGTTAGTATTACTCCGGGAACCTTAAGAGTCTCTCTTATACCTGCACTGTCCTTAATCTGTTCCTCATCTGAACCTTCTTCATTTTTCTTCCAAAGCGGCATTGAGATAATGCAAACGAGTAAAATCAACGCCTGAACATATGCCGTCCATCGATAGCCCTCATTCCATCTCGCTCTTTTTAATGCAAGCGCCATAATATAAGGACTAATAACAGCACCGACTCCGTAAAAGCAATGCAGGAAATTCATTACCGATGAAGAGTAATGATTAGCTACATAATGATTAACCGATGCATCTATTGAACCGGCACCAAGCCCGTATGGGACTGCAAAAAGAAAAAGAAGTGCGTATGTACCCGAAACCGAAAAACCAATAAGACCAAAAATAGTCAACATTATCGAGAATACAACTATCCACTTTGTATGAAAACGTCTTATCATACGCGGACTTAAAAGAGCTGATATTATTGTCATAAATGATATAGTCATGGAAACATATCCTGCATATGATGAAGGCACATCAAATGCCACTTGCATCTTAGGCCATGCCGATCCCAAAAGTGAATCCGGTAATCCAAGACTTATAAATATTAAATATATAACCGCCAATAATAACGAACCCATATTAATCCCCCCTATTGTATAAAACTCATCACATCATATTACGTTTCTTCTCTCGTGACTATCGCAGCATTACAGTCCATGACAGAATCCTCGTTTATGATTTCTCCAATACTGTCCGCCTTAATGACACCGGACACAGGATTTTTTACCGAATCTATATGTCCTTTCACATCTGCTTCAACATCAGAATATTCAAAGGATAAATCACAATACTCCATCTCACAGTTAACAAGTTTGAGATTCTTGCAATAACATAATGGTTGCGTTCCGATTATCTTGCAGTTAATCAAAGTTAAATCTTCAGAAAACCATCCCAGATACTCGCCCTTGACTACACAGTCACGAACAGTAACATTTTTCGAATGCCAAAATGCGTCCTTAGTATCAAGCACCGAATCGTTAATCACAAGATTATCAACATATTGAAAAGAGTACTTTCCTTGAAAATCCACTTGTTCAAGTTGTATATTCTTTGCGTCCAGGAAAATGTATTCCGACGTAATTCTGCTATCTCTAATATGTGTGTGATTAGTCTTCCATCCAAACTCCGGCGAATCTATATCACAATTAACTATGTCCGTGTTAATACATTCACGCAACGCTTTCACACCGGTTATCTTTGTATTTTCAATATAACCGTCATCACAATACCATAGCGCAGCACGTGTTTTCTCATCCATAAACGAATTAATTAATTTGTATTTCTTCGCATGCCATATCGGGTATCTTAAGGAAAAAGAACAGTTGTCTACAACTATATCTCTTGTTTCTTTTAAAACAGATTCTCCGTCTGCAGGCCCTGCAAATGTGCAGCCCTTCACGCAAGTTTCCTTGATATTATAAAGAGCTCTTTCCATATCGTATGTTTTGTTTTCAATAATCATAATGCAATCGCTCCTGTTATTCAGACCTTAATTTTCAAGAAACTTATATAATAAATGATAAAGTTGCTTTGACTCTTCCTCCGACAAAGAGGTGCTGCTTTGTGCAAGTTTAAGCGGAATATCTTTGCATTTTTCTTTAAGATCCATTCCCTTTTCTGTAATGCTTACTATAGTTATACGCTCATCTTCTTTGGAACGTTCTCTTGTAACGTATCCTTCTTTTTCAAGCTTCTTAAGAAGTGGTGTAAGTGTACCTGCATCAAGATGAAGGATACTTCCAAGTTGTCCAACATTAACACTTTCCTGCTCCCATAACACCATAAACACAACATACTGTGTATAAGTTAAACCAAGTGGTTTTAGGTACGGAGTATAACTGCTCACTATCTTACGCGAACACGCATATAACGGAAAACACAATTGATTCTTCAATAAAAGCTGTTCATATTTCTTTGCCAAAACGTCACCCTCTGTCCTCATTTTTAATTACATATTATCACACTCACGTAAAAATCACAAAAGCTCTTCCACGCATTTATCAACCTCTGACATCTTTGCAGTAGGCTCAAATCTTGCTACGACGTTACCTTTTCTATCTACAACAAATTTTGTGAAGTTCCATTTGATATCAGGATTGTTTTTGTAATTCTTGTCGATTTTTGAAAGCATCGCACCCATTGCAAGTGCCTTAGGTCCCTTGCCAAATCCTTCAAACCCCTTCTGCTCTTTTAAGTATGTAAAAAGAGGAAGCGCATTATCACCGTTAACATCAGATTTCTTCATCTGAGGAAATTGAGTATTATACTTGAGTGTGCAAAACTCGTGTATCTCGTCATCATCTCCCGGGGTCTGGCCTGCGAACTGATTGCACGGTACATCAATAACCTCAAAACCCTTGTCATGATATTTCTCATACATAGCTTCTATGTCCTTATAGTGAGGTGTAAAGCCACAACCTGTTGCTGTATTCACAACCAATACAACCTTGCCCTCATAATCCTTCATTGAAACCTCTTCACCATTAGGTGTGCTTACGCTGTAATCATAAAATCCCATATTAATTTCCTCCTTTTAATTTTATATTTGACTATATTATATTTTATCAGATATAATTTGTCAACAACTTTTTTTCATAAAAAGCATTACCATATTCTAATATAACAATACTCACTCGAATTACGTAAAAAAACGCACCTTATACATTCATGCATAAAGTGCGTCTCTTTCATTTCTACATATCTAGTCCATGCTTAACCGCATATACCGCAAGTTGAGTACGGTCCTTCAACGAAAGTTTATCAAGAAGTTTCGACACTTGATTCCTCACCGTGCCCTCCGCAAGAAAAAGTTCTGCAGCAATTTCCTTGTTGTCATAGCCCTCTGCAACAAGTCTTAATACATCTCGTTCCCTTTCAGTAAATGAATATTCCGAAGTAACATCATCCTCTTTATTTTCATCCTTGCTCACTCTTCCGAGAATTGACTTATACACGCCATCTCCGAATACGCTTATTCCACCATACACACTCTTAACGGAAGTAATGACCTTCTCATCTTCCATTTCCTTTAGAATGTATCCGTCAGCACCACTTAATACCGCTTTGTGAACAGTCTCGTCATCATCAAAGGTTGTAAGAACAAGCACCTTAACCTCTGGAAGTTCTTCCTTAATTGCTTGTATTCCAAAGGCTCCGTCGTAGTCAGGCATTCTCATATCCATAAGTACCACATCCGGTTTATATACTTTTGATTTTTCAAATGCTTCCTTACCATTTTCAGCAAGTGCAACTACCTCAATCTCTCCATCTTGTTCAAGAACTGCTTTCAATCCCTGACGTAATATCATAATATCGTCTGCTATCAAAACCTTAATCATATCGTTACTCCCTTATTTATGGCATCTTGCTACTTACACTCAATGCTACTCGTATATACTCCTTAATTATTGTTTACACCTTAAGATGTATTCTTGTAAGAAACCCTTCATCTTTTCCGCTTATAAAACGAACCGTTCCGCCTGCATCACTGACACGTTTTCTAATTCCCGCAAGTCCGTTATTATCCTTAATATTTTCACATCCACAACCATCGTCGCTTATCGTTAGATCTATCGCATCAGTTTTGAAACGGACAACAATATCCATCTTGGTTGCATTGGCATATTTTAAGGTATTGGTTATGGATTCTCTCGTACTGTCATATAAGACTTTCGATAAATGAGAGTATCGCTTGCCATCTTCGCCCTGAACTGTCACTTCTACAGGGATCTCCTTTACCTGTCCTGCTAATTGCATAATACCCTGTGTCACAAGTTCATAGGTTGCCTCCTGCTTCATTTCATTGATTGCCTCACGAAGCTCTTTTATTCCCTGACTTGTAAGCGTTCGCGCTTCCTCAAGATAAGTTCCTGTCTCCTTGTTGTCTCCCTTGTCGTTGGAAAACTGCGCAAGTTTCATATAAGACTGTATCATCGTAAGTGTATGGCCTGCCGTATCATGTACCTGCTGTGCAATACGATTCCTCTCCTTCTCAAGAAGAAGTTTCTCATTGGTTATCGCAAGTTCCTTCTCAAAGTCCATAAAATGATACTTCATCGTTGCAAACATAACAAGTATTACCGATATTCCAAAGCCAAGCGGCGTTATGTCAAAGGCTGCATTTACAAGCCCCGACAAATATACGGCATTGAGAAATAGTGGTATAAGCACCGATGCAATTATAAGAAGTTGTCCTCTTGTCACATTCTTATTCTCGTCAGTTGACTTCTCCTTATCGACAGATGCACCCTCAACATTTAAAAACAATATAACCGCGCCATTAATAACAAAAAGATACGTCGTGGCAACGTTGGTGTAAAAGAATATTCCATGTTCGACATGGTTTAGATCAAAGATTCTGTAATACATATGATGAAGTGGATTGCTGATCACCATTAGATAATGAAATACAGCCGCGCATAACGGCAGAAAATGAAACATAGAACGCTTCTTCCCGGTATATTCACACGCAAAATAAAACCACGCCGCACCAATCATACATATACCGAAATTACCGATTGCATATGATACCACGACCTCATTAATCGACGAAGCAATAAGCACAAAAATCTGGGACGCACACCAGACTGCAACAGTAGCCTGAAATCCCAGATACATTTTCTTATATCGTTTATCGGGGCCCAACAGGTACAGTGCCGCCATACTGACGAGCACTGCACCTGTAACCACCATATAAAATACTCCTAATAAATATTCCATATTATTTCTCCGTTTAGGTTTTTAGGATTTTATAAGTGTATTTATTATAACACACTTTTTCTATTTTGCCTCCTTCTCTTTTTTAATTGCGATACCTACAAGTACTACACCTGCTGCGAAGAGATATACCCACCATGCAATTGAAAGCCAGAACTCTCTTGTAAGGTAGAGTGCAAGAAGTGAAAGTGTTACCGATGATGCTATAACATATTCCTTATGGTTCATCATTGCTGCTACGATAAGCATTACAATTCCTACGATTCCAAGGAACATGAGGCAGGAAAGTTCCTGAACATGAATGTTATGGAAAAGAAGTGTTGCAAGTGTTAAGCAAGTAAGTACGAACTGTGCTGTTCTTACACTTTTAATCTTTTCATACCAGATCATTCCGAGTGCATATATTCCTACTCCAACAAACATGCTCATCACTTCTGCATTAAAATCATCAAAATCAATTGTTACTACAAGGAATAAAGCTGCAAGTTCAACCAATGCGAGTGTAATTGTTCTGATAATACATTTTGCAGTATTGTTAGAAACTACACAATCAACTATCTCTGAAACAAATGCAAGCATGATAAGTACAACCATTACTGCAAACGGAATCATATCCCAGCCAAGTCCATCAAACCATTCTGTCTTTGCCACTACATATAATACAAGTTCATAACCGGCCATAATACCGTGAAGTACTGAAAGTTTCTTGTATTCCTCATCTTTTCCTCTGTACCACATTGCAAAGAATGCTACTGCAGTTGCAAGGGCAAATGGAATTATATCGTATGAGTGAAACTCTGTAGTATCCCATGATGATAATCCATCACAAATCTGTGCCAATGTCAAAAACCAATTTGCTACAATTGCTATACATATAAGCTCTTTGCGTTCAAGTATTACCATCAATACAAGATCAACTAAAAGGCCTGCAAAGAACAACCATTTTTCAAATGCAACTGTGTTTTCCAATTCTTCCTCAATCATCTGATAAAGCTCAATATTGAGAAAATGATTAATAGCTACGATACCTATACTCTGTGCGATTCTATAAAATGTATGTCCTGACTCCATATACTGATATGTTGCTAAAAGAACAAGTCCTGTAAGTGGAATGATTCCTGCAATATCTGCAACATTTGCTGCAAAAACAAGGAAAAACATGTTAACGAAGATGAATGCAAGTATTCCAAAATCCCAAGGTTTTCTTTCCTTAAAGAATCTGTAAGATACTGCCATAGCTGTTGCAAACAATCCCCACATTGCCTTATCTGCATTGTTAAAAGTATCAAGCATGTAGTTATTAAGATAACCGTTTATTGTTGTCCAACCACCCAAAAAAGATACTGTAAGGAATCCTGAACCTGCTGCTGCCAAGTAATATAACGCATGTTCAGTCTTTGCAAGAATTCCCTGCTCTCTAAGTCTCCATGAAACTACATAAAGACCTGCAACTATTCCTGCTAACACAAGTCTTTTTACAAACTCCGGTAAATGCTGCCATGCCGTTGTCACAAAAATGCTTCCTGCAATCATTATGAATATGGCACCTACAATAAGTAACACTGTTGAAATCTGATTCTTATTCTTTCCTTCCATAATCAACACCTCTTTCTTATACTCTACAGATTGATATTTTCCATTTGCCTATCGGCTTTGTTTTCTTTTATTCTCATCTGCTATACTTGGAGTATATCAGAGGTTTCTTTATGATGTCAGATGTCAGATGTCACAACCGTATTCCTCACCGCAGTGACATTTGTCACAATTGCTGTTTAATGCACTTTTATTCCTAACAAACGCGTATAGATTATCAGATGTATGAATATCCTGTGACATCTGAAAGGTACTTAGAGGTTGTTGGTATGCCGTGAGTACATAAGCGAATGCCTGACATGGATGTCAGGCAAGGCATGCTGAGACAGGATGTCGAATCCATAGCCGGTCGCGTATTATAAGAAAGTG
>JAILRO010000048.1 GCA_024698145.1 Lachnospiraceae bacterium
TATACAATAATTATTAATAAAAGGGGATAATTGCGCATATCCCCTTCTGCGCAGGAGAAAAACATATGGATATCATTATCAGTAATTCCTCTGGTGTGCCTATTTATGAGCAGATTGAGGAACAGATTAAAGGCCAGATTATGTGCGGCGATCTTAAGGCGGGGGACGCCCTTCCTTCCATGCGTGTGCTGGCAAAGGATTTGAAGATTAGTGTTATTACGACCAAAAGGGCTTATGAGGACTTGGAACGTGATGGTTATATCGAATCTGTCATTGGAAAGGGCAGCTTTGTAAAAGGCATGAGCACTGAAATTATGAAAGAGAGCATGCTCTATGCCATCGAAGAATATCTGGAAAAAGCGACAGATAAGGCTGTGCTTGGAAAGGTGTCATTAGATGAAATGAAAGAGATGCTCACCATTATTTATGAGGAGAAGCAAAATGGATGATATTAAAAATGTTATAGAACTAAGAAATGTCACCAAGGATTACGGGGATTTTAAGCTGGACAATGTGAGTTTTTCCGTTCCGGAAGGGTCCGTGTGCGGTTTTATCGGTCAGAATGGTGCCGGCAAGACTACTACCATCAACCTGATGCTTGATGTAATAAAAAGAGATGCCGGAGAAATTGAATTGTTCGGCAAAAGCATCGATCATGATAGCGCAAGTCTTCGCGAAGACATCGGTGTTGTGTTTGACGAGATGGGCTTTCATGAATTCATGACCGGCATAGATTTAAATATCATGATGAAGAATATTTATAAAAACTGGGATGAAGAGCTTTTTTTCTCATACCTTAAGGAATTCTCGCTTCCTGCAAAGAAGAAATGCGGTTCTTTCTCGCGTGGAATGCGAATGAAACTGCAGATTGCTGTAGCGATTTCCCATCATGCCAAGCTTCTCATTATGGATGAACCTACCAGTGGTCTTGATCCTATCGTCAGAAATGAGATGATAAATATCTTCCGGGAATTTGTGCTTGAAGAGGATCATACAATTCTTCTGTCATCCCATATTACCGGTGATTTAGAGAAACTTGCAGATGAGGTTGTATTTATCAACGGCGGAAGGATTGTGCTTGCTGGCAATAAAGATGAAATCTTAGAAAAGCATGGACTATTGAAATGCAAAAAAGATGAACTTGAAATAATAAGTGATTCCTTGATTGTAAGTTCTGAGATGGGAAACTTTGGGGTAGAGGTACTTGTAAATGATAGGTATGCCGCGTCAAAACTCTACCCGAATATGGTAATCGAGCCGGCCACACTTGAGCAGATTATGATTTACTATGTGAACAGGGGGTGAGTTCATGAAGGGGTTGATCATAAAAGACGTCATGTGCTTAAAAAAGCAGCTTATGATATTTGCTTATGTGCTAATCGGCGTTTTAGTCGTATCCGTAATGTATGTCTTAAGTGCTCGTTTTGGAAATATTGCCCTGGCTGGGAAAGAAATGCTTGCAACAGATCAATTGTCCGGGATAGATGTAAAAAATCTCGGTAGCATTGCGTTGGTGCTTTTTATGCTGCTTCCACCGGCGACAGTCTGTGATATGGTAAATGTATTTGAAGCGGACGGAAAAGCGGGATTTCATAAGGTCGCTGCTTCCTTGCCGGTATCTCTCCGAAAAAGAGTTCTGTCAAAGTATCTTACAATCTATACTTTGTTTTTAATCGGTGCGTTCGTTGATATCTTGATTGCAGTGCTGTTGTCAGGGATTACTGATCTGATAACGCTAAAAGATTTTTTGGGGATTATTGTATCGTCAGTTTCTGTTATGTGTATCTATAGCGCGTTTGTGATCTTCTTTTGCATTTTGCTTGGTTGCGGAAAGGAAATGTATGCGCAGATTCTATCCATAGTAACCATGTTGCTTGTCGTTATCATAATCAATTTTAATACTATAAAAGGGATTATCATAAGTATTGTGAAAAGCGGCGAAGAAGATAGCGTAGGTGATATATCTTTTATATGGAACATGCTTGATTTTATAAAAGAAAGATCATATGTGTTCCTGATTGCCGCTGTTTTTAACAGCGTGGCATCTTTTGTTCTTTCGTGGATAATAGCAGAGAGAAAGCGAGGTGTGATCTGATGGCGGGTTTGTTATACAAAGATTTTGCAGAGATAAAGGGGAAGAAGCTTTCCTTGATCTTGCTTTTGCTTACGGTTGCATTTATGGTGCTTCGTGTAGCGTTTCCCGGTTCGGATAATATCGCGGATCTCATGATAGAAGATAATGAGAGCTCGCCGGTAAATCTTATCGATGATTTTTTTATCTTAGCAGTCGGCTTTCAAATGTTCTATCTTAATTATATTATTAATTACTCGGTTTCAAGGATCTGCACGGCAGATGAAAAAAATAAGATTAGAGGGTATCTTTTTTCCTGCCCTTTGAAAAAGAACACTTATATCGCTTCAAAGTATATTTTTATTGGAATCATGACATATGTATGTTTTTCCCTATACATGATATGGTCTGTTTCATGTGGCGCGTATATATTAACAGATAGTGTAAAGAGTATAGATTTTTTGAATGTTTTCAATGCATTTGCCGCCCCTTTTTTCAGTCTTTCGTTGTTGATTGCCGGAATAGAACTTCCGATGTTCCTTCTTTTCGGGCGTGACAGGGCGATGTTTATCAAAATAGGATTTATTATGTTTCTTGCCATGCTGGTAATTGGATATATACTATTTGGAGACCTTAGTATATTTGAGAAGATTGATTTTGAACGGATAATTGCGTGGGCAGATGCACATGCATTCGAGCTTATGCTTGTAAATATCCTTTTGCCACTCATTACCGTTTTGCTGTATTACGGCTCTTACCGGCTGACGGTTGCATTTTATGAGAGAAAGGAGCGGGAATATGACTGATACAGACACAATTGTTAAAGAAATACCGGGCAGTGAATATGACTGGATGAGCAAAAACTATAGTGACACCGGAAAGCTGTTCATATATCTGGCACTTTCCTTTGGATTGACATTTCTTTGGTTTTTTCTGACCATACCGAAGGGAAAAACATGGGATAGTATGGGCATAGCTATGCAAAGCTTTGTTAGTCTTGGAATGCTTTTTCCATTTATCTCGCATATAATAATGAGGTGGATTACAAAGGAAGGTTTTGCCATGACAGGAAAAGACTCACTGATGCTTGGGATTGATTTGAAACAAGGCAAATGGAAGTACTATATCTTAGCGCTCCTTCTTCCGCTCATCTACACAGAACTTGGAAATGTATTCACCCTGCTTTTTGACAGGAGCGTGTATGATCCATCTTATTATGAATCTCTTGGAATCGATAAAAAAACGCTTCTCCTGTTCCCTCTCAATGCAGTCGTCACCGGCTTGATTGGTTCTTTTGCGGCGCTTGGTGAAGAAGGGGGCTGGAGAGGCTATATGATGCCGAAGCTCCTTAAGATATTTAAAGCTCATGGAAGAATTCCTGCATTGATTATAGGTGGCATCATTTGGGGACTCTGGCATGCTCCGCTTACCTGTATCGGACATAATTTTGGTACGGAGTATTTCGGATTTCCATACTTCGGTATTGTAAAGATGTGTGTGTGTTGCACACTGATGGGTATCCTTCTTACCTTTGTTACAGCGAAGACGCATTCTATATGGCCAGCAGCTTTTCTACACGCCGTAAACAATGCATCGCCCTCCGTATTGAATGGTTATATCAATCCGGATAAAGCAAACACTAATATGTGGATGAGTGGAACTCTTCTTTCACTTTTTTTGACGGTTCTGATTGTTTTGACAATATGGAAGCGTGAGGATAAAATGTTAGGTAAAACAATTTAAGTTACAGATTAGACATATACGTAAAAAGGGGGACATATGAAAAAACATCCGAAGTTGAAACGAGTTTTTATATGCATTGCAACAATACTTGGAATTTTATTATTACTCTAATAACGGGAGCTGTATGGATAGAGGAGTTAACAAATGTTATTAAGAAGAGCAGAAACAAAAGATATACCATTTGACCCCGATAAGCAGATAGCTGTAATTAAGTGTAGTATCTGTACCGGAGAGCAGGTGGCAGGTTTTAAGAGTAAAGAAGATGGTCATTTCACTGAGGTAATGCTGGTTAGAGATGATAATGATTTAGCGAAATTCAAGAAAATATACAAAATAACAGATATAAAAAAGGAATACTAGTAGGGTGAATTATGAAGATCTATGAAGTGAAAAATAATAAAAAAGATTACATGAATTTACTTTTCCTAGCGGATGAGCAAGAAGATATGATAGAAAAATATCTGGATAGAGGCACAATGTATGTCCTTGAAGATGATGGGATAAAAGGAGAATGCGTTGTTACCGATGAAGGTGATGGTATATTGGAAATCAAGAACATAGCAACAAATCCGGAGGCACATGGTAAGGGATATGGAAGGTTGTTGATTGACTTTATAGTGCAGGAATACAGCAATCGATTTTCGGTTCTTCAAGTTGGTACAGGTGATAGTCCGTTGACGATTCCTTTTTACGAAAAATGCGGATTTACAAGGCATCATGTTGAGAAAAATTTCTTTTTGGAGAACTATGATCATCCGATATTTGAGGAAGGAATACAGCTTGTTGACATGATATATCTACGTAAGAATCTTCAAAAAGTATTGAAAACAGAACGCTTGATTCTGCGACGATGGGAAGAAACAGATGCGGAGGATTTATTTAAATATGCCAGTGATCCGGATGTGGGTCCGATTGCCGGATGGCCTGCACATCAGAGTTTGGAAGAAAGCCGTGATGTGATAAAGAATGTCTTTAACGGCAAAGAGGCGTATGCAATTTGTCTGAAAAGGGACGGTAAGTCTATTGGAGCGATTGAACTGAAATTGAATGGATATACCGATATGACTGACAGAGATGATGAGTGTGAACTGGGGTACTGGCTCGGAAAACCGTTCTGGGGTCAGGGCATCATGCCGGAAGCGGCGAAGGAATTGCTTCGCCATGCATTTGAAGACTTATGTATGAGCAAGGTTTGGATTGGATATTACGATGGTAATAACAAGTCCAAACGCGTTCAGGAAAAATGTGGTTTCAAATATCAGTGGAAATCTGAAAACGTGGATGTACCGCTGATGAATGAAAAACGGACGGAACATGTAAGTCTTATGACAAAGGAAGACTGGCATTATATTAAGAGTAACGTTCTTGTGTAAGGCATAGTAAAACGGACAGAAAAAAACAAATCGTTGTTTGGGGATTTGGAAAATCCCGATAAACAAATTTTAGGAAACAGAAACTTTGAATTTGATTGAGGATTATAAAGATGAAAAAGAGGTATTGTATTATTGCACAGATGACTCTGTTGCTATGGTTTTTTCTTGACATGATAGGAATACATTTTGGTGACAAGTGCGTTGTTACAAGGTCGTATAAAGAAGATGGAATATTCTTTTTGATTTACTTGATAGCAGTGGTTTTATTTATCATAGAGGAAAAGTTTGGAAAGTGGTTTGTGATTTGTTGGATGTCAATGTGGTTTGTGATACAATTTTTATGTCATGAGTGGTACACCATTTTCAATAGTGGATTTATGGGTACATTGGAAGGAAAGATTGAATATTTTTCTGGAACAATACAATGGCTACAGATTGATGGTAGATATATACCAGATGTATATCATACCATTTTACATATACTTATAATAATTTCTTTAACTGTTACAATAATATATTCAGCAAAAAGTAAGAAAAAGGCTAAGATAAAAAATACTTAAAACTTCACTATGCGTTTTAGATTTATTAGTTGAAATGAGTAGGATAAGAATTGGACAGTGTTAATGAATATAATAGTAGGGAGAGTATATAAAGATGGAACTTTATGACGGTAGACCGGAGAATATTGAAGGGAGATTGACAAGAGAGGTTAGAACTTATGACTATCTTGATAATCTCGGTATTGAGTATAAAAGAACGGATCATGCGCCTGCTGACAATATGGAAGCGTGTAATGAGATAGATGCAATTCTTGGGGTGCTGATATGCAAGAATCTGTTCTTGTGCAACAGACAAAAGACGGCATTTTATCTGCTAATGATGCCTGGGGAAAAGAAATTCAAAACAAAAGAGTTGTCTTCCCAGATCAATTCAGCAAGATTATCCTTTGCTGATTCGGAGGATATGCTCAAATATCTTGATATCGAACCCGGAGCCGTGAGCATCATGGGTTTGATGAACGATACGGAGCATCAGGTTAAACTTTTGATAGATGAGGATGTACTGAATGGTGAATACATAGGGTGTCATCCATGTGTGTGTACATCGAGTCTAAAACTTAAGACCGAAGATTTAATGAAGAGGTTCCTACCAGCTACGGGACACGATTATACAACTGTTAAGTTGCTGGGTGAAGATTGAGATTTGTATGGAGATGATTTTATATTGAAGAGCAGACAAGGAGAATATGAATATGGCATCGAGTAAAGATTATTTAGATTTCAATACAAAAATGGTATTTCGAAACCTGATGAAGAGCATCTGATACGTATGGAGAAGAATAAATAACGGGAATCGAAACAGAATGATGAAGGAGAAAATTGTATGAATATACTTGTGGTTGGTGGAACGAGATTTTTTGGAATTCCAATGGTTGAAAAATTATTGTCGGATGGGCATGATGTGACTATTGCAACTCGTGGACTGTCTGCAAATCCTTTTGAAAAATCCACAAAACAGATAGTTATGGACCGCTCGGATTATGAAAGTGTCAATGCAGCATTATCCGGTAAATCTTATGATGTCATCATTGACAAGATTGCTTATAGCTCAAATGATGTAAAAAGACTTTTGGAAAACGTATGCTGCAAAAAGTACATTCAGATGTCATCATGTGCTGTATATTTTGATAATAAAGAAAATATCAGTGAAGAGGAATTTGATTCGCGTAAATATCCGTTAGTTTGGATGGATAGAAACGATGATTATGCTGAAGGAAAACGCCAGGCTGAAAGAGCAACATTTGAGTATATGGATGAATCCGATTGCATTTTTGTTAGATATCCTGTTGTAATGGGTCCGAATGACTATACAAAACGTTTAGAGTTCTACGTTGAACATATCAAACATGAAATGCCGATGTACGTGGATAACCTTAATTATGGCATGGAGTTTATCCATGAAATAGAGGCAGGAAGGTTTATTGCTCATTTGGTTAATCAAGATATAAGAGGAGCAATAAATGGAAGTTCTAATGGTATGATTACTGCTAAAGAGATTATTGAAATTGCAGAGAATGCCATTAAAAAGAAGGCGGTGCTCGATAGAGCTGGAGATATATCACCATACAATGGGACAACTGCCAATTTGTCCTATGATACTACAAAAGCTATACAGAGCGGCTTTGTATTTTCAAACATTAATGATTGGATATCTGAATTGATAAATGAGATCTGATAAAGATTTTTTCTACTGGGACGGATAGATTATGATTGAAGAGTTAAAAAAGAAGTTTACTATGACTAATGCAGCTGATGATTGGACAGAGTTTAGAGGAAATCTGACATCACTGGTTTCACATTATGGAACATTGAATGGTTCAAAAAAACTTGCGATTGTTGGTGCAGGTAGATGCAACGATTTATGCTTAGTCAGGCTTTTGGATACTTATGAGAATATAGTCATGATAGACAACGATTCAGAGGCTATGAAAGAAGCCGTTAAGGATATGCCGGTGAATTACTTAAATAGAATTGAATGTAAGGAGTTTTCAATTACCGGATTGTATGTGGAAGATATAGACAGGTTTTGTTTGGATTTGTTTTCATTTGTTAAAAATGCAGGTTATTCTTTGAATATGGAAATGTATCAAAAACATATAATATCAGGACTTGATAGGTTAGATGAGCAACTAATAAAAACGCCGGATAGGATAGTACATGTTCTTGGTGGGGCGGACGTTATAGTGTGTAACGGAGTATTTAGCCAGTTGTTTTCTATGCTTTTGTTTTTCATAAGTTCACTGTCTGTGAGTATCGCCGAGTCGTTACTTCCGGATGCTGAGGATGCGATTGCGTTAGCGGAGAAGAAGCTATCTATGATTAGTGACAAAGTGATACCAATTATAAATGATGCATTATTCGAAGCGGCTAAAGATTTTGTAATCTATGGTAATGAATACGATGAGAAACGTCCGGTTGAGGGAGCACATCAATGCATACAGGATATTCGGACTCGCTATGAAGATGTTATAGAGGAACATCTTGATTGGAACTTTAACAGGAAGCAAGGTGTCATGTATGACATGCTGATATCGGTTTGTAATGTTTCAAAAACAAAAGACAAATTGAAGCATATAAAAGGAGGATTGAATTATGTTTAACTATATATGGCCGATTGCACTGGTGATTCTTTCAAATGTGGTATATCAGATATGTGCGAAATCCGTGCCAAAAGAAATGAATCCATTTGCATCTCTAACGGTAACATATATTGTTGGGGCTGTATTTAGTGTTATTATGTATTTTGCACTGGGAAAGAATGGAGATTTGGTTAAAGAATATAGTAAGCTTAATTGGGCACCGTTTGTACTCGGTATAGTTATAGTTGGATTGGAAACAGGATGGATATATGCATATAAAGCTGGGTGGCAAGTGAGCACCGGGTTTATAGTACAGAGTGCTGTACTTGCTGTAATGCTCCTCGTTGTTGGATACTTTCTTTATCATGAAGCACTTACATGGAACAAGGTAGTAGGAGTTGTTATATGTTTAATAGGACTTGTATTCATAAACTACAAGTAAGAGCGACTTTTTGAAAAATAATTGTTGGAAAAAGATGTAGATTGTTAAGTTGGTGGGTGAGATAACAAATGATGGATTTATTCCATTTGGTCAAGTTGAAAAATCAAACGAAGCTTCTATTAGATTTATTTCTTACCTTTGCTAAGATAGGTATGTTTACCTTTGGTGGAGGTTATGCAATGCTTTCTCTTATAGAAAATACATGCATAGAGAATAAAAAATGGATAACGCACGATGAGATGACGACGGTTACAGTTATAGCTGAGTCTACACCGGGACCAATAGCAATAAATTGTGCCACATATGTAGGGTATAAGAAAGGGAAGCTTTTAGGCGCAATTGCAGCAACTTTTGGGATGGTTCTACCTTCATTTGTAATTATTTATTTGATATCAAAATTTCTAAATCAATTTTTAGAGATAACATGGGTGAATAATGCATTTAAAGGCATCAAGATAGCGGTTGGAATTCTTATTGTTGATGCGGCAGTTAAGATGTTAAAAAAGATGAAGAAAAAGCCAATGCAAATAATAATGGTATGCTTTGCTACAGTTTCCATGCTGTTAATAAATATCTTTGCGTTAAACATTTCATCAATGATATTAATGCTTGTGTCTGCAGTTGTTGGAATAGTCGTTTTTTTTATCAATAATATTCTGGAAAGGAAGCGTGTGAAGAAATGATATATTTGGATCTTTTTATAGGCTTCCTGGAAGTCGGATTGCTTTCGTTTGGGGGAGCATATGCTGCAATACCTCTAATTAAGGATGTTGTTATGGCGCATGGATGGCTAGATGAAGAAATGTTAACCAACATGATTGCAATAAGTGAAAGTACTCCCGGACCAATAATGGTAAATATGGCTACCTATGTAGGTAGTGAAAAAGGGGGAGTGCTTGGTGCGGCTATAGCTACCACGGCAGTCGTATTACCGGCTTTTTTTATTATTCTGATTATTATGACAGTTATGAATAAGTTCCTGAAGAATCGATTTGTAAAAGCTTCCTTAAGTTGTTTGAAGCCTTGTATTATTGGAATTATATTAGTTACAGGCGCAATTATGATTTTAAAAAATTGCGGACTAATATTTGATGGTAAGATAGATATACTTACTATTGGATTAACCTGTGGTATTGCAATTGTATATTTTGGTTCAAGGAAATTTATGAAAATAGCAATAAATCCCATTACGCTTATTTGTTTATCAGCTGTGGTGGGGGTTATAGCTTATGCTTAGTAAGTATAATACATATACATTGCTTTTATCTGGATTTCGGATATACTTATGAGAAGGAGCAAATAAGGTTTAGTAAAAATAGAGGAGTGAACAAATGTTAGTAAGAAGAGCTGAAACAAAAGATATTTCAGGATTATTAAGACTGCTGGTCCAAGTGGATATGGTTCATCATAACGCTCGTCCTGATATATTTAAAGGACCTGCAACTAAGTATGATGAAGAAGAATTGAAATCTATTATCGTGGAAAAGTTGTAGGTGGCATTTATGATGACCGTTTTCTTGTGAAGCCTGTAAATTCTGCTGTGGAAATTATGCCAGAAGCCAGTTGGGAACTGCCATATGAGGGAGCAAAGGAAATGCTACTTGTTGATGATGTTGAGAACAAGGAGTTCCTACGGAATTTGTTAGAATCGATGTATGAAGAGTTACCTGCTCCAAAGAAAAAGAAGTGAGTGAAGATGAAAAATGCAGCGGGAAGTATGTGGGAAAAGATATATGAAAAAGCAAAGACTGAAGTTTATGGAGAAAGACAATGAAAGCTAATTTAAAGAAAATGGCAAGTTATTATAAGCCTTATATGGGAACGTTTCTTCTTGATATGTTCTTTGCATTTGTTGCATCAATGATAAGTCTTGTAATACCACTTGTTGTGAGATATATAACAACAAATGTGAAAAATATGGATACTGATACCGCGGTAAAAACAATATTTGTTCTCGGGATAGTCATGATTGTTTTAGTGCTGGTTCAGTTTGTGGCGAATTATTTCATCACGAATATCGGGCATGTTATGGGAGCAAAGATGGAATATGATATGAGAGCAGATATTTTTGCACATTATCAGAAACTTTCATTTTCATTTTATGATGACCAGAAGGTCGGACAACTTATGAGCCGAATAACGAGCGACCTTTTTGATATAACGGAACTTTTACATCATGGTCCTGAGAATCTGGCAATATCATTTATAAAGATAATCGGTGCATTTATAATACTTATGAATATCAACGGATATCTGACTCTTGCGGCATTTGCATTGTTGCCGATAATGTTTTCGTTCGCATTTTTACTTAACAGGAGAATGAAGAGAGCGTTTAAAGAGAACAGGGTTAAGATTGCCGAGATCAATACCGGGATAGAGGATAATCTGTCCGGAATCAGAGTTGTTAAATCATTTGCAAATGAAGCGATAGAAAAGGAGAAGTTCAAAGTAGGAAATGATGGATTTCTCAACGCAAAGAAAAACAGCTACTTTTACATGGGGCTTTACCATTCGGGAATGACGGCATTTACAATGCTTATAAATGTCGTGGTAATTATGGTTGGAGGATTTTTTGTGGCAAAGGACAATGTGCCTGTGGCGGACTTTGTGACATTTCTTCTATACATCAATGTTTTCACAGATCCTATCAAGACGCTTATTGATTTTGCGGAACAGTTCCAGAATGGATATTCCGGTTTTGAGAGATTTATGGAAATGATGGCGGTTGAGCCGGATATCAAAGACAGTCCGAATGCAGTTAAGCTTACTAATGTTAGGGGCGATATTGTATTTGATGATGTCTCTTTTAAGTACAATGATACGGCACACAGGGTGTTGCGTCATATTAATCTGAATGTCAGCGCCGGATCGTATGTGGCTTTGGTTGGTTCATCAGGTGGTGGCAAGACGACTCTCTGTAGTCTGATACCAAGATTCTATGAGGTTACAAAGGGAAGTATAAGTATAGACGGCAAGGATATCAGGAATGTAACGATTAAGAGTCTTCGCGAGAATATTGGAATTGTTCAGCAGGATGTTTATTTGTTTGCCGGAACGGTGTATGACAATATTCTGTATGGAAAGCCAGGGGCCTCTAGAGAAGAAGTTATTGAAGCTGCGAAGCTTGCCAATGCACATGATTTTATAATGGAACTTCCAAATGGTTATGAGACGGACATAGGTCAGCGTGGAATTAAGCTGTCAGGTGGACAGAAGCAGAGACTATCGATAGCGCGAGTGTTTCTTAAGAATCCACCGATACTGATATTTGATGAGGCAACCAGTGCACTTGATAACGAAAGTGAGAATATAGTAAAGGAATCTCTTGAGAAGTTAGCGCATAACAGAACAACATTCGTTATTGCACACAGACTTTCCACGATACGTAATGCGGAACATATACTTGTTCTTACGGAAAATGGAATCGAGGAAACCGGAACACATGACGAACTGATGGCGAAGAACGGAATATATGCACAATTATATAAATGGACAAAATAAATAGGATTAGCGAATGCTATTCCTATTTTTTGTTGCAAAATATAACTTTACTATTGACAAGTTAGCTTACACTAACTATAATGCAAGATGTGAATTGGAAGTTTACAGTGTTAACAAGGAGGTATTTGTGAAAACATCAGAGACAAAAGAATTAATACTTCAGGTAGCCAGAGATGAATTTATGGAAAAGGGATTTCAAGAGGCATCTATGAGAAAGATTGCCGGGCAGGTGGGTATTACAGCAACAGCTCTGTATAGACATTATGCCAGCAAGGAAGATATCTTTGATGCGGTAGTGGAGCCTGCAGTAAACGGATGGGAATCCATGTGTAAAACAGAAGAAAAAAGACAGATAAGTACTGCATATGAACATAGTATTGATGCTATGTGGCAAGACACAGAGCAGGCGAAACTTATAGTAGATATGATTTATAAAGAATATGATGCTCACAAGATACTTTTTTGTAAGAGTAAAGGTACTAAATATGAAAAATATCTGCACGAGATAGTAACAAAAGTAGAAACAGCCACACTAGGATTCATGAAGGAAATTGAGCAGAACGGTGTACATGTTAATCATGTCGATGAAAAAGAAATGCATCTAATACTGAGTGCTCAATATTCGGCAATGCTCGAGATGGTTGATCATGATTTTTCCTACGATGAGGCGCTTCACTATGCTGATACATTAGCAACTTTCTTTAAAGAAGGTTGGAGAAAATTTCTTGGTTTTTAATGCGTATAAAACGCAATGAAATAAAAGGAGGGAATCATGAAAAAAAGAAGTACAATATCCTGGGTTTTAGAGTTTGCCGGGAGAAAAAAGAGTTTTTATTTAGGTAGTGTGTTACTTGCAATTCTTGGAGTAGCGGCATCATTTATACCGTATTTGCTCATCGCAGATATGGTAGGAAAATTGTTATCAGGTAATAGAGATTTTGATTATTATCTGAAAGAGGTAATTCTTATGGCTGTATGCTGGGTGGTAAGAGTAACACTTCACTCATTATCGACTACATTGTCACATGTAGCAACCTTCAATGTACTTGGAGGTATCAGAAATCAGCTTTGTAAAAAGTTATCAACAATTCCGCTTGGCTCGGTCCTTGATGATAACAGCGGAACCTACAAGAACATCATAGTTGAACGAGTTGATTCTATGGAGACAACACTTGCTCATATTGTTCCGGAGTTTACGTCAAATATTCTTTTACCAGTCGTTATGTTTATATATCTTTTGACGATAGACTGGAGAGTTGGTTTATCTAATCTTATTCCTGCAATTATTGGTCTTGTATTTGTAGCAGGAATGATGGCTAAGAGCCAGGGAGAGTTTGAAGTAACAGTTCAGAAAACAAAGTATTTAAATGATACTGCGGTTGAATACATAAATGGTATTGAGGTAATAAAAGCCTTTGGAAAAACCGGAAGTTCTTATGAAAAGTTTGTAGTTGCTGCAAGAGAGGGCGCCAACTGTTTCATCAACTGGATGAGAAAATGTATCTGGTGGCAAGCCGGAAGTGTTTCGTTTATGCCAGCAACATTTCTTGGTGTACTTCCAGTGGGATTGCTTTTGGTAAAAAAAGGAAGTCTGTCGCCGGAAAACTTTATTACCTGCGTAATTTTATCAGCAGGTCTTATAACACCACTTGTAGTTGCGTTTTCTTACATGGATGACATTATGAAGATGAAGACTATTTTTGGGGAAGTGACAGAAATAATTGAAAGAAAAGATATGGAAAGACCGGTAAGTCTTACTAAGAAACCAAATGGTTCAGATATCGTTCTTAAGGATGTGAAGTTCTCTTATAAGGACAAGGAAATCCTTCATGGAATAGATATGGAGATAAAGCAGGGCGAAGTCAATGCTTTTGTTGGTCCGTCGGGATCAGGAAAGAGTACTATTGCAAGACTTATTGACTCCTTGTGGGATGTGGACAGTGGAAGCATCACATATGGAGGAGTGGATATAAAAGACCTTCCGCTTGACTATTATACAAGTCAGATTGCTTATGTTGCTCAGGAAAATTATCTGTTTGACATGACTGTTATGGAGAATATAAGACTGGGAAGAGCAGGAGCAACTGATGAAGAGGTAATAAATGCTGCCAAAGCGTCAGGTTGTCATGATTTTATTTTAGGTCTTGAAGATGGTTATAACACTGTTGTTGGTGGAGCCGGTGGTCATTTATCAGGCGGTGAAAGACAGCGAATCTGTATTGCAAGAGCAATGTTAAAGAATGCACCTGTAGTTGTACTTGACGAGGCTACCGCCTACACGGATCCTGAAAATGAAGCTTTGGTTCAGTCAAGTGTTGCAAAACTTGTACAGGGTAAGACTCTTATTGTTATAGCCCACAGACTTTCAACTATTCAGGATGCCGACAAGATTTTTGTAATAAAAGATGGAAATGTTGAAGCGTCAGGAAATCACACAGAATTATTATCAAACTGTATTCTTTATAGAAAAATGTGGGAAGCACATACCATGGCAAAAGACGATGATTCTTCGGAAACAGTAAGCATGATGGGAGTCGGAAAGGAGGCCGCAAATGCTTGATATGATACGTAAGTTCTTTGGTTTTTGTAGTCCGGTTGACAGGGCGAAATTCTATAAATCAGTAGTGCTGGGAGTGCTTGATGCTATATTTGGTGCTATGAAAATTCCGGCTGCATTTTTTGCAATAAGTGCAGTGGTGAATAAAGATATAAACACTAATACTTTTATTATCGTGATGGGATTTATGCTCGTAAGTACAATTGGGAAAATGGTGGTAAACAGATTTTCACAAATGCTTCAGACCGAAGCGGGTTATAATACATGTGCAGCAAAACGAATAGAGATTGGTGAGCATTTAAGATATCTTCCTATGGGATATTTTAATGACACAAGTCTTGGACATATCACATCCGTTACAACCAATACCCTTGAACAGACAGGTGATATTGCTACAAGAGCAATAATGATGGTGCTTCAGGGAAGTATTACAACAGTTGTAATCGGAATAGGAATGTTTTTCTTTGATGTAAGAATAGGAATTATTTCCGTAATTGGAATCCTTATATTCTTCGTATTCAACAAAATTACAAATTACAGTGTGGAAAAGGTGGCCGGTGAGAAGTTAGAAGCAGATAAGGATATGGTTGGCGTAGTGTTGGAGTTTATCCAAGGTATAGCTGAAATAAGAAACTATAATATCATTTCCCACAGCAGTACCAGATTATCCAAAGCTATTGAAAGAAAGACAAAAGCTGATATTGGCGCAGAGATCGCTGCAATACCGGCGGTTGGTGTTCAGATGCTTATATGTAAGCTTATCGGTGTCGTCATAGCAGGTGCATCTGTTTACTTCTGTCTGACAGGCACAATGGAGCTTACTTACACGATAACAATGCTTTTGTGTTCGTTTATGATATTTGAGGCTCTTGATTTGGCAGGTGTTTATACAGCATTATTAAAAATCATAGGCAGGGGCGTAGACCTTGTTAATGAGATTCTGGAAATAGAACAGATGGATATTAATGGTGAGGATATACAACCGGTAAATAGAGATATTCATCTTGAACACGTAAGTTTTGCGTATGAAAACAGAACGATTATTGATGATGTAACTCTTGATATTAAAGAAAAGACAACAACAGCTATTGTTGGTCCTTCCGGTGGTGGAAAGACAACAATTACATCACTGATTGCAAGATTTTGGGATGTTAAGTCAGGCAAAGTAACGCTTGGTGGCAGAGACGTAAGGGATTATAGTTTTGATTCGCTCATGGAGAATTTCAGTTTTGTATTCCAGAGAGTATATCTTTTTGAAGATACCATAGCGAACAACATCAGATTCGGAAGACCGGAAGCTTCTATGGATGATGTTATAGCTGCTGCGAAAAAAGCATGTTGTCATGATTTTATCATGGGGCTTCCTGATGGTTACGAGACTGTTGTGGGTGAAGGTGGAGCAACTCTTTCAGGTGGTGAAAAGCAGAGGATAGCTATAGCGCGTGCCATAATGAAGAATGCACCTATTATCATTCTTGATGAAGCTACGGCAAATGTGGATCCTGAGAACGAAAAAGAGCTTACAAAGGCAATAGAGAATCTGACTAAAGAAAAAACAATAATCATGATAGCTCACAGGCTTAAGACGGTAAGGCATGCCGATCAAATTGTTGTTGTTGATAAGGGTAAAATTGTTCAGCAAGGTAAGCACGATGAACTTATAAAACAGGATGGAATCTATAAGAATTTTGTCAGTGGAAGGAAACAGGCAGTTAGTTGGAAAATAGCTTAAGGGAAAATTTGGAGGATGCATGTGCATAGGTAGCGGCATTGCTTCCGGATATATGTTTTGACAAGAGTAATCTGGATTCTTGGGAATTAGAAATGGTAGAATCTATTCAATCCAACGCGAATATCAAAGCGACAACAACGATATCTACTGATTTTGTGGACTCATCATATAACGTTAAAGTTAAATCAAACACAAAAGGTAGGACAGCTGATGAGACCTATGAATATGTTGTGGAGTCAGTTTCTCTAGATGGTGCCGGCAATGAAACAAGAAAAATTGATATTCAAAGGAAGCTCTCATCATCAGACACCAGTGGACTTTTGGGTAGTGTTAAAGTGGGTTATGCTGATTTGTTAGATAAAAAGACTAATAAGTTTAAGGATAAAAACACTGTAAGATACTACGTTAGACAGATTTCCGGAAGTGATAAGGATATAACTTATTACAAAAGTGAATATATGATAGAAATACTTGTCAAGCTAGAAGATGAAGACCGGAAAAAAGTTGCTGCTGATGTTAAGGTTTATAAAGATGGCGTTTTGACTTCACTCACTCCTGACAAATTAAGCTTTGAGAATGTCTATAATGCCCCGGCAGCAGATGTAACTACTGATCAGCCAAAAGAAACTACCGGTAAAGAAAGTGTTAGTTCTCTTAAAAAGCCATCATCACTTAAAATTATAGCTAAGAAGAAAACTCTAATTGTTAGCTGGAATAAGGTAAAAGGTGCTGTATCTTATCAAATTCAGGTGAGTAAGAAAAAGAGCTTTAAGTCGGCTAAGACCTATATAAAGAAACTTAAAGCAGGAAATAAGTCAAAGAATATAAGCTATAAATGCGATAAATTAAAGAAAAAGACCAAGTACTATGTAAGAGTACGTGCTGTAGATAGCAAGGGTAACATCGGTCCTTGGTCAAAAACTTTGAATAAGAAGACTAAATAAGAGGATGACAAAAGGCCAATCGAAAGATTGGTCTTTTTTTTGATTATGAGTGGATTATAGAGGTGAATTATTCTTCTCATAAACGCTTATTTGTGGTATTATAAAGAGTAATAATTACGGTTTGTTTGGCTTAAAAGGAGATAACAGTATGGCTGGCAAAAAATATGCTTTTATCAGTTATAGTTCAAAAGATAGTTCGTTTGTGAACAATTTTGTTAAAATCTTAAGAGATATGGGAGTTTCCTATTGGAAAGCACCGGATATGATTCCTGCAGGGTCTAATTATGCAAGAGAAATCCCAAAAGCAATTTCGGAGTGTGAAGTGTTTTTGCTTCTTCTTTCGGCTTCTTCACAAGAATCAATTTGGGTGGAGAAAGAATTGGACAGTGCAGTCAGAAATCGTAAGGTTATTATACCGATACAGATTGATTCTACATCAATGAGTGAGATGTTTTTGTTTTACCTTAATAATGTGCAGATGATATCATATTCCGATAATCCTGAAAATGCTGTTGTTGATCTGAAAGAAAAATTAGAGTTTTTGATATCAGGACAGCAAAAATCTATGTTAAAGCAAAAACAAACGGTGTCCGGCAGGAAAATAACCGCAGAACAGGCGAGGAGACAAAATGCGCTTTCTGTTAATAAAATCCCCACAGAGTGTCGTTATTGTAAGGGAGATTTGACGCAGATAGAAGTGGGAACATACCGATGTAATCAATGCGGAAAAGATAATTATGATGATTTCCAGACGGTTCGAAATTATTTGGAAAAACATGGAGCAACAGCAGCGGTTATAATTGAACGTGAGACGGGAGTTTCACGAAGGGTGATTAATCACTTTTTTGAACAGGAATATTTAGAGATTCCCAAGTTGTCATCTGTTCGTTTATCTTGCTCGCAATGTGGCGCACCGATTAGGACAGGAGTTTTATGCGATTTGTGTAAATCAGGTCAAAAGAAAGGTTATGCAAGCAATAGCAGGCAGACTTCAAGAGGAACATGGCATACCAAATGGTAAGATAGGGGTTTATCTATGAAGAAAATAATTTGGGTTATTGGCAATGATAGAAATAAAATGATAGAAATGCAGAGAAAGATTAATATGACCGGAAGCATGCAGGCACTCTGTATGCTTTCTTATGAAGCTTTGCAAAAAGTAGTTGCCTCCGATAATTATAATAATTCATCTGATATTAGTAGACCTTCTTTGATAATTATAGACTATAATTTAATTGTAAAGTCTGATTTTGAGCCTTTATCAGTTATAAAAAAACAACGAGAGTTAGCAGGTGTTCCGTTATTTTTTGTAGTTGAGAAAAGAAGTGAAGATGTGGAGGAGGAATGCTATGCCAAAGGTGCGATGGTTATTCTTCATAAGTCTTTTTCGAAATCAGAGGTAATGAGGATAGAGAATGCCGCATGGCAATACGAGAATACAAAGAATTATGAGAAAATGCTTCAAAAACAGGCGACGGATTTAAAAGACGCAAAAGAGATTGTCAGCCTGAACCGACAGTTGAAAACAATGAATGATCTGCTGTATCAGGTTTTGGGAAGATATTTTTCTGATGATGTTGTGGAGGTTATACTAGAACAACCGCAAGGTGCTACGATTGGCGGTGAAAAACGCGAAGTTACCGTTATGATGTCTGATCTTAGAGGATTTACATCACTTTCAGAAGAAATGGAGCCTGAAACGGTGACGGCATTACTTAATTTTTATTTCGAAAAAATGCTTGAGGCAATTCTTAAGTATCATGGTACCGTAATTGAGTTCTTAGGTGATGGCTTGTTGTCTGTATTTGGTGCACCGCTTGATTTGGATAACCCTACCTCAGATGCAATTGCAGCGGCCATTTCCATGCAGAATGCTATGAAAGAGGTTAATAGTTATTGTGCAAAACAAGGTTATTCCGAACTTGAGATGGGTATCGGAATTCATTGCGGTGAGGTCTTTGTTGGAAATATCGGATCTGAAAGAATGATGCGATACAATGTAATTGGTCGCGTGGTAAATGAGTGTTCTAGGATTGAAAGTAATAGTGCAGGAGGACAGATACTCGTTTCGGAGAAAGCAATTAGTAAAGCGGGTTGTCCGGTACAAGTTGCAGGAAGATTGGATATCATAGCAAAAGGATTGAAAAAACCTATTCCTGCAGGAGAGGTTGTAGGAATTGAAGGAGCCTATGAGTGCTACATAGAAAAATGAAGCAGGTAAGATTAGGAGCATGTTTATGAATTGTGATAATTACGGATTTGAGCTGATTAATGGAATAGATGAATTAACAAACGGTCGGGAATGTTATCGTTATCATGATGAGCGGCTTGTGATTTGTGAAATCTCTCCCAATGTAATGGAAATGTTAGAGGAACAGGGAGAACAGGAAAAGAGTCGTGAATTATTGACTAAGATGGACTGCGACTATCTTTTGCTTGTTTGTAGCTGGCAAGTAGAAACAAGACTTTTGTTCTTATCTAATAACAAGAGATTGCGTGCTATTGAGTTTCTTGATTCGCTGGTGGATGAATACGGTTTGATTAAAGGTACCGAGTTCTTTGCAATTGCGCGAGTTTCTTCTGCAATTTTGCAGGCTCAGATTTTAGACTTAGAACTTAGCGGAATAATGGAATATTTTCTAAAAATGGGTGATTCGTATTTCAAGGAAAATGACTGGATATATGCAAGGGATTATCTTGCTAAGCAACCGGGTATTATTGAGGATTTTGACCGCTACCATAAGAAAAAGATTCCATGGGCTTATGTGAAATCAACGGCTATAGCGCCCGCAGGTAATAAGATTCTTATTAAGTCTTTGGAAAATGAATCGGGAACAGAGATTGAAGCAGATGAGAATCTATATATTATGATTGGCTGTCGTGGAGAAGTATACTACATTAAAAAGAATAAATTTGAGTCAACTTATGAAACCACTGAGGAAAAGTTAGATGTATTCAGACAGATGTTGGATTTTCTTCCTGAGGTGGAGACGGTGCCGGATGGTGAGTATATCAGTTTGGACGAGATGGCACACCTTTGTTACCCAAAAAGAGGCAACGGTATCTACGCAAAACAGCTTGATAAACGTACAAAAGTATTTCCTGCTGATAAGGACGGGGATTATTTTCTTGGAAGATGCGGAGATTATATGGCTGTTAGAGTAGATGATCTTAGTGATATATACATTATACAGAAGGATATTTTTAAACATACATATGAATTAGAGTAAATGTTAACCCTGCCAGGTTGATCTTGGCGGGGTTTTTATATTATATGACATTTGTCATGAAGAGTTGTGATTGCAGACACTACAATATTATTTTTATTAGACTATAATGTGAGTATATCAAGAAAATATTCTTTTAGGAGAAAGGAAGATTAGCTATGGCAAATACAGTAGTGGAAATCAACAACTTAGTTAAGAGGTACAAGGAATTAATCGCACTTGATAATTTTGGCCTTACAATAAAAGAAGGAGAGATATTCGGACTATTAGGACCGAATGGTTCCGGTAAGACAACAACAATTAACTGTCTTTTGTCGCTCTTATCTTACGACAAAGGTGAAATCAAGCTCTTTGATGAGAAAATGACACCGTCAAGGAGAGATTTAAAAAGCAGAATAGGTGTAGTTCCACAGAATGTTGCGGTTTTTGACGAACTTACGGTTTATGAGAATGTTGAATACTTCTGTGGTTTGTATATTAAGGATAAGCAGTTGAAAAAGAAGTGCGTTGAGGAAGCAATAGAGTTTGTTGATATAGCTGATTTTAAGAAGTTTTATCCAAAGAAACTTTCGGGCGGTTTGCTTAGAAGACTTAATATTGCTTGTGGAATAGCGCATAAGCCGGAACTTATTATATTTGATGAACCGACTGTTGCAGTCGATCCTCAATCGAGAAACAGAATTTTAGAGGGAATCGCAGAGCTTAACAATAACGGTGCAACAATCATTTATACATCGCATTACATGGAAGAGGTAGAGCAACTTTGTAACAGGGTTTTAATCATGGATAAGGGTAAAAAGGTTGCAGAAGGAACCAAAGATGAGCTTAAGGGAATGATTAAAAACACTGAAAGCATTGTTGTCGATGTAAGACGATTAAGCGATGAGGCGTTAAATGATATCAAGGGACTTCATCATGTGTATGATGTCAAGTATATGAATGGTACTTTGACAGTTAAGTGTAGCGGTGGAAAGCATAATATAACACATGTTTCAGAGTATTTTGAGAAGAATGGAATTGACTATGACAGAATATATTCCGAGCTTCCGACACTTAACGATGTATTCTTAGAGATAACAGGTAAGGAATTGAGAGATAAGGAGTGATAGCATGTTTTTAACTGTATTTGTTAACAGATTCAAAATCGTACTTAGAAGTGTAGATGCTATTCTCTGGTCTTTGGCATTTGCATTGGCACTTGGAACACTGTTTTATTTCGCATTTAAATCAATATACAAAAATGCAATGAATGTAACTGTTGATGTTGCGGTTGTAGAGGGAGAGGAGCAGTATGGTTCCGGAAACATGAGTGATTTGCTCAAAGAACTTACCTATGAAGACGGAACAAAGATGCTTAATATTAAGAAGGTTGACATGAAAGAAGCGAAAAAACTTCTTGATGCGAAGGAACCTAAGGTAAGCGGCATCATTGACTTAAGAGAAATGTCTGATATCAAACTTATTGTAAATGAAACCGGCGTTGAAGCAAGTATGCTTGGTGGAATAGTAAGCATATTAAGGCAGTATTCATCAATAATTGTCGAGACAATAAAAAGTAATCCTGCTAATGTCAATTCGGTTATTGAATCATTTGACAATGATGTAAAAGGACTTGTCAAATCCGAGCCAATAACAGGAAACAATAAAGATCCATATGTAAATTATTTTTACAACTTAATTGCCATGATGGCTGTTATGGCATCGATGTCCGGAGTTTCAATTCCGGAAAGCTGCCAGGCTAACCAGTCAGAAGTGGGTAAAAGAGTTGATTGCTCGCCGGTAAACAGAGTTTTATATGAGATAGCAGGTCTTTTGTCTGCGGCAATTATCAAGATTGCGATAACCATAATAGGTTTGTGTTATTTCATTTTCGTTTTGAAGATCGATTTTGGTGGAGACTTGCCGTATATATTCATGACAGCGATTCTTGCAACACTTTTGGGATTATCACTTGGTTTTTTTATAGGACACATAGGAAGTTTCTCAAAGAAAACAAGAGAGAATATATTGACTACGGTTGTTGTTGCCGGTGGTTTTTTGTCAGGACTTATGGTTGCTAATATTAAATCCTTAATTGAGGTGAAATGTCCGATTATTAACAGAATTAATCCATCGGCTGTTATATCTGACGCATTCTACACACTTAATATGTATGGAGTCTCAGATAGGTTCTATCATTCGATTATATACATTGTAGGTCTTACGATAGTATTCATTGTAGCCGGTCTTATAATGTCAAGGAGGAAGAGTTATGCAAGTCTTTAAAGCTTTTTTTAAACTGGTTTGTAAATATAAAGTCGGTATGTTTCTTTATTTTGGGTTGTGCGCATTAATGACTGTGCTTGTTGCTTCACAGTACAATTCTGACAGCAAAGAAAACTCATTTACAAGTAACAGATATTCTATAATTGTAAAGGATAATGATAATACCAAGCTTTCTAAAGCGGTCGTTGATTACTTAAAGAAACAACAAAATGTGGAGTTTCATGATTACACAGAGGATGAACTTAAGGATCTTATTTACAGTGAGTTTTATACGGCTTACGTAGAGATTCCTAAAGGTTTCATGGATAAACATCGAGATGATGATGCACTGCAGATAAAAACGCTTTATGATACAGGAAGAGCTTCAGGAAACTTCGTTATATTGCAACTTGATTCATTTACCCAGGGAATTGTAAGGTGTGAAAATGCCGGTTTTAGCCTTGACGATGCGATTAAGAATACAAAGGAAGCTGTAGAAACGGATAATTTTGTAAAGCTTAATGAAAAAAATGATGATTCTAATTCAAATAGCAAGTTATATAGTTTATTTTTGTTCATACCTTATGGTATAATGAGTATAGTTTTATGGTGCGTGCTTCCTGTTGTACTTAGGTTCAGCAGTAAGGATATCAAATCACGAACAGCGATTTCGTCGATATCATCACATGAGAGAACAATTGCATTGTTTTTAGGCTCTACTGTTGTTTGTGTATGCGTATATATAGCAATGCTTATTTTGTCGGGATGTTTTTTGAAAGAGTATCTGTTTACAGAGAAATGGTTCCTGGCAGCACTTAACCTTTTCGTGTTTTCGTTGGTTAATGGCGCATTCCTTATGTTTGTTGCATCATTCCCTTCAAAGAGTATACTGAAGGCAAAAGATGTTTTAATTAATATAATTACAATTGCATTCTCGTTTTTGGGCGGAATCTTCGTGCCTCTTGAACTTCTTGGGGAGGATGTAAGAAATGTCGGAAGATTTCTTCCAACTTACTGGTATGCGGTAGGTCTGCAAAAGATTGAGGCCGGAAGTTCGTTTGCTGATGTATCTTCCTGTTTCGGAATGCAGGCAATATTCGGAGTGTTTTGTCTGGCAGCGGGACTTGCGATATCAAGAGTCTATATGTATCTTAAGGAGAGTTAATCTTTCTTGAGTACGGGAGAACTTTATGGAACGGTTTATTGATAGAATAATAATATTTTTAATGATGGTATTTGTCGGTCGTATGATTATGACCGACAGATACCTTATTGTCGTTTTATATTCGGTTTTATCTTTGGCTTTTTTTGATTTTTTTCTTTTGTTTAAGACAACGCAGAAAGATAGATTACAACTTAATCTTACGAGCGAAAAGGTTGCTTTTGTTTTGCAGATATTGACCGTTTCGGCAGCATTTATTGATAAAGACCTTATTGTTATGGTGCCGATTGCATTGTATGGTGCAGTTACTATAAGGAATTATGTAGCCGCTGTAATGGCGTTTGTTGCTGCTTTGATTTACACAGGTGTTGATGAGCCGATTTCTGTTATTCTTTATGTTGAACTGTTGCTGGTGGTTGCTGTTTACTTAAGTGTTAAATGTGGTAGAAATGAGAAGCTTAAGAAAAAGGTTATAAGTTTTCGTGATGAGTCTGTCATTAAGACGGACGAACTTAAGAAAAAGAATGCAGAGCTCATTCAAGCCAGAGACGATGAAGTATATTTTGGAAGACTTAAGGAACGTAATCGAATAGCAAGGGAGATTCACGATAATGTAGGACACATGCTTACAAGGGCAATATTACAGCTTGGGGCGCTTATTGCAATCTGTAAGGATGAAACTTTAAAGAGTGGATTAAAGGATTTAAAGGCAACTCTTGATACGGCAATGAATAACATAAGAAACAGCGTGCATGATTTGCGTGATGAAGCTATAGATATTCCTTCGGCTATCGAGGAGATTGCGGCACCTCTTAAGGAAGACCGGAATCTGAAACTTGAAATTGACATTTCCTCTGATGTTGATAAAGACATCAAGTATGCGATTATAGGTGTTGTGAAGGAAGCGGTTTCTAACATAATCAAACATAGTGATAACGAGAATGTTGATATTACATTGATTGAACATCCGGCTATGTATCAGTTGGTAGTTCACGATTATGGTGAGAAGAACAGAAAAGGCCTGTATGTGGATGAAGTTGATTACAGTGGTATGGGACTTGATAATATAAAAGCACGAGTTAATGGTGTTGGCGGTAATGTTCTTATAACCGGTGATGACGGTTTCAAAATATTTGTGACTATAGGAAAGTGAGAGGCTTGATATGAAGATTGTTATAGTGGACGATGACAAATTAGTTGCAATGTCGCTGAAAATGATAATAGAGGCAAGTAATGAGGCGGAAGTATTGGCTTGCGGTCATTCCGGCAAAGAGGCAATAGAACTGTATGACGAGTATAAACCGGATATTTTATTAATGGATATACGCATGGAAGAAATGTCGGGACTTGAGGCCGGAGAAGTGATAATTGATAAACACGAGGAAGCAAAACTTCTGTTTCTGACTACATTTAACGATGACGAATATATCGTTAAGGCACTTTCTATCGGTGCAAAGGGTTATATCATCAAACAGGAATACGAAAGTATTGTGCCGGCGTTAAAAGCGGTATATGAAGGACAGACGGTCTTTGGAAGTGACGTTATGGGAAAGATTCCCGGTATGCTTAAAATGAACCACGAAAAAGGGTTTGATTATGAGAAGTTTGGATTAAGCGGACAGGAATATGAGATTGTTGAACTTGTCGCACAGGGACTATCCAACAAGGAAATTGCAGATGAATTATGTTTGTCGGAGGGAACGGTAAGAAATTATATAAGTACTATACTTAGTAAGTTGGAACTTAGAGATAGAACAAATCTTGCTATTTTTTACTACAAGGAGGTGTAACAAAGTGGTTATTGATTATACTTCGGAATACAAGGAAAAACTTCGCACACCGGAAGAAGCTGTGAAGGTCGTGAAGGATGGGGACTGGATAGATTATACCAGTTGTTTGGGAAAACCTGTACTTCTTGATAAAGCATTGGCAGCCAGAAGAGATGAGCTTAATGATGTGAAGATCAGAGGCAATCTTTTGTCCGGTCCGATTGCAGTCGCAGAGTGTGACGAGAGCAAGGAACATTTTGTGTACCATAGCTGGCATTGTTCTACTTATGAGAGAAGACTATGTGACAGAGGACTTTGTTATTATATTCCTATGGTTTTCTATAATAATGCAGCTTATTATGAGTTCTTTCTTAACGTAAATGTTGTAATGGTCAGTGTTACCCCTATGGATGAGCATGGGTATTTTAATTTCTCGGTAAATACCGGTGTTGCGGCGCCTATTGCGAGAATGGCGGATATTGTTATTGTAGAGGTTAACGAGAATCTACCCAAAGTGCACGGTGGATATGATGAGTGTATTCACATATCCGAGGTTGATTATATAGTTGAAGGAGTGCATGAAGCGTTACCGGATACGCCTGCTGCAGAGCCGACGGAAACGGATAGAAAGATTGCAGGACTGATACTTCCGTATATTGTTGATGGGGCTACATTACAGCTGGGAATTGGAAGTACACCCAATGCGGTTGGTGAGATATTGGCAGAATCAGATCTTAAAGATCTTGCTATGCACACGGAGCTTTGTACAGATGCATATCTTAAGCTGTATATGTCCGGAAAACTTACCAATAAAAAGAAACGAATTAACCGTGGTAAAGGTGTTTTCGGATGTGCGGTAGGTTCTGCAAAACTGTATGAATGGTTAAATGATAACCCGGGTGTGCAGGCATTTCCACTTGAGTACGTTAACAGACCCAGTGTTATTTCGCAGATTGATAATATGGTATCGATTAACAGTTGTGTTGCTGTTGATTTATACGGCCAGGTTGCAGCGGAAAGTTCCGGTGTAAGACAGATAAGCGGAACGGGAGGACAGCTTGATTTTCTTATCGGTGCATCAGCCTCTCATGGTGGAAAAGCATTTATATGTATGAGTTCTATCTTTGTGGACAAAGACGGAGTGACACACTCAAGAATAATGCCACAGTTTGACGGTGATATTATAACTTCCCCAAGAAGTCAGGTGTATTTTATAGCGACAGAATATGGAGTAATCAACTTAGAGGGACGCTCAACATGGGAAAGAGCTGAGGCGTTGGTTACAATTGCGCATCCGGCATTTCGTGACTATTTGATTAAAGAGGCGGAGAAACGTAAGATCTGGCGCAGAAGCAACCGAAGATAATTAAATATAGTAATGTAAAAAACAGCCCGCGTATAAATCAATACACGGGCTGTCATTGTGTTTAAACATTTTTTTACTGTCTCTTGCTGTCGAGCATTGCACGAACCTTTGTTGAAAGACCGAAGAGATTGATGAATCCTTCTGCATCCTTATGATCGTAAAGATCACCGGTTGTGAAACTAGCAAGTGACTCTGAATAAAGTGAATATGGAGAAGTTGTTCCTGCTTTGATAATGTTACCCTTGTAAAGCTTTAATTTAACTTCACCTGTAACACGCTCCTGTGTTGATTCAACGAATGCCTGTAAAGCTTCGCGAAGAGGAGACCACCATTTTCCTTCGTATACAACGTCTGCAAACTTGTCGCCGATACCCTTCTTGTATGCAAGAGTTTCACGGTCAAGTATTAATTCCTCTAACTGATTGTGAGCTGCCATAAGGATTGTTCCACCCGGAGTTTCATATACACCACGTGATTTCATTCCTACAACACGGTTCTCAACGATATCTACGATTCCGATACCATGCTTACCACCGAGGCGGTTAAGTTCACGGATAATATCTGAAACCTTCATGTTCTTACCATTAACTGATGTAGGAACACCCTTCTCAAATGTAATTGTTACATATTCAGGTTCATCCGGAGCCTTTTCAGGATATGTTCCGAGAACAAGAAGATGATCATAGTTAGGTTCATTTGCAGGATCCTCAAGCTCGAGTCCCTCATGGCTTATATGCCATAAGTTACGGTCACGGCTGTAAGATGAATCAGCAGAGAATGGAAGATTGATTCCATGCTGCTTGCAATATTCAATCTCGTCTTCACGAGAACTCATTGTCCATGAATCCTGTCTCCATGCAGCAATAATCTTAAGTTCAGGACCGAATGCCTTGATTGCAAGTTCGAAACGAACCTGATCGTTACCCTTACCTGTTGCACCATGGCAGATTGCGGTAGCACCCTCTTTGTGTGCGATATCAACAAGAATCTTACCGATAAGAGGTCTTGCCATAGAAGTACCTAATAAATATTCATTTTCATAAACTGCACCGGCTTTGACAGTTGGAACGATATAGTCATCACAGAACTCATCAACTACATCTAATATATAGCATTTTGAAGCGCCACTTGACTTAGCTCTTTCCTCAAGTCCGTCTAACTCGCTTTCCTGACCTACATCGATACATACACAGATTACTTCGTAATCGTAGTTCTCTTTGAGCCAAGGGATAATTGCTGTTGTGTCAAGTCCGCCTGAATAGGCTAATATAACTTTCTCTTTCATTATAGAAGTTCCTCCTTCATATTATATAAAGTATGGGTCCGAACGCATCTTGCGTCGTCACTAATCCATAATATACAACGAATGTGATTATTATGCAATACCTAATTGCATAAAAAATGAATATTATTTTCATTGTAAATGCTGACAAAATCGGAAAGGTGTAGAAAATTCGTGAAAAATGTTCTTGCATAATATACATAAAAAATGTATAATTATAAATCGCATCGAAAACAATATGTACATAACAAGGAAATAGTGTTATAATCCTTGTTTGGATTGTTATAAGTAAGAATGAGGTGACAATTATGATTAAAGTAGGAATTATCGGTTCGACAGGATATGCCGGACAGGAATTGGTAAGACTTCTTTTGGGACACAAGGAAGCTGAGATTGTATGGTATGGTTCAAGAAGCTATATCGACAAGAAATATTCGGAAGTGTTTGCAAACATGTTCGAAATTGTTGATGACAAATGTCTGGATGACAATATGGACGAGCTTGCAAGTAAGGCAGATGTAATATTTACGGCTACTCCGCAGGGACTTTGTGCTTCCCTTGTTAATGAAGAAATATTATCTAAGGTTAAAATTATTGATTTATCTGCTGATTTCAGAATAAAAGACGTATCTGTTTACGAGAAATGGTACGGTATAGAACATAAGTCGCCTGAATATATTAAAGAAGCGGTGTATGGTCTTTGTGAGATTAACAGAGAAGATATTAAGGGCAAACGCCTTGTCGCAAATCCGGGATGTTACACAACGTGTTCAATCCTTTCACTTTATCCGCTTGTTAAGGAAGGAATTATTGATCCTAACAGCATCATTGTAGATGCAAAGTCAGGAACATCCGGTGCCGGAAGGGGAGCAAAGGTTCCGAATCTTTTCTGCGAAGTTAATGAAAGTATTAAGGCTTATGGCGTTACAACTCATCGTCATACACCTGAGATAGAAGAGCAGTTAGGATATGCGTGTGGAGAACAGATAATGATCAACTTTACACCACACCTTGTCCCGATGAACAGAGGAATACTTGTTACGGCTTACGGCAATCTTAAAAAGGATTATACTTATGAAGAGATTAAGGCTGTGTATGACAAGTATTATAAGAATGAGCGTTTCATAAGAGTGCTTGAAAAGGATGTATGCCCGGAGACAAGATGGGTAGAAGGCAGTAACTATGTAGATGTTAATTTTAAGATTGATGAGAGAACGAAGAGAGTCGTTGTTATGGGTGCGCTTGATAACCTTGTTAAGGGTGCGGCAGGACAGGCAGTTCAGAACATGAACCTTATATTCGGACTTCCGGAAAGCATGGGATTAGAGCAACCACCTATGTTCCCATAATCATCTTATTGAAAATGTATATTACAATATCAGGAGGAAATCTATGATGACCAACAGCGAAATAAATATGGATCAGCTTCTTATTAAGGCACAGACACTTATAGAGGCGCTTCCTTACATTCAGAAATTCAACGGAAAGAAAATAGTTGTTAAGTACGGCGGTAGCGCTATGCTTGATGAGAATTTGAAGTACAATGTAATCAAGGACGTTGCACTTCTTAAACTGATCGGATTGAACCCGATTATCGTTCATGGTGGCGGTAAGGAGATTAGTAAATGGGTAGAAATGATTGGCAAGGAGCCGGAGTTTGTTAACGGACTTCGTGTTACTGACAGCGAGACCATGGAGATTGCTGAAATGGTTCTTTCAAAAGTCAACAAAGGTCTTGTGCAGATGATGCAGAAACTCGGTGTAAATGCTGTCGGTATAAGCGGTAAAGATGCCGGACTTATGACTGTTAAGAAACGTTTTCCGGGTGGAAAAGATATCGGATATGTTGGAGAAGTATGTGGCGTTGACGGCACAATTCTTGACACTTTGTTAGAGAAGAACTTTATTCCTGTTATTGCACCAATTGGTTCATCTGAAGATTTTGAAAGCTATAACATCAATGCCGATGATGCAGCTTGTGCAGTTGCTAAGGCGTTAAATGCTGAAAAACTTGTTTTCCTTACAGATATCGAAGGCGTATTTATGGATCCTAATGATAAGAGTACATTGATATCTGAAATGAACGTTGCAGAAGCAAAAGAGTTCATTGATAAAGGAATCGTTGGTGGAGGAATGCTTCCAAAACTTTCTAATTGTATTGATGCAATTGAGAACGGTGTTTCACGTGTTCATATCCTGGACGGACGTGTTGAACATTGTCTGTTACTTGAGTTCTTTACTGAAAAGGGTATTGGAACAGCAATTCTTAAAGAGCCGTTGTTCTAGGAGTTTTTTATGAAGAAATATTTAGCATTTATTATTGCAACTGCGCTTGTTCTTTCGTGCGTCGGATGTGGAACAAAGAATTCTGTGGAGACAAAGAAAGGGCCGGTGACTTATGAGTCGGCTATGGAAAGTCTTAAGGATGAGGCCGAGGGCAAAGATGTTGTTTGTTGGTATACAGACGAAACCGACAAAGCATGGATAGAAGCTGCAGCGGCAGATTTTAACAAGAAATACGGTGTGAATGTTAAGACTGTTGCATATGATGGGGTTCAGCTTTTTGAGGACATTAACAGTGCCAATCAAAAAGACGAAGGTCCTGACATGTACATTATGGGTAATGATCGCTTGGAATTTGCAAAGACCGGTGGAGTCTTATCGGAAAATGATGTCCTTGATGAAAAGTTTTGGAATGAGAATTATCCGAAGACTTCTGTTGATGCATTGACCTACAAGGGTAAGCATTACGGTTATCCGGTTTATTTTGATACATATTGTCTTGTGTATGATTCCAATCTCTTGGAGAATGCACCGGCGTCTATTGATGATATACTTACATTTCTTGATGAATACGAAGATACCGGTTCCACAAAAGCTGTATTTCGTTGGGATGTTGCGGATCCATATATTAATACAATGTTTCTTGCTTCTTATGCCAATCTTTTTGGTGAGAATGGTGATGATATGACAACCTTTTCGATTAACAGTGAGAAGGAAATTGAAGCAATGAAATATTTTCAGTCGCTTAGTGAGTATTTGTGGATGGATAAAAATAATATATCCCACGATACGATTATTAACCGTATCAAAGAGGGTACACTTGTTATCGGAATGTGTAAGTCGGATATTCTTCCTGTTCTTTATGAGATGAAGAGTAATGCGGCAACAACAGAAGAAGCAGGAACCGAAGAAAACGATGAAACCGAGAACACAGAAGAAAGCACAAAAGAAGCAACCAACTATACTGTGTCGTATGTGCCAAGTCTTACAAGTGAATTGTCTTCAACTTGTCTTTCAACTACCTATGGAGCATTTATCAATCCTTATGGTAAGCAGACGGCTGCGGCTAATATGTTTGCTTTGTACTTAAGTATTGAGAATCAGGCAAATCAGTTTGCCGGTAACGGTAAACTTCCGGTAGTCAATCAGAAGGATGGTTTTGATGACATGCAGACAGTTTTGTATGCACAATATCAGAATTCTAAACCTGTTCCAAAAGTTATGCTTACAGGCAATTACATGCTTGAAAGTGCCATGACCTTCGATAATATATGGAAGGGTGCAGATGCAGCGGAGGAATTAAATAAACTTCAGCAGAGTATGCAGGAAATGATTGGCAAATAATATTTGAATAATTAATGGTATAAGCCTCATATAATACATTTGATTATTAAAAAGGAGAATGTGTTATGTGGGGCTTTTTGATTGCAATGATATCAGGATTACTCATGAGCGTGCAGGGTGTGTTTAACACCGGGGTTACCAAGCAAAGCGGGACGTGGCTTGCTAATTGTTTTGTTCAATTAACAGGATTTTTGGTGTGCGTGGGACTTTATCTTTTTCTTGAGATGGGGAAAGTGCCGGTAAAGTCATTATTTGACGTGGATAAAAAATATATGTTGCTTGGTGGTGTGATAGGTGCGTTTATTACGTTTACGGTTGTCTATAGTATGACAACATTAGGACCGGCAAAAGCGGTGCTTGCGATAGTTATATCACAGGTTTTGGCGGCATATTTAATTGAATTGCTTGGACTTTTCGGTGTCGATAAAGTGCCTTTTTCTTGGGTGAAAATGTTAGGTCTTGCTATGGCGGTTATCGGTCTTTGTATCTTTAAGTGGGAAATATAGTAAAAATGACATATAAAACCTTGTTTTCTTAAAGAATTTTTAAGAATTTTTTATTCGAAAAAGAGGTTGTTTTTTCTTGTTTTTTTCGGTATTATGAGAGTGTTCTATATTTTATCAATTCACATCTTTCTCCTATTATGAGAATACATATTAGGAGGAATACTTATGAAAAAGATATATTACTTTTTGATGCTTGTTTTGCAGAGCATTTTTCTTTTTGGATGCGTTGGTGATAAAGTGGTAATATCACAAGAGGATGAGGGCTGTAGCGAGGAAGTGAGTACTGAAGAAGGTTCATTTTCACAAACAGATGTTGCAACAAGCGAAGAGAAGATTTATGTGTATGTGTGTGGACATGTAAGGGAGCCGGGGGTGTATGTGCTTTCGGAAGATGAAAGAATATGCGATGCCCTTGATAAGGCCGGTGGTGTGACAGATGATGCTAATCTGTGTGCTCTATCACAAGCGATGAAAGTCACAGACGGTCAGACAATATATGTTCCGGGAATTGATGAAGAGACGGTAGATGCTTTTGTTTCCAATGAAGAAGATGATGGTCTTGTCAATATTAATAAGGCTTCGGAAGAAGAACTTACATCACTTCCGGGGATAGGAAGTTCCAAAGCATCGGATATAATTAATTACAGAGAGGAACACGGTTTTTATAATTCCATCGAAGAACTTATGAATATACCGGGTATAAAGGAAGGTGTATTTAATAAGATTAAGGATAAGATTAAGACGTGACTTCTCATTAGATATATTCATATCATATGATTATTCGGGAGAATTGTAATGAAAAAGGTATTGGTTGTCGATGATGAAAAGTTAATTGTTAAAGGAATCAAGTTTTCACTTGAACAGGACGAGATGGAGGTAACTGCAGCATATGATGGCGAGCAGGCGTTAGAGCTTGCTAAGAATACAGAGTTTGATATCATTTTGCTTGATGTTATGCTTCCGGGATTGTCAGGCTTTGAAGTTTGTCAGGCGATACGTGAATTTTCCGATGTTCCGATAATCATGCTCACTGCAAAAGGTGAGGATATGGATAAGATTTTAGGTCTTGAATATGGCGCGGATGATTATATAACAAAGCCGTTTAATATCCTCGAGGTTAAGGCTCGAATCAAGGCTATTATTCGTAGAAACAGTAAGAGAAGCGCGGAGCCTTCAGAATCAAAGACATTGGTAGAAGGTGACTTGAAAATCGACGTTGATAGCAGACGTGTGTATATTTCCGGAACGGAGATTAATCTTACGGCTAAGGAATTCAACATACTTACATTGCTTTTGTTCCATCCGAACAAAGTGTATTCCAGAGATGACTTGTTAAAGACTGTCTGGGGTAGTGATGCACTTGGAGACGGACGTACTGTAGATGTTCATGTAAGACGTCTTCGTGAGAAGATTGAATCCAACCCGGGAGATCCTAAGTATATTCAGACAAAGTGGGGAGTTGGTTATTATTTTAAGAAATAACAAGATATCCAATCCCTTTAGAAGCTTGCGCTTCGTAATCTTTTGTTCTTTTTTGCTGCTGGTGCTTATTATAATGATTTCATTTAGTATGCTTGTGCAGCATTCTAACAGTGACAGAATGGCGAAACAGAAGTTGTTACTTGTGCAGAATCAATGTAACATTTTGGGTAACCAGATTCTTGTCAATCAGTTTACCATGGATAATTTAAAGGGTAATTTGAGTGTGCAGATCGACCAGCTCGCAAATGTGTGGGAAGGTCGTATTCTTGTTGTTGACTCAAGTTATTGCATACTAAAGGACACGTATACCATAGATCAGAATGACTACATAATCTATGATGAAGCGGTCAAAGTAATGCGTGGCGAAAAGGATAGGAATATCCGTATGGTCGATGATTATGCCGAAATTATCATTCCTATTGTTGATGCAGAGAAGGTTGTAAGTGGAATAATGATTGCAACGGTATCAATGGCGGATATTAAGAACAATAATGAGTTTATCCATAATCAGATTAATATCCTTATTATGCTTTTCGCGATGCTTGCTATATGTTGTGCGTATGTTTTAAGCCGAGTGGCTGTATCAGGTTCGGAGAAACTTAATAAGCAGATACAGAGTCTTAGTGAAGGACATCTTGAGACACTCAAAAAAGAGAGTCGTTATAATGAGTATGCGGAGCTTACTGATTCGTTCAATGTCTTGCTTGATAAGATGCAAATGCTCGAGGATTCAAGACAGGAGTTCGTGTCGAATGTCTCACATGAGTTGAAGACGCCGATTACTTCTATGAAGGTATTAGCTGATTCGCTTCTTATGCAGGAAGAGGTTCCTAATGAGATGTATCGTGAGTTTATGGGTGACATGGTGGATGAGATAGACAGAGAGAGTAAGATTATTAATGACTTATTAACTTTGGTTAAAATGGACAAGAAATCATCAGCATTAAATATAGCTCCGGTTAATATTAATTCGCTTCTTGAATTGCTTTTAAAAAGAATCAAACCTATAGCAGCCAAGCGCAACATTGAAGTGACTTTTGAAAGTTTTCGAGATGTTGTCGGAGAGATTGATGAGGTTAAGCTAACACTTGCATTTTCTAATCTCATCGAGAATGCTGTTAAGTATAATAATGATGGTGGAAGTGTATATGTTTCGCTTAACTCCGATCACAAATTCTTTTATGTTAAGGTGCAGGATACCGGCGTAGGAATACCTGAGGATGCTCAGTCGCAGGTGTTTGAGCGTTTCTATAGAGTAGATAAGGCAAGAAGCAGAGATACCGGAGGTACGGGACTTGGACTTGCTATTACAAGGAACGCAATACTAATGCATAAGGGTGCTATCAAGTTGTATTCAGAACCCGGCGAGGGAACAACGTTCACAGTAAGAATACCGCTTAAGTATGTTAATTAGATTTTTGAAGTGAGGATTGCGATAATATGAGAAAAGTATTAAGCCTGGTTATGCTGTTTTCGCTAATACTTCTTACTGCTTGCGGAAAGCAGGCGAAGAAAGACGAAACCACGCAGGAATTGAATCCCAATCAAATATACATATACTATGTTAATCTTGAGAAGACGGATATGGTTCAATCAGTTTATACATTGTCTTTTTCTGAAACTCTTTCGGAAAGAGTCAGCAATTTGATTGATCATTTGAAGAATACAGAAGTGACATCGGATTGTCAGTCTCCGATACCTGCCGACTTTACTTATATGGATAGACCACTCGAGGTTGTAAATGGAACGTTGGAGGTATCATTTAACGTAATATATGACAATGTTAATGCTGAAGGTTTGTTATTCTTTAAGAGCTGCGTGGCTAAGACTTTGTTGCAGCTTGATGGCGTGAGCAACGTTACAATTAATCTGACGGATATCGCTAATCCTGATGAGGCGACGGCAACAGTAAGCGAAACATTCAATGAAGATTCGTTTACAATGTCTTATGGTGAAGGCGGTAACATTCAGAGAGGTAATATTGTGTTGTATTTTGCATCGGAGTCCGGTGATACTCTCAAAGCATATAGGAAGTCAGTAGAGATTACCAATACGACGTCGCTTGACAGATTAGTAGTGGAATCATTGATTGCGGGTCCGTTGCGAGAGGGATATAAGGCAACACTTAGTGAGGATACGGTTATTAATAATATTGCCGTAAAAGACGGTATTTGTTATGTGGATTTGAGTGAAGAATTTTATAATATGGATAACCCGTTGAAAAATGACATAATAGTTTATTCGGTAGTGAATTCATTAATAGAGCTTCCTAACGTTAATAAGGTACAATTCCTTAAGGAAGGCGAAAAACTTCCGTTCTACAGGGAGACGATGCCGTTTGACGGGTTGTTTGAACGTAATTTGGATATTGTTGAACAGGAGGGATAAAATATAGTTTGAAGCGACCAATGCTATATTGGGTATTACTGTTTGTGCTTGGAGAGGTGTTAACAGATAAGCTTCCATTAGCAGTGATGGTTTCTTTGAATGTTTTGTATCTTGCGGTTGTTTGTATTACAAAGAGTTCATTTATCAATAAGAACAGAAAACTTCTGGTATGTGGCGGACTGTTTATTGCACTTGGTTTGATATGTGTAAGTTATAACAATATGAGCATAAGTGTTGTTAATGAGTTTGCGGATAAGAATATTAGTTTTTGTGGTGATGTTACAGATGCGTATGATATAGACAAAGGCAAATACGGAGTGAAGGTTTCAAACTTGAACGGACATAACTTTCATACGAGATTTGTCGTTGTTTCGGATGTTGAACTTTGCCCGGGAATGAGATTAAAAGCCCGTGGCAAGGTTTCTGATTTTTCAGAAGCAACCAATCCGGGGGAGTACAACAGCAAGTCGTATGAATACGGCAGGGGTAACACAGCGCAGATAAAAGATATCTCAATAGATGAGGCATATTATCCGTTATTTCGAATAAGGACATGGCTATATAATATAAGGCGGAATATCGGACGAAGTTTTGATATGTGGCTTGATGAGGATGATGCTTCTTTAGCAAAGGCAATGGTGCTTGGTGAAAAGAGTGGGATTTCAGAAGATGTCAGGGCGCTATATCAGCGAAGCGGTATTGCACATTTGATTGCAATATCGGGTTTGCATATTGCACTTCTTGGAGGTACGTTATATAAGCTGATAAGAAGATGTGTGGGAAGTTTCTTTGTTGCTGCCGTACCGGGAATGACTTTTATTGTTTTATACGGAGTAATGACGGGACTTTCGGGCGCAACAATAAGGGCAATTATTATGCTTTGCGTTGCGATAGGAGCAGATGTTCTTGGAAGGAAATACGATTCGTTAAGTGCAATTGCATTGGCTCTTTTCTTGATGTTGTTATCTAATCCATATCAGGTTTATCAGGTTGGATTTCTTTTATCTTTTGGTGCGGTTTTGGGTATCGCCTATATTTCCCCTATATTTGAAAAATACAATGCTGATGCATTTCTAAAAGGTTTGTTTGTAAGCATTAGTGTGCAAATTGCAACGACTCCTATTCTTTTGTATTTCTTCTATGAGATTCCGCTATATGCGGTTATTCTTAATATTATTGTTGTGCCGTTAATGAGTGTTTTGCTGGCTGACTTAATAATGATAAGTATCTTTTACCATGTGACAATGTTGAGTTGGCTTTTTTCAAAAGTGGCAACGTATATTTTTCTGATATATGAAAACTTATGTCTGTTTTCTGACAAGCTTCCGTCGCATTGTATTTGTACGGGAAGACCGGATTTTTTGTGGGTGATTTGTTATTATGTGGTATTACTTTTGACTCTTTTTTTCTACAAGAGGAAAAGAAAGAAGGAAATGTTTGCAACAGGTTTGTTAATGATTTTGCTTTTTGTAACTTTTTTGATTCCGGCTAATTTGAAGATTACAATGTTTGATGTGGGACAAGGTGATGGCATATATATCCAAACACCGAAAAAACAGAGGATACTTATAGATGGTGGAAGCAGCAGTAAGAAACAAGTAGGAAAGTATATTTTGAAAAATGGGTTGAAATATAACGGAGCATCGCATTTGTCTTATTTGATAATTACACATAGTGACAGCGATCATTATTCCGGTGCGCTTGAACTAATGGAGGATAAGACTATTAAGATTGATACCCTGATTTTGCCGGCTATTACTAATCCTGACGATTCATACAGGATGCTTGAAAAGACAGCAAAGGATTGTGGAAGTGATATTTACTATGCAAAACGGGGTGATTGTATCATAATGGGCGATGTGTCATTTTACTGTCTCAATCCTGAAAAAACTATGTATTCCGATAAAAATCAGAGTAGTATAGTTATGTGGTTAAGATATAAGAAGTTCGATATTATGTTAACCGGCGATGCCGATGCTGAAGTAGAAAGACATATAATTAACAACAAGGTTTTGCAGGATAGTATTAATTCCGGTAACAGAATAGAGGTATTAAAAGTTGGACATCATGGTTCGAATACGGCAACATCTGACGGACTTTTGAAAGCATGTGGATTCTCTGAGTCGCTGATATCTGTAGGTGCAAGGAATCGCTATGGACATCCGTCGGCAAGGGTTCTTGATAGTTTGAAAAGTTATGGTGTTAATATGTATTTGACAAAACAATCGGGAGCAATTACCATTAGAACAGACGGAAATAAATACACAATTGAGGAGTTTGTGCATAATGAAGAAAATCAATCAGGACATTAAAGAGCATACATTTGAGAGATTCTATCTTCTGTATGGTGAAGAGGATTATCTCAAGCTTCAATACAAGGATAAACTTGTATCTGCCATGGTTTCTACTGATGATAATATGAATTATACCGTGTATGAAGGTAAGAATATCGATGTTTCCAATATGCTTGAAACAGGAGAAACACTTCCTTTCTTCTCGGATAATAGAGTTATTGTTGTCGAGAATAGTGGCTTGTTTAAGAAGACCCCTGATGATTTTATTAAGAGATTAGAGCAGTTTCCGGATTCTACTCATGTGGTTTTCGTTGAAAAAGAAACTGACGGAAGAAACAAGCTTTGGTCATGGTTTAAGAACAACGGTTATAAATGCGAGATGAAAACTCCAAGTGAAGGCGAACTTAGAAAATGGGTTGGCAAACTTTGCAAGGATGAGGGTAAGCAGATATATGAGAATGCGGTAGAAGTATTCTTTGGTGCCGTTGGACTTGATATGTTCCGTGTTAAGAATGAATTGGAGAAAGTTTTTTCATATTGTGCTGATAGAGATGAAATTACAGAAGAGGATATAAGGGCTGTATGTTCTGATGAGGCAGAGGATACAATGTTTGCCATGATTGAAGCAATTGGTAATCGTGAGCAGAAGAGGGCACTTACATTATACAGGAATCTTTTGATGCTTAAGTCGGAACCGATGGTAATACTTGCTAATCTGTCTCGACATGTCAAATCTATGTTAGAGGTGTCAACACTCTTACAGGAAGGTAAGAGTATGGATGAAGCCGCTTCTGTTATGGGAAGACCAAAATGGCAACTTAACCAGTATAAGAAACAGATGCGCAATTTTAGCGAATCTGATTTGAAGAAAATGATTGAAAGATGTCAGGATACCGATTACGGAATTAAGACCGGTAATATCAAAGGAATAGTGGGAGCTGAACTGTTGATAGTAGAGTTCTCTTCCATGAAAAATAAAAAATAGCATTATAAAAGGACTGTGGGTTAACAGTCCTTTTATAATGCATTTATATAAATTATGCCATCTTGTTAAGAGTAGCAGATAAACGCGAAATCTTTCTTGAAACAGTATTCTTGTGCATGATTCCCTTAGCAGCAGCCTTGCTAAGTTCTGATGTACAAACCTTAAGCTGCTCTGCAGCCTCAGTCTTGTCACCTGCTTCAACAGCAGCCTCAAACTTCTTGATAAGAGTCTTAAGCTTTGACTTCACCATTTTATTTCTTAATGTCTTTGTCTCGATAACTTTAATTCTCTTCTTTGCTGATTTAATGTTAGCCAATGAAAACACCTCCATTCTTGAATGTATTTATGTTGTGGTTTTACATTAAAACCGGACACGGACAATCTAATGTAAACATACTCATATATAATACATAGTTGCAATGATTTTGTCAAATGTTTTTTTGCATAATTATAAGAAATAATGAACATACTTTTTTATAAATGTTGCATTAAAGAAGGGAAGGTTAATATATATGTGGATTAGAACAGATCTTGCTGTTGAAATGAAGGAGGACATTAAGGGAGAAGAACCGATAAAGGGCGTCAGGGTTTCAACGAAAAATAATGGAGATACAGATATTTTAGAAACCCGTATAATTGTGGAAACTGAAGAAGGGGCAGCAAATCTTGGGAAGCCGATTGGGACATATATTACACTTGAAAGTGATCATTTAAGAGAACATGATGATACGTATCATGAGCCTATGGCGGAGGTTCTTTCTAAAATCTTGAAGAGTTTTTTGGGAAGAAGAAAAAAGATTCTTGTGGCGGGATTGGGGAATCGTGAGGTTACGCCCGATGCGTTGGGACCGCTTGTTATTGATAATTTGTATATAACGAGGCATTTGTTAAGAGAAGGAATAATATCGCATAGCAATGAAGTTAGTGCTATTGCACCCGGCGTTATGGCACAGACAGGAATGGAATCGCTTGCAATACTTAAAGCAGTTCTTAATGAAGTTAAACCGGAGTTTGTAATAGTGATTGATGCGTTGGCAGCAAGAAAATCCGATCGTCTTAATAAAACGATACAGCTTGCAGATACCGGGATTGCGCCGGGCTCGGGTGTGGGGAATCACAGAAATGCGATAAATGAGGAAAGTCTTGGAGTTCCTGTTCTTGCAATAGGCGTACCAACAGTAATATCTGTACCTACTATTGTAAATGACGCAATGGATATGATGGTTGAAATGATAGGAAAAAACGGATTTAAAGATGTTCTTGAACGGTTCAGTGAGGAGGAACGATATAAGCTTGCATGTGAGATGGTTGATCCTTTCATGGAAGATATGTTTGTGACGCCCAAAGATATTGATGAAGCGGTTAAACGAATAAGCTATACGATATCAGAAGCAATTAATAAGGCGGCTTTGGCATAAGCTTTAGTTTTTTAGAATAGAATGGGTATATGAAACATGCTATCCATTGTAAAAACAAACAAGACCATAAAAGAATATTGTCGATAATAATATTATTACTGGTTGCGGGTATATATATGTCATGTCAAAATGTATCGGACCTGTGCTATTTCCTTGTACGTCACGCAACACCTTTGCTTACGTTTGCTACCGAGTATGGAAATGAAGATTTTGCATATGAAAACTCGTATGTTGTCCAGGTTGTTGCAAAAGAGCCGGAGGAACAGAAAACAAACAGTGACCTTGCGGTAAACGATGGCACAGAAGAAAAACAAAAGGAGGCTGTGGAAACATCAGTGCTTGCAGGTAATAAATCTATTGGGACCATTTATACAAGAGAACAATTGACTAATCCTGAGTTCCTTAAAAGTAAAATATTTACAATTGACGGTAATACAAGCATGACGGCAGAGGAACTTAACATCGCCAACCTTGCGGATGCTGATATGTCGCTTGATGAATTGTCGAATGGAGTAACGGGTAAAACGACAGGATATAAGGTTTTGATTTATCACACACATGCGTCAGAGGCGTTTGCAGACAGTCGACCGGGAGTCGTTGAGGATACGGTTGTCGGTGCGGGAGATTATCTGGCGAGCCTTTTAAATGAGCAATACGGTATACCGACTTATCATGACAGAACGACGTATGATGTTATAGATGGCAGGCTTGACAGGAGTAAAGCATATGAGTGTGCGTATAAGGGAATCAGCAAGATTTTGGAGGACAATCCTTCAATCGAGGTTGTGATTGATTTACATAGGGACGGAGTTGATGAAGAAACACGTCTGGTGACAGATGTTAATGGCAAACCGACTGCAAAGATAATGTTTCTAAACGGAGTGAGTCGTTCGGAAATGAATGGGGATATAGAATATCTTGCTAATCCTAATAAATTGGGTAACCTCGCATTTAGCTTTCAATTGTATCTGGCAGGCAAAGAGAATTATGGCGATTATGTGAGGAAGATATATGTGAGAAGTCTTCGTTACAATCTGCATGTTATGCCACGTGCGACACTAATAGAAGCCGGTGCTCAAAACAATACATTGGAAGAGGAGTTAAATGCCATGGAACCGCTTGCTGACATGCTTGATAGGGTGTTGAGAAAAAAAGACTGATATGATACAATAGATAAGATTGTATAAAAAAGTAAGATAAGTAAGAATAGGGAGAAACAATAATAATGTCACATATGGATCAGAGTAAGATCAGAAACTTCTGTATAATTGCACATATAGATCATGGTAAGTCAACTCTTGCAGATAGAATTATCGAAAAGACGGGACTTCTTACCGATAGAGAAATGCAGGCACAGGTGCTTGATAACATGGATCTTGAGAGAGAACGTGGAATAACCATCAAAGCGCAGGCTGTGCGTATTGTATACAAAGCAAAGGACGGACAGGAGTATATATTTAATCTTATAGATACCCCGGGACACGTGGATTTTAATTACGAGGTTTCAAGAAGTCTTGCTGCTTGTGAAGGAGCAATATTGGTTGTCGATGCGGCACAGGGAATAGAGGCGCAGACACTTGCTAATGTGTATCTTGCAATTGATAATGACCTTGATGTTATGCCGGTTATTAACAAGATTGATTTGCCAAGTGCAGAGCCTGAACGTGTTGTTAATGAAATAGAAGATGTTATTGGAATTGAAGCTCAGGATGCCCCGAGAATCTCTGCTAAAACAGGACTTAACATTGATGATGTGTTAGAGCAGATTGTTACTAGGATTCCTGCACCTTCGGGCGATGTAAATGGTCCTCTTAAGGCGCTTATTTTTGACAGCAAGTATGATGCGTATAAGGGTGTTATTATTTTCTGCCGTGTGTTTGATGGCGTTGTCAAGCGTGGAAGTATGATTAGAATGATGGCAACAGGCGCAGAGGTTGAGGTAGTTGAAGTAGGAATATTTGGAGCGGGACAGTTCATTCCACAGGAAGAACTTTCTGCAGGTATGGTTGGATATATAACGGCTAGTCTAAAGGATGTTAAGGAAACCAGAGTTGGTGATACTGTTACTGAGGCTGAGAATCCTTGTGCAGAAGCACTTCCTGGTTATAAGAAGGCTAACCCTATGGTGTATTGCGGTTTGTATCCTGCAGACGGTGCAAAATATCCTGACCTTCGTGACGCACTTGAAAAATTACAATTAAATGATGCAGCACTCTCATATGAGCCGGAAACATCAATTGCTTTGGGCTTTGGTTTCCGTTGCGGTTTTTTGGGACTTTTGCATCTTGAAATTATTCAGGAAAGATTGGAAAGAGAATACAATCTTGACCTTGTAACTACAGCACCGGGTGTTGTATATCGCGTGCATAAGACAGATGGTGAGATGATTGAACTTACCAATCCATCTAATCTTCCGGATCCTTCGCAAATTGAATATATGGAGGAACCTTTTGTTGCTGCAGAGATTATGGTTACAAAGGATTTTGTCGGACCTATTATGCAGCTTTGTCAGGAAAGACGTGGTGTATATAAGAGTATGGAATATATGGAGGAGACGAGAGCGTTGCTCAAATACGATCTTCCTCTTAACGAGATAATATATGATTTCTTTGATGCATTAAAATCACGCTCGCGTGGATATGCCTCATTTGATTATGAACTTAACGGATACGTTCGTTCTAATCTTGTTAAACTTGATATTCTCATTAACAAAGAAGAGGTGGATGCCTTGTCATTTATCGTACATGTTGATACTGCGTATGAGAGAGGACGTAAGATGTGCGAGAAGTTAAAGGGTGAGATTCCAAGACATTTGTTTGAGATACCTATTCAGGCGGCTATTGGAAGCAAGATTATTGCACGTGAGACGGTTAAGGCTTACAAGAAGGACGTGCTTGCAAAATGTTACGGTGGTGATATCACACGTAAGAAGAAGCTTCTTGAGAAACAGAAGGAAGGTAAGAAGCGTATGCGTCAGATAGGAAGCGTTGAGGTGCCGCAGAAGGCATTTATGAGTGTGCTTAAGCTTGATGACGAATAAGTATATCTTAATATAAGATGCACGTTTCGTGCTTCGTAAATATTATAGATTGATTATTATTGTGTATGGATTAAGGTAGTATGGATTTTTGGAAGAGAGATTTGAGTATATATATACATATTCCGTTTTGTAAGAAGAAATGTGCTTATTGTGATTTCTTATCCTTTGGAAGTTGCGAGGGCAGTTTGCAAAAAAAGTATGTGGCTGCTCTTTGTAAGGAAATACTGGAATACAAATTAATTGCAGATGATTACAGAGTTGTTACGATATTTATAGGTGGTGGAACGCCTTCTTATATACCTTCGGAGTGCATAGGCAAGATTCTTGATGCGGTAAGGGGAACATTTACTCTGGCAGATGATTGTGAGATTACAATAGAAGGTAATCCGGATAGTTTAACTGCAGATAAGATTCGGGCGTATGTTGATTACGGAATAAACAGGCTGTCCATCGGACTTCAAAGTGCCAATGATAGCATGCTCAAAAATCTTGGAAGAGTACATAACTATGATCAGTTTGTTGCGGCATACAGTAATGCAAGGGAAGCGGGATTTGCCAATATCAATGTGGATATAATGTCGGGGCTTCCCGGAGAAAGTATCGAGTCTTACATAAGGACGCTTGACAAGGTTGTGAAAATGCAGCCTGAGCATATATCTGCGTACAGTTTGACTGTTGAGGATGGTACCGTGCTTGCAGAAAATGAAGAACTGTTATCGTTACTTCCTTCTGACGAGTTGGACAGAAGACAATATGCTCAGACGAAAATGTTTTTGAGGCAGTCAGGATACGAGAGATATGAGATATCGAATTATTCGAAGAAGGGTTATGAATGTAAGCACAACTTAAGATATTGGACAGGCGGAGAATATCTTGGAGTAGGGCTTGGGGCTTCATCATATATGAAACTCGACATAGGGGATAATTTTGATAAAGCATATGATGCTGATGCGGAGTATGACGATTATGAAAGTGGATATGGATTCGAGGATGTGATGTATGATTCGAAGGAGAATGATAACATCGAAACTTTGAAAGAACATATTGTGGTAAGATTTAAGGGAATAGACAATCTCGATGAGTACATAGGAAGATTCTCGAAATTGGGAACAGGTTGGACAGATGTATCAACGATTGCCGAGTATATTAATAATTGCTATACATCTATTCATGTTCAGAAAGAAAAAGATGAGATAGAGGAGTTCATGTTCCTTGGACTTAGATGTACTAACGGAATTGATATGAACGAGTTTGAGACACGTTTTGGTCGGGATATACGAATGGTGTACGGAAAGGTTATAGATAAATACGTTTCAAGCGGACACCTTGTAATTGATGGGACAAGGCTGCATTTAAGTGATAAGGGACTTGATGTAAGCAATACAGTTATGGCTGAGTTTATGTTGTGAGTGGGTTGATGATTAGAAAGTATTAGGGAGAACGGTTACTATGAGTATGTATATGAAAATGAAAAATCGTATGATTGAAAAGCATCCGGATGCTGTAGATAAATATGCATACTATGTTAATTCCATTGACAATATTACAAAAAAAGAGAGAGTTGTAGGTTATCTGTATTTCATAAAATTGTTGCTTGGAAACAATAAAAAACGAAGAATAAGAAAGAGTGAATTTGACGATACAAAGCGGCCGGAAACTCAAGCAATAATCAATAAACTTTTGAAATATGATGTTGTTTCCTTTGACGTTTTTGATACATTGATTCTTAGAAATGTTGAAAAGCCTATAGATGTATTTCGAATCGTAGGTGCAAAGAATAACATATCAGGATATGAAAAGATTCGTCGCAAAGCAGAACAACAATGCTATAAGGAATATGGGAATAAGACTACGATTGATAATATATATGATAGAATCAGTCTCGTTAATGGGTTGAACCCGAATTCAATGATTTCGGAAGAATTCAATACAGAAATGAATATAATTGAACCTAATCCATATATGAAAAAGATATATGATGCTATGATAGAAAATGGTAAGACTGTTATCATTATTTCTGATATGTATTGGCCTGAAAAATATATGAAGCGTTTGTTGAATAAATGCGGATATGATAATTGGAATAAGATGTATGTATCGTGTGATTATGGTGCAAGCAAACGTTCGGGTGAACTGTATAAGATAGTTTCAAAAGGGATTGGCAATAAATCTAAATGGATACATATAGGTGATAATAAGCAGTCTGATATCAGGATGGCAAAATCAAAAGGTATTGATTGTTTATATTATAAAAATGTTAATGATATTGGTCGCGAATACAGACATGGCAAATATACAGAAAGATCTGTTGGTGAATCTGTAGCTAATGCAATAATTAATAATGAGATTCATAATGGTATTACAGAGTTAAACTCTTATCAGCAATTTGGTTATATTTATGGTGGAATGCTTGTTGCCGGGTATTGTAATTGGCTTAACGAAAAGGCAAAAGAGAAAAATGTTGATAAGCTGTTATTCTTGGCAAGAGACTCTTATATAATACACAAATGCTATAATGATTTTTATAAGGAATATGATTGTGATTATGTATTTGCTTCCCGCAAAGCGGTGTTGTACCTAGTGATGGACAGATATCCTGAACTGTATATAGAAAGGGTTATCAAAGAACACGCAGAGGAAGCTAATAAATCAGTAGAAGCTATTTTGAAACAATCACACATGGATTGCCTTATTAATCACTTATCAGAGGTTGGTGTTAACAAAGACGATTGTTTCAATGTTAATAATTTCAAATATATTGTGCAGTTGATATATCAGTACAAGAGTGACATTCTTAAAGAATTAGAGCAAATGCAAAATGCGGCAAAGGTATATTGGACTTCTGTAATTGGTGACAGTAAAACAATAGCGCTTGTTGATGTTGGCTGGAGAGGAACTATCTCATTTTGTTTAAAGTACTTTCTAAATGATATATGTGACATAGATGTTGATATAATAAGTTTCTTTTTTGCGTCTTATCGAGATGCCTGGAATCAGCAGGAATATGATGAAGGAAAAATGTTGTCGTATTGCTGCTCGTCGGATTTTAATACATCGTATGATTCTGTTTTGAAACATGATTTGATAAGAACTATGCTGGTAGAAATAATGTTTTCATCAGTTGATGATTCTCTTATTGAATATAATCTTAAACGGGATGTGGAGTGTGAATTGATATACGAACCTTCCTCGAAAGATAATGAGCCTATTATTAAAGATATGCATAGTGGTATTTGGCAGTATGTAAAGACAATAAAACATTGTCAGGATACTTTGGGCGTTCCGTTAAATATTTCAGGAGAGAATGCATTGTTGCCAATATACAAATTAAAAAGAAGCAGAAAATATATATTAAACCTGTTCAGTAATTATAAATATAGTTTATTGGCTGGGTCGTTTGGAAGTGATATTTCCATGAAGGAAAACTTCAAAAGGAGAGGCTTGTAGAAGAAGTAACAATAGTTGGAATTGGTGAGGTTTCTAATGAAAAAAGTATCTATCATAATGCCTACTTATAAACGTGCACAAATAATAAAGAAATCTATAAAAAGTGTTCTGAATCAGACATATACTGATTTTGAACTTATTATTGTTGATGACGGATCCGGTGATGGAACATCCGAGGTGGTAGAGAGTTTATCAGATAAAAGAATTAAATTCTATGAACTGGAAGAAAATAAAGGTGCTTGCTATGCTAGGAATTATGCTATAGACAAAGCTACAGGGGATTATTTTGCTTTCTTGGATTCTGATAATGTATGGAATAAGAAATATTTGGAAAAAAGGATAGCACATCTAGAAAAGCAGCCTGAAAATGTTGGCGGAGTTTTCGGAAATGTTAAACTTCATAAAAAGGGAGAGCGTAGTTATATTTTTCCTGTAGATTTTCCCCAGTATGAAGTTCAACATGAAGATGGTAATGATTCGTTAATTAAATATATGTTGTTTAACAATGCAATTGATACAAATTCTATTGTATTAAAAAGTGATTGTTTGCATTGTGCAGAGGGATTTAATAATGAACTAAGAAGACTGCAGGATTGGGAGTTTTTTTTCAGAATTGTTGTGGAATCCGGATATAAAATAGCTTACATTAACGATTTGTTGGTAAATGATTATATACAAAAAGACAGTATAACTAATGGAATAAATAATGATGCATATTGGAATAGTCGAGTGTATATTCTTCAACATTATAAAGACGTTTACGAACAAAAGAATTGTAAGTATGAAGCAATAGCAGATATGATATTTATGATTGATCCATATTGTAAAGACGAAGATATCGATAAACTTATAGATGGATTGAGTAGTGATGAGCTGTCGGTATTAATAAAAACTATAAAAAAACGGCAGTATAAGTTCAAACTGTATAAACCGTTATCGCAACGAATCAGAGAATATTATTCCAGAGTGATTTATAAAAGATTGACAATTCTATTCGATAAATATAATTAGGGGTGATGGTATGAACATCATGATTGTTGGGGCTCAATTGAATAATAAGGGCGCTGAATCGATGTTGTTTACTTCGGTATATGAATTGCAAAAAAAATATCCTGAGAGTGATATTTTTTTTGCAACAAATAATGAGTATGATACAAATAAGTATTGCTTTAAAAAGTTATATTATACAGATCATAATAAAACAATAGCTTTGGGTGGTGTTAGAGGATTATGGTCTTTTGTTCATGCATTGTTTAAGGATAGTATGAATGCTATGAAACGAAGAGATGTTGAGTTCAACCATTACTTTGATGTCAAACGCATAATCAAAGATGTTGATTTAATTATAGATGTGAGTGGTTTTGCAATAGGTAACAAATGGGATATTAATTCGCATAAATCTTACATAAAAAATATAGAATTGGCAATGAAGTATGATATTCCAATATATCTGATGCCACAGTCCTTTGGTCCCTTTGAGTACGACAAAAAAATGTCAGACATAAAAGAGAAACTAAAAGAAGTTCTTAAGTATCCATCTTTGATTATGGCTAGAGAGAAAGATGGTTACAACGAATTGGTAAATAATCTGGGACTGAATAATGTAATTATGTCGTGTGATTTAGTTTTGCAAAGCAGAGGAATAGATATTGATAAGGTTTACGTTAATCCGCCCAATCTAACGGTTCCGATAATTAATGGAAAAAAAGTAGTAGGAGTAATCCCAAATGTGCAGTGTTTTGCTCATGGGTCTACAGAAAGAAATATTAATCTATATCGCTCTGTTATTAACAAACTGATTGAAGATGGGTATAGTGTTATCTTGTTTAGACATTCCAAGGAAGATTTGAAGCTTTGTGAGATGATATATGATTCGATTGTAGATGATAATAATTCGGATTATATTCATTTGCAAAGAAAAGAGTTTTCGAGCTTGGAATACGATGCATATGTTAGAGGTTTTTCTTTTATTATTTGTTCTCGGTATCATGGATTAGTTCACGCGCTACGCAATTACATTCCGTGCATAGCTCTGGGATGGGCTGTTAAATATCGCGAACTCATGGAAACGGTTGGACAGGAAGAATATGTATTTGACATTACAAACGAGTCGTTTGACACCGATTGCGTGTTACAGAAGATAGAACTAATGGAAAAGAATATTAGTAAAAACTCAGAAATAATAAAGGAAAAACTTGATGTTATCCAACTTGATAATTGTTTTGATAAGATAGAGGTTATATGAAAATCGAAAGAACAAAAAATGCAGTGAGAGGAACGATTACAGGAATTATTGCAAAAGTGACGCAATTACTGTTCCCGTTTATAATTAGAACTATTTTTATAAAAACACTTGGAATAGAGTACTTGGGTTTAAATAGCTTATTTTCATCCATTTTGCAAGTGTTGAATTTGGCTGAATTAGGTGTATCATCGGCATTGGTATTCAGTATGTATAAGCCTATTGCGGATGACGACAGAGATAAAATTTGCGAGCTAATGAACTTGTATAGGTTTTATTATAGAATAATAGGCACAATAATTTTGTCTTTTGGTATTCTTTTGATTCCTTTCATTCCGCATTTAATTAAAGGAGATGTGCCACCGGATATTAACATATATATAATATATTTGATGAATTTGATAGCAACTGTGCTTTCGTATTGGCTGTTTGCCTACAGGAGTGCGTTGTTTTCAGCACATCAAAGATTGGATATAACGAATATTTTCAGTTTTATTATTAGTATATTCACTAATACAATACAGATAATTTGTTTATTGTTATACAAGAATTATTATTTATATCTAGTTATTAATATTCTTAGTCAGATTGTTCTTAATCTATGTGTGGCAATAGCTTCAAAGAAAGTATATCCGATGTATGTTCCTGTGGGTAAGATACCTAAGAATGAGCAAAAAGCAATAAATGCCAAAGTTAGAGATTTGTTTACAGCCAAGATAGGAGTAGTTGTTAATACATCGGCTGATGCCTTGGTGATTTCTTCTTTTTTGGGATTGAAGATTGGGGCAATATATCATAATTACTACTATATAGTTACATCTGTGATGGCATTTTTTGATATATTCTTTGCGGCGTGTACCGCGGGTATTGGGAATAGTATTGTTTTAAATGAACGACGCACAAATAGGAACTTGTTATATAATCTTAACCACATATTGTTTTTTGCGTTGAATATATGCTGCTCATGTTTGGTTTGCTTATATCAACCATTTATGAAAATGTGGGTTGGAAATAAATATACGTTGAGTTTTGATTATGTTATTCTTTTTGCAGTTTATTTGTTCGTTGAAGAAGGCCCAAGAACTATGCTTAATTTTAAGGATGCTAGTGGGATTTGGAAAGAAGATAGATTTCGACCATTAATAACAGCGATAACAAACCTAATTCTTAATTTAATTCTTGTGAATTATATTGGATTGTATGGTGTTCTGTTATCGACAATAATATCATTTGGAATAATAGCATTTCCGTGGCTTGTTATAAACATTGATAAGTATTTGTTTGAACTAGACATAGTCAAATATTTATTTAGTTATTTTTCTTATGCTTTGATTACAATTTTAAGCAGTACTATTAGTTATCAGTTGTGTAAAACGTTTGATGTGTATACTAAGAGTGCTGTTATAGGATTGTTTTTTAGGTTTGTTAGTTGCGTTATAGTTTCAATAACAGTGTTTGAATTATTTTTTTGGCGTAAAGAAGAAAATTCTTATATGTTGCGTGTTGTTAGGAGAATTATAAAGAAATGATTGAAATAGTTGATAAAGCTTGTTGTACTGGATGCGGTGCTTGTTATACAGCATGCCCCTGTAACGCTATAGAAATGAAAGAGGACGAAGAGGGTGTCGTTTATCCGAATGTAATAGAAGATAAATGTACTAATTGTCATAAATGTGAGCTTATATGTCCGATAATTAATAGAGATAACAAATTATTAAATTTCGAAGATGGTAAACCGGTTTTTTTTGCAGCGCGACTAAAAGACGAGGATGAGTGCTTTGAAGTTTCCTCGGGCGGAGCCTTTTGGGCTTTGGCTAAGTCAACTTTAGAATGTGGTGGAGTAGTTTACGGTGCGTATCAAACCAATGTGGATGATGTTTATCATATTAGATGTATAAATATAGTTGAGGCAGAGAAAGTAAGACGTTCAAAATATCTTCAAAGCAATACTTCAGACATATATGTTAGCGTAAAAGAAGATTTGGAGAATGGTTTGGATGTTCTTTTTAGTGGTACGGGTTGTCAAATAGCGGGTTTGGTCATGTATTTAGGGAAAAAATATGATAACCTATGTACAGTCGAGGTGGTTTGTCATGGCGTACCCTGTAGATTGGCTTGGGATTCCTATCGAAAAGAAAAGGAGGAATTAGAAGGTAAAAAAATATGCGATATCGTTTTTCGTGATAAAAGCAGAGGATGGAATTATAACCAGTATAAAATTACTTATGAAGATGGTAAGATAGAATATCAAAAAAGCACGGAGCAGTTGTTCCACAAAGGTTATTTGATGGGGCTGTTTTATAGACCGTCTTGCGGGAAATGTAGATTTGCGTCGATTCCAAGAGTTGCAGATATTACATTAGCTGATTATTGGAAATATAAAGGTGATATTGCGCATGTGAATGGAATATCGCTTATAACGGTCAATAATCATAAGGGGTATAACTTTTTTGAAAAATCAAAAAAATATTTAGATATTGAAAGCGCAACAGAAGAGGATGCATTAGCCAGTTGTCGCCATTTAAATAATACACCAATAGAAAATTTAAACAGAAACAAATTTATGACGCTTTTAAAAAAGAATGGTTATCATAAAGCTGCAAAAAAATATATAGAGGCAAGTGGTTTTGTGGGTAAATTATTGCAAAAATTAAGGTGGATATTTCATGGGAAAAATTGATGATAAAGTATACGTAGAAGAATTTTTAATGCAAGTGTATAATGTGAAACCGTTATATGATGATCAAAGATTTTTGCAGATAAAATATATACTAAGCAATAATAAAGATTTGAGAATTGTCACAAAAAATTTTTTGTTAAAAAAGGTTTGTGATTTTTTGGGAAAACAAGCTTATGCATATAATGATATAATAGATTATTCTAAAAGGATGCTGGCGTTTAGGGATGGACTTAAGTACTTGGCGTTAAAGAAAGTACCGGTTTTCTTCTACCATAGAGTAGACGAAATGCGTGAATTTAAGTATAGCGATGCTGCGGTAAGAAGAAAGAAAGAAAAAATAACATTTCCAAAGATTTATCAAGATATTGATAAGTATAAGGGAGATTTAAGAGAATTATTTGGTGAAAAAAATACACGAGAATATATTAATGAAATAGGAAAAATTCCGCAAGTTGTTAAGTTAGGTAATTGTTATTGTCACGAGAATTATAAAAGCAAGTATGTAAATGTTGTAGATGGATTGCGGGTAACGAAATTTCAACCAATAGATGCTTCACGTAAATTGCATATTTATGGTAGATGTGGTGTTTTTGGGTATGCAGTTGAGGATGAAGATTGTTTTCCATCCCAACTTCAGAAATATATTGTTGATAGCGGTGAAAAAAATATCAAAGTAATTAACCATGGACTTTGGGGTGGGGAAGATGAGATGATTGATCATAATTTTCTTTTTGAGTTGCAAGGTTTTGATACGGGGGATATTGTTCTATTTTATAGATTTCATTTCGATCAGAATATTATTAAATGGTTGCAAGGGTATGGCTTATGTTATAAAGAAGTGACGGAAGAGTGGCACAAGTATTCGGAAGCAAATTGGTGTTTTTACGATAAACCGGGGCATATGAATAGCGTTGGATATAAAAATTTGGCAGAAATAATTGGAAAAGATCTTTTGGCTAATAAGTTTAGTGTAGAAAATAACACTTCTTCAGTTGATGGAGTGAGTTACTTATGTGAATATATTGAAGAAAATGAGGATGTGGATTTTGAAAAGAAAATAAACGAATATATTAATGGTATTATAAAAGAGTGTCCGAGTGCGATAAATGGTAAGAATGGTGCAATTGTTATGAACTGTAATCCATTTACTTATGGTCACAGATATTTGATAGAATATGCAGCACAAAAAGTTGATTGGCTTTATATTTTTGTCGTAGAGGAGGATAAATCATACTTTAAATATAATGATCGATTTGAGATGGTAATCGCTGGAACCAATGACATAACTAACGTGATTGTGGTTCCAAGTGGAAAGTTTATGATTTCATCTTATACCTTTCCGGAGTATTTCATGAAAGATTATGTTAAGGAAAAAAAATTTGATGTTTCAAACGATATAAATATTTTTTGCAAACAGATTGCTCCCAAATTGGGAATAAAATATAGATTTGCAGGGGAAGAGCCATTTGATCCTGTTACAGAAAATTATAATGAGACGATGAGAAGAATATTACCGAAGTATGAAATGCACTTTGTTGAGATCCCTAGAAAAAAATTGGATGAATCACGAGTGATTAATGCAACAATAGTGCGAAAAATGATATCTGAAAGAGATGAGGATAATATCAAGTCATATGTTCCGGAAACAACGTTTAGAATAATACAAAGTAAATATATGTGATGAAGATATGAATCGCAACGGTTGCTTTCGTGTTAATGGGAGATTAGATGGAGAAAAATGGTAGATTTGTGTATGGAGGCGCGCTATGAATGTATTATTTATAGGAGGAACAGGTCGCTTAAGTAAGGATGTGGCTAAAGCAACTGTAGAAAAGGGGAATAAAGTTTTTTTATTGACGAGGGGGAGTGAGTACAGAAGTCGATTTGTCAATGAAAAATGTAGTATGTTGATAGGAGATATAAGGAAACCGGAAAGCTGTAAGAAGTACTTTGAGAAACCAATGTACTATGATGTGATTATAGATTTTTTATCTCTGTGCGAAGCTGATATAAAGCGTACCCTGGAATTAATTGAGGGGACGTATAAACAATATATTTTTGTTTCTTCTGCTACTGTATATACTCGGAATGAAAATGTAATTACAGAGGATAACGGTAATATAGGAAACTCTAGATGGGAATATGCATACAATAAATATTTATGCGAAGAATATCTTAAGAATTATTTCTCGGAAAAAGAAGATGAATCTTTTTACACAATCATAAGACCATATGTTACTTATGGAAATACTCGAGTTCCCTATCCTTTAGTGCCAAGAAATACTATTCTAGAGTACAGTTTTATTCAAAGAATAATAAATGGGCAAGCTATCCCAACTTTTGATAATGGAGCTACTATTACGGCAATATTAAATACTAAAGATTTTTCATACCTTGTAGTTGGCTTATTTGGTAATGATAAAGCAAAGAACGAAGATTTTAATATAGCGGATGAGGAAATTACCAGATGGAGAGAAGTCATTGATATAATAGGTGAACTCCTAAATACTAAAGTCGTAACCTCTGATTATTCAAAAGATGAGATTTGTAAATATATGCCCGAGTATGAACCGGTATTGTACGGTGACAAAGGTATAGATGTAAGATTTGACATAACAAAAGTAAAAAAAGTTGTGGGTGGATATAAAAAAACAGTTAGCCTGAAAGAAGGATTATTAGAAATGATATCCTATTATCAGGAGAATCCTGAACTACAGTTAATTGACTATAAATGGAATGGCAAGATAGATAGATTGCTTTATAAAAAAGGTATGAATAGCAATTATAAATACAGGTTTCCAACATTAAAAGCTGCAAGCCTATATTATAGTGGTAGATATTCTTTTGTGGGAAAGATTATGGATATGGTAATTAAAATTATAAGTGTTATTTGATTTTATATATCTGAAATGTATAAAGATTAAATTATTAATTGATGAAATTAATTTAAGGTAAAAACAATGATTGAGATCACAGAAGCAGAGATTACAAAGAATTGGAATTATGAAAAATACAATGAGCCTTTGGTTGCGATAGTATGCTTAACGTATAACCATGAGTTGTATTTGAGTGATGCAATCGATGGCTTTTTGAGTCAGAAGACCGGTTTTCCTTTTGAGGTTTATATTCATGATGACTGTTCTACTGATAAAACAAGGGATATCCTTAAGCAATATAAGGAAAGATTCCCCAATCTAATAATACCGGTATATGAAACAGAAAATCAGTTTCAAAAAGATTATGGTTCATCTATGCCACTTAATAGGAACTTCAAGGCTAGAAAATATCAAGCCGAATGTGAGGGTGATGATTATTGGACAGATCCGTATAAGTTGCAGAAGCAAATAGATTATATGGAAGAACATGAAGAATGTTCATTGACTTTTACAAATGGCAAAAGATTGGATGTCTTGACGAATGAATATTTACCTGTATTCGAAGAAGATGAACTGGAGACATCCAAGGAAAATGGCATATATGATCTGAATAATTTTTATTTATTAAAATACCCTCCGACAGCATCGCATGTATATAGACGAAGATGTCTTGAAGGTGTTGATGATATAATGTCATCTTGTAGAGCATCGGATTTGAGAAACAGATTGTTTTTGATGACAAAAGGATATGCCTATTATTTTTCGGAAGAAACCTGCGTATATAGAATAAATGTTAAGGGGTCGGCAACTACCTGTTGGAAAAAATATGACAAATTGGGACAAAAGGATTTGTGTGATGACTTCATCAGGATATTCGACGAAATCGACGGAATTACAGACAGAAACTATACAGACAGTATTTGGAACGTCAAGAAAAAATATATCCAAAAAATGCTGGGGTGCGGAAAACTTGCTGACATCAGTAAGAACACTGATACTAGAAGAGTGTTTCGGGAAATGTCTATGTTCTGGAAGATGCGGACTGTGTTGAAAATCATGATGCCCAATAGTATATATGCTTGGATGTATTTAAGAGATAAGTGAAAATGACGGATGTGTAATTATGGATGCTAAAATCAACAATAAAACTGTTGCGGATAATATATTGTGGAGATTTTTGGAACGTATTGGGGCACATGCTGTGACGTTTGTTGTATCGGTTGTGCTTGCTAGGATGTTAGAACCTTCTATGTATGGTACTATTGCGATTGTTATGGTATTTATTACAATCCTGCAGGTATTTATTGACGGAGGCTTGGGCAATTCTCTTGTTCAAAAAAAAGAAGCTGATGAACTTGATTTTTCAACAGTTTTTTTCTTTAACTTGATTTTGTGCATCTTTTTATACCTTACACTGTTTTTGTGCGCTCCTATTATTGCAGCGTTTTATGGTGCGTATGAACTGGTATCGTACATTAGAATCCTTGGTGTTACAATAATAGTATCCGGAATAAAAAATATACAACAGGCATATGTATCAAAACATATGTTGTTTAAAAAATTCTTTGTCGCGACGTTAATTGGTACCGTTGGATCCGGGATTGTTGGAATTTGTGCCGCTTATAACGGTTATGGGGTTTGGGCACTTGTTCTTCAATATCTTTCTAATGTTTTTATTGATACTACGGTGCTTTGGTTTACTGTAAAATGGAGACCTCGACTAGTGTTTTCATACGAAAGATTGAAAAGTTTATGGAATTACGGTTGGAAACTTTTTGTATCTTGTTTTCTAGATAAGATATATTTGAAAATGAGGTCTATGATTATAGGTAAGGTGTATTCGGCGAGAGATTTGGCATTTTATGATAGAGGCGATTTGTTTCCGTTTGTTATAGTTACCAATATTGATGAATCGATAGATAGTGTACTGCTACCGTCTATGGCTTCGGTGCAAGATGAAGTACTCAAAGTAAAAATGATGACAAAAAGAGCAATAAAGGTCAGTACGTATATTATGGCACCATTGATGATGGGATTGATTGCGTGTTCGACACCTCTTGTTAGGCTTCTTCTGACAGATAAATGGTTGCCGTGTGTTTTTTTCTTGAGAGTAATGAGTTTGACATACATGTTTTATCCAATCCATACAGCTAATTTGAATGCTTTAAAGGCTATTGGCCGCACAGATGTTTTTTTAAAACTGGAAATCATTAAGAAGATTGTTGGCTTTATAATTCTTGCATGTACAATGTTTATTAGTCTTAAAATTATGGTTTTAAGCGTAATTATAGCGGATGTTATCTCTCAAATCATCAATTCGTGGCCTAATAAAAGATTACTTGATTATAGTTATATTGAACAGATAAAGGATATTTTACCCAATATAATTCTTGCGTGTATAATGTTTGTGATTGTTTACCCTGTTAGTTTTTTGCATATGTCTGATTGGGTAATTCTTGCAATTCAGATGATGCTGGGAATGCTGATTTATATATCAGGTTCTTTGATTTTGAAAAATGATAGTTTTGAGTATTTATTGAACATAATAAAAATGTATTTTGAAAAAAATTGATTAGATTAAACTGTATATAAGATGAGACTTGGTGGGAGAAAATAAATGATTTATGTGACAAGACCTTCAATGCCTGATTTTGAGGAGTATTGTGAAGAGATTAAAAAAATATGGAATAGTAAGTGGCTTACTAACATGGGAGAAGAACATGAAGTGCTACAAAAGAAACTGGAAGAATATTTAGGGTGTTCCGATGTGGTCCTTTTTGTTAATGGACATCTTGCGCTTGAAAGCGTGATTGCGGCGATGAACTTTCCAGATGGAAGTGAGGTTATTACAACTCCGTTTACTTTTGCATCGACTCCGCATGCAATCGTAAGAAATGGTCTGATTCCGGTGTTTTGTGATATAAATCCCGAGAATTACACGATGGATGTAGATAAGATAGAAGAACTGATAACAGAAAAAACTGTTGCTATAGTTCCGGTTCATGTATATGGGAATGTGTGTGATGTTGAGAGAATTGACGCAATAGCAAAAAAGTATAATCTAAAAGTAATATACGATGCAGCACATGCTTTTTCGATAAAATACAAAGGTGTGTCAGTGGCGAGATTTGGAGATGCATCGATTTTCAGTTTCCATGCGACGAAGGTTTTTAATACTATCGAAGGTGGTGCTGTTTGTCTGCCGGATGATAGTTATGTTGATACTTTAAATAATCTTAAAAATTATGGCATCAGGGATGAAGAGAACATAGTTGCTGTTGGAGGTAATGCTAAAATGAATGAGTTTCAAGCAGCTATGGGAATATGTAATTTGAAACATATTGATGAGGAGATTAGTAAACGTAAAGTTTTACATGATAGATATGTGGAACGATTAGAAACTGTGCAAGGCGTGAAAATGTGTAAGTTGCAAAAGGAAGTTGAGTATAACTATTCTTATTTTCCGGTTGTTTTTGATGGATTTTCCTGCTCGAGAGATGATGTTTTTGATGTTTTATACGAAAATGGTATATGTGCAAGAAAGTATTTTTACCCACTTGTGAGTGATTATCAATGCTATAATAATTATCAAATGTCTTTCCAAAAGAATACACCGGTGGCAAAGTATATTTCCGAACGTGTTATAACACTTCCCTTGTATTCAGAGCTTTCTTTGGGAGAGGTAGATAAAATTTGTGGTATTATTACGAGAATTGGAAGCAAGTGATAATGCACTTGCATAAAGAATATGTTTTGGTTATAATGTTATCCGTTATATGAAGGCTATGTTATTGATTATTATTTAAGAAAGACGGTGCTTAGTAATGTTTAAGAAATATTTGTCTATGTTCCGCGAAGATATGCGTTATGCGATGGAAAGACGTTGCGGACAGGATGAACTTAACAATTTCATAATGCTCATTGGTTTTGTTTTTGTAATGATTGCTCTTTTTTCACATAAATGGGTATTTGTCCTTCTTGGATTTGCATTTGTTTTGGTGTGTTATTTAAGAGTTTTTTCAAAAAACTTAGATGCCAGAAGAAAAGAAAATGATTTATATATGAGGTATATGGGCAAAACGGTTGAGTTTTCCAATTATGTCAAACTTGTAGTTAAGATGTATATAAGAAGTCTCAAAGACAAAGAATATATGTATTTTGTATGTAGTAATTGCAAACAGGTTATAAGACTTCCAAAGGGAAAAAACAAAGTAAGTGTAAGATGTCCCAAATGCAGTAGCACATATGTAAAGAGAACATAATGAAATCATAATTATAATGAAAGCGGAAAATATTATATTTTCTGCTTTTTTTGTGCACATTTATCTTGACAAAGGTAATAGTGGGTGGTACTCTATATGAAGATATTAGCACTCGAAAGTAATGAGTGCTAATAATCAAAAAGGAAAGGGGTCTGATACATGGAATTGGACGAAAGAAAACTGAAGATTCTCAAAGCGATTATTTCCAATTATCTGGAGACCGGTGAGCCGGTTGGTTCAAGAACCATTTCAAAGTATACCGACCTTAATCTTTCCTCGGCAACTATTAGAAATGAGATGGCGGATCTTGAAGAACTTGGTTTGATCAAACAGCCATATACATCGGCAGGAAGAATCCCGACAGATCAGGGTTACAGATTGTATGTTGACCAGATGATGGTTGAGAAGGATTCCGAGATGCAGGAGATGAAGACGCAGCTTCTTGAAAGAGTCGATAAGATGGAATCAATGCTTAAGCAGGTTGCAAAGGTTCTTGCGTATAATACCAATTATGCGACGTTGGTATCGGCACCGCAATATCAGAACTCAAAGCTTAAGTTCATTCAACTTTCGCAGGTTGATGAAACACAGATGCTCGCGGTTATAGTTGTTGATAACAATGTAATTAAGAATAAGTTGATTCCTTTGACAAGGCCGATGGGTAATGATGAGATATTGAAGCTGAATGTTTTGCTCAATACATTTTTACAGGGTGCGTCTTTGCAGGATATCAATTTGGAAATGATTCATACAATCAAGAATCAGGCTGGAGAGTTTGCGGATGTTATGGAAGCGATTTTCCAAGGCATAACAGAAGCAATACACGAAGCTGATGAGGTTGAGATATATACAAGTGGAACGACCAATATGCTTAAGTATCCAGAACTTGGATCTGTTGAACAAACAACTAAGTTGTTGGAAGCATTAGAGGACAGACAAGGTCTTGATGAATTGATTGATGAAACAATACACAGTGATAACAGCAACGGAATCCAGGTGTATATCGGAGAGGAAGCTCCGGTAAAATCCATGAAGGATTGCAGTATAGTAACTGCAACCTACGAATTGGAAGAAGGTGCAAAAGGAACGATAGGAATTATCGGACCGAAGAGAATGGATTATCAGAAAGTTGTCAGTACGCTCAAGAATCTGACGGGCGAATTAGATGCAATATTTAAGAAGAAAGAATAGGGGTGAAGAGGTGGACGAGAATATTAAAGATACTGCCGCAGTTAATGAAGAAAAGAATGGTGTACCTGAGGGTAAGCCGTTAGAAGAGACAGTTGAAAAAGTAGCAGATGAAGATGCAGAAGAAACAGTAGTTGATGTTAAGGAAACCAACGAGGATGCAGAGAAGAAACCTGTTAAAGGAAAGAAAGGAAGCAGACGCGGTGGTGGTAATAACAAGGCATTAGAACTTGAACTTGAGAAGCAGAAAGCTCTTACTGAAGAAGTTAATGACAGATATAAGAGACTTCTTGCAGAGTTTGAGAATGCCAGAAATCGTAATGAGAAAGAGTCAAAACACATGTATGATGTGGGAGCAAAAGAGGTTCTTGAAAAGCTTTTGCCGGTTGTTGACAATTTCGAAAGAGCGCTTATGGCAATACCTGAAGAAGACAAAGAAAGAGCCTTCGAACAGGGTGTTGATAAGATATATAAGCAGATGATGGTAACACTTGAAGAAATTGGTGTAACACCAATGAATGCTGAAGGTGCTGAGTTTAATCCTGATTTCCATAATGCGGTTTTGCATGTTGAGGATGAGGAATTAGGTGAGAATGTAGTAGCGGAAGAACTTCAAAAAGGATACATGTACAAAGAAGAAGTTTTAAGACATAGTATGGTTAAGGTTGCCAACTAAACTAAATTAAAATAAAATCAAAGAGTTTTTAGGAGGAAAAAATCATGGGAAAAATTATTGGTATTGACTTAGGTACAACTAATTCATGTGTAGCTGTTATGGAAGGTGGTAAGCCGGTTGTAATTAACAACGCAGAAGGCGCAAGAACAACACCATCTGTTGTAGCATTTACAAAGACAGGAGAGCGTGTAGTCGGTGAGCCTGCAAAACGTCAGGCTGTTACTAATGCAGACAAGACAATTTCTTCTATCAAGAGACATATGGGTTCAGATTATAAAGTAGCAATTGATGATAAGAAGTATACTCCTCAGGAGATTTCAGCTATGGTGCTTCAGAAGTTAAAAGCAGATGCTGAAAGTTACTTGGGTGAGAAGGTAGATGAGGCAGTTATCACAGTTCCTGCTTATTTTTCAGATTCACAGAGACAGGCAACAAAGGATGCCGGACGTATCGCAGGTCTTGATGTAAAGCGTATTATCAACGAGCCTACAGCTGCAGCACTTTCTTATGGTCTTGATAATGAGAACGAGCAGAAGATTATGGTATATGACCTTGGTGGTGGTACATTCGATGTATCTATCATTGAGATTGGTGATGGTGTCATTGAGGTTCTTGCAACAGCCGGTGATAACAAACTCGGTGGTGATGACTTCGATAATGTAATCACACAGTATATGTTAGATGAGTTCAAGAAGACAGAGGGTGTTGACTTATCAACGGATAAGATGGCAATGCAGAGACTTAAGGAAGCAGCAGAGAAAGCTAAGAAAGAGCTTTCATCTTCAACAACAACTAATGTTAACCTTCCTTTCATCACTGCTACAGCAGAAGGTCCTAAGCATTTTGACATGGATCTTACAAGAGCTAAGTTTGATGAACTTACAGCACATCTTGTAGAGAGAACTTCAGAGCCTGTTAAGACAGCTCTTAACGATGCAGGTCTTACAGCTTCAGAACTTAACAAAGTACTTCTTGTTGGTGGTTCTACACGTATTATCGCTGTACAGGAGATGGTTAAGAAGCTTACAGGTAAGGAGCCATTTAAGGGAATTAACCCTGATGAGTGTGTTGCTATCGGAGCTTCAATTCAGGGTGGTAAGCTTGCCGGAGATGCAGGTGCAGGTGAAATTCTTCTTCTTGATGTTACACCTCTTTCACTTTCAATTGAGACAATGGGTGGCGTTGCTACAAGACTTATCGATAGAAATACAACAATTCCTACAAAGAAGAGTCAGATATTCTCAACAGCACAGGATAATCAGGATGCAGTTGATATCCATATAGTACAGGGTGAGAGACAGTTTGCAAGAGACAATAAGACACTTGGTCGTTTCCGTCTTGACGGTATTGCTCCTGCACGTCGTGGTGTTCCTCAGATTGAGGTTACATTCGATATCGATGCAAATGGTATTGTTAACGTATCTGCTAAGGATCTTGGAACAGGAAGAGAGCAGCATATCACAATCACAGCAGGTTCTAACATGTCTGATGATGATATCGAAAAGGCAGTTAAGGAAGCTGCTGAGTACGAAGCTCAGGATAAGAAGAGAAAAGAAGCAGTTGAAGCAAGAAATGATGCTGATGCAATGGTATTCCAGACAGAGAAAGCACTTCAGGATGTTGGAGATAAGCTTTCTGGTGAGGATAAGACAAAGGTTGAAGCTGATCTTGCAGCACTTAAGAGTCTTGTTGAGAGCACAGATCCTGACAACATGAGTGATTATGATGTTGAACAGCTTAAGAACGCAAGAGAGACACTTATGAACAGCGCACAGAATCTCTTTGCTAAGCTTTATGAGCAGAATGGTCCGGGAGCTAATGCCGGAACAGGAGCAGAAGGCCCTGCAGATTATTCAGAGGGCGATGTTGTTGATGGTGACTATACAGAGCTTTAATTTGCAACACGTCGTTTGAGTGATTAGATGAGATATAGGTGAGGAAGATGGCAGAGACAAAAAGAGATTATTATGAGGTGCTTGGGGTTTCAAAAAGCGCAACAGACGCTGAACTTAAGAAAGCGTATCGTGTAATTGCAAAGAAGTATCATCCGGATATGAATCCGGGTGATGCTGAAGCAGAAGCTAAGTTTAAAGAGGCTTCTGAAGCATATAAAGTATTGAGTGATCCGGATTCAAGAGCTAAGTATGACCAGTTTGGTCACGCTGCATTTGATCCCAACAGTGGAATGGGTGGCGGATTTGGAGGCTTTGACTTCTCGGATATGGGAGATATTTTTGGAGATATCTTCGGCGACATGTTTGGTGGAGCAACAAGAAGCAGACAGTCAAATGGTCCAATCAAGGGTGCCAACATCAAGACCAGTGTTCGTGTTAAGTTTGATGAGGCTGTTTTTGGTTGTCAGAAAGAGTTGGAGCTTCCGCTTAAGGATGAATGTGTGGTATGTCATGGTACAGGTGCACAGCCCGGTCATGATCCTGAGACTTGTCCAAAATGTAACGGTAAAGGTCAGGTTGTATTTACACAGCAGTCATTGTTTGGTGTGGTACGTAATGTTCAGACTTGTCCTGAATGTTCGGGAACAGGTAAGGTTATCAAGTTTAAGTGTAACCAATGTTCAGGAACAGGATATGTTAAGAGCAAGAAGAAGATTCAGGTTGCTGTTCCGGCAGGAATTGATAACGGACAGAGTATCCGTATTCGTGAGAAAGGTGAGCCCGGTACGAATGGTGGCGGAAGAGGAGATTTGCTTGTTACGGTACTTGTTGACCGTCATCCTCAGTTCCAGCGTCAGGAGTATGATTTATTCTCCACAGAGCCTATTACATTTACACAGGCTGCACTTGGTGGAACAATAACAATTAATACAATTGATGGACCGATGGAGTATGACATCAAACCCGGTACACAGACTGATACAAAGGTTAAGTTGAAGGGCAAAGGTGTTCCTACACTTCGAAACAGGACAACAAGAGGTGATCATTATGTAACACTCGTTGTTCAGGTGCCTGATAAGCTCACAGAGGAACAGAAGAGTATTCTTAACAACTTTGATGAGGCAACAGGTTCTACAGCAAGAAGATCAACTGATTCTTCGGGAGATTTCAGTTTCTCCGGTCATAAGAAAAAGAAATCATTTGGTAAGAAATAATCAAAACAGCCACAAGATGTAGTGTCTTGTGGCTGTTTTATTGTGGGTTTTAGGTTGCGGTTTTGAATGTAAAAGGGTATAATAAAATTTAGCGTGTTTATACGGTTATACAACAAAAACACAGTTTGAAAGGAATATAGAATGAAGTGGACAAAAGTAACAATAGAAACTACAACTGAAGCAACAGATATGTTAAGTTATTTGCTTGGTGAATATGGAGTAGAGGGAATTGAAGTTGAGGATAAAATTCCTTTGTCTGAGGAAGATAAGAAGGCGATGTTTATCGATATATTGCCTGAACTTCCACCGGATGATGGGGTTTGTTATATATCGTGCTATATTGATTTGAATGAGGATGATGACAACGATCTTGGTAACAAAGGTATTGATCTGAAAGATTTGTGTACATATATCAAGGAACAGCTAGATGATATGTCCACATACATGAATGTTGGAACGGGTAAAATATCAATCGGAGAGACAGAAGACAAAGACTGGATTAATAACTGGAAAGAGTTCTTCCATCCGTTCAGATTAGAAGATAATATTGTTATTCAACCTACATGGACAGAGAATGCAGACACAAAGCCTGATGATATAATTATTAATATTGATCCCGGCACTGCATTTGGAACCGGCTCGCATGAGACTACGAAACTTTGTATATCCAACTTAAAGAAATATATTAATCATGATGGAAACACAACGGTATTAGATGCTGGATGTGGAAGCGGAATACTTTCGATTATTGCATTAAAACTTGGTGCATCTAAAGTTTATGGAGTTGATATTGATGAACTTGCTGTTAAGGCGAGTGTAGATAATCTTAAGTTAAATGATATCTCGGAAGATAAGTTTGAGATTGTCAAAGGTGACGTTATTGGTGATGAAGATTTTGCTAATAAAGTTGCGGAGATTGGTCAATATGATATAGTCGTTGCTAATATACTTGCGGACGTTATCATTCCATTATCTGCGGTAGTGCGAAAGTTCATGAAGCCCGGTGCTGTATTTATTTCTTCAGGTATTATCGATATGAAAGAGGAAGAAGTAAGAAAAGCACTTATTGCCAATGGCTTTGAGATTATTGAAACAACTCATCTTGGTGAATGGGTATCATTTGTTGCAAAATAGGAGAACGTAATGTATCGATTTTTTATAGATGCCGAACAACTTAATAATGAGTACATAAATATCACCGGAGATGATTATAATCATATTCATAATGTTTTGAGAATGAAAATTGGGGAAAATGTACTTCTTAGTGATGGCAGTGACAAAGAATACGAGGCAAGTATAGTGGAGTTTTCAGATGATGGCAATGCAGATGCTTCGGTGGTGTTAAAGATTACTGATGTTCATGGGCAAAGCAGGGAATTGCCTTCGAAGATTACTTTGTTTCAGGGTTATCCCAAAGGGGATAAAATGGAGCAGATTATTCAAAAGGCTGTTGAACTTGGAGCGTATGAAATCGTACCGGTTATGATGAACAGATGTGTTGTAAAACTCGATGAAAAAAAGGCTGCCAAGAAGGTTGAACGACTCAATACGATTTCACTCAGTGCTGCAAAACAGTCCAAGCGAGGAATTATTCCGGAAGTAAAGTCTGTTATGACTATGAAAGAGGCGCTTTCCTATGCAAAGGAACTTGACTATGTTATAATACCGTATGAGTGCGCAGAGGGTATAGAGTACTCAAAAAAGATTATATCAGAGGCGGTAAATCATGAAAAAATAGGAGTGTTTATTGGTCCGGAGGGTGGTTTTGATACATCAGAGATTGAGTCGTTGTCAGATATAGATGGCAAGGTTATAACCCTTGGTAATAGAATTCTTAGGACGGAAACGGCAGGAATGACAGTTTTATCAATTCTAATGTATTCATTAGAACAATAATTAAGTGGGAGAGGTTACAGTGAAACAATCAGTAAAATTATTGGATTGCACATTAAGAGATGGTGCGTACATAACAAATTCATACTTTGGAGAAGCTGCCATATCGGGCATCATTTCCAAAATGCAGGATGCTAATGTAGATATTATCGAATGTGGTTGGTTAAAGGATGATGAGTACAAAAAGGGGACAAGTTACTATCACGTTCCTAATGATTTGTTGCAGTATATAAGAAGCAAGAACAGTAATTCGGTATATTCTGTGATGATTGATTGGGACAGATATAACGTTGACAATCTTCCTGTATGTGACGGCAAGACAGTCGATGCTATACGAGTGGTTTTTCCACATGGAAAACATAATGAAGCGATAGCGATAGGCGATGCAATCAGGAACAAGGGTTATAGGGTAATGTTTCAGGCTGCTAATACTTTGGCATACAGTGATGATGACTTAAAAGAACTTTCGGATTGTATGAATAAGTTTATGCCGGATTCTGTTTCAATTGTTGATACATTTGGAGCGATGTATTTTGATGATTTAAGAAGAATAGTAGATGTACTAGATGCATCTTTGGATAAAAGTATAGAACTTGGATTTCATGCGCATAACAATCAGCAGTTGGCATTTGCTCTTTGTATAAGTTTTGCCGATATGATGAGTCGTTCGGACAGAGGAATTATTATCGACTCAACGCTTAATGGTATGGGCAGAGGTGCAGGTAATGCAACTACGGAACTTGTAGCAGGATACCTTGAAAGAAAATGTCATGGCAATTATGACATGAATGTAATCATGGATGCAATCGATACTTATATGCAGGGATTTTCCGAGAAATACACATGGGGATATTCAACACCGTATTTTATAGCAGGTATGTATCAATGTCATGTTAACAATATTGCATATCTTACCAAGAATCATCGTACCAACGCCCATGATATGCGTAATATTATTGCATCTCTTTCTGAAGAAGAGAGAAGACATTATGACTATGATTTGTTAGAAGAAAAGTATCTTGAGAACCAGAATCGTATGGTGGATGATAAATCGGCAATGGAAGAATTATCCGATAGTATATCAGGCAGAAAAGTATTGCTCGTTGCACCGGGTAAGAAATCGGAGACCTGCAAGCCGGATATACAGGCATTCATTGACAATAATAGCCCTGTAATAATTGATGTTAATGCAGTCAGTACTTATTATCCGGCGGATTATTTGTTCTTTATTAATTCGGTCAGATATAATTATGCAAAGGATGCATATACAAAAAGATTTGATGAAACAAAAAAGATATTGTTATCAAATATCAAGTCCGAGGGCAATGATGATGAGATAATTATTAATTTCAATCGTGTTGTCAAACGTGGCTGGGATCATTTTGATAATGCTGTTATTAATTGCTTGCGCTTGCTTGGCAAACTTGGTGCAAAAGATGTATATATTGCAGGTTTTGATGAGTTTGGAACTCATTATAATGAAAGTTATGCGGATGAGTCGTTGCCGACGATTAATCCTGATAATGATTGGGATAAATTAAATCGCGAGATTGCTGATATGTATAGGGATTTCTATTATTCAAATAAAGGACAGATGAACGTTACGTTTATTACGGAAAGTTCATTTGAAATCAAAGAATAGTTTGATGTACGGAGGACATTTTTGTGGATTTTTCAGGAAAGAACGTTATTGTTACCGGAGCAAATCGTGGCATTGGTAAGGAACTAGTAACCAACTTTGCAAAAAATGGTGCTAATGTGTGGGCTTGTGCCAGAGAAAAGAACGAAGAGTTTGAAAACTTTATCGAGGCTACTGCCAAAGAGTTTGGCGGAAACATTACACCGGTCTATTTTGATTTGTCTGATGATAAGGCAATAACTGCCGGAATTAAATCAATTATTGCTGAAAAGAAGACAATAGATGTTCTTGTCAATAACGCGGGAGTTGCCTACGGTGGATTATTACAGATGACACCTGTTGATAAGCTTAAAGAGGTTTTTCAGGTTAATTATTTTGCACCGGTCTTGATAATGCAACTTGTATCTAGGATAATGCAAAGACAAAAATCGGGAAACATTGTTAATATTGCATCTGTTGGTGGAATAGAAACCAATCCGGGTTATCTTGCTTATGGTTCGAGCAAAGCATCGCTTATATGGGCAACTAAATCAGTGGCGAAAGAACTTGGAATATACAATATCAGAGTAAATGCTGTAGCTCCGGGACTTACGGATACTGATATGGGTAGATTCAAATCAGAAGAAGAAATAGAGAATACTATAAAAAGAACAGGACTTAGAAGAATGGGACAACCATCAGAAATTGCTTCGGCAGTTTTGTTTTTAGCTTCGGATGAAGCTTCATATGTCACTGGTGAAATAATGAAGGTTGATGGTGGAAGAGCATGAGTTTTACGCGGAATACGGATGATGTTAACAACATAAAAGCAATGGCAAAGAGAATGAGACTTAACGCTCTTGATATGGCTCTTGAATCCGGTAATAACGGTTCTCATTTGGGCGGCGGTTTGTCTTGTATAGAGATACTTGCTGTTTTATATGGCAAGGTTATGGATTATGACGTTGCAAATCCTGAAAAGTTCGAAAGAGACAGGTTTATACCGAGTAAGAATCATTGTGTACTGGCTCATTTGCCGGCTCTTTGTGAGGCGGGATACATTGAAAAAAACGAGTTGTTGGAGTTTCAGAAAGACGGTGGCAGACTTACAGGTTATCCGATGAGGAAAGAAATAGGACTTGAGTATTCTGGCGGAAGTCTAGGCATGGCTATTTCTGTAGGTATCGGAATTGCACTTAAGTTCAAAGAAAAAAAGGTTGATAACAAAGTATATATTCTGTTGGGAGACGGAGAACTTAATGAGGGCTCGATTTGGGAAGCTTTCATGTCTGCGGCACATTATCATTTGGATAATCTTGTTGCTATAATAGACAGAAATCATTTGTCTTATGACGGAGATACTGAAGAAGTTATGGGTATAGAGCCGTTAAGCACAAAATTAGAGAGTTTTAACTGGCATGTGACTGAATGTGACGGTCACGACGTAGAATCGCTTTTTGAGGCGTTTGACGACGTTTTGGAGGGAAAACCTCATGTGATAGTAGCTGAAACTGTCAAAGGCAAAGGTGTATCGTTTATTGAGAACCGGAGAGAATGGCATCATCACAGATTATCAAAAGATGAGTATGAACAGGCAATTGAGGAAATAACAAAAGCGTAAGTGGGAGATTTCTATGAATATATCATCGCTAAACATTAGAAAATGGTCAATGCTCGGTCAGCGCGGTACCGCGTTTGGTGTTGCAATGCCGGAGATTGCATCCAAAATGGATAATGTCAAACTGTTAACTGCAGATCTTGCGTTGCTTTCGGGAATGGATAGATATGTGTCTATGTATCCTGACAAGTTTCTTAATGTAGGAATTGCAGAGCAGAATATGATTGGAATAGCAGCGGGACTTGCCATGGAAGGTGATGTTGTTTTTGCAACGACTTATGCGTCCTTTATCGCAGTCAGAAGTCTTGAACATGTGAGGCAACATTTATCTTACCTTAAGTGCAATGTCAAGCTGATTGGTTCTTCGGCAGGAGTAGTCGCTGCCAAATCCGGAGTTTCACATTGGGCAACAGAAGATATCGCTTTTATGAGAGCATTGCCCAATATCAAGGTGTTTTCACCGGCGGATTGTTTAGAGACTGTCAAAGTTATGGAATATGCGGCCTCAACTGATGAGCCGATGTATATACGATTAAGTGGCGGGCTTAATTGTCCGATTGTTTACAAAGAGGATTATGAGTTTGAACCGGGCAAAATGGTTTGCCTGTCTGAAAAGAAGGGTGACGTTGCGGTGATAGCAACGGGACTTATGGTAAGTGAGTCGGTCAAAGCTGTTAAATTACTCGAAGAAAAAGGTGTTGATTGTACGCTTTATAATATGCACACGATAAAGCCACTTGATAAAGAGACTCTGGATGAGATTTTTGCTGACTATAAGCTCATTGTTACTGTTGAAGAACATAACGTAATTGGTGGTATGGGAAGTGCCGTTTCTGAGTACAAGGCAATAAAGGAATCTTCGCCAAGACAGGTGTTTGTCGGTTTTGATGATTGCTTTTTGGATGCAGGAAGTCAGCGATACGTATTGGAACAGGCCGGACTTACATATGAAAAGATTGCAAGTCGAATAGAAGCTGAATGGGAGAAGCGTAAATGATAACCGATTTTTATGAATTGGATCCTTATGAACTTAATAGTGCAGATAAAGAGGAGATGTTAAGAAAGGAATTGATAGAATTAACTTCTCTTCATAAAGATAAATGCAAGGAATATTCTAATTTTCTTGAGGCTGTCGGATATGATGCCGGTAAGATTAATAATGTAGCAGATATACCGTTTTTTCCTGTTAGAATGTTTAAGGAATATGACTTAAAAAGCATTCGGGATGACGAAATATTTAAGACAATGACATCTTCGGGAACAACAGGACAGAAAGTTTCCAAGATATTTCTTGATAAGGAAACTGCTATGATTCAACAGAAGGTCATGGTTAAAATATTATCTTCGTATTGGGGTAAGAAGCGCCTTCCTATGCTTGTTATAGATACACCTGAGGTTGTTAGAAATCGCGAGATGTTTACAGCAAGAGGCGCGGCTATAATAGGATTACAGGTTGTATCGCGAGATACGGTCTATGTGTTAAATGATGACATGACGCTTAATTATGACGTGCTTGATGATTTTATGAATAAGTACGGCAATCAGCGTTTTATAATATTTGGATTCACTTTTCTTGTATGGGAACATTTCTACAAAGAATTATTGAAGGCTGACAAGAAATATGATATGTCCGAGGCTTTTCTTATGACGGGAGGCGGATGGAAGAAACTTGAATCGGAAGCTGTTTCAAGGGAGATGTTTAAGAGTAAGCTTAGAGAAGTTTGTAATATTGGTCATTTTCTTGACCACTATGGCATGGTTGAACAGACAGGATGCATTTATGCAGAATGTGAATGTGGTAATCTTCATGCGAGTATATACTCGGATGTGATTACAAGAAGATATGAGGATTTTTCTCCATGCGACATTGGTGAAAAAGGAATTATTCAAGTGGTGTCAGCATTGCCGCATTCATATCCGGGACATTCGTTACTTACCGAGGATGAAGGAATAATTCTTGGTGAAGACGACTGCCCATGTGGAAGAAAAGGCAAATATATTCAGATATTGGGAAGACTTAAGAGTGCAGAACTTAGGGGGTGCAGTGATACCTATGCAGATAAATACGGACAAAATTAATTTTCTTGTGGGAGATGAGGCTATCCTCTGCTCGATACAGTATAATCCTGCACTGCCGATGTTTTCGGATAAGATGCTTGGCTTTTTGGAAGATCTTTCCAGAAAGTTGATGGATGATAAAAGAAGCAGAAGTTACCAGGATGTAATGTCTTATGCGTATTGGATAAGGAAAAGTTCACTTGAAAGGATAAAGAAATCTTACAACACAAAACTTGCAAGAATCGGTAGGGGTGTATCTTTTCACATTGCACCTTCAAATGTGCCGATTAACTTTGCGGTGTCAATGACATCGGCATTGCTTGCAGGTAACAGTATCGTGATACGAGTTTCTGACAAAGACTATGAGCAGGTTTCTATCGTTTGTGATGCAATGAATGAATTGCTATCAGGAAAACATGCATCTGTCAGAGATTATTTTTGCATAGTGAGATATCCGCATGACGATGAAATAACAAGTCAGATATCGGCTATGTGTGATATAAGAATTATCTGGGGTGGAGACGAGACAATAAGAAGAATAAGGAGCGCGGCTATTCCACCAAGAGCGATAGAGATGACTTTTGCCGACAGACATTCGATAGCACTTATAGATTCGGATTATTATATGTCTGCGGACAAGAAAGAGGTTGCCAAAGGTTTCTTTACGGATACTTATTATACCGATCAGAATGCTTGCAGTTCTCCAAGACTTGTTGTTTGGTTTGGTGACAGGATTGAAGAGGCAAAAGAATCATTTTGGAAAGAACTTTTATTGCTTGTCAAAGAAAAATACCGAATGGAGCCGGTTGTTGCGGTAGATAAGTATGCAGCGTTTTGCGGACTTGCCATGAGTGCCGGACAAGCCAGGCTTCAATCGGATGAGAATTATATTATGCGTGTGAGAATTGATGAGTTAACGGATAATGTTCTTGATTACAAACATGGTGGTGGCTATTTCTATGAATATAATGCAAAGGATATAGAAGATATTTTGCCGGTTCTTAACAAACGCTGTCAAACCATATCGGTTCTTGGTATTGATAAGGACAATGTCAGAGATTTCGTAATCAAGAATGGAGTGCAAGGCGTTGACAGAGTGGTTGATCTTGGTCAGACTATGGCACTTGAGTTTGTGTGGGATGGATACAACATGATAGAGAATATGACAAGGATTGTGCATGCTTAACACGCAGGAAGGAAAAGGTTATGTTACTAAAAGGGAAAAATGCAGTAATAACAGGATGTAACCGTGGAATAGGCAAGGCTATATTAGATAATTTTGCCCAAAACGGTGCCAATGTATATGCGGTTATAAGAACAGAATCAGACGAGTTTGACAATTATATAAAAGAACTTGGTGCTCAGAATGAAGTATTTATAAAAAAGATAGTTATTGATTTGTCAGACGAGGAGCAGGTTAAAGCCGGAGCAAAGGAAATATTATCCGATAAATTACCTATAGACATATTGGTATGTAATGCGGGTACAAGTAATCCGTTAAGCTCGTTGGCGATGACAAAGATGGAGACTATTAAGAATGCGTTTGATATTAATTTATTTTCTCAAATGTTATTAACTCAGCTTCTTGCAAGAAATATGATGCGTAATAAGAATGGAAGTATAGTGTATATTTCGTCTTCGGCAGCGTATGATGGGGGTGCTAATATAGAGTATTCGGCAAGTAAGGCTGCAATTATAGGCGAGATGAGAAGACTGGCTGTGGAATACGGACCATTTAACATAAGAGTCAATGCGGTTGCTCCGGGACTTACCGCAACTGATATGGGAAACAGTATGAGCGAAGAAGATGAGAAAATTGCTCTTTCTATGAACATTATGCATAGAAAAGGAAAGCCCGAAGAAATTGCAGATGCGGTTATGTATCTGGCTTCGGATATGTCGTCGTTTGTTACGGGACAGGTGCTTAGAGTCGATGGAGGATTAAGATAAAGGAGTAGGTTAATAGTGATTAGAGTAGCTGATTATATTATAAAAAGAATTGCAGAACAGGGTGTGAATCATCTTTTTTACGTGCCTGGTGGACAATGTGTGTATTTGTGTGATGCACTTAGAAGAAATGAAGAAGTAGAGGGAATATCAATGCATCATGAGCAGTCGTGTGCAATGGCTGCACTTTCGTATGCTTTGTACAATAACAAGTTGGGTGCGTGCCTTGTAACGACCGGTTGTGCGGGCACAAACACTATGACGGGAATTCTTCATGCATGGCAGGACAGTATTCCGATGATTGTTGTTTCAGGTCAGCAATCGTATGATCAGACGGTAAAAGCTTCGGGATTGCCACTTAGACAGGTGGGCATTCAGGAGGCGGATACAGAAACAATAATGAGTCCGATAACCAAGTATGCGGTTACAATATCTGATGCAGAGGAGATTGCTTATCATATCGACAAAGCGCTTTACCTTGCTATGAATGGAAGAAAAGGGCCGGTATGGTTAGACGTTCCTCTTAATATTCAGAATTCTATGGTTAATGAAGAGAAGCTTAAGCGTTTTGTTCCGGAAGAAAAAACAATTGAAATAAGTGATGATACAATTAAAGAAACCATAGATTTAATTAAAAATGCGAAAAGGCCTATAATACTTGCAGGTCAGGGAATCAGACATTCAAACGGTGTGGAAATCTTCAATAAATTGATAGATAAGTTCCGCATACCTGTAGTTTTTTCAAGATTTGCTTATGATACGGTACCGTATGAAAATGAACTCAATTTTGGTGTTGTCGGTGCAGGTGGAGCTAACAGATATGCTAACTTTGCAGTGCAGAATGCAGACCTTGTTATTTCTATTGGATGCAGACTTGCAATAGAGGTAACCGGCCCAAATAGAGAACAGTTTGCAAGGGAAGCAAAGGTAGTTGTCGTTGATATTGATGAGGTTGAACATTCCAAAAATGGTGTTCATATCGATTCGTTTATACATGGCGATGCAAAGGATTTTATGGAAAAATTATTCGCATGTGAGATGGAAGCAACTTGGCCCGAGTGGACTGATAAATGCAAGCATTGGAAAGAAATCTTTTCATTATATGCTAAAGAGTTGGATGAGAAAACTGATGACAGTAATCCGATTGACATTAAGTATTTCCTAAATAGAATGTCAGAACGATTTGGCGAATATGCTGTAGTAACGTCTGATGCAGGTTTGACAGGAGCAATTACAAACGGAAGCTGTAAGCTTGGCCCTAACAACAGAGCAATCGCTTCACTTGCACAGGGAGAGATGGGATATTCGCTTCCTGGCGCAATCGGTGTATCGTTCCTGACAAAAGATTCGGTTTTTTCTGTTACGGGTGATGGATCATTTATGATGAATCTCCAGGAACTTCAGACGGTGGTAAGAAATGACGCTAACATTAAGATTGTGATCATTAATAATAACGGTTATTCGGGAGTTAGACACGGACAGAAAGCACATTTCCGTGGTAAGTCAATCGGTACAGATCCGTCGAATGGACTTGATTTTCCTGACTATGGGAAAATAGCTGATGCATTTGGAATCAACTATATCAAAATCAATTCGTATAGTGAAATAGAAGACGGATTAAACAAACTTGTCAGTGATTCAAAGCCGGCTATATGCGAGGTGATGTGTGATCCGGAACAGGTGGACCTTCATAACGGCCTTGTGACTTACGGAAAAAGAAAGTTTGGTTTCAGACCGATAGAGGACCAGTCGCCTTATATCGACAGGGACTTGTTCTTTGAAGAAATGATTGTTACTCCGTTAGAAACCAGCTACGGAACACCGGTATAAAACCATTGGAGGATAGTTGACGATGAAAATATCATTTGTAATACCATGCTATCGATCGGAAAACACAATAGGAATCGTTGTAGATGAGATTGATGAAACGATGAAGCAACGACCGGGATATGAATACGAGATTGTTTTGGTTAATGACGGTTCGCCTGATAATGTTTGGAGTGTGATTTCCAATTTGTCAGAAACAAAAGAGTACGTTACGGGAATTAATCTTGCGAAAAACTTCGGACAGCATTGTGCTCTTATGGCTGGTTATAACAACGTTTCCGGCGATTATGTAGTGTCGTTGGATGATGATGGACAGACTCCGGCATGTGAAGTGTTTAAATTGTTGGATGAATTTGAAAATGGATATGATGTTGTATATGCATCTTATCCGGAGAATCATCAAAATGCATTTCGTCGTTGGGGTTCTGATTTTGCAAAGAAAATGTCAGATTACATGTTTGATATAAAGGGTGATGATAACAAAGGAAGCAGTTTTTTTGCATGCAAAAGATTTGTTATTGATGAAATAACAACGTATAAACATTCATATCCATATATAGCCGGACTTTTGATGAGAGTTACGCGTAATATGGGTTTTGTTAACGTTAACCATAGAGACAGATTGGAAGGAAAATCGGGATATAGTTTTAAGGCACTGGTTTCATTGTGGCTTAATGGTTTTACGGCATTTTCTGTTAAACCGTTGGAACTTGGCGCGTATATAGGATTTATCACAGCTGCACTTGGTTTTGTGTTTGCAATATACACCATCATCAGAAGAATTGTTAACCCAAACATGACGGCGGGGTGGAGCTCGCTTATTGCGGTGCTTTTGATTTTGGGTGGAATAATAATGGTAATGCTTGGTTTGATAGGAGAATATATTGGTAGAATATACATATGTATTAACAATTCGCCACAGTATGTTATAAAAGATATTGCAGGTCGAAAGGCCGACAAATAAGCAATGAGGTGAAAGGCAATGATAATAACTGATGCATGTTGGGAAGAAAGAAATCTTGGTGTTTCAACTGTGGAAATACAGTATGAGACAAATGATAAACTTGAAGATGTAGCATCTAAAATAAAGACACTTTCCGCAAAATATATTGTTTGTAAAATACCCACAACGAAAAGTGAATTAACCAGTTATGTTGCAAAGCTTGGTTATACTTATGTTGAGGATATGATTTTAGTTGAACATGATCTTAAAGAAATTGAAAGAAGCAGGATGCATCAAAGATTATATGATTCAATGACCTATAGGGAAATGACGAAAGAGGATGTGGAGTATCTGAAAAAAGAAATTGCGGGAGGACTCTTTTCGACAGATAGAATAACAAATGATCCATTTTTTGATAATACCAAAGCATCTGACAGATATTTGAACTGGGTAAATGATCTTGTAGAGCAAGAGGCTTTTTTTTACTTGAATTTGTATAAGGGTGATCCTGCGGGCTTTGTTATACTTCAAACAAAAGATGGTATTGTATATAACTCTGTGCTTGGTGGAGGTTATGAGAAGTATAGGAATACAGGGCTTGGTATAGTTCAAAAAGAGCAGGAAATAGTCAAAAGACTGGGCGGCAAGAGAGTTGAAACACAAGTATCTTCTAATAATCCGGGACAATTAAGAGCGCTTGAGATTAACGGATATCGAACAAAGGGAATAAACCATATATTTGTCAAACACAATGATTAATTGTTTGAAGTTGCTGTGAAAATATTTTTATGATAAAATAAATAAGTTGCGAATGTTATTGAAATAAGGAGTTTTTAGTGATGACAAATTTAGAAAAGTACATTGAAGCTTTTGCAGAAGGTTTGGAAATTGATAAGTCTGTTGTTAAGGAAGGTCTTGAATATCAATCAATTCCTGAGTGGGATTCGGTAGGTCATATGGGACTAGTGGCTGCGATTGAGGATGCCTTTGATATCATGATGGATACAGACGATATAATTGATTTAAGCTCATTTGAGAAGGGAATTGAGATTCTCAAGAAGTACGAAGTGGAGATATAATAATTAATATGGTAAGTATTGCGGGAGATATTCAACTTAATACGCGTGCGCTACCGCCATATTCTGATGTGGTGTGCGATTTTCTGGATTATTATTCAGACAAGCTTCGGCATGACAGAGAGGCAAGAGCCTATGGAGATGTCATGTCTTTTGCTTTTTGGGCGCGTAAAGGCAATATTACTGCAAAAAAACAACAATTTGAAGAGGTTAACAGTGATAACAGGCGTATTGGAAGAGGTGTTGTATTTCATATAGCACCGTCTAATGTTCCTGTTAATTGTATGTTTAGCTATGCATTTGGATTATTGGCAGGTAATGCTAATATAGTTAAGATTCCTTCGAAGGATTTTGATTCGCTTAACTGTATGATAAGAGTGCTTAAAGACGTAATAGAGGAGGAAGCATATTCTGTTATTAAGGAAATGACTTCCTTCGTTAAGTATGACAGAAATGAGACCGGATACACAGAAGAGTATTCTTCAAAATGTGATGTCAGAGTTATTTGGGGTGGTGATGCAACTGTTAACTCCATAAGAAGGGTTTTGTTGCCGCCAAGAAGTATCGAGATTACATTTGCGGACAGGTATTCATTTGGGATACTTGATGTGGCAACAATACTCAATATGTCGGATGAGGATATAACGACGCTTTGCCATGGCTTTTACAATGACACTTATCTTATGGATCAAAATGCCTGTTCTAGTCCTCATTTAATCCTTTTTCATAAAGACAATTGTGATGATGAAGATGTCAGAAAAGCAAAGGACAGATTTTGGGACAGTGTATACTCTGTATCGAAAACGTATGAACTTGTGGATGTTAAGTCCGGAGAGAAGTATCTTGATTTGTGCGAGAAAGTTATGGACTTTGATGAGGAACTTTCTTTTGAAAATATCAAGCGATATACAAATAGATTGTATGTAATTGGATTATCGGATATATCATTATTTTCTTCAAGAATATACAGAGGCAAGTATGGTATGTTTTATGACTGCGTCATTGATTCGATTGAAGAAATATCAAAACTCGATGACAGGAAAATTCAAACGTGCGCGGTCTGTGGTATTGATGAAAAAAAGATATTGCAGCATGTTGTTAGTTGTGGAATGCATGGTATAGACAGGATAGTGCCTTTTGGTAAGACGCTTGATATTGATACTATCTGGGATGGATATGATATTATCGATACCATGAGTAGAATTATAGGATAGTTGTTATGGAAGAATTACTTATGCGTCACCCGTATGATGACGATAAAACCGAGAAAAATAAAATATTATTAGACAGGCTTAATTATCTTACGGGGTATCATTACAAGAATTGCGAGGCGTACAGAAGATTTATTGATGAGATATGTGGTGGTTTGAAGGATTGTGATGACTTGTCCGATGTACCGTTTCTTCCGGTTGGTATTTTCAAGAGGAAAGAACTTAAAAGTATTGCGGATGAAGATGTTTTTAAGGTAATGACCTCGTCGGGAACAACGGGCCAACAGGTATCGAAGATATTTCTGGATAAAGAAACAGCAGGTTTACAACAAAAGGTTTTGGCAAGTATTGTTTCTGAATACACCGGGAAATCAAGAATGCCAATGATTATTCTTGATTGTCCGTCGGTGCTTAAGAATCGCAATATGTTTTCTGCAAGAGGCGCAGGAATCCTTGGGTTCTCGCTTTTTGGTGCAAAGAAGATTTATGCATTCGATGACGATATGGAATTGAATCTGTCCGGACTTAAGGAGTTTATCAAACAGTACGAAGGACAAACCATATTCCTGTTTGGTTTTACATATATGATTTGGCAATATTTTTACAAAAAACTGATTGAAACAGACGAGTATTTGCCCCTTGAAAATGGAGTTCTTATTCATGGTGGCGGCTGGAAGAAGCTTGTAAATGAATCCGTTTCAAAACAGGAATTCAAGGAAGGCCTTAACAAAGTCTGCGGGATAAAAAGTGTCCATGATTATTATGGCATGGTAGAGCAGACTGGATGTATATATATGGAATGCGAGTGTGGACATTTGCATGCTAGTATTTTTTCGGATGTGATTATTCGAGATATGGAGGATTTCTCTGTTTGTGAGAATGGTAAGAAGGGTGCAATTCAGGTGCTCTCCGCATTACCTCATTCGTATCCCGGACATTCTATACTTACGGAAGATGTGGGCTGCATACTCGGAGAAGATGATTGTCCGTGTGGCCGAAAAGGGAAATATATTGAAGTTTACGGTAGAATGAAAAATGCAGAAGTAAGAGGTTGCAGTGATACCTTTGAACGTTGATTATAGATAATTCTTGGAGGGGATATATGTATTTGGATATTGACTGTAAGAATCGTGACAAGATTGCGGCTCTTTCAGATAATGGAAAAACAATAACATATGGGGAACTTGTGGATATAAGCAAAGATATCAGGGAACTCATCGGAGAGAGAAACCTTGTTTTTGTCTTGTGTCGCAACACGATTGATTCGCTTGTTGGTTATGTTGCAATGGCGGCATCGTCTAATGTTTCTCTATTGCTTGGTGCAGAAACTGATGATGAACTCATCGAGGAATTGATTAGAACTTATAGCCCACAATATGTATGGGAACATGAAAACTGCAGTATCGAGATGCTTGGCAATCGTGAAGTTTTATATTCGTATGGAGAATATAATCTTATTAGATACATATCTGAAGACAAGCCGCATTTATATGAGAATTTAGCATTGTTACTTACAACATCAGGCTCTACAGGAAGTCCGAAACTGGTAAGACAATCTTATGATAATATTAGTTCTAATGCCAAAGCAATTGCTTCGTATCTTGAGCTTGATGACAATCAAAAACCGATAACAATGCTACCGATGAATTACACGTACGGGCTTTCAGTTATTAATAGTCATCTGTTGGTGGGCGGTTGTATTCTTATGACAGAATACAGTTACGTTCAGAAACAATTTTGGGATTTTTTCAAGACATGTGGTGCCACTTCGATATGTGGAGTTCCGTATACTTATGAGATACTCAAAAAGATGCGATTTTTTAGAATGGAACTACCGACACTTGAATATATGACTCAGGCAGGCGGAAGGCTTCTTCCGGAATTGCACAAAGAGTTTGCACAATATGCCAATGAAAGAAATATACGTTTTTATGTAATGTATGGCCAGACTGAGGCAACGGCAAGAATGTCGTACCTTCCACCCGAACAATCACTTTCAAAATGCGGAAGCATAGGAATAGCAATACCGGGTGGTGAGTTTAGCCTTGTGGATGAGAACGGAGAATGCATAAGTGATAATGAAATAGTAGGAGAATTGGTATACAAAGGTGACAATGTTACTTTGGGATATGCAACAGGGCCTCAAGATCTTGCCAAGAAAGATGAGAGAGAAGGAATACTTGTTACCGGAGATATGGCAAAACGGGATGAAGATGGATATTATTACATTGTCGGAAGAAAGAAAAGATTTCTGAAAATATACGGTAATCGTGTTAATATGGATGAATGTGAAAGCATGTTGCAAGGAAAATATACAGAGATGGAGTGCGCGTGCGTCGGAACAGACGATCACATGAAAATATATGTAACAGAACAGGGATCTGAAGACGAAATACTAGATTATATATCAGGGAAAACAGGATTGAACAGAAAAGCATTTGAAGTAATATATATATCGGAAATACCAAAGAATGACTCGGGCAAGAAACTATATTCTGTTTTGTGATTAGTAACGAAAAGAGGAATGATATGATACCATTTAATAAGCCGCCATATGTAGGCTGTGAACAGGATTACATGTTGCAGGCAATTAAAAATAATAAGATAAGTGGAGATGGGGATTTCACAAAGAAATGCCAGAAGTGGTTGGAGGAATATACTCATGCCGCCAAAGTACTTCTTACAACATCATGTACATCAGCATTGGAAATGAGTTCGCTCATATGTGGCATTGAGCCCGGCGATGAGATTATAATGCCGTCCTATACATTTGTTTCCACTGCGAATGCTTTTGTTATTCATGGTGCGAAAATTGTATTTGTCGATATCCGACCTGATACAATGAACATCGATGAGAAGCTGATAGAAGATGCAATAACAGCAAAAACCAAAGCAATAGTGCCGGTACACTATGCAGGTGTTGGTTGTGAAATGGATGTTATAAATGATATTGCAAAAAGACATAATCTTTTTGTTATAGAAGATGCCGCACAAGGTATGCATGCGACATACAAAGGGAGAGCTCTTGGTACAATCGGTGATTTTGGTGCCTATAGTTATCACGAGACCAAAAACTACAGCATGGGCGAAGGCGGAGCGATTTTTCTTAATAATGCGGATTATCTTGGACATGCGGAGATAATAAGAGAAAAGGGAACTAATCGTAACCAGTTCTTTAGAGGACAGGTTGATAAATATACATGGGTTGATAAAGGTTCGTCATTTCTTCCAAGTGAATTAAATGCCGCTTATTTGTGGGCACAGTTAGAACGTGCAGATGAGATAAATAATAACAGAATGAAATCTTGGAAAATGTATAGACAAGGGCTGCTTGATTTGGAAAAGAGGGGTGATATATCACTTCCGATAATTCCAAAAGAATGTGTACATAACGCTCATATGTTTTACATAAAAGTCAAGGACCTTGATGTCAGGACAAAATTGCTTAATTATCTTAAGGAGCATGAGATACTTGGAGTATTTCATTATGTTCCGCTTCATAGTTCTGAAGCAGGTCTCAAATACGGAAGGTTCCACGGAACAGACCGCTATACTACATCAGAGAGTGAACGCTTGTTAAGACTTCCGATGTATTATGGCTTGAAAGAAGAAGAAATACACTATATAATTGATTGCGTTTATCGTTTTTTTGATATGTAAGGAGAGTATATGGATAAAATAAAAAAGTTTGCAAAGGATAAATGGTTTTACATAGCGGCGTTACTTACACCGTGGATAATAGCACTTGTACATTCGGCCTTAAACGATACATGGGTTACAGGTAATGGAAATATTGCTGTTGGTGATTTACAGGCCCAGATTATTCCGTTTGCATATGAAATATGGGATAAGTTTCATTTGCATCAATCAATAGATTTTACGTGGCATGTTGTTGACGGAATCAATTTCCATACAATGACGGGGTATCTTGTTTCGCCGTTTACATTGCTCATGCTGTTTTTCCCAAGGAACATGATTCCTGATTTTATTCAGTTTACAATGCTTGCAAAGTGGTCGTTATGCTCACTTACAACGGTTTATTTCTTTTATAAAACCAGATTTAACAAGTTAGAAGAGAATAAAGAACTTGTTTCGCTTTTCCTCGGACTTGCATATGCTTTGGGCAACGGAATTATGAGCTATATAGGTTTTATACAGTTCATGGATGTTATGATTTGTTTCCCGATTCTTTTGTTGCTTGTGGAAAGAATGGTTACGGATGAGAAAACACCTTGGAAATTGTATTATATAATTCTTGTATGGTGCATAATAAGTAATGCATATCCTAGTTTTCAGGTTTGTATTTTCCTTGCAATGTGGTTTGTTTTTCAGATAAGTGGTGACGAAACACACAGACTCAAAAAGTTTATTGTATTTTCGGCAAGCTCGCTTGCAGCAGCATTTACCAACATATGGATATTAAGAGGTGGTATAAGTGCGGCCGGAAGCAGAATGGCTACAGATGGTGTTGATTCAAGAGTTGCTTTTGTGTCCAAACCGCTTATCGCGTTATGGGAGTTTGTAAAACAATTTTTTGTGCTAGAGCCGATTGCGACGGTAAGATCATACTGCCCCAATATATACATGACTGTAACGGCAGCATTTTTGTTATTGCTGTTCCCTATTATAAGAATCGAGAAGAGAAGAAAAGCATGTCTATTTGTTATTATTGCAATACTTGCAATTAGTTTCTTTGAAGGACATCTTAATTTGTTGTGGCACATAATGAATATTCCTAATGGTGTGTACAACAGGTTTATGTTTTTGTTTGTTTTTGCTGCACTATTTGCAGTGTTGCTTGTATTTAACAGCATAGATGCAATTAACTACAAAGTGCTTGTACCTTGTGGTGTGGTTGCGCTTGGGCTTTTTGCATATACAATAACGGGCATAACCCAATTCGGTAATGTAATGGAGTATCTTGCAACACCACTTATAATTTGCTTTGTAATCATTGTTTTGGTTTTGTTTATAAGGAAAAGTGTTGACTATAAGCAACTTGTGTACGTACTTGCTGTACTTGGTTTGGCGGAGGTTGTTATAAGTTCGTATAGTTCTTTTTCGTATTATGACGGGGCGTTGTGTTATGGCAAAAATGGCCTTGTTAACCAGGCATGTGAACTATTGGATGATGCCGAACTTAATGAGGGTGAACGTATAGTGTCGCTTACGCCATCGCCCAATATTGGAATGATAACAAATCAGAATGCAGATGGTGGTTTCCTGTCATCAATCAATCCTGGTAACAGAGCATTACATGAAAAACTTGGAATGTCAACAAACTCCAACGTAGAGTTTGGAGTAAGAGGAGCATCGCCGTTATGTAACTTGATTTTTAATATTCGATATGTTCACGGCGAGAGCGAAATGATTTGCAGCGACAGCGAGGTTGTTGCTAATGATGAATATTTACAATTATACAGGACGAATAGACTTGCCGGCTTAGGATACATGGTAAGTGATTCAATAAGGGATTGGGACAGTGAAGGAAAAAACTGTTTCCAGTATCAAAATGATTTTGTAAAAAAAGCGGTTGGTGGAGACGATGTATTTACCGCTGCTGATGGAACAGTGAAGTTTTCGGACCTTTATGGTAATGAATCAAAGCCTGATGAAGAGGCGTTAAAATACGGTCTTTATCAGTATTCGGTTGAAGAGTACACTTATGATGAGGGTGATGCCAGAGAGCTGGATTTTACTGCTGAAAAAGATATGGATTTGTACATGTTTTTCCACTCTAATCAGAATCTTTCCAACTATATTTATGTTGATGGTGAGCAGAAGCATGTTGATGCAAGACAGTTCAGACAGAGTACATACCATATAGGTAAAGTCAAAAAAGGACAGACTGTTTCAATTATATCTGCACCATCAGAAAAGACAGTTTATGGTAACGATTACACGATGAGATATCTTTTCGCTGATTTTGATGAGGCTGCGTATGCAAAGGCTTACGAAAAACTCAGCAAGAACGTATATGTGATAGAGAAAGAAGAGGCTAACTACATAAAGGGAACGATAGAAGCTGATGAATCTGGAATTATGATGACATCTATCCCTTCAGGTTTTGGAGTATATGTTGATGGGCAAAAGGTAGAACGAGAACTTATCGGGGATACATTTATAGGTGTGCCGTTAAGCAAAGGAACTCACGAAGTGGAGTTTAGGTACACTTTTGCATCAAGAAAAAAAGGCATAATTATATCTGCGATATGCATTGCGGTGTTTTTGTTGATATGTGCGATGGATGTCTTTAAGAAGTACGGAACGAAAAAGAGTATAAATGATAACAAGGATGATGAGTGATAAGAATATGGAAGTATATTTCGATAATGCGGCAACTACAAAGGTGATTCCTGAAGTAAGGGAGATTATGCTTGAGACAATGGATGTAGAGTATGGCAATCCGTCTTCTATGCACATCAAGGGCGTAGGAGCCGAGAGATACATCAAATATGCAAAAGAGCAGATTAGCAAACAATTAAAATGTGAGACTAAGGAAATAACATTTACGTCCGGAGGAACGGAGTCAAATAACCTTGCTTTGATTGGTATGGCGAAGGCAAACAATCGCGCAGGTAAGCATATTATTACAACGCCGATAGAGCATGCTTCGGTATATAATCCGATATTGTATCTTCAGGATGAAGGATTTGATGTATCGTTTGCTTCTGTTGATGAAAAAGGAATTGTTGATGTCGAAAAATTAAAAGGCCAGTTAACCAATGAGACAATTATGGTATCGGTTATGGCAGTCAATAATGAAATTGGTGCGGTAGAACCTATAGAAGAGATTGCTTCTGTGATAAAGGAGTACAACAAGCAAAACGGTACCAATATACTGTTTCATGTTGATGCGGTTCAGGCTTTCGGGAAAATGGTTATATACCCGAAACGTATAGGGATTGATGCAATGTCTATGAGTGGGCATAAGATTCATGGTCCGAAGGGCAGCGGGGCGCTTTTTGTCGACAACAGGGTTAAGATAAAACCGATTATTTACGGCGGTGGTCAGGAAAAGGGCTTGCGTTCGGGAACAGAGAATACAGCCGCAATATCCGGAATGGGCAAAGCATGTGAGATAATGTATGCTAGACTTAAAGAGAATCTGGCAAGTATGAAAAAGGTTAAGGAACATCTCATAAATGGTGCACTTGCAATAGAAGGAGTTACCGATAATTCGGGAGATGCAGCACATATCGCAAGCTTAAGCTTTGAAGGTGTCAGAAGTGAAGTGCTTTTGCATGCGTTAGAAGATAAGGGAATATGTGTGTCGGCAGGATCGGCTTGCTCGTCGAACCATCCTGAGATAAGCGGAGTGCTCAAAGCTATTGGGTTGAAACAGGAATTATTAGATTCTACTTTACGTTTCAGCTTTTGTGAGTATAATACCATAGAGGAAGCGGAATATGTTGTTGAGGCACTGAAAGGGTTATTGCCGATGCTTCGCAAATATACAAGAAGATAGTATAGGAGACAGATATGGATTACAAAGCATTTATGATTAAGTATGCAGAGATTGGTACTAAAGGAAAGAACAGATACAAGTTTGAGGATGTGCTTGTTGGTCGTATAAAGGAACATTTAGAGCCTTATGGAGACTTCGCAATACGTAAGGATTATGGAAGAATATATCTTGAAGCTCAAAGCGATTATGACTATGAGGATGTTGTAAATGAGCTTAAAAAGGTATTTGGTATTATAGGAATTTGCCCGATAGTTGTTGAGGATAATACAGATTTCGAGGCTATCAAGGCAAAATCTATTGAATACATGGGAGAGAGATATGGTAATAAGAGCTTATCCTTTAAGGTATATGCAAGAAGGAGCGATAAATCATATCCTATGCAGTCAATGGAGATTAACAGTGAAATAGGACATTATCTGTTAGAGGAGTATTCAGAGTACCGTGTGGATGTTCATTCACCGGAAGTGTTACTTACTATCGAGATAAGAGATAAGGTATATATCTATTCGGAAATTATAAGAGGAGCGGGTGGTCTTCCTGTTGGAACTAACGGCAAAGCAATGCTTTTGTTGTCAGGCGGTATAGACTCACCGGTTGCCGGATATATGATATCCAAAAGAGGAGTTGAGCTTGAAGCTGTATATTTCAATGCACCACCATATACTTCCGAAAGAGCCAAGCAGAAAGTTATAGATTTGGCACGTATTGTATCGGGATATTCCGGTGAGATAAAGTTACATATAGTTAATTTTACGGATATTCAGCTTGCTATATATGAGAAATGTCCGCACGACGAGCTTACAATCATAATGAGAAGATATATGATGAAGATAGCTCAACATTTGGCTAAGGAAAATGATTGTAAGGCTTTGATTACCGGTGAAAGTATCGGACAGGTTGCGTCTCAGACGATGGAAAGTTTGTATTGTACCAATGAGGTTTGTAACATGCCTGTATTTCGTCCTTGTATCGGAATGGACAAGCAGGATATTATTGATATTTCGGAGAAGATTGACACTTATGAAACATCAATTCTTCCTTATGAGGATTATTGTACAATATTTGTTGCAAAGCATCCGGTTACAAAACCAAGACTTGATATTATCAAGCGTTCGGAGGAAAAACTTGCGGATGTTATAGATGAACTTGTTAAAACAGCTATTGAGACAGTTGAGGTAGAAAAGGTTTCGTTTAGATAGTAGTATTGGTGGATGGAGGAAGAAGTTTTGAAGAAAATAATAAAAGAAAAAGGTGTATATATATTAGCGTTTTGTATTCCGTGGTTACTTTTGGTTGTTCACTCTATTGTAAGACAGAGTTGGCCGTTTTTTGATGAGTCTATAATGCGAGGAGATTGCGGCAAACAGTATTATCAGTTATGTGTGGAACTGTGGAATAAGGTTCGTTCAGGTGGATCTTTACTTTTTTCATGGAATGCGGGCGGTGGAATCGATTTTCTTCTTAATATGTTTTATTATCTTTTTTCACCGTTCACATTGATTATTTTGGCAGTGCCCAAAGCACATATAGCGGACGCTGTTCAGGTTGTTATGATACTTAAGTGGTCTTGCATGTACGTGACAATGCTTTATTATTTCATGCACACAAAGTTTAATACCATAACAAAGAACAAGAAGTTTATTTCTTTTGTTGTTGCGACGGTCTATGCCTTGTCTAACTGTATTTTATACAGACTTGCATTATTTAACTGGCATGATGTTTTGATTCTTTTCCCAATAATATTATTGCTTCTTGAAAAGATGATAAGAGATGGCTCGTGGAAACTGTACACATTGCTTTTATGGATTGCGATTTTGACCAATTTCTACACTGCATATCAGCTGTGCGTGTTCCTTGTGATATGGTTTGTTTTCTGTATCAATAAAGACACAGAACATAAACTGTCAAGATTGTTAACTTTTGCCGGGAGTTCTTTGTTATCCGGTGTTAGTGCGATGGTTGTGATTTTGCCATCGGTACTTAATGGTTACAATCGAACATCGCTTAATGAACAAAACCTTGTTTTTTTGAAAAACATATATACTAATAAGATATTGTTCAGTGTATGGGTTTTTTTTGAAAAAATGTTCCTTTTTGATGATACGTCAGATGCTGTATCAATTAACCCTAACATGTATTTTTCTATTGGAGCACTTGTTCTTGTTGGGATATACATTGGTATTAAAAGCGACATTAAGATCAAGAATATCGCGCTTCTTTTGTTTTTGATAGCGAGCTTGTTTGTAGGTAAATTGTCCTATGCGTGGCATGGCTTTTCGATTCCACACGGATTATTCCATCGAATTCTTTTCCTGTTCGTATTTATGGTAGCTTTTATTGTAATGGACTTGTTCAACAATATAGATACTATCGAATGGAAAAAAACAGCGGTAATAATGTTTGTTGAACTGATAGTTCTTGTTGCTGCCTTTTTACACATAACACAGTTTGCGGGTTTTTACGGATATTTTATTTCATTTATGTTGTTTGCATTTTATGTAATTCTTATGGTTTTGTATCTGAAAAAGAGTATAAATCTATCTCATTTTGCGGTTGTTTTTGGTGTTGTGATTGTATGTGAATTACTTGCTAATTCCATATATGAATTGCAGGAATATAATAATTATAGTGTTGAGAGATTCTATGATACAAAGGATACAATTAAATTATTGAGTGATGTTAATATGGGTAAGGACGAAAGAATATCAGTCATTAATGGACTTCCCAATGATGGGTTGCTTATGAACAAACCTGTTCAGGATGTGTTTTTATCATATACATTGGGTAAATACATAATGATGAGCAAATCACTTGGTATGCCGTATGATGATGAAGTTAGTTATGGCCTGTATGGTGCTTCGCCTCTTATTAATCTTATGAACAATATACATTATGCAGTTGCAAACAGTGATATGTGCGTGGCTGATATGGATAAAGTAAAAACAAGTGGCAATGTTGCTTTATATAAAAATAATCGGACGGCAGGTCTTGGTTATATGGCCGACGAGAAGCTTCTTGATTGGAATTATGAGAAATTAGGACCTTTTAACTCACAAAATTCATTTGCAAATCTTTCAACAGGTGAAGGAGATATCTTTGAGATAGTTTACCCTGAGGTTGATTGTATTGCAACAACAGAAATTGATTATGACAAGGAGATGTTCGATAAGGGCTATTATCAATTTGATTACACCGTTGCTACTATTGATGGTTTTGAGTATTCGGTAGTTACGGTTAAGGCACCGAAAGATATGGACATGTATATTGCGGCAGATAACGGGAATTTTGCAAATACATTTGTTTTCATGGATGATGAAGAAGTGCTTGAGGGTAAAGAAGAGTACAAACAACATGTTATACACATAGGTGACGTGAAAAAAGATCAGGAGATAAAAATGATCATATCACACAGCACGTTAAGTGACGGAGACAGTAATACATTATTGTTTCAGTTTGCGGCATTTGACGAGGATAATTACCAAAAAGTATATGATAAGTTATCCGCAAATGTTCTTGATATCGAAACCATGAAGGATGATTATGTTAAGGGTAAGATTACAGCGGACAAAGATGGTCTTATGATGACATCTATTCCTGCGATGGATGGTTTCTCAGTGTATGCTGATGGAAAGAAAACAGATTACAAGAAGGTTGGTGCATTTATTGCTGTGCCGTTATCTGCCGGTGAACATGAGGTTGAGTTTAAGTATATGACACCATATTTTAAGCAAGGTGCAATTATTTCTCTTGCAGGAATACTTGTATATGTGTTATTATGCGTCGTGGCGCTTAATAAACGCAAAGAAGACAATAAAAAAGCTGCCTGATAAGGCAGCTTATTATTAAATACAAATTAAATGATATATGGCTCAAGAATCTTCATAATCTCAGAATCATCACCTTCTGAGTGAATGTTAAGATCGATTGGTTGAGAAATGTCAAGACTGAAGATTCCCATGATTGACTTGGCGTCAATTACATATCTTCCTGATACAAGATCAAACTCTGCATCAAACTTGGCAATGTCGTTAACGAAGCTCTTAACTTTATCGATAGAATTCAATGAGATTTTAACTGATTTCATAAAAATACCTCCTGGTTAATATTGAACATTTCTGTTTCTATGATAACTTTTCATATAGCAAAAGTCAATAAGGAAGTTATACAAATTAAGGATGAGAAAATGAAAAACAAAGATGAAAGAACATATAGTGTGGCAATAATCAACCTTGGTTGCAAGGTTAATAAATACGAAGCTGATTCGATGAAACATAAGCTTTCTCAAGCAGGTTTTTTGATCGTTGAGACGGATGATGTTGCAGATATATATATTGTCAATACGTGTTCTGTAACCAACATAGCTGAAAGAAAATCAAGACAAATGCTGAGAAGAGCCAAAAGGCGTAATCCGGAGGCTGTGGTTGTTGCGACAGGTTGCTATGTTAATGCAGATCATGATAATCTTGTAAAAGAAGATTATATAGACATAGTTGTCGGTAACAATTGTAAGAAGAATATAGTGGAGATAATCAATGAGCATTTAGCTGTCGCAAGTGGTGATGTGGTGCATAATTCTTCTGATACGGAATACATTGATATCAACAAGACAAAAGAATATGAGGAAATGGGATGTCTTGAGGGAGCTTATCTTGACCACAAGAGGGCTTATATAAAGGTTCAGGACGGCTGTAATCAATTCTGCTCATATTGTATCATTCCTTATACGAGGGGGCGAGTAAGGAGCAGAGAGAAGGATTCGATTTTAAAAGAAATCAAGAGACTTGCGGACGATGGTGTTAAAGAGTTTGTGTTGACAGGAATACATGTGTCTTCTTACGGTACTGATTTTGAAGGGGATTATGATTTGGCAAGTCTTATATGCGATATTGCAGATATTGACAATGTTGCAAGAATACGATTAAGCTCGTTAGAACCCCGTATTATTACCGAGGATTTCCTGGAAAGAATATCCAAGATAGATAAGCTTTGTCCACATTTTCATTTATCTTTGCAAAGTGCATGTAATGAAACACTTAAGAGAATGAACCGTAAGTATAGCATAGAAGAGTATATGGATAAATGTGAATTAATACGCAAGTATTATGACAGACCTGCACTTACAACAGATGTGATTGTCGGTTTCCCGGGCGAAAGCGAAAAAGAGTTTGAAACGACATATGCAAATCTTGAAAAAATACGTTTTTATGAGATACATGTGTTCAAATATTCTCCGAGAAGAGGAACTGTTGCAAGCAATATGGAAGAACAGGTGCCGGAGGATATCAAGAATGAAAGAAGTGACAGACTATTAGATCTTACAGCAAGGCAGAAGCAGGAATATATTGATGCTCTTAACGGTATTGAGGATGAAGTGCTGCTTGAGGAGACGGTTGAAGGTGACGATAATATGTACACAGGTTATTCCAAAAGATACGTCAGAGTAAGTATTCCCTTTGATAAGGATATGACTAACGAAATAATCGGTTATACATTTTGACTTGCAAGTTTATTAAAAGTATATTATCATATAAATATCAGATAAGGACGTGATATTATGAATGAACAAGGTAAGTTTAATACACAATTTGTAGAAGTGGTTAAAGACAACGATCTTCCGGTGACAGAGATTCTTGCGGATGTCTATACAGCTTTGTCTGAAAAAGGATACAATCCTGTAAGTCAGATTGTCGGATATATTATGAGCGGTGATCCGACGTATATCACAAGCTATAAGAATGCAAGAAGCTTAATCATGAAGGCGGAACGTGATGAAATTATCGAAGTCTTGTTAGAGAACTATATAGATACAAGACTGAAGTAACAGGAGACTTAGGATGCGGATCATGGGACTTGATTATGGTTCTAAGACGGTTGGTGTAGCCATTAGCGATGAGTTGGGAGTAACTGCGCAACCTATTATGACCATAGAGAGAAAGTCGGAGAATAAGTTACGAAAGACCTTAGCTAAGATTGAGGAATTAATCGATGAGTATAAGGTTTCTTTTGTTGTGCTTGGATATCCGAAGAATATGAATAATACAGAAGGTGCAAGAGTTTTGGCAACTAATGAGTTTAAGGAACACCTAGAAAGAAGAACCGGACTTGAGGTTGTTTTACAGGATGAACGAATGACCACTATAGAGGCGACCAACATTCTCAAAGAATCCGGGGTTCGGAGAGAAGACCGTAAGGATTACGTTGATAAGATGGCGGCAGCAATAATATTGCAAACTTATCTTGACAGTCATGATATAACACAAGGATGACAATTATACCCAAAGAGGTTACACGGAATATTAATTACGATAGGAAAGGAATTGATTATGGAAGAATTGGATACAATCACAATCACATTTGAAGATGGAGAAGAAACAGATTTTTACGTATTAGAGCAGACAACATTAATGGGGGTTAATTACTATCTCGTTACACCTGCTGATGCAGATGAGGATGATGAGGAATTAGAGTGTTTCATTCTCAAAGAGAATGCTAATGAGTCTGATGAGGAATACGGGGAATATTCGTTTGTTGAGGATGAAAAAGAATTGGATAGTTTATCAAAGATTTTTGATGAACTTATGGAAGACAGTGATATGGGGGTAGAATTTTGAAAACGGAATTTAAAAGAAATGAGCGCGATGCTAAGTTTTTTAACAATAAACGAGCGGACAAGCACGATGACAAAAGTGGGGAGAAGAAAGAACGCAAGAATGTTAACAAAAGCGTTAAGATAATTCCTCTCGGTGGTCTTGAACAGATAGGAATGAACATAACTGCAATTGAGTACGAGGATACAATTATTGTAATCGACTGTGGACTTGCATTTCCGGAGGAGGATATGCTTGGAATAGACCTTGTTATTCCAGATGTTGCGTATTTGAAGGAGAATGCAAGCAAGGTAAAAGGACTTGTCGTAACACACGGTCATGAGGATCATATAGGTGCGATTCCTTATGTTGAGAAGGAAATAAATATGCCAATCTATGCAACAAAACTTACGGTTGGTCTTATTGAGAATAAACTTAGAGAACATAATTTGTTAAATGTTGTAAAACGCAAGGTCGTTTCTTATGGTCAGACTATTAATCTTGGATGCTTCAGAATCGAGTTTATAAGATCTAACCATTCAATTGCTGATGCAGCCGGGCTTGCTATTTACACACCTGCGGGAATATTGGTTCACACGGGTGACTTTAAGGTGGATTTCACACCTGTATTTGGAGAGACAATAGATCTTCAAAGATATGCTGAATTGGGTAAGAAAGGCGTTCTTGCGCTTATGGCCGATTCGACTAATGTGGAACGTCCGGGCTTTACTCCAAGTGAGAAGAAAGTCGGAAGAACTTTTGATAATCTTTTTGCTGAGAATAAGAATAATCGTCTCATTATTGCAACCTTTGCGTCTAATGTAGACAGAGTTCAGCAGATTATTAACAGTGCAGACAAGTATGGTCGTAAAGTTGTTATTGAGGGACGCAGTATGGTTAATGTAATCAATACTGCAGCGGAGCTTGGATTTATTCAGATTCCTGATAACACACTTATAGAGATAGAACAGATTAAGAATTATCCGGATGAACAGATTGTTCTTATCACAACTGGTAGTCAGGGTGAGAATATGGCGGCGTTATCAAGAATAGCTGCAAGCATTCACAATAAGGTCAGCATTAAGCCGGGCGACACGGTTATTTTAAGCTCAAGTCCAATCCCGGGTAATGAGAAAGCGATTAACAAAGTTATTAATGAGTTAGAGATGAAGGGTGCGAAAGTTATATTCCAGGATACACATGTATCAGGTCATGCGTGCCAGGAAGAACTGAAGCTTATCTATTCTCTTACAAAACCTAAGTATGCAATTCCTGTGCATGGTGAGTACAGACATTTAAAACGTCATGCAGAACTTGCGGTTGAAATGGGTGTTGATAAGGAAAATGTGGTGATAATGAGTAATGGTAACGTTTTGGAGTTATCAGAGCAGAAAGCCAAAGTAGTAGGCAATGTTACTTCCCAGGGAATCCTTGTAGATGGATTGGGGGTTGGTGACGTTGGTAATATAGTTTTGAGAGATAGACAACATTTATCGCAGAATGGTTTGATAATCGTGGTGGTTACTTTGGAAAAACACAGCAATCTATTAGTTGCTGGACCCGATATTGTATCTCGAGGTTTTGTTTATGTGAGAGAATCAGAGAACCTGATGGAAGAGTGTCATGATGTTGTTGAGGATGCTCTTTCGGATTGCCTTAATCGTAACATAACGGATTGGGGTAAAATCAAGACAGCTATCAAAGATGATCTTGGAGAGTTTTTGTGGAAACGAACAAAGAGAAACCCGATGATTCTTCCTATAATAACGGAGGTTTGATGTCAGGAGGCGAGTCCTATGCTTGAATTAGCGGCAAGACTTAATAATGCAATTAAGACAAGTGAAGAATATAGACGTTATTGTGAAACGCTTGAAGCAGTCAAGAGAAACCCTGAACAGTATCAGGCTATGAATGCTTTCAGGAGACGTAATTTTGAATTGCAGTCTTATGATGATGGTGTTAACAGATATCATGAGATTAACAATCTTGGATTTGAATTTGAAAAGGTTGTAAGAGACCCTGCAATATATGATTTTCTGGTTGCGGAACAGATGCTTTCAAGAAAGATGACACAGATGTATGAGATGATAGCAGACGGCTTGGATCTTGACTATGATTACATGGAGTGATAAGGAGTTGTTGATATGAACAAAGGCGTTGACTTATGGAAAGCGATACTTGGTATAGCAGTCAGAACCCTTATCAATGTATTGTTTATTTACGGTCTCTTTCAGGGATTTACATACTCATACCAGTTTTCTTACAAATTGTTTTCGGATGTGCCTTACAAGGTTGGAATACATGACGTTTGTTCGGTTTCTATAGAGGAAGGCAGTAATGCCAGGGAAGTGTCAAAGCTTCTTGCTGATTCCGGAGTTGTTGAGAGTAAATATATGGTAATGGCAAGACTTTATCTTGGTAAGTACAATAACAAAATACAAGCCGGTACTTACAAACTCGAACCTGCGATGACGCCGGATGAGATATGCAGATGCATATGTGGAATCAAAAACAGTGAGGAAACGCAATGATTGTTGATGAAAGAATAGTATCATTTATCAATTCGTATTATGAAGACGAAGAAGATATAGCGGAGATTATAAGGAAAGAAGCTATAGAGCAAGACGTTCCCATTATACGTAGGGAAACAGGACAATTTATCAAGACGCTGCTTGAGATGAATAAGCCGGATAATGTACTGGAAGTTGGAACTGCGGTTGGATATTCGGCTATTTTTATGAGCAAATACCTCAAAAAGGGAGCTCATATAACAACTATTGAGAACTGGGAACCAAGAATAATTCAGGCAAAAACTAATTTTGAACGTGCCGGGGTATCTGATATGATTACTTTTATTGAAGGTGATGCTACAGAGAAACTGCCGGAACTTACAGGTAAGTATGATTTTATTTTCATGGATGCTGCCAAGGGTCAATATATTAATTATTTTCCGGAAATAATAAGATTACTTGCAGATGATGGAGTGTTACTTTCCGATAATGTTTTGCAGGATGGCGAAGTGCTTGATTCGAGATTTGTAGTGGAGAGGCGTAATCGAACGATACATGGCAGGATGAGAGAGTATTTGTACACTCTTATGAACCATGAACAACTGGTGACTTCTATTTTGCCGATTGGAGATGGAGTTGCGTTATCTGTTAAGAAGACTGATTAAAATAGGAGATATATAAATACTATGAATAATACCAGTGATAAAAAAGTTGAATTACTAATACCTGCCGGAAGTTTAGAGGTGTTGAAGGTCGCAGTTGATTATGGTGCTGATGCTGTGTACATAGGCGGCGAGCAGTACGGTCTTAGAGCTATGGCACACAATTTTTCTATTGAAGATATGAAAGAGGGAGCAAAGTATTGCCATGAACATGGTGCGAAGCTCCATGTCACAATTAATATATTTGCCCATAATGAAGACCTTGAAGGTATCAGGGGTTATATGGAGAAGTTAAAAGAAGTGCCTGTTGATGCACTTATTATTTCGGATCCCGCAATATTTACAATGGCAGGAGAGATTCTGCCCGGTGTAGAGAGACATGTAAGCACTCAGGCCAATAATACTAACTACGGAATATATAACTTCTGGTATGGGCTTGGCGCAAAGAGAGTGGTTTCTGCCAGAGAATTATCACTTAAGGAAATACGTGAAATTAGAGATAATATTCCTGGTGATATGGAGATTGAAAGTTTTATACATGGAGCAATGTGTATATCGTATTCAGGAAGATGTTTACTTAGTAATTTCCTGACAGGACGCGATGCTAATCAGGGTGCATGCACACATCCCTGCAGATGGCAGTACAGCGTTGTAGAAGAGAAGCGTCCAGGTGAGTATTTCCCGGTTGAAGAGGATGATAGGGGAACATATATATTCAATTCCAAGGATTTGTGCATGATAGAGCATATTCCGGACATGATAAATGCCGGTATAGACAGCTTTAAGATAGAAGGACGTATGAAAACGGCACTTTATGTAGCAACGGTTGCACGAACCTACAGGAAAGCTATTGATGATTACTATAATAGTGAGGAAGAGTATCGCGCCAATATACCTTACTACATGGGAGAAATTGGCAAATGTACATATCGCCAATATACAACCGGTTTTTATTATGGTAAGCCGTCTTCTGATGCGCAGGTATATGATAATAATGAATACGTCAAGAATTATATATATGTAGGTAAAGTAGAAGCAGTTGATGAGTCGGGTTTTGTGTGTTTTATGCAAAGGAATAAGTTCTGTGTTGGACAGACTGTTGAGGCTATGTCTTTTGACGGAAGTAATATAGAACTTGTAGTTAAAGCAATCTATAACGAGGATAATGAGTCAATGGAAAGTGCACCTCATCCCAAACAACAGCTCAAAGTTGATTTAGGTAAGGCTCTTCCTGTCGGAACCATTATCCGTATGTGCACGGTTTAATTCGGTAGAAAGCTTTGAAAGTGCTTTCTTCTCGATTCGTGACACATAAGAACGTGAAATATTCAATATAGAAGCGACCTCTCTCTGTGAGAGTACGTCGTTTCCGAACAGACCATACCTCAAAGAGAGCACTGTAAGCTCTCTTTTTTCAAGACAACCGGTTATTGCTGTATATAGAAGGCGTATATCGTCATTTAATATTACATGCTCAGTTATATCTTTTCCCTGATATTCTATTATGTCTAACAGGTTTATTTCGTTTCCCTCCTTATCTGTTCCTATTGGTTCATATAAGGATATATCTTTTGAACATTTTCGTTCCTGGCGAAGCATCATAAGAAGCTCGTTTTCGATGCATCTGGAGGCGTAGGTCACAAGACGATTCCCTTTGTTAATATCATATGTGTCAATGGCTTTGATAAGCCCGATTGTGCCGATGGATATAAGATCATCGGTATTTCTGTCGGGACTGTTATATTTTTTGACTATATGGGCTACAAGTCTCATGTTATACTCGACGAGAGTGTTTCGTGCATTCATATCCCCTTCCCGGCTTCTTTTCAAATAATACTGTTCCGATTCCTTGGGCAACGGCTGTTTGAAAGTCTGCATAAGCACTATATCCTGAAAAAGGGCTTTTAACTATTCTATGATAAAAATCACAAAATGTGCTTTTCCATAATTTTTTTCAAAAAAATCAAAAATCATCTTGTGAAATTTGTTAAACTTTGATAAAATTATAACCAATAGTGCAACATTGTATGTACATATTGAAGGAGGAACTGCAATGGTTAAAAGGAGAAAGGTTTTTAAGAAGAAACGTATTGCGGCATTTGCATTGACAACAATACTCGCACTTCCGTTGTTGTCGGGTGCAATAGGCGGTGACATGTCTAAGTCATATGCGTCAACTTTGCCGAAGAATCCAAGAAGAGATTCTAGTGGAACAGTCACTTGGGATTTGGTATATTTTGGAAGATATACTCAATCCAAAATAGGAGAGAGTGAAGCAATCAAATGGAGAGTATTGCATGTAGATGGTAATGATGCATTTCTTGTTGCAGATACTAATCTGGATGCTTGTACATATGAGAATGATTTTGTTAACACTTCATGGGCACAATCGTATGTAAGAAGTTGGCTTAATGGATATGGTTCGGAGTCAAACATAAGTGGTAATAGTTTTAAGAACAATAGTTTTATCAAGTCGGCGTTTACTGCAACTGAGGAGGAGGCTTTGATCGCAACAACTATACCGGTCTCTAATAATCCGAGCAATAATGCATCAGGCGGAGAGGCTACAACTGATAAGGTATTTCTTCTATCTTATCAGGAGGTTACCAATACAGAGTATGGATTCAATGCTGAAGGTTCAGCAGAAGACCCTGCAAGGGTTAGAGTCAATACAGCATATGTCAATGCCGGAGGCTCGGCAAGACAGAAGAACTCTAAGTCTGATTGGGCAGCTGCTGCAGGAAGTGCGGATGCATGGAGACTTAGAACTCCGGGTATGTACACGAACAATGCTCTTTTTGTTTCGGCATCGGGCAATGTAGGTTATGATTCATATAATTTTACTAACAAGGGCAAGATTGTATATAAGGGTGATAGCGTATATAATCTCAAGGATTTGATATGTCCGGCTCTTCATTTGGATCTTTCCAAGACGAAAGTTTGGAGTAATGCCGGTACAGTTAATTCTTTGGGAAGTTATACCAAGGGTGAAGAACCACCCAAAGTTGATGAAACAGAGAAAAAAGTTGAAGATGATGAGACAGATGCAACTTATGTAACTAAAGATGAAGGTGGAGAGAAGGTTGCGGAATATACATCTACTACAACAGACGGTGATACGGTTGTAGTTCCGGAAACTGTTGTTAGAAACGGTGTGGAATACAAAGTTACAAGTATTGCAGCGGGAGCCTTTAAGAATAATAAGAAGATAAAGACTTTTGTTATGGGAAGTAATGTCAAGACAATCGGTAATGATGCGTTTTATGGTTGTACTAAACTTACTAAGGTTACAATCGGTAAGAATGTAGAGACAATTGGTAACAGAGCGTTCTATAAGTGTACATCACTCAAGTCTGTTGTTATCCCGGCATCTGTTAAAAAGATTGGCAAACGAGCATTCTTTGGATGTAAGAAACTTAAGAATATTTCTGTTAAGACAAGGAAGCTTTCCAATAAGAAAGTTGGCGCGAAAGCGTTTAAGGGTACTCATAAGAAAGCAGTATACAAAGTTCCTAAGAAAAAGCTTAGTGCATACAAGAAGATGCTGAAAGCTAAGGGAGCAAGCTCAAAAGCAAAATACAAAAAATTATAATAATATATAAGAGAGGTTAATGAAATGCGTATTGGTGTAGGAAGAAAGAAGATTAGAATGGGTGACCTCCTCGTTGCAGCAGGTGCTATTACCGAAGAAGATTTGCAACAGGCACTTGCAATGCAGAAGGAGAAAGGACTTAAACTTGGTAGAACACTTCTTGATGGAGGATTCATAAGTAGAGAGCTCTTGATTGCTACCCTTACACAACAGTTGGGTGTTGAGTTTATAGACCTGAAAGGTGTTAAACTCGAAGATGAAGTACTTTCCCTTATTCCGGAGTCGGATATAGTTAAGTATAAGGTACTCCCCATAGGTTTTGATGAGAACAATCCGAACTTGTTAAAGGTTGCAATGTCAGATCCGATGGATATCATGGCGATAGATGATTTGTCTATCATCACGGGTTGCCAGATTGAGGCAATGCTTGCCATGGAGGAAGACCTTGATGATTCGATAGCGAAGTTCTATGGTAATCATCAGGCTATGGAGGCTGCTGAGGCATATCGTAAGGAACGTGAACAGGATATGCTCTCACAGGCTGAGGAAGATGAGTATAATGCAGATATAGAAAACTCACCTATCGTTTTGCTTGTTAAACAGATTCTTGAAGGCGGTGTAAGACAGAGAGCATCTGATATACATATCGAACCGCTTGAGACGTCGGTTCGAATCAGATACCGTATTGATGGTGTGTTGAAGCAGGTTATGTCATATGACTACTCTTTGCTTTCTGGTATTTGTGCCCGTCTTAAGATTATGGGTGGTATGGATATCTCTGAAAAGAGAAAACCTCAAGATGGACGTATATCAATTATGGTTGATAGAAAAGAGTTTGATATTCGTGTATCTATGCTTCCTACAGTATATGGAGAGAAGACGGTTATGCGTCTCACATCAAAGGATGGACTTACAAGACCTAAGTCAGGACTTGGTCTTTCAGAGTCGGAAGAGAAGGTATTTGATGGAATCTTGAGTAATCCTCATGGAATTATCCTTGTAACAGGACCTACGGGTTCCGGTAAATCAACAACACTTTATACGGCACTTAGTGAACTTAATACAGAAGAAGTTAATATTATTACGGTTGAGGATCCTGTGGAGGCAAATATTGATGGAATTAACCAGTGTCAGGTTAATGAGAAAGCAGATATGACCTTTGCGGCAGCTCTTCGTTCTATTCTTCGTCAGGACCCGGATATCATCATGATCGGTGAGATTCGAGACGGCGAAACTGCTGATATCGCGGTTAAGGCCGCTATCACAGGACACTTGGTTGTTTCTACATTGCATACGAACTCTGCTGCTTCTACGGTTACTCGTCTTATCGATATGGGAATCGAGCCGTATACAGCGGGTGATGCGCTTGTGGGTGTTATCGCACAGCGACTGGTTAGACGTCTTTGTACATGTAAGCAGCCAAGATATGCAGAGCCTCATGAGAAAGTTCTTCTTGGTTTACCTGAAGACGAAGAAGGTGTAATTGTATACGAGCCTAATGGATGTAATCTATGTAATGAAACCGGATTTGCAGGACGAATTGGTGTGTACGAGATGATGACTGTAACAAGAAGTCTTCAGCAGGTTATTGCCAAGAATGCACCTGCTAACGAGATTGAGAAACAGGCTCTTAAGGAGGGAATGTCAACTCTTAAGATAAGTTGTTCAAGACACGTACTTAACGGAGTTACATCTCTTTCTGAAATGAGAAAGATTGTCTATGAAGCTGGAGACGAATACTAGAATTAATTAACCGGAAAGGGGTTTATATAATGATTGATGTCAAAGAGTTACTTGCATTTTCTGTGGAGCAGAAGGCTTCTGATGTGCACATTGCGGTAGGAATACCACCAAAGCTTAGAATTGATGGACGATTGATTGAGGTTGAGAGTCCACCGCTTACCCCTGCAGATGCTGCAGAGATGATAGGTGCAACAATGCATGAGCGCCACAAACAGTTACTTAAGGAAAGAGGAGAGGTTGACTTTTCGTTTGATTCCGATGAAACAGGACGTTTCCGTGTTAATGTATTCATGGACAGAGGTAACATGGCTGCGGCCTACAGACGAGTTGAGACGGTCATACCAAGACCTGATCAGTTAGGAATACCTCCTGAGGTTGTTGATCTTTATAAGAGAAAGAGAGGACTTGTACTTGTAACAGGACCTACAGGTTCCGGTAAGTCAACAACACTTGCTTCTATTATTAATAAAGCAAATGAAAACCTTACGGATCATATCATTACACTTGAGGATCCGATAGAGTATGTACACCATCATAAGAAGTCGGTTGTTAATCAGCGTGAAGTTGGTATGGATACGTTAAGTTATGGTAATGCACTACGTGCAGCACTTCGTGAAGATCCTGATATTATTCTTCTTGGAGAGATGCGTGATTTGGAAACAATATCAACGGCAATTACTGCAGCTGAAACAGGACACCTTGTATTTTCTACATTGCATACAATTGGTGCTGCTAATACAATCGACCGTATTATCGACGTGTTCCCTACTCACCAGCAACAACAGACACGTATTCAGCTTGCGATGATTCTTGAAGGTGTTATTTCTCAGGCACTTGTTCCTGCAGAAGACGGAAGAGGACGAGTTGCTGCGTTTGAGGTAATGCTTGGAAGCCCGGCTATCCGAAGTCTTATTCGTGAAGCCAAGACTCACCAGATTCAGTCAACAATTCAGACGAGCCGTCAAATGGGTATGATTACTCTTGATGATCATTTGTTTGAATTGTATAGAGAAGGTGCTATTAGTCGTGAAAATGCACTAATCTATGCACAGGATCAGGTCGCAATGAAGAAGAAAATGTAGTCGATTTGTACAGTTTTTATATTTTGTGTAAAAATTTTAAAAAAATATATTGCAATTTTAACGGATATAGAGTAATATCATAAATAGGCAATAGTTTGTTAATAAATTGTTCATAATTTGTTCGATAAGTGGAGGAGAGAACATGGCACAATATAATTACAAGGCGGTTGATGCTTCCGGTAAGGCCAAGAAGGGTACTATTGAGGCAGCGGATCGCGAGAAAGCTATGGACCGTCTTAAAGTGGAAGGACTTTCCGTGACAGAGATCAGAGATGCAGGAGAGAGTGTTGGACCTCAACTTGCATTTTTGAAGGCGAAAGTTAAGAGTAGAGATTTGTCTGTTGTTTGTAAGCAGATGGTTAGTATTCTTAATGCCGGTGTTACGGTTATAACTGCTCTTGAGATGTTGTCAGAGCAGATGGATAATAAGACGCTGAAGGCAGGTATTGTTGAAGCAAAGATACATGTTGAGAAGGGCGGAAGTCTTGCGGATGGATTCAGACTTAATCCTGATGTATTCCCACCTATCATGGTTAACATGGTTGCTGCCGGTGAAGCATCCGGTAGTTTGGAGACTTCGTTTGATAGATTGTCTGTTCATTTTGAAAAGGACGATGCGTTGAAGGGCAAGATTAAGGGAGCCCTTACATATCCTATCATGGTTATGATTGTTGCGATACTTGTTATTATAGTGGTAATGGTGGCAGTTATTCCTAACTTTGTTGATATGTTCGCAGAGATGGGTGCGCAGCTTCCGTTGGCGACGAGAATAATGATGGCGGGAAGTGATTTGTTCCTTCACAAGTGGTATATACTTATTATAGTTGTGGCACTTGTGGTAGTTGGATTTAAGATGTTTAAAGCATCATCTTTTGGTGAATTACTCCTTGCTAAGATGGCAATCAATGCTCCTATATTTAAGGATCTTGTTATCAAGTCGAATGCGGCGTCTTTTGCAAGAACGTTAAGTACTCTTATGGGTGCTGGTATTCCGATGCTTGATGCGATAGAGCAGGTTGCTAAGATGATGGGTAATAAGATATTTAGAGATGGTCTTATGGAGACTAAGGCACAGGTTGCTAAGGGTCTTCCGCTTTCTAAGCCACTTAAGGATATGGAGGTTTTTCCTACCATGCTTGTACAGATGGTTAAGATTGGTGAAGAGACAGGTAATATAGAAGATATGATGAACAAGGTTGCAGATCTCTATGACAGAGAGGTTGATCTTGCAACTGAGTCACTTACACAGGCTATGGAGCCGCTTACGATGGTTGTTATGGCAGGCATTGTTGGTCTTATTGTTGCAGCTGTGTACGGACCAATTATTGGTATGTACCAGGGTATCGACAATATGTAACATGGTTAACTCCGTTGTCGACCGCAACGGTTTTAATAAAATATTAAAAAAAAGAAAAGGAGAGATGAATTATGAAAAAAACTAACAAAGGTTTCTCATTGGTCGAGCTTATTATCGTTATTGCTATTATGGCAATCCTTGCAGGTGCTCTTGCACCAGCACTTATCAAGTACATCAACAAGTCAAGAGGTTCAGCAGCTATCTCTAACGCACAGCAGATAGCAAGTGCTATCCAGGCTGGTCTTTCAAACGAGACAGTATTTGATGATTCTTCAGATGTTACAAGCCTTCAGACTTACCATGATTTCTTGACAGGTTCTTCTAACACAAAGTTAGCAGCAGAGGTTAAGAGAACACTTGGTTCTAAGGATCAGCACAAAGCTAAGAAGGACTTCAAGGGATCTACTGTAAATGCTAACTACTACTTGATGTTCAAGGTTGCTACAAGTGAGGTAACAGTTTACGCTGGTGGTACTGATGCATCACACATGGTTTACCCTACAATTGGTAACAACTGGACAGATTGATTTTTTGACAGAAGAGTATGACTATAAGGTACATCCTGTAATGGGATGTACCTATGTCGTGCTTATCGAGGTATAATATGAGCTTTTTAGGATGGCTTGTAATTTGCACAATTTTTGGAATGTGTGGCATGTTTTGTATACCGTTATCTATCTATGTGGATAGGATGTCGGAGGAAGGACGTTGCGACGGTTGCGCACATTTTGATAATTGTGTTGCTTTAAAACCGATGTTTGGAGACAGCAATGTTGTCAGCCAATTTATGTTGTTTGCTTTTTTTGGGGTTAAGGCAGATTGCATGTATTGCAAGCATATACCGATTTACAAGTATTTTATTTATCTTTTTTTTAATGCAATGCTGGTTGGTATTCTCTATTGGTCAGGGGAAGATAATCCTATCAGTGTTGTTTTCGGTATTTCAACGTCAATGCTTTTGGCACTGAGTGTCGTTGACTGGAATACCCAATTCATACCGGTTGAATATACCGGGGTGATATTGATATGTGGACTAATTCGATTATTTGCAGATGTATCTAATTGGTGGGAATATGTAATTGGTCTTTTTGCGGTCAGCGGTTTTTTGTACATTGTTAATATTATCGGAACTGTTATAATGAAGAAACGATATGGCGAAGATGAAATTGACGGTGTTATAGGGGACGGTGACATCAAATTAATGGCAGCAACTGGCTTACTTTTAGGCTGGAAACTTAATTTCTTAGCGTTGGGAATAGGCTGTATTGCAGGTTCGGTAATACATGTTATTCTCATGAAGGTTAAGGGGAGCGAGAAGAAACTTGCTCTTGGCCCGTATTTATCTTTGGGCGTCTATATTACAATGATATGCGGGGAACAGCTTGTAGGCTGGTACCTGAACATGGTGGGGATTACCCCACTTCAATAACTTCTGATTAGCGAGGGAGGCTACGACATGGCAAAAAGTAATAAAGTCTTAACAATAGACATTACGAACGAGAGTATTACAATCATTGAAGTTACGCCTTCAATGAAAAAACAAACAAACGTACATAATGCGTTAATTTTTGAAACACCTGAGGATTCCTATGAGGATGGTACAATCAGGAACGTGGAGAAGATTGCGGGGGCAATCAGAGAACAGTTAGAAAAGAATGGAATAAGTAATAAGAATGCTATATTTGTATTAACATCTACTAAGATTGTTAATCGTGAGGTCCTTATTCCTGAAGTTAAGGAGAACAAGATTAAGGGAATCGTAAGTGCTAATGCTACTGAGTATTTCCCTGTTAACATAGAAGACTATGTTATCTCTCACTCCGTACTTGAGCATGTAGTTAACGAGGATAAGTCAAAGCAGATTAAGTTGATGGTAGTTGCGGCACCTATTTCTATGGTTAAGGGCTACTATGAACTTGGTAGTATGTTGGGACTTAACGTTCAGTCGATTGACTACGTTGGTAACTCTATGCTTCAACTTATCAAGACTCAGACGAGTGCGACGATGACAACAATGGTCATTCAGTTGGGTAGCGAGTCTACTATTCTTAACATTGTTAAAGGTGATACATTGTTATTACAGAGAACAGTACCTTACGGTACCAATGCTGTTGTAACGGAAGTTATGGATGAACATGGCGTTGATGCTACAACTGCTATGACAATGTTACAGAATGACAGACTTATTACTGTAGATTTTGATGATAATGCAGCTACTGGTGCATTTAGATATCTTATTAATAACATCGGACGTGTTATTGATTATTATGTAACAAAGAATCCGGATAAGCCGATTGATGATGTATATCTTACCGGTGACGGTGCATTGATTCGTGGTATTGATGGACTTTTCAAGATTCAGCTTAATATTCAGACTAAGGTTATGGATAGCCTTTACAATGTTAAGTTTGATCCTAAGATTGATATGAAGGTGTATAGCCCTGTATATCTTATATCTGCAATTGGTGCTTCTTTTGCACCTATGGGATTCAAACTCAGTGATGCAAGATCTTCTAAGTCTAGTACAAGCAGTGCTGATGCGGTTAAGTATTCTGCAGTTGCTTTTGTTGTACTTTGTGCATTAGGTGTAGGTTCTGTTGTTGCAACAACAATTCTTAAGAACAATGCACAGGCTAAGAAGGATAATCTTAATGCACAGATTCTTGCAATACAGGATGTTGAGCAGGTAATTAACGAGTGGAAAGAGAAGAAGGCAAAATATGAGGATGCTAAGCTTATGTACGATCAGACACGTACTCTTAATGAGAATGTTAGCATGTTTATCGATGCTCTTGAAGAGAATCAGCCTAAAGACATAGTTATTACAGATTTCAAGTCTGATAAGAATGGTGTTACCGTTATCGGTTCCTCTGAATCTTACGATGCAATTGCGAAACTCATAACTCAGCTTAAGAAAGTGGAATGTATTGACGAAATTTACGTTTCACAGATTGATGAAAATAAAACTGAAGGTAGTTCGGTAGTTTCGTACGAGTTCCAGTTACAGTGTGTTTACGTGTCAATGGTTCCTGAAGAGCCTGAAGATGAATTAGAAGGCACATCAGATGAATTACAGGTTCAGTAAGGAGGGAATAATATGAAGTTATCAGATTCTAATAAGAGTATTATACTTGTTGTTTTAGGAATAGTAGTGCTTGTTTTAGCTATTATTTATTTTGCAAAGCCTAATTATGAGGCTAAGCAGGCTTTGGACGCAGAGAATCTTGAATTAGAAACAAGATTGGCTGATTTACAGGAAAAAGAATCGCATCGTGCTGAGTACGAGGCGGGAATTGTTGAATATGATGCAAAGTTCCAAGAAGTATTAAGTGCTTTCCCTGCTGATCTTAATCAGGAAATATCAATTATGTTTTTACAGGGAATCAAGGATTCTAACGATTTCAGTATTGAGTCTTTAGGACTTGGACCCAAATCAGAGTTTTATACATTAGGTACTAATGGTGCTGATGCTAATATCGGTGATGGAACAGAGGCTCCTGCAACTGAGGAAGCAGCGCCTGCTGAAGAATCATCTGAGGCAGTTGCTGAAGTGGAAGAAGGTGCCGCAGAGAGTGATGAACTTGTATGTTACAGTGCAGCATTCCCTATCAAGTACTATGGTGGTTACAAATCACTTAAGGATGTAATATCATATATCGACAGCTATTCAGACAGAATGACAGTTGATTCTTTAACAATAAGTTTTGACAATAGCAAAGATATCTACTCGGGTGATATTGATCTTACATGTTATTCGATCGAGGGTGAATCAAGACCTGAGAGAAGCATCGATCTTAACAATGTTGAAACAGGTGTTAGCAACATATTTGAGGGTGGCAACGGTGCAGGTCAGGCAGTTGATGCAACTCTTAATAAGTATGATGAGAACGACGGAGCTGCAATTGAAACATCTTATGACTTCTATACAATGCTTAATGCAGCGTCAAGTGATGTGTCAGCTAAGGTTGTAGGTCAGAATGGTGCAGATAAGCAGAAGACAGTAATTTCTAATAGTGATAATGCAATATCTGTTATCAACTATGAGTTCTATGAGAAGGATGGCAAGAATTATTGCAAGTACACATTAGATAATACTCAGTCTTACGAGGCAGAGATTACATCCGCTGATGATGTTAAGGTACTTATCCAGTCATCAGAGCGTAAGAATGACGAAGATTTGGTTAAGGCTAAGATTACTATTAGTAACTCAACATCTTTGCCAGTATATGTTAAGGTAACCGGTGATGATTCGGTATCACCTAGAGTAAGTATTACAAAGACAGGAACTGTTAAGATATACCAGTAGAATGGGAGTGATGTCCGATGACAAGAAAACATAATATAGGTGTCACTATTGTCGAAGTTGTAATCGCAATGGCGGTTTTTCTGGTATTGGTTGTTCCGTTGGTATCATCAGTTGTTTTGAGCATCAAGAATACCGACAAAGCAAAAGAGACACAGGCACGTAATGAATATGCACAGGTTCTTATGGAGAATCTTAAGTCAGCGCCTATTGCGGATCTTACAGATCACAGACACCCTGATAAACTTGTGGGTGTATTAGCAGAGATGGGTGCTGATGGAGGACAGGGGGCGTTGACCTATAATTTGGATTACGCAACAGGTGCTTATACAGTAACTGGATCTGGAGGTAATCAGGTTATGAGTTATACACCGGATTCCGGTGGAGATGGTTTCCAGATAACAGGTTCAACATTCCTTGGTGCTCAGAAGAAGAAGTATTCGTATATTATTGACTTCTCTGATGTCAAGAAGGAATCTACACATGGAGTTGTAGAGCAGCTTGACCCTGATCAGACAGCAATTATTCCGGCAACAATGTCAAATTATGACAATGTTGCCGAGGAAGCATTGCTTACTGCAAAGCTTGGAGATGTTCAGGACAATAAGACCACAGAAGAGATGTTTAACGAGGCTTCTGATATTACAGAACTTCGTAAAACCGGAGCAGAAAGAGTAATTAAAGTGTCAATGTCAGGAAGAAAGAGCACCGGCTATGAAGTTGTCGCGACATTATCTTATACTGACGGCGGTATTTCGTCTCGTGGTGTTTCTGCAAAGAATCAGGAATATGAGATATACAAGAAGAAATTTGGCAAGATACCTAATGTATATATAATGTACAATCCGGGTGTTTATAATGACAAGCATACAGAAGACAGATTTTCGTTTGATTTGAGCGGAATGTCAGAGTTTTCTGCATCAGATTATACCAATCCTAACGGATTAAATGCTAACAAGCAGAAAGTCAATATGTTTGTTATTGAGACAGCTAATGATTACACACAGTATGTTAAGGATCAGATGAGTACGTTATCTGCAGAGCTGCAGGCTAACTACAATAATTATGTATCGACCGGTTCGTCTTTACGAAGAACAGCCAGCCAAGCTGCAGCGAGTGGAGTAAAGTTCTTATCAAATAACGGCGATATGGGCCAGGCACATCTTCGTGTGTATCATAATGTTGATCCTAACATTAGAGTTAAGAATATTAATGGATTTAATGTAGTTGATTTGCTCGAGGAAGCACAACAGGAAGTATGGACTACATACAAGATCAAGATATGGATGAAAGAAGGCGAAGTTGCTGACGTTGATACAGCTGACAAGTATATTACCCTTCAGGGAACAAGAGGAGGCGGAGAATTTGACTAAACGCATTAAGAAAATGATGAAATCAAATCAAGGTAACAGCTTTATAGTTGTGGTTGCTACGCTTTCATTTCTTGCTGTACTTACTAGTGCGCTTCTTGTAGCTGTTGGTCTGTGCTATAAGCTTAAGGCCTATGATATCAATTCAAGAGATAACTTCTATTATCTTGAGAAAGCGATGGATGACATATATCAGGGAATCGGTAGTAAGACAATGGAGCATCTTGGTGAGGCTTATAAGGATGTTACCGAGGTAATGGTATATTACGATATTGATAAGAAGACTTATACAACAATGAGTAACGATGATGCTAATAAGCTTCTTAAAGAATCGTTCATGGATAAGGTTACAAGTGATGTTGATATTAATAGTACTTCAGGTGTGGATGCTTATTTACAGACTTTGATATCAGACCTTATTACTAATGAAGGTGTTACAATTCAGCCTGTATCGAATGTAACACATGATGACAAATCACTTACAATTCATAATCTTGTACTTAAGAGAGTATCTAAGTATAGTACAATCAATACATACAAGGATCCTAGCAAGATTGGTGCAGCTGCGGATTATGTACAGTCGATTTCAACAGATATCGTTGTTTCGTGTCCTGCATTTAAAGTTGACTTCAATTCTTTGGGTAACGATGATGTGTATGATTACGTATTTATAAGTGATATGGGTGTAGAAATCGAAGGTATTGGAACTAAGTCTAATATCAACGGTAATATTTATGCCGCTTCAGATTTCTATAACAAAGACTATAACAATGATACCAATACACGAGTTGCTGCGGATACAGTTAATATTATTAACAAGACGGATGGTGTATCTGAGAAGAGTATGTATTCAGGTTTGTATGTAAGTAAGGCAAAAGTTGCAATTATGGCAGACAAGGTAATTGTACCGGGTAGTATTTCTGCTATGAACTGTGCTGAACTTACAATATTTGGTAGTGGTAAGAAGAGTGTTGATGTTGCCGATACTGACCCTACAGAAGAAGATAAAATAACTGATAAGTACACACAATTATGGGCAGACAACGTGATTGTTGGTGGATATTCGAGAAAGACATCAGCAGTAGCTGATTCACCACTTAATGGTTCAAAAGTTGAACTTCGTGCAAATGCATTTATCTATGATGACACTGAAGTTAATGCAGACAGTTCTTCTCTTAAGTTGAATGGTAACTATTATGGATATAATAATGGTACTACAGATAAGAGAACATATAGTGATGCATATATCAAAGCAGTTACAGATGGTGATGTTGCAAGTCTTGCTGATGGTAACTATACGGATTCTTCAGGAAAGTATTATAACCTTCCGGGACAGTCTCATTATAACAGTAGTTCAATTGTTGTTAATGGTAAGAATACTACACTGGATTTGCAGAAAGCACAGACAATGTACCTTGCCGGTCAGGCATATGTAGAAATGTCTAAGCAGGCTAAGTCAGAGGCATTTAAGGTTCGTATGGATGATGATTCCGTAACGTTTACAGATGCTACAGCTGCTGAGACACCATATGAATACAAGGATAAATCTACAGATGATTATTCTGTATATTCAGATGGTGGTTCATATGAAGAAAACCGTGTTCAGGATTATAAGACAGGTGAAAGTTTGTCTGTAAAGAGTAATCAGTTGGCTTATATTCCACCTTATGTTGTTCATGACAAGCCGGGTGATCCTTTGTATGTTCAGTGGCCGGCAATTCTTTCATCCGCAGGTGATGCTAATTATCAGCAGTATGTAGATGATCTTCCTGATGAGAAGAAGAATGTGCTTGCATATTTGAGATCTATACCGGAAAGATTTGTTGATAATTATATACCTGTTGTTAAGACAGTTGTTAATGGTAAGACATATTATTTCTATGATTTCAGTGGAACTAATATGAAGACAGAGGATGATCCTAATACGGGTATGCCTTATGAGAAGGTTAAGCCTGACGAGTTCATACGTAAGTATGCTGAGGCATTTGAGCTTACAGATGCTCAGAAAGCAGCAGGAGAACGTTCTTTGGGTGATATTGCCGATTTGTATGACATTACAGATTATGAGCCGTTTAAGGTTAATTGCGTACTTGTAGATGATAACAAGACTAAGATATATTCTAATTCAGCTATATCTGTTAAGGAGTCAGATACGGACGCAGCACTTAAAGTTATAGGAGATCAGAAGAGTATTATGCCTTTATTCAAGGCAGATAACAATTTTGAACTTAATCAAAGTGTAACAGTAACAACCGATCCTACAGTTGCATCTGTTAATGTAACAAAGGGATTTAATACAAAATATAAGAGTCTTAAGTTGTTCCTTACTGAGTCACCGAATCCGAAAGCATTAAGTGATAACGATGTAACAACATATTCGGATACGGGAATTACTCCGATTAACACATATTTTAACTTTGAGAATAGTAAGCTTGAAGGTGATACAGCTTCTCCAAGTTATACAGAGATGTCAACAGGATATGTTGTATATCAAAGTAAAGGTGATGTCGAAGTTAAGGGAACTAAGGTAAAAGGTGTTGTATTTTGTAAGGGTGATGTAACCTTTGACAGTTCTGTGACAGAATTCCAGGGACTTATAGTATGTGGTGGTAAGATAAAGGTTGATCATTCAATTAACTTTATTGCAAACCGCGAGATTGTTAAATCAATTATAGCCGAGTGTAAAGATGGCGCGCTTCATAGTAAATTGACACCGTCTTTGGGATCATTACAGCAGATATATGAGATTTTTAAGGCTTATGATAAGATAGAAGATTCGGAAAAGAAGGTTGCAAGTGATGCAGAGTCGGTAAAGCCCGTTGGTTCGGTTATGTATGAGGATATCCTTTCTTATAGCAACTGGGCTAAGAATGTAGATTAGGCGGTGGTTGTATGAAGAAGAACAGAGGATATTCTTTAGTAGAAATGCTTATAGTAATTGCAATTATGGCGGTATTGGCAGGTCTTACTGCAATATCAGTCAGCATTATGCGAGATGCAAGACGTCAGTCTGCTGCGAATAATTTCAATAATCTTATAAGCAGTTGTCTAATCAAAACTAAGGCGTTGGCAAACCCGACACCGGGTGGCTCCAGCGTTAAGGGCGACATTGCCATGGTTATTACTCAAAGAAGTGATGGTAAGTACACAGTAAGAATCGGATACTTGTCAGGTGGTAATGTATACAAGATTACGGATAATGGAACTGCACAAGTATTAGATTCTGAGGTTGGCGCAGATTGCGATACTGTATTTCCGAAAGAGGTTGAAGGTTTGAGATTTATTGCACCGGGTACAACTACTGCCGTAGATGTAACTGATGCGGTAATCAAGTTTAATAAGTCAGATGGAAGCGTAACGTCAGGTGCAGGTAGTTATCAACTTCTCACATCCAAATATGGTGATTTGGAGCCTTATGCAACCATCACATTAGATGAGACTACAGGTAATCATTATGTTAAATAGGGGGTGATTTGATTTGAAGCGAGACACAAATAAGGGATTCTCCCTAATTGAGTTGTTAATTGCCATAACAATAATGTCTATAGTTATGCTTATGGTAATTCAGTTCATGGGAACTACATCAGGAGCTCTCAACAAGACAAGAAAGAAGTTGGATCTTCAGACTAAGGCGATGGAGTTTCGTGAACAGTTTTCAGACATAATGATGCAAGCTACATATGTAAGAGTTGAGTCGGCAGATAAATGTACATACACTGTAGATACAGCTCTTAATGACAAGAACAGAAAGAAGAGGGATGTTTACAAGCATTCAGGAACGATTCAAAAGTATTTGGTATCGGATGGGTATCCAAATCTCTTGAAAGCGTCACCACGTAATTTGGATATATACTACGATCAGAGTGATTATACCCTTTTTGGTGTGGATAATGATGCTGCAGGAAAACCTCAGTATCCTACAACCATCAATACAGAGATACAATCTTTCCGTGTTCTTGAGAACAAGATAACATGTTCAAATTGTGGTCAGGTTAACGATTGGGATAATAACAAATGTAGTAATTGTGATATGACTCTCGGTCATGATATCGGTAAGACTGATTATGTTATACCTAAATACATATATGTAAGATATCAGCCTGATGTTATTAATAATGTTGAAAAATATGCCATATTCCTTTTCCAAGACAATAAGGTGTATATGGCAAAAGGCGAAATCGCCAATTTTGATACTTATACAAGCGATGGTATGTCGGCAGCGGTAAGTGCAGTCAATTCGAAAGCTTCCGCTGATGAAGCAGTTCTTGCAGATAATGTTAAGGATTTCTATTTCTCGGCTGATACGGGAACTAATTCGGTAAATGTCAATCTCCAGTTGGAGAATACCAAATATACAGTACAGACATATGATTACAGTGATACAATCAAGCTTCGTAACACATATGCACTTACTGTAGCACCTAACAAGATGTATAAGAAAAAATAGCCCGTAGATATTGTTGAAGGAAAGGAGAAACTGAGATGAAGTTGAAAAGGTTTATTAAGCGAATAGCAGCATTATCGCTTGCAACAGCTATGGTTGCAACGTTATTGCCAACAAACCTTACTGTCAAGGCTGGACCTAATGATTATCCGGATGAAGTGTATTTCCCTATAACGATTCTGGATGTTCCGTCTGATGGATTGTTCTTTGAGTGTGCGATGAGCTGGAATGGTAATTATGAATCGCACATGGATGATTTGGGCAAAAACCAAAATTATGGTGGAAAGACATATGCTAAAGGACTTGTTGCTGATTCACTTCAAACTAATTCGGGAAGTATATATAATGGACTTCCTGTATATAAGAAAAGTTCTGTAGATTATTTGGCACAGGCTGTACAGAATCGTTTGAAACAGGTTCTTAATACCAGTACAACCAATAATGTAGACAGGATGTATGTTAACGGAACGCTTAATCCTATAAGTGCCAGGACATATATTAAGCCGGAAGGTTGTAAGGTTATAGACGCTTGTGACACATATTTCGAGGATGAGTACACGACACCTAAGACATTTGCTGCTGACGATATTGGAACTGAGGTAGGAGGTTCTACCAACACAAACAGTCCTTATAATATTGACCATTATACCAAACTAGAAAATGGTGCGATTGTTCAAGGTGGCAAAACAGGCTGTCTTAAAGAGAATAATGTAGGATATATTGGTGGTCCGACTAATGGTAAAGTAACGTTTTACTACAATTTAAAAAAGCGCGATCATTATTATATAAGTGTGTATTTTTGTTGCGCTAGTGCTCGTAATTTAAAGTGGACGATTAATGATACAAATACTGGTATAGCGAAGAATCTTAACAGTGGTTCATGGGATAATCCTGGAACAGGACCTTTGATAATTGATGCGGGTACTATTAACGGAACATTAAAACTTGTATTAGACGGTGATGGTAGCAGTAATTATGCGCCGGACATTGACAGAATTGAGATTAATAATTATGCACCAACAGGTGGTAAGTATTCGACAGATGTTCAGAAAAACAAGACATATCCTCTTGGTTCATATCAGGCATCTATGGCGAAGTATAATATTGCTCGTACAGATGGTGATGGTAATGCTACTTCCGAAGGCAAGTATGGTTATTGGGATATCGAGACATGTTATGATTATGCATATTTTGTAACTGCTAACATGTATAAGAGTAATCCTACGTATAATAAAGCATATACAGCTTATAACAATCTTATCTTCCACAAGGTTGAGGAAACAGTAGCCGGTGGTGAGAAAAAGACGTATTATGAGTTCCAGGGTGATTCTAAGCACGGCGAGTCTGTAGATGGTGGCGCAGGTGGACAGATATTTAATCCTTCAATGAAGACTATAAGAAACGGTAAAAAATCAGATGTAGATGCAAGTAAGGGGGAGTATAGATTACCTGGCGGTAGCATGTTTATTGCAGATGGAGATGCTGCGTGGAATTCAAGTACTGCTGTATCTTTTGAGTCACAGGCCGAGGATGATGTTACACAGCTTAATACAAGTAATTGGTGGGACACCAATAATTCAAATCCAGGTGATGGCTATATTCACATAGGAAGTTGGAACGGTAACTATACGAAAACTGTCAAGAATGTACCTGAAGCCGGAACATATGATATGATTCTTACATATACAAGACCAGCCGGTAGCAATGGTTGGGGAGAGTTTTATCTTAACAATAATGACAGTGTCAAGTATGGAGCTAATATACCATCTTCGGATACGACTATTACGATAACCGGACTAGAACTTAAAGCGGGTGATAATACACTTAGGTTCAATGGAGAAAGAATCAACATTGATAAGTATGTATTTGTGAAACGTGAAGTTGCCGGTACCGGTGTTAAGAAGAATATCGAGTTTGATCCGCCTGAGAAGGCAGATGATGGTAACAGACATAACTTCCATTTTACAGTTCATACACATAGCCGATTTGTTTATAAAGAGGGTGCTGACCAGTACTTCTTCTTCTCTGGTGATGATGATGTGTACGTATTTGTTAATGGTAAATTACTTGTAGACTTGGGTGGTCAGCACGGTGAGGTATCGGATGAGTTCCACCTTGATGATATGGCAGAAGAGGCTAAGACAGACCCTTCCAAGGATTATGGTCTTGTCAATGAACAGACTGTTGACTTTGACTTCTTCTATGTTGAGCGACATGCAACAGCAAGTAACTTCTGGGCTAAGATGAGTTTCCAGTTAAAGAACGATGATGCATCTCTTGTTTGGGATGAGAAAGTTAAAAACCAGGAAGATGGTCTTACAATACCGTATGGATATCTTATTCCGCTTGACTATAGTTTCACAACACAAAGGCAGTTGACAACTAACGATAACATTACATTTACTGATAAACTCGGTAATACAATCGGTAAGGAAGATTTTAAACTTGGCGAAGGTGTTACATTGGGTAAAAACAGTGAAGGCAAGTATGTATTAACTGTTACTGTGACGAGAGATAAAGATAGTCCGGTGAAGGCCGGAACTGCATTGACGGAGACGGAAGTGTTTGAGTTCTCTGACGAAAAGGCTTCCATTCCGGCTGAAGTTCAAAAGGTAAAAGATTATTTTGCCAACTTAAGACTTGCAGAGAATGACAATGTTGTTATAAATGGTCTATTCTATGATACAGCCACAAAGGCGTTTACGGATGAGACCGCGTATACGGCTGTTGCAGGAGATCCATCAATAAGAGAGATGGAGATTGAAACGAAAGCAACATATATGCAGACTATGGATATGGGTACAGGTAAGAAAGATGATTCCATAGCTATCGAGTCAGAGGCTTTCAAAAATGAGACGGTTAAGGTTATAGTTGGAGAACTTACTGTAAGTACATCAGTTGAGGATGAGAACTTGAAGAAAGATCTTTCTGCGTATGGTAAGTTTACAATTACCCGTCTTGAGACAACCAATCCTAACCTTAAGACAATTTATACCAATGACTTTAGATTTACTGGAGCCGGTGATAAGATTGTGTTCTGCGCTCCTGACAGACCACTTCCAAGAGGAACTTATCAGCTTAACATGGATGTCAGCATGTTGACAGGTTATAAGTTGTCGGTTACGACAAGGGTTAAAGATCCTGTAACCGGAACAGTGGACTCTCAAGAACACACTACCAAGGTAGTTAACGGTAAAGAAGAATACGATTTTGATTCACTTATACTTGAATTAGAACCACAGGCTGTCAAAGTCGGAGAGAAGAAGGTTTGGGATACTAAGACAAAGAAATACAAAACAGAAAATGTCTATAAATGGAAATATCCGGAAGTTGAGTATATTCTCAAAGCTGTCCGAGAAGTTAATCCATTAAAGGATCTTACCTGATGATTTGTGTATAATGTAATTTTAATATACCACTTGTATAGTTTATGCAGGTGGTATATTTCTAGTATTAAGGAGGCATATATGAAAAAGTTTAAGACATGTTATCTTGTTTGGACATGCATAATAGCTTTGTTGTGTTTTGGTAGTGTATCACTTGCTGCAACAACAGACGAAGGTCAGGAGATTATTGAAGAGCAGAGCATGTACAAGTATGAGGGTGTTGATGATAATGTACTTGTATCGACGTATATTAAAGATACGGAATTACTTAATACTGTTATTAGTATATATAATAGCAGTACGTCATCAAGTGTTAACGCTAGTAATTTTACAAAAGGCCAGTTAAGTGAATATACGGGAGCACTTGTAATAAATAATATCAACGTAAAATCCGTAGAAGGTCTTGGAATTGCCAAGAAGGCCAGCAAATTGGATATAAGCAGAACAAGTGTAACTGCTATACCGGATAGTGAGTTCGCAGGATGCGGCTTCACAGAAGTAGTTTTCCCGACAGGGCTTAAAACTCTAGGTAAAAAATCGTTTCAGGCATGTGAAAGTCTTAAAAAGATAAGTGCCGGATCAATAGCAGATACACTTCCTGCTTCACTTACAAGCATTGGAGACCAGGTTTTTGCTGCTGATAAAGCTCTTGAGAAAATTATAATTCCTGGACTTACTCCTGGTAATACATTAGAAGGTGGTACAGCGATCTTTTCTGATTGCTACAAACTTGCTGATATTACCGTAAAGGATGGGAATACGGTTATACCGGATTCAGCATTTTTGAATGCTGGTAATGGTTCTGTTGCAGTTAAAGTTTCGATAGGAAATAGTGTTAAAACAATCAGAGATAAAGCGTTTTCGGGAATAAATTTTGACAGTGATACACTTAATTTGGGTAATACTCATGTTGAACAGATATTTCCGGAAGCATTCCGTAGAACAACAGGGCTTACGAAGATTATTCTTCCAAAAGCTGACAATGTGAGTACTTTGTCGTTGGGAGATAAGGCTTTTGCACAGTCTGAGATTACGACTATGTATGCAAGTGGTGAGTCTAATACTAATCAAAATAAAGGTATATATATGCCGAACTATATTAATAGCATGGGTAATGGCTGTTTCTTTGGTAATACAAAGGTTGAAAAGGTGACACTCTCAAAAAATCTTCCAAAGATTGCTGATTATACTTTTGATGGATGTAATTCGCTTTCATTTGTTACGTTTCGTATAGGGGAGCAGAGCGAGGCTACGATTATTGGAGATGCTGCGTTTCGTAAAACAGCAATAGAAAATACAGACTTTATGTTGAGCATGAACAAACTTACCGATATTGGATCGCAGCACCTTGAAGGACTTGGTAAGTACGGATATGAGAAGGGATTCGGTAAAACAGAAGAGGTTGCGTCACCACCTTTAGGAGGTGAAAACTCCAAGTATTCTGTTGATGATAAAATGTTTAAGAAATATGATGGTAAATACTGTGGAAGTGAGGTCTTTACCGGATGTAATAATCTTACAGGTGTTGATATGCCGGGATCTGTCATGAACATTGCATCACGCGCATTCTATCAGAGTACTGCAGTAACGGAAGTTACATGGAAAGATGGATCTGAAGCGAAAGACAGAAGAATATATTCGGGAGCATTTCAACAGTGTTCGAACCTCGCAAACTTGAAACTTCCATATAAAAGTGGAGATACTTTGAAAATAGATCAATATGCTTTTGCGTATGATATAAAACTTAGTAGCATAACATATCAAACTACTCAAACTGCTAATGTTTTTCCAGGTTCATTGGTAAGCCTTGGCAATGGTGCATTCTTTGGCTGTAGAGCGCTTGAAAGAATAGTGGTAAATGATTGCGACGCTGCTACAGGTGTAGCAACACCGACACTCAGTGATATGATATTTGAAAGATGTTATTCGCTTACAAGTGCACAACTTCCGGCATCTATTACAAAGATTCCAAGACATTGCTTCTATTATGCACCATTGACATCATTTAAGGTTGGACCTAGCAATGACGGTTCGAAGATTACCAATATAGGTACGCTTGCTTTTTGTGGTAATCGATTCACGACTTTGGATTTGAGTTCATATACAAGTCTTAGTGAAATATCAGGAGGTGCATTTGCATATACAGATACCATAAAAGAGGACGGAAAAGAGGCGCACGATTTTAAAACGAAGCTTAATCCTAATGATCTTACTGAACAATGTGAGGAAGCTTCTTTGAAGATTGTGGTTTTGCCGGAAGGAAATGCGTCAATGCATATTAATACGGGAGTATTTTATAATCAGAGAAAGTTTAATACTATGACTTGCGGAAGCAATAATACCAATGGTGTTATATTTATACCCGATTACCTTGTTTCTTCGGGAGGCGAACGTTCAATTTTTGGTAATACCGGAGTATCAAAGGTTGTATGGCAGGCGGATACAACAGAAAAGAACCAGTGGGTTGCTATCCCATATTTAATGTTTGAGTATTGTGCTAATATTGATAAAGCTGAGGATGTTCTTCCGACAAAGCCGTATGTTCAAACTATATATCAAGGTGCTTTTTACGGTACCAATATTAAATCTGCTAATTTGACTGCTTTAACTAATCTTACAGTAATTGGCGAGGGTAGTCTTACAGGAGAAAGTCCATGTGATGATCCGGGTGTATTTCAGAATTGTGGTGAGTTGACGAGTGTGGAACTTCCGGCTTGTTCTTTTAAGATTGGTAAGAACAGTTTTAAGAAAGCTGAAAAGTTATCTAATGTTACTCTTGGCGGGGTAACTGCTATCGGTGAATCTGCATTTGAAGGCGATAATTCACTTGCTACAATCGCATTTCCGGCTTCGTTGAAGTCTGCAGGTAAAACAAGTTTTAAAAGTTGTAGTAATCTTACTACGGTCGATTTTAGGAATGCGTTTGCATTTGAAAAGATTGGTGATGAGGCATTTGATAATTGTAAAAAACTTGAGTTTGACAACACAAATAATTTCCCAGAATCGCTCAAATCAATTGGTAGTTATGCCTTTAAGAGAGATACGATAGGAGTGGCTATTTTCGGTGCGAATATCACAGAAATCGGAGACAACGCTTTTGAAGGTACAGGAATTACTTCTGCTGATTTTGACAGGGCAACATCGCTTAAGACAATTGGTGGAAATGCTTTTAACAAATCTTCTTTAGAAATATTTGACGTTAGTAAAACAAAGTTAACTGAGTTAAAATCAGGAACACTTACAGGTTGTAGCAAGCTTAAGAAGGCAATTTTTGGTGATTCAGTGTATTATATTGCTGAGAACTCTATTAATGGCTGTCCTATGTTTGAAGCAATAACAATTGCATCAACAACATATATTAATAGAAAAACTTTCCATGAAGGCGTAGAAGTTAATAACAATAAGATTTATACAGCAACTGGAGTTAACCCGACTAATCCAAGCATAAAGGTTAGTATAACAACATCTCCGGAGGCTAAGTTGCTTGCAAAGGGACAGACTTATGAGCTCCCGTATTATATCAATGAGAAGGGAAAGGCTGATACAAGAACGTTGCTTGTCGGTAATAATTCAAGTGATTCATCTGTTCAGAAGGTATTTGGTGTAAGTGCCAAATTATCAGGTGCAAACAGTGGATATTATTGGGCAACGACACAGAATGCTACAAACAAGATAACAGATAGTCAATATTTTACTAACCTGCCTAATTCTGATACTAAGAATTATCATGATAGGGATGTAGATGTAATCAAGATAAAAGCATTAAATTGCATAGATGAAGTTGATTTTACTGTCACAGGTGGAATACAGTTTAGTTATGGTGAAGGTAAGACTTATACAACACCGAACTTTGATGTAACATTTAAGTTTAAAGTTGAAGAGATAGTGTTTAATCCTGTTATGTACGGCAGGTATAATGATTCGAAGTATTCTAATGGTATTGCAGGAACGGCTGATTTCCAGGTTACTAAGGAGAAGAAGGCAAAACGTTACTATTATGATTTGGTTAGTAGCAGAGAAGAATTACCGGTATCGAAGTTCATTGCTTCTTATGATGTTGTAGCAATTTCGGATAATCCGGATGTTCTTATAGTTACCTCGTCGGGCGATAGTGATACATATCCGGAGGACGGATATAAGACAAAAGAGGCAACTAACAGTGAAGATCCTAATAAGATTAAACCAAACAGAGACAAGATGTCATTTGTTATTAAAGCAAAGAAGATAGGTAGTGCCAATGTAACCGTATATCCTAAGGAATATGTTAATAATCCTAAGTATGCAACAACGATTAAGTTTACGGTTAATAGTGATATTTCTTCAATCAGCTTAAAGGTTCCTGATGAATACAAAGAGGGCGTTAAGGCAGGAACGAAGTTTAATGTGTTTAATTACTTTAAGAACTGTGTTGGACAGCAATGTACAGCAGGAGATTTTGCCAATATGGCAGCTTATACTAACAGAACAATCAAGTTTACATCAAGCGAGCCGGATTATGCTTCTGTTGACGAAGCCGGTAATGTTACGATATTGAAGGCTGCTAAGGACGATAAAGAAGTAGAGATTAAAGCGAAGGCTATTAACACACCGGATACGGAAGAAGTAGAAAAGACAGTACGCATAAAGATTCTTAAAAGAGCAGCTTATGAAGCTCCGACGAATGTTGTTAATGCAGAGTCAACAGATAAGGATTCTAAGCTCGTTGTTACTGTAACAAAGGCAGCTGATGCTAACAATAAGATTGGTGAAGTTTCAATCAAGCAGACTGCGGCTGATGCAAACTCAACAACAATTGATATACCAAACTCTGTAACCATAAGTGATGTTAAGTATAAAGTTACTGCAATTCAACCGGGGGCTTTTGTTAATAATAAGAAGGTTACAACTGTTAATATCGGTAAGAATATAGCAACAATCGGAAGTAAAGCATTTTCGGGATGTACAAAACTTACAGAAGTATCGATTAAAGAGGAAGCTGCTATCACAAGTATTGATGCAAATGCATTCTCAGGATGTACAAAACTTAAGACGGTTAATATTCCGGACAATGCAAAGATTACCAAGATTGGTGCGGGCGCATTCAATAATTGTAAGTCGCTTACATCGATAGTTATTCCGCAGGGCGTAACAACTATTGAGCCAAAGGCGTTCTGTAATTGTAAGAAGTTAAAATCGATAGTTGTTAAGTCAACAGTACTTAAGAAGGTTGGCAAGAATGCACTTAAAGGTATTCACAAGAAGTGTGTTATCAAAGTTCCTAAGAAGAAGTTCAAGAAGTATAAGAAACTCTTCAAGAAAAAGGGACAGAAAGGTTCTGTTAAGATTAAAAAAGCTTAATAAGATATAATTACATTGCAGCGTGGAGATATTCTCCACGCTGTTTTTTGATTCGTTCGAAATATATGGATTTGTATAACGGTGTGATTTTCACATATTCTAAAAGTATTGAATTGAAATGTATATGTCGTAATGTTATAATCGGGATTGTGAGTATCGTATAACGAGTAAATAAGGGTACAATGTTTTACGATAAGTATGAGATACAACTCACAATGAGATTATGGAGAGCTGATATGAGTAAATGGTTACCGACAAGATATTATGACAAAAAAGAAGACATTCCCATACGCGAGTATTATGAAGCCGGCTATAGGGGGATATTATTTGATATAGATAATACGCTTGTTCCTCACGACGAGCCCGTTGATGAGAAGGCGAAAGTGTTTGTGGCAAGGCTTAAGGAACTTGGTTTTGGAGTATGCCTTATTTCCAATAATGACGAGGAGAGAGTCAGGACTTTTGCAGATCCCTTGGATGTTAAGTATGTGTATAAAGCATGGAAGCCGAAAAGAGAAGGCTATGTTAAAGGTATGGAAGTACTTGGTACCGACATTTCTAATACACTTTTTGTTGGAGACCAGATATTTACGGATATATGGGGTGCCAATAGGGCAGGAATGTATAGCATTTTATTAGACCCGATTAATCCAAAGGAAGAGATACAGATAATCCTTAAAAGAATCCCTGAAAAGCTTATTAAATGGATATATAGAAAGAAAGCAGGGCTTAAAAAGGGTGAGCACGAAG
>JAILRO010000040.1 GCA_024698145.1 Lachnospiraceae bacterium
GATGACAACCTTTATGTATGACTGCCGCAACAGACTTATACAGGCAGGAGATACAAAGTATACATATGATGCAGAGAATAACAGGATAGGTGTGGAAACAAACGAAAAGAAGATTGATTATGTAATCAACACCCAGCCTGAACTTTCGCAGATACTGCAAAGCACAGAAATAAAACTATCTGATAAAGATACAAAAACAACATGTAATGAGAATAATACATATTACTTCTACGGTAACGGACTGATTTCGCAGGATAATGGTAAGGATTATTTCTTATATCACTTCAACAATGTCGGAAGTACAATGGCTGTAACAGATGCCAAGGGTAACATTGTTGAAACATATAACTACACACCTTATGGTGAACTGATAGATGGCGAGTATAGACAAGACATTCCATTCCTGTACAATGGACAATACGGTGTAACTACGGACAGTAATGGTCTCTATTACATGAGAGCACGTTACTACAACGTAGACATCAAGCGTTTTATTAATCAGGATGTATTGTTAGGTGTATTAGAACGTGTAAGTAGCCTTAACAGATATGCGTATGTAGAGGGTAATCCTATAAGTTATCTTGATCCGTTTGGGTTGGAGAAGATAGCATATTATACGCAAATGCATGATGATTTGTCACTCCTTTCAGCAATAATCGTAGGGTTGCAGTTGTCATTAGCGGCAATTATTGTTCTCAATCCTGCTACAGCACCTGTTGTAATTCCAATAGAGGAAGGTTTGAATAGTATATCAAAAGTTGTTTCCCTATTAGATACATTTGCATTAATAATGTTGGGATACAATTCGGATTCTACGGCAGAACAAGTTAAATATGGATTGTTGTCATTATGGAGTGGGGTCTCTGCTTTCATAGGAGATATATTAAGTTTTTTCAAATTGACAGATGATAGCGAATTTAGCGTATTAATAAACAGTTTAATAGCAGGGATGGAAAAAATAATAGGTGATGGAGGCGTCGAGGGTTATTAATGGTATACAAGATGAATAGAATAACAGTTATTCAATTGATTATATATTTGTTATGGGGAATACTTATTCTTGCGATTATTAGTAGTGTTTTATACGAATCGTTGAAAATTAGTAAATATTTTATATCAATTTTGTGTATATGTTTTATTCCTATAATGATTTTGTTGTTATATAAAATGTGTTTTAAGCCGTTCTATATTCATTTTTGTCTGAAAAATATTAATGATATCGAAATTATAACTGCCGAAATTAATAAAGATGAAAGTCAAATATTAATACCTGTAAATAGAAGTGCGGAGTTATATAAAATATCAACAACGTATTATGACAATGGAGAAATATATGTTTTCGAGGACATGTTTTTTTATAATGATCATTCATATGCAAAATGTATTAAAAGGATTTTTGAAAACGAAAAATTACCACCAATAACAGTTTTTGTCGAAAAGAATAATAGAAGACGATACAAAATGAAAAGTTGCGAGTATATATCAGAATTGAAACAGTTATTTCCAGAATATTTCATGTGATGTATATATTAAAATATACACAAAAAGGCATATTCATACTCTCAGTATGACAAGACAAGATGGCAAACTTTGTATATGACTGCCGCAACAGACTTATACAGGCAGGAGATACAAAGTATACATATGATCCAGAGAATAATAGGAGAGGTGTGGAAACAAACGAAAAGAAGATTGATTATGCAATCAACACTCAGCCGGAGTTATCACAGGTTCTGCAGAGTACGGAAATAAAAGGTAATAAAGAAACAGCCACCGTTTACTTCTATGGTAACGGATTAAATTCGCAGGATAATGGTAATGATTATCTGACATATCACTTCAACAATGTCGGAAGTACGATGGCTGTTACTGATGCCAAGGGAAGCGTTGTTGAGACATATAACTATACACCATATGGTGAATTGATAGACGGAGAGTATAGACAAGACATTCCATTCCTGTACAATGGACAATACGGTGTAACTACTGACAGTAATGGTCTCTATTACATGAGAGCACGTTACTACAACGTAGACATCAAGCGTTTTATTAATCAGGATGTATTGTTAGGTGTATTAGAACGTGTAAGTAGTCTTAACAGATATGCTTATGTTGAAGGCAATCCTGTAAGTTATCTTGATCCGTTTGGGTTGGATAGAGTGGATACAAGTGATGTTCATGAGTTTTTGTTGTATATGTCTATAGGCGGTACAATTACAACTATGATATTTCCACCATTAGGATATCCATTAGCGGCGGCGGTAAATGCTTTGGATTTGTGGGTGACATGTTTTGATTTGGGGCAGGATACGGTAACTGGAAACTATGAAGATTCTATAGAGGATTTGTTATATATATTATGTGATATTTTAGGCCTTTTAACAGCTGTAAGCCTATTGGCTATTGAAACGGGTGAGGCATCTAAAATAATTGTTGAATCCGAAAAAGAGTTAAAAAACATTGGTGATTTGGCAACAATATCTTCTTACTACACGGTTGCTATTGATAAGTGCAAAAAACTAATTAATAAATATGGGAGATAATTAATAGATGATAGATGAAAGACTAGATGTGAAAAAATGGCGAAAACATTTTATTTACAATTATTTGCATATTTTTTTGTTTATATCATTGTGTATAATGATGATAATGATTGTATGGTCATCTTTGGGGTTTTCGAGAGAAACATTATTACCAATATGTATTATACATATTACATTGTTTATACCTATTATCGCATTGAAAATTAATTTTAGGATAAGAGTTGGTAATTATTTGAAGGTTATTAAAAAAGGATATAGAGTTACTGCTAAACTTGAATTGATTGAAGATGCAAATATATATAGGGGGAGGTGGCTGGGGTTTACCCATAGATTTATTTTTCACATAAAAGTGTTTTCTGAAGGGGTGTGTTCACGGACTAGATTTGTGGTTGTTTGTACAAAAATTGACCCTGAAATGCTTCATATTAAGGAATATAATAATCAATACATATTGCCAGAAGAAACAGAAATCCCAGTTGTTAAATACAAGAATAAGGCAATAGTGTTGCAAAATGAATGTGGGTTTTATGATTTGGCACATGATAGTTCAAAAGTCAAAACTATTGCTCAATACTGGTAAAGAAGTAGTGAATGCGGTGGAAAATTGATACTACTTTGACGTTCATCTATAATTCTGCAATATTCTACTTTTATACATACTTGCTATTTTGTATACCTTATGTTATCATATGCTCAAAGCATGAAATATTTCGATTCGGTTGATATAACCATATCTCAGAAATTCTTATTTATCTGAAATTTCCAATGCTTTTATTTCCAACATTTTATTTAATAAAGGCAGAGGAAATCGGATAGTACATTTGATTCTTTCTGTCGGTACGAAGGAGGAGTTGAATGGCAAAGAAATGGCGCAGCCAGTATCATCCTGCATTTTATGATGCGGTGATACAGATGTTTGAACTTGATGGCGAAAAGTACGATTATGAAAAAGAGTATACGCTCAACACATTACCCAACTATATTGACTTAGTTGTTGTGCAGAAAGGTTCGGTAAATGAACACTGCAATGCTATAAGCGGTATATTCAGGAAATATAATATCTTTGAATATAAGTCGCCAGGACAGCATTTATCTGTCAGAGTTTATCAAAAGACTATGGGTTATGTGTATCATTTTGCAAGTATGAAGAAGTGCAAAACAGAGGACATTACTGTATCGTTTGTAAGAGAAGGTAAGCCGGAAAAATTGCTGGAATATTTTGCCCAAAACGATTATAATGTAACCCAATATGAGGCTGGAATATATCATGTTACAAAAGTTAATCATGTTGATATGCAGGTTATTGTAACAAGGGAACTTGATAACAGATATATATGGCTAAAGGTATTAACGAATAAGCTTACATTTAGTGACGCGGAACTACTAGCGGAAGCTGCCGGAAAAGAAAAGAACGAAGAAGGGCAGAGAAGAATAAACGTTGTGCTTGACCTAGTGTCAAGCTTGAATGAGAATAAGGAATGGATGAAGGAGTTGATCGGTATGGGAGCATTTAGAGATTTGTTCAAGGAAGAATTTGAAGAAAAGGATAGGCAGATTAAGAACAGAGACAAGCAGATTAAAAACCTTAGTGAACAGGTTCAGAGTAAGGATAAGCAACTACAGAATAAAGACGAACAGTTGCAGAGCAAAGACGAACAGTTGCAGAGCAAAGATAAGCAGATTGAATATCTAAAAAAACTACTCAAGTCCAACAAGATTGCAATGTTTTAATTATAAAGCTGGTATCAGAAACGAAAGTTCCAGGTGCCGGTTTTTGATGATTATCGGAATGGAGTAATGTTGTCCTCAATTTCCTTGCTTTCGTTATAAGTTTATACATGGATATTTATGTAAGATTTTATTTACACGTATGATGAATATACCAATAAATATAATTTTGAAGCAGGAGGTCTTATCAAATATTTAAAAAACATGAGTGTAGGAATTGCTAGAGAATAGTTGAATCACACAACTATATACCATACGATGAAGCAATTTAAGGAGAATATATCGTAATGAAAATTAAAAAAATCTCGGAAAATCTTTTTGCTTTTGTATTGAATAGTGCTTTAGCGTTTGTTCAATTTATTGTTTTGAAAGAAGAGATAAGCGAAATAAATTTCATGCTCTTGATTTATATTCCTATTCTAATATGTATTACGTGTGTTGTTTTTATAATATGGAGTATGAATAAAAAACATAATTCTTTAGTGGAACATGGTAAAATAGTAAAAGCAAAACTTTATACTGATAAAATAAAGGTAATTTTTGCTTTAAAAGACTTGTTAGTGGTCAAACTTGTATGTTCATATTTTGATGGTACAGCTACATATGTTTTTGAAGAACAATATCTTTGTGAGCTTCAAAGGTATAGAATGTTTATTAAAGCTGTCAATGATGAAACTTCTGTAGATGTTCTTACTTCGGATGATTTCAACAATTATCATATATTGGTTAAAAGCATTGAAGGGAATTATTTGAAGGAAGACACCCTGTATTGTCCGTCGATAATCAACTACATTTTGTTTGCGTGTAATATAGTAATGTTTTTGAATAATATTTGTAGAATGATAAGACATTAAAGATAGGATGGTGTTGAAACAAATGTATGTAACAGATGATAAGTGACATATTGAAAGAAATTATGTAAAAATATGTAGATTTTTCCTTAAATGTGATATATAATAGCAAATGTATTATGTTAATCACAAATACTACTTCTTTTTTGCAATATTTCGGCATATATTGTGGTTGAGATATATCCGGAGTGCTTATGAAGTTTACAGAACTTAGACAAAAAGAAGTGATTAACTGCAAGGATTGTATGAAATTAGGATGCGTTGCAGATCTTGATTTCGACATATGTAGCGGACAGATATGCGGTCTGATTGTACCGGAACCGGTGGGACTGTTTTCTAATTTTTGCAAAAGCAACAAGTATTATATTCCGTTCTGTGATGTGGTGAGAATCGGTCCGGATATTATACTTGTGGATATTTGTCCGGACAATGCGGTTATAAAGGAAAAAGACTGCGGTTAGCAGTCATTTAAGGAGGAGATATACATATGAAATGCCCATTTTGCGGTGAAGACAACACAAGAGTAATTGATTCAAGACCGGCTGATGATAACAGCTCGATTAGAAGAAGACGTGAATGCGATGATTGCGGCAAGCGTTTTACAACCTATGAGAAGGTTGAAACAATACCGCTTATCATCATTAAAAAAGACAAAATTCGCGAGGCTTATGACAGGTCTAAGATTGAGTCGGGTGTAATCAAGTCTTGCCACAAGAGACCTATATCGGTTGAAGATATAGAGAAGTGCATTGACCGTATAGAGACAAAGGTGTTTAACCTTGAGCAGAAAGAAGTTGACAGTTCTGTAATCGGAGAGATTGTTATGGACGAACTTAAAAATTTAGATGAAGTTGCTTATGTTCGTTTTGCTTCTGTTTACAGGGAATTTAAAGATGTTAACATCTTTATGGATGAGTTAAAGAAATTATTAAACTAGTTCTTGTTTTAAAATATTTTTTATGTTACAATTCTTAAAGTCAAAACAGCTTGTGTTGGAGATGGAATAGGAGTTTCCATGTTTAACAAAGTTCTTAGCGGCACGCTACATGGAGTTGAGGGTAGACTCATTGTAGTAGAGGCCGATGTTAGTGAGGGATTGCCAACCTTTAATATGGTTGGCTTCCTTGCTTCGGAAGTCCGGGAGGCTAGCGACAGAGTTCGCACGGCTCTTAACAATTCAGGATATCATTTTTCACCCAAAAGAATCACAATTAATCTTTCCCCTGCTGATATCAGAAAGGAAGGGGCTTCTTTTGATTTGCCTATAAGCATTGCGTTGCTTGCTTCTTACGGGCTTATTCCGTCTGAAAGTTTAGATGGAATACTATTTATGGGGGAGCTCTCTTTAAATGGCGATTTAAAGCCGGTGCGCGGTGTTTTATCCATAGTTGACCTTGCAAGAAACTGTGGTATTAAGAAGGTAATTTTGCCGTATGATAATCGTTTTGAAGGTGCGATTATTCCGGAGATTGAAGTGTATGGTGCATCAAGCTTAAAAGACGTGGTTGATCATTTGCTTGACAATAAGCTTCTTGAGAAAATGGATGCCAATCAGCATTATGTAGAAAAAGTTAAACCTTATGCTATCGATTTTTCACAGGTAAAAGGACAGAGAAGTATGAAACGTGCAACCGAGATTGCGGTTGCAGGCAGGCACAACATACTATTTATGGGTCCTCCGGGCTCGGGTAAGTCGATGATTGCAAAACGTGTCCCCACAATAATGCCTGAACTTTCGTATGAGGAAAGTATTGAACTTACAAAGATTTACAGTGCCAAGGGTATGCTTAAAAGCAATGAAGGTCTGATTAGTACAAGACCTTTTCGTTCACCTCATCATTCAATAACAGCGCATTCTTTGATAGGTGGAGGGAATGTCCCCTCGCCGGGGGAGATTAGTCTGGCTCATAACGGAGTTTTATTTTTGGATGAATTATTGGAGTTTCAGAAGAATACGATTGAAATGTTAAGACAACCGACAGAAGAAGGGCAGGTGACAATCTCAAGAATTAACGGTAGTTATACATTTCCTTGTGATTTTATGCTTGTAGCTGCCATGAATCCTTGTCCATGCGGATATTATCCGGACAGAGCGAAATGTTACTGTACCCCTAATCAGATCAAACGCTATATGAATAAGTTATCCCAACCAATGATAGACCGAATGGATATTTGTATTCATGTTAAAAGGATACCGTACGACGAGTTGTATTCCGATTCTATAGAAGAAACATCAGCAGTGATAAAAGAAAGAATATGCAAAGCACTTGATATTCAAAGGGAAAGGCTAAAAGAATTTGGCATCAATTACAATTCAGAAATACCATCGCAAAAGCTTGATGAGGTATGCAAACTTTCAAGGAAGGAACTTGCTATGAGAAGAGATTTGTTTGAAAAATATAATCTTACGGCAAGAGGTGCTTCCAAAATAATGAAAGTTTCAAGAACAATTGCTGATTTGAATGGCTCGGATGCAGTGTGTGAAAAACATCTTTTTGAGGCTTTATCATACAGGATGATTGATTTGTATAACGGAGGGCAGAATCTATGATGAAGGAGGAACATTTTTGGTACTGGATTAATAACATAGAAGGTTTTGGTAGGAATAATATACGCAACATGTTAGAATTTTTTGGAGAACCGGAAGATATATATAATGCGAAAGATAGTGAAATAACAGATTTTTTCGATTGTCACAATACTAGAATTAATGCCAATCAATTTCTTGCATCCAAAGATGAAAACAATATAATTAACAGTTACGAAAAATTAAAAGAAAAAAACGTTTCTTTTATATATCCAAAGCAGAATATTTTCCCTGAAAAATTATTGTATATCGACGATAGTCCGACAGGCTTGTATATTAAGGGTAGCCTTCCGAAAGAAGAACAAAAGACAATTGCCATTATCGGTGCAAGAAGTTGCACGCATTACGGTAGGGAAATGGCAAGGTTTTATGGCAGAGAACTTTCCAAGAATGGTGTTGCAATAATCAGCGGCCTTGCAAGAGGTATTGATGGAATGGCACACAGAGGTGCGCTTGAAGCTGGTGGTTATACATTGGGAGTGCTTGGATGCGGTATTGATGTAGTTTATCCTGAAGAGAACTATGACCTTTTCATGAGTATGGAACAATGTGGAGGAATAATATCTGAAAGTAATCTTCAAATTGCTCCTGAAGCTAGGTTGTTTCCACTCAGAAACAGGCTTATTTCCGGTATGGCGGACGGTATTTTGGTGATTGAAGCAAGAAAAAAAAGCGGAACATTGATTACTGTTGATTTTGGACTTGAACAGGGAAAGGATATCTTTGCACTTCCGGGAAGGACTATTGATAACAACAGTGTTGGTTGCAATAATTTAATCAAATACGGGGCACATATAGTTACCGATGTGTCGGATATTTTGGATTTTCTTTTTTGCAAGACGGGATTTTGTGAGGATAGTAAGGACATAATGAATAGTTGTATTTCCGAAATCAAAAACAAACTTGCACCCACTGAAAAAATGGTGTATAGTGTTTTGAGTGTTGAGCCGAAATATATTGACGACATAATATATGAAACAAAACTTTCACCCGGTGAGGTATGCATGTACATAAACAGCATGGTTATATCCGGCGTTGTTTCTGAACCGGCTCGCAACTATTATGCGATTAAAATATAAATGATCCAGTCATTTTAATAAATTAAAGGAGTTCTTTAATATGGCAAAGAATCTTGTTATAGTGGAGTCGCCGGCCAAGGCGAAAACAATTCAGAAATTCTTGGGAAGTAATTACAAAGTTCTTGCTTCAAACGGACACGTTAGAGATTTACCAAAGTCCCAGATGGGAATTGATAAAGATAATGATTTTGAACCGAAATATATAACAATACGAGGAAAGGGAGAGTTGCTTGCACAACTTCGTAAAGAAGTTAAAAAGGCAGATAAAGTATATCTTGCAACTGACCCGGACCGTGAGGGAGAAGCCATATCATGGCATTTGTCTAAGGCACTTAATCTTGAGAATAAGAAGTTTAAGAGAATTACTTTTAATGAGATTACCAAGAATGCCGTTAAGAACTCCATTAAAAATGCAAGAGATATTGATATGAATCTTGTAGATGCACAGCAGGCCAGACGTGTGCTTGACCGCCTTGTGGGATACGAGATAAGTCCTCTTTTATGGGCAAAAATCAAAAGAGGATTAAGTGCGGGAAGAGTACAGTCGGTTGCTCTTAAGTTAATATGTGACAGAGAAGATGAGATTAATAACTTTATTCCTGAAGAATATTGGACTTTAGAGGCTGTTGTTACACCTGAAGGCTCTAAAAAATCATTTACCGCCAAGCTTTCAAATACGCCCGGTGGAAAGCCTGAAATAACTTCAAAAGAAGAAATGGATAAAATTTTAAAAGATTTGAAGGGTGCAACACTTAAGGTGTCTGACATAAAGAATGGCACAAGAACCAAGAAAGCACCACTTCCTTTTACGACGTCAACTCTTCAACAGGAGGCTGCAAAGAAGCTTAATTTTGCAACCGGTAAAACAATGCGTATAGCTCAACAGTTATATGAAGGTGTAGAGATTAAGGGACGTGGAAGTGTAGGTCTTATCACTTATTTAAGAACGGATTCGGTACGTATTTCGGAAGAGGCAGACGCTGCAGCAAAGGCGTATGTTTCTGATAAGTATGGCAAGAATTATGTTGGTGATGGAAATACAAAAAGCAAATCCGACAAAAAGATTCAGGATGCTCACGAAGCAATTCGACCTACGGATGTCACTTTATCACCGGTTATTGTTAAAGAGCAGTTGTCAAAGGACCAGTTTAAGCTTTATCAATTGATATATAATCGTTTCCTTGCAAGTCGTATGGCTGAAGCCAAATACGAGAGTCAGTCTATAAAACTTTCGGCTAAAGGATATGATTTTAACGCGGTTTCAACAAAACTAGCCTTTGAAGGATTTATGGCAGTTTATTCTATCGATGATGAGTCCGATGATGAGAAGAATAACTTCAAGAATATAACAAAGGATACCAAAATAGATGTTGAAAAGCTGGAGGATAAGCAGCATTTTACCCAGCCACCTTCTCATTTTACAGAAGGTTCTTTGGTAAAACAGTTAGAGGAACTTGGTATTGGAAGACCAAGTACATACGCACCTACAATTTCGACTATTATTGCAAGAAGATATATTGTAAAAGAGAAGAAGAATTTGTATGTTACGGAGCTTGGTGAAGCGGTTAACCAGATTATGAAGGGCGCGTTTGCAGTAATTGTCGATACCGAGTTTACAGCAAACATGGAGTCTCTTCTTGATAAGATTGAAGAGGGTGTTATTGACTGGAAGACAGTTATTATTAATTTCTATCCTGACTTGGATGAAGCTGTAAGTGAAGCCAATAAAGAACTTGAACATATTAAGATTGAGGATGAGGTTACGGACGAACTGTGTCCAAACTGCGGAAGGAATCTTGTTGTTAAGTACGGCCCTCATGGAAAGTTCCTTGCTTGTCCCGGATTCCCTGAATGTAGATTTACTATGCCTCATTTTGAAAAAATAGGTGTTGCATGCCCTAAATGTGGTAAGGACATTGTTCTTAAGAAAACCAAAAAGGGAAGAAAATACTACGGTTGTATAGATAATCCGGAGTGCGATTTTATGTCGTGGCAAAAGCCGTCACATATTAAGTGTGAGAAATGTGGCTCTTATATGTTAGAGAAGGGTAATAAGCTTGTATGTGGCAATGAAACCTGCGGATTTGTCTGTGAAAAGCCTAAGCAATAACATTGGTAATTGCTTCCTCTTTTTCAGAAAATTCTTGTTATTGTAGTACAATTATGATAGAATTATGATTAACTTAGGAGGATGACGTCTATGAGTGTACAGTTATTAGATAAGACTAGAAAGATTAACAAATTATTACATAATAATAACTCACACAAAGTTGTCTTCAATGATATATGCAAAGTGTTGAGTGAAATATTAGAGTCGGATATTCTTGTTATTAGCAAAAAGGGTAAAGTTCTTGGTCTTAAGAACAGATCTGACATCAGTGAGATTACAGAGATGATAGTTCCTGTTGTGGGAGATTTCATTGATCCGTTGCTTAACGAGAGATTGCTGGGAGTGTTATCTACCAAAGAGAATGTCAATCTTGCAACTCTTGGTTTTGAGTTAGAACACCTGGAGAGATATCAGGCAATTATTTCTCCGATTGATATCGCAGGAGAGAGATTGGGTACGCTTTTCTTATACAAGGAAGAGAAGCCATATACAATCGATGATATTATTCTTAGTGAGTATGCAACCACCGTTGTCGGACTTGAGATGATGCGAAGCGTTAATGAGGAGTCTGCCGAGGAAGATAGGAAGTTATCAATTGTAAGATCGGCAATCAGTACTTTGTCAGCATCAGAGCAAGAGGCAATATACCATGTCTTTTCTGAATTGGACAAGATGAGCAAAGAACAAGGTTTGGGGAATACGCAGGGATCGCTTATTTCCGGAATGCTCGTAACTTCTAAGATTGCAGACAGAGTAGGTATTACCAGATCCGTTATAGTGAATGCATTGAGAAAGTTTGAAAGTGCTGGTGTAATAGAAACAAAGTCTTCCGGCATGAAGGGAACTAATATCAAAGTACTTAATGAATACGCTTGTGATGAAGTGTTTCAATTACATAATTAGAATGGATATCGAAGTTTGCAAAAGGATTTGTGAGTTTTCTCATAGGTCCTTTGCTTCGTGAATGGGTATTTATATTAGAGGAGGTAATAGTATGATTAACACAAACATTTATAATTATATTAATGTATTGGACAAAGCGGCTGATGCCTCTAATTCCAGAAATGAAATTATCTCTAATAACATTGCCAATGTTGATACGCCTAATTACAGAAGAAAAGATGTCAGCTTTGAGCGTTATCTTGAACAGGCTATGATTGGTGGAGACTCACTTGATGAAAGAGTTGCCGATATTAATACTCATTTATCGGACTTTGGAGGAATGATATATACAGACCATTCGATTTTGTCTTATCGTTTGGATGGTAATAATGTTGATATTGATACAGAGAATGCTTTTCTTGCAGAGAACCAGATACGGTATAATACACTGGTTTCTCAAATTGGACAAGAGTTTTCGAGATATAAGACAGTACTTTCGGGTAATTGATTTTTGACAGTGCAAAGGAGGTAATGTGAATGAGTAGCGGTATTTTTAATTCGATGAATGTATCTGCGTCAGGAATGACGGCGCAACGTACCAGAATGGACATAATTTCGCAGAATATAGCTAATGTGAACACTACGAGAGATGAGCATGGTGAAGTGTACAAAAGACAGACAGTTGTATTTCAGGAGAATTCGAATGCGTCCTTTGATCATGTCCTTTGCAACAAATTAGAAACATATCATGCAAAAGGTGTTAAAATCGCATCGATAGTTGAGGATACAAGCGAAGGTCCTATGGCATACAATCCTGAACATCCGGATGCTGACGAGAACGGATACGTACATATGCCTAATGTTAATACGGTTACGGAAATGACGAACTTAATTGATGCCAGCAGGTCTTACGAGGCTAACGCGACAGCATTTAACGCATCAAAAGCTATTGCGGCAAAGGGACTTGAGTTGTTCTCATAAGGGGTTTTAAAACATTTATACAAATGAGGAGATGAATGTTATGGCGGTTACTGCGATTAATAATAACAATGCAATAAATGAACTATATAACAGTCTTAGTACTTCGAAGGTTACGACTGATAATAAGACTGCATTTGATAATCTTCTTAATTCTGCAATTGAAATGTATAAGACAGCAGACGATTATCAGAATGCTGCAGAGGAATCGGAGATGAATTTTGCACTCGGTTATGCCACAAGTACGCATGATCTTGCAATAGCTCAGCAGAAAGCCAACATTTCTTTGCAATATACGGTTAAGGTTACAAATAAGGCACTAGAGGCCTACAAAGAACTTATGAATATGCAGATATAATCGATAAGTTTTTTGTTATTATACTTTATGGACTAATTAATGTGAGAGGGATATACCATAATGTTAGACAGACTGAAGAACATCAGAGAAAGAATAGTTGAATTTTGGAATAGGTTTACAAGCAAGCAGAAAACACTGATAATTTGTATTACGGCGGCCGTTATTTTTACATTAGTGGCTCTTATTCTTATGCTCAACAGGGCAAAGTACACGGAGCTTAATACTTTTGAGAATACTGCTGATGCAGCTGAAGCCAAGGCTGTTTTAGACGAAGCGCAGATTGATTATAAGGTCAGCGGTAACGGTCTTACATTTATGGTCAACGAAAAGCAGGAATCTACTGCGAGACTTGCTCTTGGTCAGAATAACATTGCAACCAACAAAAACGATGATTGGGATTTGCTTTTTAACAACAGTATGTCTACAACAGACAGCGAAAGGCAGCTCAAACAAAAACTCGTCAAACAGAACAATATTGCCGAGGAATTGGAACTTATAGACGGCGTCAAACAGGCGGCTGTACAGATAACAATTCCGGATTCTACCAATACATTGCTTTCCAAGGAGAAGGAAGCATCGGCAAGTATTTTGCTTACAACTACAGAACAATTTGATGATAGCAGTCTTGAGGGTATTGCCAATTATGTTTCGACAGCTCTTGGTAATTCCACAACTGATAATATCAGAATTATTGACCAGACAGGTATGTTATTGTTTGGTGCGGAGGGCGGCTCGTCAGGTACGGCAGGCGCTTCCTCACTTGCGATTAAGATAAAAGCACAGGTTACTGATAATCTTGAAGACAGAGTTAGAAGCCTTATGGTTAATTCAGGTGTCTTTAATGATGCTGAAGTAACAGCTAATCTTGATATTGATCTTGATGAAAAAGAGATAGAAGATGTACATCATTATACAGATGATGCTGAAGAAGATACAGGTCCGAAGACAAGTTATTATTATTACAATGCGGAGAATGCCGAGGGTGCGCAAGGTATTCCGGGAACCGATTCTAATGATGATACAGTCAATGATTATGAGATTTTAAATGGTACTCTCGGTAACAGCAATGCCAATGTTATCAAAGAGGAATATAACGATAGTGTAACTACAACAAAAACAAAAAAAGCAATCGGAACGGTTAACACAGACAATTCATCAATGGCGGTTGTTTTGAGTAAATACGTCATTTATGATGAAGCCAAGATGAAGAAATCCGGAGAACTCAAAGGAACCAACTTTGAAAAATTTCAGGCCGAGAATGACGAACGTAAACCTATTGATGTTGATGAGAACATAGTTTCTCTCATTCAGAATGCTTCAGGAATATCAGGTGACAGAGTAACGGTTCAGGCGTACGAAGTTCCTTTGTTCTATCCGCAGGAAACATCGGCGGCACAGCTCATTGCTAACTATTTGCAATTCATACTTGCAGCGCTTATAGTTATACTTCTTGTATTTGTTGTATTTAGAGGTATGAAGCCGGTTGAAGTTACAGAACTTGAACCTGAATTATCAGTGGAGGCACTTTTGGCTACAACGAAAGAGAATCAGACGTTAGAAGATATTGAGTTTAGTGATAAATCAGCAACAAGGCAGCAGATTGAACGATTTGTTGATCAGAATCCTGAAGAAGTTGCTTTGTTACTCCGTAACTGGCTCAATGAAGATTGGGAGTAATTATTCTTGACGAAAGGAAGTACGATTAAGTGGCATACGATGAGGAATTGTCCGGTATTCAGAAGGCGGCGATATTGCTTATTTCGCTTGGTCCTGAGAAATCGGCTAATGTTTTTAAACACTTAAAAGAAGATGAAATAGAGACACTTACGTTGGAAATAGCTAACACCAGGAATGTTCCACCGGATTTGAAAGAAAGAATCTTAGAAGAGTTCTATGAGATCTGTCTTGCCCAGCAGTATATTGCTGAAGGTGGTATCGGCTATGCTAAAGAATTGCTTGATAAAGCACTTGGTGAAGATAAAGCAAGGGATGTTATTGGTCGTCTTACGGCTTCTTTACAGGTTCGTCCTTTCGAGTTCGTAAGGAAAGCAGATCCGTCTCAGTTGCTCAACTTTATTCAGGACGAGCATCCACAGACTATTGCTCTTATTCTTGCGTATCTTCCGGCACAGCAGGCAGCTGCGGTCGTTGGTTCGCTTCCGCTTGAAAAGCAGGCAGACGTTGCAAAACGTATTGCTCTTATGGATAGAACGAGTCCTGATGTTATTAAGGAAGTTGAGAAAATATTGGAAAAGAAATTGTCATCTTTGGTCAATCAGGATTACACGATTGTCGGTGGTGTCGATGCTATCGTATCAATCCTTAATACTGTTGATAGAAGTACAGAGAAGCATATTATGGAAACACTCGAGATTGAAGAGCCTGAACTTGCAGATGAAATCAGACGTAAGATGTTCGTATTCGAGGATATTCTTATGCTTGATAACCGTGCTATTCAGACAGTTCTTAGAGATGTTGATAATAACGAGCTTGCGATTGCTCTTAAGAATGCTAATGAAGATGTACAGAATATCATATTCACAAACCTTTCATCTCGTCTTGCTGCGATGATCAAAGAGGATATGGAATATATGGGACCTGTACGACTTAAGGATGTTGAAGAGGCACAGCAGAAGATTGTTAATATAATCAGAAGATTAGAGGACACAGGAGAAATTGTTATTTCTCGTGGTGGAGGAGACGATATCATTGTATAACCTGATCAAATCCGGATTTGTTGCATTTTCTGAAGATAAGAAAATGGTAATAGATGCCAACGAGAACAAAATAATCAAGAGTATAGATAGTTCAATTGAAGAGGCTTCGTATTCTTCGAATGATTCTGTTGAGGAAGCTATTGCCGAAGCGATGCTCAAAGATGCAGAGATGGAAGGACTTGATATTGATGATCCTGCCATGATGCTGACGTTAGATACTGCCGAATTACCTGAGGGCTCTGAAGCAAGTAAAGAACTTGCTGATAATATAATAGAGCAGGCTAATCGTGAGGCGGAGGAGATTATCAATAACGCTCATGATGAGGCTGAAAGACTTAGAGGTTCGGCATACGATGAAGCTGACAGCATCAAACAGCAGGCGAAGGAAGAAGGTTATCAGGTCGGATATGAGGAAGGTCATGCTGCTGCTAATGCTGAACATGAGCAGATGATGGCAGAACTTGAACAACAGAGGTCTATACAGGAACAGGAATTTGAACAGCAGAAGGAACAACTTCTCAAAGAAACAGAGAAAAAGATGGTTGAGTGGCTCTGCCGTATGGTTCCGCATATTACAGGTGTAGAAATAGAGGGACATGAAGATGTTCTTATGTACATGATTAATAATTCGATGAGGGATTTGGATGACAGTTATCATTTTGTCATCAAGGTTTCGCCGGATGACTATCCTATGGTTGTTGAGAACAAGGACAAGATATACGGTATAGCAAATCCGAGTATCGAATTGGAAATATTTGAGGATGCAAAATTATCCGCGAAACAATGTCTTATAGAAACGGACAATGGTATGGTTAATCTTAGCCTTGACACACAACTTAACAATTTGTGTAAGGCTCTTAAAATCATGGTAAAGGAGTAGACGGCTTATTTTGGAGGGGAAGACGCTAACAATCGATTATGACCCATATTTTTCCATGCTTGATGATTCGTTTTCTGACGAGTTGGGTAAAGTTGCAAAGATTGTTGGTCTTACTGTTGAATCAGTCGGTCCTACTTGCAAACTCAATGATCTTTGCATGATAACTTCCAAGAACGGAAAACAGCAGGTTATGGCAGAGGTTGTCGGATTCCGCGACAATCGTGTATTGCTTATGCCTTTTGACAGTGTAGAGGGAATCGGACCGGGGGCGTTGGTTGAGAATACGAAAGAACCGTTAAAAGTTCAGGTTGGAGAAGAACTTTTGGGGCGTTCCTTGGATGGTCTCGGAAGACCGTTAGATGGTAAGGAACTTAATTTGAAAAACTCTTATCCTATAGAGGCAGATCCGCCGGATGCACTTAAAAGAAAACTTATATCAGATGTTCTTCCGTTGGGCGTCAAATCAGTTGACGGTTTGATAACTGTCGGTAAGGGACAGCGTATCGGTATTTTTGCCGGTTCCGGTGTAGGTAAATCTACTCTTATGGGTATGTTTGCAAGAAATACCAAGGCGGATGTCAATGTAATTGCTCTGATTGGAGAGCGAGGCAGAGAGGTTAGGGAGTTTATAGAGCGCGATCTTGGTGAAGAAGGAATGAAGCGTTCGGTTGTTGTTATTGCAACTTCAGACAAACCGGCACTTATTCGTAATAAAGCGGCAAAGACAGCAACAGCAATTGCTGAATATTTTAGAGATCAGGGCAAAGATGTTTTGCTCATGATGGATAATATGACACGTTTTTGTATGGCACAAAGAGAAATTGGTTTGGCTTCGGGAGAACCACCGGTAACAAGAGGTTATCCGCCTTCTGTTTACGCAGAACTACCCAAGGTGTTGGAAAGAGCAGGTAATTCCTCAAAAGGTTCTATCACCGGACTTTACGCAGTACTTGTTGATGGTGATGATTTTAATGAACCGATATCCGATACTGCGCGAGGTATTCTAGACGGGCATATTGTTTTGTCAAGAAAAATGGCTCATAAGAATCATTATCCGGCGGTTGATGTGCTTCAAAGTATATCAAGATGTATGAGTGGTATAGCAACAAAAGAACATAAAGCATTAAGCGGAAAACTTCGTAATGTGCTTGCGACTTATAATGAAGCCGAAGACCTAATTAATATTGGTGCATATAAATCAGGCTCAAATCCGGAGATTGATTATGCGATTTCAAAAATTAATCAGGTCAATGAATATTTAATGCAGAGTGTTGATGAGAAGTTTGTTTTTGAAGAGGAAATGGAACTTTTATCGCAGATATTTGCTGAGTAGTCATATGCGGAGGAATGAAATATGGCAAGGTTCATTTATCGTATGGAAAATATACTTAATATTAAATATAAGATGGAAGAACAAGCCAAACAGGAATATATGGTTGTTCGCATGCGATTAAATGAGGCGGAAGATAAGCTAAAAGAGCTTGAGGACAGAAAGGCTTCGTATTTTGACAGATACAGAAATCTTGTTTCAATGAAACTTGATGTTTTGGAAATAGAAGAATGCAAAAATGCCATTATTCTTATGGACAGTTATATCGCCAATCAGAAAAATGTTATTTCTCTTATTGAGAAGGAATTAGAGGCGGCTGTCAGAAAAATGAATGAGGCTATGCAAGAAAGAAAGATTCACGAGAAACTTAAAGAAAATCAGTTTGAATTGTTCCTTCAGGAGGTCAATCAGGAGGAAATGAAAGAAATTGATCAGCTTATAAGTTATCAGTATAACGATGCATCAGGGAAAAAGGAGTAAATTATGGCAAAGAAGGACAAAGAAAAAAAGAAAGAGAACGACGGAGAAGGTCTTGGAAGTAAGATTTTGTCGTTTATCTTTATTATTTTAATAATTGTTGTATGGCTGGCCATATTGTGCGCTCTTGTCAAGCTTGATGTTGGTGGTTTTGGAAGCACTGTGCTTCGTCCTATTTTTAAGGATGTGCCGGTTATTAAGATGATTCTGCCGGAACCATCAGAGGAAGAACTCGCAAAAGAGGCGGAGGAAGAAGGCACTAGTGATGACAAGATTGCAACACTTTCGCAGGCCAAAGAAATGATAAAAGAGCTTGAAGAAGCCAATGAAAAGCTTAATTCGAAAAATAAAAAATTAAAAGAAGAGAATGCTGATTTATCCAAGAAAGTCGAGCGTTTACAAGTACTTGAGGATGAGCAGGCAGCATTTCAGAAACAAAAAGAAGATTTTTATAACGAAGTGGTCTATGGAGAAAACGCTCCGGATGCCGATACATATATTAAGTGGTATGAGAGTATCAATGAAGCGTATGCTGAAGCAATCTATCGACAGCTTGTTACAGCACAGCAATCTGACCAAGATATCAAGAATCTTGCGAAGACTTATGAGAGTATGAAGCCAAAAGAAGCAGCAACAACACTTCAAAGCATGAGCAACGATCTTGATACGGTTGCAAGCATTATGAAAGCAATGAGTAATGATGGCAGAGCCAAGATTATGAATGAGATGGACGATGCGTTTGCAGCAAGCATTACAAAGAAATTGATGCCATAGCACTAATTATTTATCGGAGAGGAGGAACAGTATGCAGATACAGGAGAGTATTAATGCAGCTAACTTCTTATCTGTTGGAATGAATGCGTCAAAATCTGCTAACAAGGCTGATAATTCGCAGACAGCAACAGACTTTGCAAGTTTTCTCAATACCAATAATGAGAATAACACAAAAGTTGTCAAGCCGGAGATGAAGACTGAAGTTAAGACGGATCTTAACAAATCAAACGATAACGGCAATGTAAATGCGAAGTCAGAAAAAGACGTTCAGACAATGGATAAGACGACCGACAAAGAGACGGTTAAGAATGATGCTCCTGTCAAGGATGATAATAATGCTTCAAATGAAACAGGTGATGCAGAAGCAGCATTTGTTGAAGAAGAAAGTGCAATCAAGGATGATGATTTTGAGCAGGTAATGGAAGTTGTTGGAGAAATATTACAATTGATTTCAACACAACTGGATGTTTCGCCACAGGAGGTTACTGACGTAATCGATAACAGCGAACTCAATTTTGGAGATTTGTTTGATAAAGAGGGTGCAAAGACATTCTTTTTAGAGACAAAGGGCGTTGAAGTTTCTCAGGTTCTTACGGATGAGGATTTAAGAGAGGCACTTCAAACTTTTGTTGATGGAATCGAAGAAATTGTTTCGGATGTGGAAGTGTTACCGGAGGATATAGACGCATATCTTCTTGAGAACGAAGTTACACTTACTGATGTGGAAGTTGTTGATGACAAAGAGACAGTTATCAGTGACGAGATTTCATATAAGGCGGTTGAAACAAAACCGGTCGTTGATGGATTGGTTGAGAACAAAGAAGAAGTGGATGTATCTACAGATTCTGAAGTTGTTTATGCCAAGCCTGAAGAGGATACCACCAAGGTTGTTGTTAAAGATAACAGGAACGAACATGAAAGAGGTGCCGAGCAGGATAACAAGAAAAGCTCAAGTGCAGATAATACAGCAAGCGTTAACAAGCAACCCGGTAATACCAATACCGTGCTTACGGGAATTGCAGATGCCTTTAACAGGGTAGAGAATGTTGAAATGCCAACTGAACCTGTGGCAAGACCTACGCAGGTTGTAGAGCAGATAATTGAGCAGGTTCGTGTTAACATTAATGTTGAGAATACATCGATGGAAATGCAGTTATATCCTGAACATCTTGGCAGAATACAGATTCATGTAGTTTCAAAAGATGGTGTTATGACAGCAAGGATCGCTGCAGAGAATGAAGCTGCAAAACAGGCGATAGAGGCAGGACTTAACAATTTGAAGGAAGCATTTAACCAGCAGAATCTTAAGGTGGAAGCGGTTGAAGTTACGGTTTCTATGGCAGCATTTTCTGAAAATGATGAGAGACAGGCTGATAATCAGGATAACAAGTCGTCCGGAAAGGGTAGAAGACTTAATATTTCGGATCTTGATGAAGAGTCTGTTGATGAAATCGAAGAACAGAGAATGGAAGCAGAAGGAAGTAGTGTAAGTTATAGAGCATGACGAATATTAAGTATATTCGTTAATGTGTCGATAATATTAAAGAATGGAAAAGGAGGTAGATGCTATGGCAGGAATCGGAATTGACACAAGTGTAACCGGCGCAGCAGGTTATAACAGTACTAATGACAAAAAGTCTTCTATAGACAAAGATGCATTCCTTAAGTTATTGGTAACTCAGATGCAGTATCAGGATCCGTTAGAACCGACAAGTAATACCGAGTACATGTCACAGATGGCGCAGTTCTCATCGGTTGAACAGATTCAGAACTTAAGCAGTGTTATGAGTTCAGGACAGTCAATGAATCTTACCGGACAGTACGTTATCTTAAATGTACCGGATGCAGCAGGAAACATCAGTCAGGTAAGCGGACTTGTTGATTATGTAACAATGACAGACGGCAAAGCATATTTCCACATCGGTGATGATTATTATTTGTCAGATTATCTTGATTCGGTAGTTAGTCTTGATTATATCGAGCATATGGCTAACAAATTGAAAGAAGAGAATCCTGAGAGTCAGACAGATAAGACAACAAGTGAGACGACAGAGGTAACTTCTGATTAAGCATTTTAAGAAATGGGGCGATAACATGGATCGTTTAAAAAGCTCATTTATGACGATTGATCAGGTGAAGGATACCTACTTCAATCAGGACAGGAATGGGAAAGAGGTTAGTAAAACTCCTGAAGGCCTTGATTTTAGATCAGTACTTGAACAGATTAAGGGCAGAGATACTTCCTCGAAGGTAACATTTTCCAAACACGCCAATGAACGTCTTATGAGAAGGAATATCAACTTAAGCGATGATCAGCTAGACAGGCTTAACAAGGGCGTCATGCAGGCAAAGGAAAAGAGTATTAATGAATCGTTGGTAATGATGGATAATTTGGCTTTCATAGTTAATATCAAAAATAATACCGTTATTACGGCAATGTCACAGGAAACGGAAGACAGTAATGTATTTACAAACATTGATGGAGCAGTAATCGTGTAGCCGGACCTTTTAAGGAGGCGAAATATCCCCGACCGACAGACGGGATACCATTAATGAATGTTTTCCAGCTGGCAGAATTACACTGCACAAGAGATTAGGAGGACAAAAGTTATGATGAGATCACTTTATTCTGGTGTTGCAGGTCTTAAGACTCACCAGACAAAAATGGACGTTATTGGTAACAATATTGCTAACGTTAACACAGTTGGATTTAAGTCAAGTCAGGTGTTATTTAAGGATGTATTATATCAAACAACACAGAGTGCTACAGGTGCTACAAACAACAGTGGTGGTACAAATGCTAAGCAGATTGGTCTTGGTACAGGTGTTGCAACGGTATCTGTTTCACAGACATCTGGTTCCGCACAGTCAACAAACAATCCTTACGATTTGATGATTAACGGTTCTTCGTTCTTCATCGTAAACAGAAGTGGAACCAATTACTTCACCAAGGTTGGTGCGTTCAAAACAGATGATGCCGGAAATCTTGTTACCGGTAACGGTGATTTAGTAATGGGTTGGCAGGTAGATCCTGAAGATCCTACTCAGATTAAAAGAGATCAGGTTACAGCACTTCGTCCTGAACAGGAACAGAATCAGACAGCATCACCTGAAATGACATCAAAAATGTACATGAAAGGAAATATCGCAAGTGTTGATCCAAGACTTCAGACAGCTGAAGGTGTTGTAACAACAGTTCCTATTTACGATAATCTTGGTTATGCTTACACAGTTAAATATAAAATCACACAGGATGTGACAGACCCGAGTTTATATAATGTTGCAATTGATTCAATCAAGGATTCAAACAATGAGGATATATTAGCTGCAGGCTATCAGGCAAAGCTTGATGTTACAACAATTAAGTTTGATCCGGACACTGGTAACTTTGTAGGTGTAGGTGGTTCGGCAGGTGTTAATACAACCGGTCTTACAATCACACCGACGGGTGACAAGGGTAATGTTTTCCAGGATCATTCCTCAAACGATCCTACACAGTGGATTAACTCTATTGAAGTTGATTTCTCAAACCTCACAATGTACTCTACAAAGGGTGGTGAGTGTGATGTTGAAACCGTAAGAGGTGGTCTTGATATGACAGGTGCAGGTCGTAGAGTTGGATCACTTACCGATGTAAGTATTGATACACAGGGTAAGATTTACGGTGTATATGACAACGGTGTTACCAAACTTCTTGGACAGGTTGCTGTTGCTAATTTCATCAATCCTGCCGGACTTGAAGCAATCGGTGATAGTCTTTACAAAGAGACTCAGGCTTCCGGAGAGTTCGATGGAATAGGTAAAGATATAGCAAGTACCGGTGAGAAGATTACACAGGGCGTTGTTGAAATGTCAAACGTTGATCTTTCTCAAGAGTTTACAGAAATGATTGTTACACAGCGTGGTTTCCAGGCTAACTCAAGAATTATAACTGTTTCCGATACACTTATCGAAGAATTGGTTAATCTTAAGAGATAATAATTAAAATACAATTTGCTGTTTTGCGGGGTATCATCTTCGCAAAACAGCATTTTTGTATTTGTTTTTATGAAAAGGAGAGCATAAATGATTGAACTTACTAAGTTAAATGACACAAAATTTACAGTCAATGCAGATATAATTGAGTTTGTTGAGGAGACTCCGGATACAGTGGTTTCCTTGACGACAGGAAAGAAAATAATAGTACAGGAAACGAGAGAAGAAGTTACTGATTTGGTAATTTCATACAAAAGGGCGATATATACAACTAATTTATAATTTTTTGTGGAATAAAATATAATTTTATGGTATAATATGAACATGTTTTTGTGGGATAGGGAATCCACGTTAAAAATCCCTTTATTTTTGGTGAAATGGAGATGTGAATACTCGTGGATATAGCAACAATAATCGGCTTGGTTTTGTCCTTCGGACTTATGATATTTGGTATGGCTAACGGTGAGATGGGATTTGCCGCTTGTGGATACTTTCTTGATCCACCTTCTGCATTGATTACATTTGGAGGTGCGTTTGGTTGTCTCTTCGCCAGTTTCTCTATTCCGGAGTTTGTCTCGGGTATTAAGGCTATCGGACTTACATTCAAGAGTCCAACTTGGGATACAATTGGAATTATTAAGCAGATTATCGAATTATCTAACATTGCCAGAAAGGAAGGTCTTTTGGCGTTAGAGGAATCGGCTAACAGTATAGAAGAACCGTTTATGAAAAAGGGCATAATGCTTATTGTCGATGGTACTGACCCTGAACTTGTAAGGGGAATACTTGAAGCAGAGCTTGTGAATATTGATGCACGACATCAGTCGCGTATAGGTTTCTGGAAACAGCTTGGTGCCATGGGTCCTGCTTGGGGAATGATTGGTACGCTTATCGGTCTGGTGCTCATGCTTAAGAACATGGATCCGGATAAGATCGGTCCGAATATGGCGGTTGCTCTTATCACAACATATTATGGTTCCGTTCTTGCAAACTGGATAAGTGCTCCGGTAGCATTTAAGCTTGGTATCTTGAACGACGGAGAGATTCAGGTTAAGGAGATTATGATTGAGGGCCTTTTGTCTATTCAGGCAGGAGAGAATCCAAGAGTAATCGAAGAAAAACTGAAATCCTTCTTAGCACCTAGCATGCGTGAGGGCGTATCAGAAGGCGGTGAATAACAATGGCAAAGCGTAAAGAAAAGCCTGCTGAAGAAGGTTCACCGGCGTGGATGGCGACCTTTAGTGATCTTATGAACCTGTTGCTATGTTTCTTCGTGCTATTGTTTGCGAGTTCAACAACAGATGCTGAGAAAATCATGAGAATCGTAGCTTCATTTAATCCTGATAGTTTTAGTATTATGGAAGCAGGCTCGATATCTCTTACAGAAGGACAAATCATATCAGGTGGTGTCACACAGCTTCCGGGTATCGAATCTTTTATGGAGCATATAGGTGTTGCTACAGAGGCAAAGGGTAACAATAATGAGAATGCCAATTCCGGTGCGGATGTAGGTGAAGATTATAAGGATACTTCTCCGGAAGAACCGCAGGATATCACAGAGGAGTTTGATTCGCATAATCCAAGTGATAAGGATACGACTGAACAGATGACGGCAGAGTCTACAGAGTCTGAAGAAAAGGTGGAGTTATCCAACGAGGAACTCAGGGAACAGGCGAAAGAACTTGGTGAACAACAATCTGCTGAGATGTATGATGAGATATCAGAGATTGCAGAATCTTATGACATAGATGACAGGATTGTAATGGATTACAATTCGCAATATGTTTCGTTAGACCTCAATGGTGCAATTCTTTTTGATGCCGGAGCGGCGGATATTAGGAAAGATGCAACGATGTTTATGCAACGAATAGCATCAGTCCTTGAAAAGTATAAGGATTGTATGATTGAGATAGAAGGTCATACTGACAACATACCGATAAGCAGCGGCAAATACGAAAGTAACAGATATCTTTCAACAGCCAGGGCTAATAAGGTTTTAGAGTTTGTTGAAGATAATGCGGAACTAATTGATAAGAACATGAAAGCTTCAGGTTATGGCGAGACTCGACCGGTTGCATCTAATGCGACGGAAGAAGGAAGGGCTAAGAACAGACGTGTTACTATCAAGATTCATAATCAGATAAGTACGTCCTTGCAGCAGGATGCAATGGAGTAGATATTATTAGAATACGTAATTTAAGTGGGGTAATGACATGAAGAAGAATCTAATAACGGTTATAATTTTGGCGTTGTGTGTAGTTAATCTTGTTTTAAATATTATGCTTGTTTTTGTATGTATGCCATCAGCTAAAAAGACCAATAATCTTATTACTGAGATAGCAAGCGTACTTAACCTTGAATTGGAAAGCAACGCCGGTCAGAATACGGTGGCGCTTGAGCATATTGCGACATTTGATCTTGAGAAACAGGTTGTTAATCTTAAGGATGACGGTTCCGGTAAGAATCATTTTGTTCAGGTGGGAATCACATTAGAGCTTGATAATTCTACCGAGGATTATACGCAGCTTAGTACAGTACTTACTAATTCATCAGGTGCAGTTTTTGATACTTGCAGAGATGTAATCCAGGGCTATACTATGGCGGAGATTTCAGATCAGAAGACACAGGAAAAAGTCAAGAAACAGATTTTGGAGAATCTTCAGAAGAAGTATCAGACTCGTTGTATCTATAATGTATCATTTAGTAGTTTTACAACCCAATAGTCTAAAGATAACAAGTAGAAACTATTGGAGGTGACGATATGGCAGATGTATTATCTCAAAGTGAGATAGATGCGTTGCTAAAACAGTTAAGTTCCGGTGAATTAGATGCTGAAGATTTCAGCGAGGAATCGGTTGTTAAAATTAAAGATTATGACTTTGCCCGTCCTGCTAAGTTTTCGAAGGAACACTTAAGAACATTGGAGATCATCTTCGAAAACTTTGGTAGATTGGTTTCGAGTAATCTTCCTGCTTATTTGAGGAAGAATGTTCAGATAGATGTTATGAACTCGGAGGCTGTAACCTATTCGGAGTTTTCCAATGCGTTATCTAATCCGGTGCTGTTGGGAATAGTTAATTTTCAACCTCTTAACGGCAACATATTGATTGAGCTTGCGTCTAATTTAGGCTTTACAATAATAGATCGAATGCTTGGCGGCCTTGGAGATCCTCTTGATAAAGCAAGAGAGTTTTCAGAGATTGAGCTATCGGTGCTAGAAAGGATTTTCGTAGTAATTGTTGATTTGCTAAGAGAACCCTGGCAGAATGTTGTAGAGATTCACCCCAGACTTGAGCGAATAGAAACCAACAGTCAGTTTGCGCAAATTATATCTCCTAGTGAGATGATTGCGATTATTACAATTAATATGACAATAGGTAACGTGGAAGGACTCATGAATGTCTGCTTGCCATTTATGACGTTGGAAGATATAATGGATAAGTTGAATACCAAATACTGGTTCTCAACAATGCAGAGCAGAGATTCAGACGACTATGAAGCGTTTATAGAGACTGCAATTAACAAGGCACAGATTCCTATAAAAGCACTTCTTGGAAGAAGTAGTATATCGGTTATGGATTTTGTTAATTTGCAAGTTGGTGATATAATAAGACTTGACTCACACGTGGACGATGAATTAGATGTCTATGTCGGTAATATTGTCAAGTTTAAGGCGTTGCCGGGTTCGGGCTCGGAGGCGTACGCAGTAAAGGTTACAGAAATAATAAGAGAGGAATAGATGTAAAATGGATGGAATGTTATCGCAAGAAGAGATAAATGCATTGCTTGGTGGTATGGACAGCGATACTTCGGCTCCGGCTGCGGATTCTTCTTCTGATGAGATACTTACTCCGGAAGAAAGAGATGCCATTGGTGAAATCTCTAATATATGTATGGGAACAGCTGCGACAACACTTTATTCCTTAGTTAATCAGAAGGTTACAATAACGACGCCGTCGGTGTCAATTAGTACTTGGGATGAGCTTGTTGCGGAATACGAAAAACCTTGTGTTTTCATTACAATTTCATATAAAGTGGGAATTGAGGGTAATAATGTCTTGATTCTTCGTGAAGATGATGTTAAAGTAATAACAGATTTGATGATGGGTGGAGACGGTACTAATTTGGTTGATGAATTGTCTGATATTCACATGAGTGCGATATGTGAGGCAATGAATCAGATGATGGGTTCTTCAGCCACATCTTTATCGTCAATGCTTGGTGAGATGATAGATATATCACCACCGTCGGCAGATTTGGTTAATTTGATTGATGAGGTTGATGAATCAAGGGTTGGTTCATTCCATGATAGTACTTTTGTTAAGGTCTTCTTTAAGATGGAAATCGGTGATCTGGTTGATAGTAGTATCATGCAGTTATATCCGATAGATCTTGCAAAAGAATTGTTTGGAAAGTTTGTTTCATCGCAAGGAGATGAACAACCGGCACAACAAGAGGCACCTGCAGCAGCGGCACCACCGCCACCACAGCCTGCAGCACCACAACCGGCAGCTCCGCAACCTGCGGCAGCAGCGGCACCACCACCAATGATGGGAATGCCCGGACAACCAATGCCGGGACAGCCGATGGCATATGCATACGCAGCACCGCCTATGCAGGATGTTAATGCTCAACCGGTTCAGTTTCAACCTTTCAATATGGGATTTAATCCTATAACACAGCAAGAAAACATTGATCTTATCATGGATGTACCATTGGAGGTTACGGTAGAACTTGGTAGGACAAGCAAATCAATCAAGGAAATCCTTGAGTTTGCACCCGGAACAATCATAGAACTTGATAAGATTGCCGGAGAACCGATTGATGTATTGGTCAATGGCAAGATGGTTGCAAAGGGAGAGGTTGTTGTTATTGAAGAAAGCTTTGGTATTCGTGTAACGGATATCATTAAGCAATAAATCAAAGAATAAAGATGAAATGGAGAATACAAAATGGCGAAGAGTATTTTAATTTGTGACGATGCAGCATTTATGAGAATGATGATTAAGGACATTCTGGTTAAGAATGGCTACAACATTGCAGGAGAGGCAGAAAATGGTCTTAAGGCAGTAGAGAAGTACGCTGAGACTCAGCCGGATCTTGTACTTATGGACATTACTATGCCAGAGATGGATGGTATTCAGGCACTTAAGAAGATCAAAGAGTCTGATCCTAATGCAAGTGTAGTTATGTGTTCTGCTATGGGTCAGCAGGCAATGGTTATTGAGAGTATCCAATCCGGAGCAAGAGACTTTATCGTTAAGCCTTTCCAGCCGGATCGTGTATTGGAGGCTGTTAAGAAGGCAGTTGAGTAATATGTTCTTACTTGAAACAACATCTGATGCACAAATGATTGGACATTTGGTATGTCTGATTATTGTGTTTGTTTTTGTCCTGGTTCTTGCTTATTTTGCTGCAAGAATAGCAGGTAGTTTTCAATCTAACGTTATTAACAAGCAGAGTAATATACGTGTCATTGAGATATTTCGTATATCTACCAATAAGACGCTTGAGATTGTTAAGGTTGGAGATAAAGTTTTGGTTCTTGCGGTATGTAAGGATAATGTAACAGTTCTTACGGAGTTAGATGCGGATAGTGTTAATGAACAGAATAACACTATTGAACCCATTAATTTTAGTCAGATATTGGACAAATTTAAAAAAGAGAATTCAAAAAATGACAGACAGAATTAAAATCAGTAACAAATTATGCCGTATTGTTAAACATATTCATTTTAAAAAGTTTATAATTGCTTACCTCATTGTTTTTTCCGTTTTGCTTATAGGATATAATGTTCATGCAACAGGTACCGATGCGGACGTTCTTAGCAATGAGGAGGCAGAGAATTTGACCAATTTAGAGAACGATGTTCCTTTTAATTTGGGTATTACCGTCGATACTAGGAATGACGAGGGTACTCTTGCGGGGACACTTCAGATGCTGTTGGTCATAACGGTTATATCTATAGCTCCGTCAATCGTTGTTATGATGACGTCGTTTACGAGAATCATTATAGTGTTCCATTTTTTAAGGACAGCTCTTGGTACTCAATCGGCGCCACCTAATAATGTTTTGATAGGGCTTGCGTTGTTTTTGACCCTTTTTATTATGACACCGACTATGAACAGGATCAAAACAGAAGGATTAGAACCGTTACAAAGAGGCGAAATTACACAGGACGAGGGTCTTAAGGCTTGCATGGAGCCTCTTCGTGATTTTATGCTTAATAACGTAGATGCAAAGGATGTTAATTTCTTTCTGGAAATGTCGAGAGTAGAGGACGTTTCTGAAATTGCTGACGTACCTAATTCGGTACTTATTCCTGCATTTATGATGGGTGAACTTAGAAAATCCTTTATAATTGGTTTTATGATTTATATACCTTTTATAATTATTGATATGGTAGTGGCTTCAACCCTTATGGCCATGGGTATGATGATGCTACCACCGACGACAATTTCCATGCCGTTTAAGATACTTTTATTTGTAATGGCTGATGGTTGGAATCTTGTTATCGGTGAACTTGTTAAGAGTTTTAACTACTGACGTATACAATGAAACGGAGATGATTAATCATGTCAACAGGAGTTGTAATTGATATTGCAAGAGAGGCTTTGTGGCTTATAATCAAGTGTTCTGCACCGCTTCTATTGGTTTCATTGATTGTAGGTCTAACTATAAGTATATTTCAGACAATTACTTCGATTCAGGAACAGACACTTACGTTTGTTCCAAAGATACTTAGTATCTTTATTACTTTGATTATATGTGGTGGTTGGATAATGGATAACATTATTCAGTTTATGAATCATTTGTTTGAGAATTTTTCCACCTACGTGAGGTAGTTCATGATTGAGCAATCTTTTTCCATATATCATTTGGAATATTTTCTGGTTATTGTTGTAAGGGTAATGGGAGCAATGGCATTTGCCCCCATTTTTGGTAATCAGCCGGTTACAAGAAGGGCCAGGCTTTTTATTGGTATAGCTGTTTCTTTTGCTATTTTTACAGCATATCCGTATGTGCCACTTAAGTACACAACCTTTATCGGTTATACGATTATTCTTGTCAAGGAATTGGTTGTTGGCCTTACCATGGGTTTTATGGCTAATATAACTCTTACCATTGTTCAAATGGCGGGGCAGTTTATTGACCGCGAACTTGGTTTTTCGATGGTTTCTAATTTTGATCAGACATTCAATACAGAGACTACAATTACCGCAGAAATGTACAACATGTTAATACTTTTGATTATGTTATGCTCTAACATGCATTACTTTATTCTTTCGGCTTTATCAGATTCATTTGAATTGATACCGATTGGAGGAGTTGTTGTCGATACAGGAACATTATACGATGTAATGATCAAATATATGGTTGATTATTTTGTTATTGCAGTAAGAATCAGCCTGCCGATTACGATATCAATAATGCTTCTTAATGTAGTGCTGGGGGTTCTTGCCAAAACAGCACCGCAGATGAATATGTTTGTTATAGGAATTCAGTTAAAGATTTTTGTTGGATTTGCAATTTTACTGGTGACAATAGGATTTCTTCCCAATATTACAAATTATCTGTACGAAGAAATGCAGGATATTGTTACTAACGTACTTCGTTCGTTTATTGCAACATAATACATTGTTTTTCTGTTGCTTGGGGTTGATAAATGATGGATTTTGAATATAGAATACTGATGCCGCTTGATCTTCAGTTGTTTGCAAAAGAAGGTCCGGGAGGCGAGAAAACAGAAGATGCTACATCTAAGAAATTACAAGATGTGCGTGAGGAAGGTAACGTTGCCAAAAGTACAGAAGTTGTCACAGCTTCGACACTCCTCACCTTGTTTTTGTGCATGAAAATAGGCATGGGATTTGTTGGAAACAGATTGCTTGGCTCATTTTCAAAGTTTTATTCGTTGATTTCAAGGTTTATCAGTGAAGGTTTTAATTTGCATAATTTCAGATACTTGTTTACAAGGGTTACATTGGAACTGTTTATATCTATAGCACCATTTTTGCTAACAGGTTTTGTTGTAGCGATAGTTGCCAATATGTTGCAGTTTCAATTCAAAGCAACAATGAAGCCTTTGCAGCCTAAGATTAGTAAGATTAATCCGCTTAACGGCATCAAAAGAATGTTTTCGCCAAATACACTTGTGGAATTGGTAAAATCACTTATCAAGATTGGTTTTATTGCGTATATGGCATATAGTGTGTTTGTTAATCATGTTAAAGATTTGTATTTAATATATGATATGTCTATTCAACAGGCAACTGGTCTGATGTTTGATATAATAATGGAACTTGGTGTTAAGATATCGGTTCTTTTTATCATTATCGGTGCTGCAGATTTGTTTTATCAACGATGGAAATTTAAGGAAGATAACAAGATGACCAAACAGGAGGTCAAGGACGAGTACAAGAACTCTGAAGGAGATCCTAAGATAAAAGGACAGCAACGTCAGAGAATGCAACAGGCTTCGCAGAGGCGTATGATGGCAGCTATTCCGGAGGCGGATGTTGTTATTACCAACCCGACACATTTTGCAGTAGCTCTTGCTTATGAGTCCGGCAAAGGACAGGCGCCTGTGGTTGTTGCAAAGGGTGCTGATTTTGTAGCAGCGAAAATCAAAGAAATCGCAAAAGAGAATAATGTTGCGATTGTAGAGAATAAGCCGCTTGCAAGAATGCTTTATTATAATGTTGATTTGGATGCTGAGATTCCACCTGAATTATATCAGGCAGTAGCGGAAGTGCTTGCTTATGTTTATCAGTTAAAGGCTGTATAATTTGAGATAGAATATTGTTTGAGGAGGTGAAATGGAATATGAAAAACATCAAGTTTCAAGGCGATATGTTCGTGGGACTTTATTTGCTGTTTGCTATTGTTTTATTCATAATTCCAATCCCTTCTATATTTTTGGATGTATTAATAACATTTAATATGATGGTTGCGTTATCTATTCTGTTTAATTGTTTGTATGCAGAAGATACGCTTTCTATGTCAAGTTTCCCTACAATTCTTTTGTTTACAACAGTATTTCGTATTGCGCTTAATATTTCTTCGACTAAGTTGATTTTGTTAAGTGGTAATCCGGGTGTAGTTGTAAGAACCTTCGGTGATTTCGTCGGTGGCGGTAACTTAATTGTCGGTTCCATTATCTTTATTGTTCTTGTTATCATTCAGATGGTTGTTATCAATAAAGGTTCTGAACGTGTATCAGAGGTAACTGCAAGATTTACTCTTGATGCTATGCCGGGTAAACAGATGGCTATTGATGCCGATTTGAATACCGGTGCCATAACCGATCAGGAGGCTATGGCAAGACGTGATAAGATTCAACAGGAATCAGCATTCTTCGGTTCTATGGATGGTGCTACTAAGTATGTAAAAGGAGATGCGATAGCAGGTCTTATAATTACATTAATCAACCTAGTCGGTGGTATGACAATGGGTGTTATGCAACAGGGACTTTCTATACAAGAGTCTCTTCAGACATATACTATTCTTACTATTGGTGACGGTCTTGTTTCACAGATTCCGTCAATGCTTATATCTATTGCGACAGGTATTCTTGTAACAAAGGCATCAAAGTCTGCTAATATCGGAGATATAATGATTAGTCAGCTGTTCCAGTTGCCTAAGGTTATGTATATGGTTGGTGGTGCACTGTGTTTCCTCGGTGTGTTCACACCGCTTAGATCTGAAGGAAGAATACTTGTTTATCTTGCCTTCGGACTTGGAATGATTGTACTTGGAAGGTTAATTAATCAATCACAAGAAGTTAGTGCAATTGAAGAAGAGGTTGCGGAAGAAGAGGTTGCTGCGGATGAAATCAGAAGACATGAGAATGTCAATGCGCTTTTGCAGGTTGACCCTATTGAGCTTGAGTTTGGTTATGGTATTATTCCTCTTGCAGATGTTAATCAAGGTGGAGACTTGCTTGATCGAGTTGTAATGATAAGACGACAAATAGCGCTTGAACTTGGTGCGGTTGTTCCTATAATTCGATTAAGAGATAATATCCAATTGAATCCGAATCAATATATAATTAAGATAAAGGGTATCCAGATTAGTGAGGGTGAAATCCTCTTTGATCATTATATGGCAATGAATCCAGGATATGTTGAGGAAGAAATAACCGGTATTCCTACATTTGAACCTTCATTTCACTTGCCTGCAATATGGATTACAGAAGCACAACGTGAGCGTGCGGAGTCCATGGGATATACGGTAGTTGATCCACCGTCAATTATAGCCACACATTTGACGGAGGTTATAAAAGGTCATCTTGATGAACTTCTCACAAGGCAGGATGTTCAGAATCTCATTGATAATGTTAAGGAGAATAATACAACTCTTATCGATGAACTCGTTCCTAAATTGCTTGGTGTCGGTGAGATTCAGAAAGTATTACAGAACCTTCTTTCTGAAAATGTGTCAATAAGAGACCTCGTTACAATATTTGAGACGTTGGCGGATAACGCGGCAACAACAAGAGATACTGATATTCTTACGGAGTATGCAAGACAACGACTAAAGAGAGCTATTTCAAACACATATTTCCCTGAAGGAGAAATGACAACGGTTGTAACGCTTGATCCGAAGGTGGAGCAGGATATTATGAACTCTGTTAAGCAGACTGAACAGGGTGCATACATTACACTTGATCCGGCACAGACTAAGAAAATACTTAATTCTACGGAGAAGGAGATTAAGAAATTAGAGGATCAGGGTAAGGCACCAATCATAATTACTTCGCCTATAGTAAGAATGTATTTTAAAAAGTTGACAAAAGACTATTTTAAGGATTTAATAGTAATATCATATAATGAGATTGATTCCGATGTGGAATTGCAATCGATTGGAGTGGTGACAGACAATGATAATTAAGAAATTTCAAGGAAGTACTGAAACAGAAGCAATAATGCTTGCCAAGGAGAACCTTGGTAAAGATGCTATCGTTATGAATATAAAGACAATTAAGCCGAAGGGACTTTTTAAGATGTTTAGAAAAACTCTTGTTGAAGTGACTGCGGCGGTTGATGAAGTGTCTGGAAAAAATGATACAAAACAGAGTGAAACAACAAGTAAAATTCACGCTTCAATTGATGAAAAACTTCACCCTGAATTAAAACAGGAAGATTCTTCTGCAAAAGAGAACAAAAAACTTGAGGATAAGCTTAATAATCTTGCCATGCTTTTGGAAGAACAGATGAATAACCAGAAGAAGGAAAACGATAAGTCTGATAAGAAAAAAGCCAAGAAGAGCGTAAGTGCAGAGGAAGATAGTCCAATTACTGATAGTAAGAGAGATGTAGTTAAGAGCGAGGAAGGCACAACATTACCTGAAAAGGGAAGTCTTAAAGAGAAATCGATTGACTTGATTATTGAGCAGCTTACAGCCAATGAAGTTACATATGCATACGCAAAACGGATTATTGATGAGATTGTTCATTCTGGTAATATAAGAACTATAGATGATATGTTGGCATGCGTATATCAGAAGGTGATTCTTAAATTAGGTCAAACAAAACCTATTTCGTTTGATGAGAATGATGAGAAACCAAAGATTATATTTTTTGTTGGACCTACCGGCGTTGGAAAGACAACAACGATTGCCAAGCTTTCTTCAAAGTTAATTCTTGAGGAAAAGAAAAAGATTGCGATAATTACATCTGACACATATAGAATTGCTGCGGTAGAACAGATTAAGACTTATGCCAATATATTATCAATTCCTGTTGAAGTGGTATATGAGGCAAAGGATGTTAATAATATTCTTCCTAAGTACAAAGAATATGATTATATTCTTGTTGATACTGCAGGACGTTCTCATAAGAATAAATCACAGACTGATGATTTGAGAGTTTTGTACGAATCATTTGCCGGTTATAGCCTGCTTACATATCTTGTACTTAGCGCCACAACCAAATATAAAGATCTTAAGAAGATTACAGATTTGTACAAGGACATCACAGATTGCAGTTTGATATTTACCAAGCTTGATGAGACAGATGCTATCGGTAACATTTTAAATATCAAATTAGATACGGGAATGTCGTTGTCGTATATTTCTTATGGTCAGAATGTTCCTGATGATATTGAGGTAATGAATCCACAAATCATCGCCAAACAAGTGTTAGGAGGTGGCGACGGCTATGGATCAGGCAGATAAACTCAGGAAACAGGTTGAACTTTTGAAGGAACAGGCACCGACAGCAAGAGTTATAGCTGTTACAAGTGGAAAAGGTGGTGTTGGTAAGACAACACTTTCGGTTAATTTAGCGATTCAATTTCGAAATCAGGGAAAACGAGTTGTTATTCTAGATGCGGATTTTGGTCTTGCTAATGTCGAGGTAATGTTAGGAATCAGACCGCAATATAATTTGTCAGACATGATTTATCACAACAAATCGATAGAAGAGATTATTACGGAAGGCCCTATGGGAATTGGCTTTATTTCAGGGGGTTCCGGAGTTCAGGACCTTGTTAATCTAGACAAAGAAAAATTAAAAAAATTAATTGCAAAATTAGTTAAACTTGATAGTTTGTACGATATTGTTATAATAGATACAGGAGCAGGAATCGCAGACTCTGTTATTGAGTTCGTTTTAAGTTCCCCGGAGGTGCTTCTTGTCGTAACACCTGAACCTACGTCGATAACAGATTCATACTCACTTCTTAAGGCGGTAAACCGCAAGAAAGAGTTCGTCCGTGAGCAGAAGTCGATAAAGGTTATAGCTAATAGGGTTTCTTCCAAAGAAGAAGGTCAGGAGATATACGATAAGATAAGCATAGTTGTTTCAAAGTTTCTGAATATACAATTAGAATATCTTGGATACATACCGGATGACAGGAAAATAAGCATTGCCGGAATGGAACAGAAGCCTATTTCGCTTTCTGCACCGGACAGTCAGCCTGCCTCATATATCAAGGCGGTATGTAACAGACTTTTGGATATCAAAGAAGAAGACGGAAACAAACCGCAAGGTATTGCGAAGGTACTTCTTGATTTTATTAAAAGTAAGAAAAAGACATCATAGACATTTAATGGGGGTTATGTATGGATAGCAAAATAACCATAGGTGACAAAATCGACTTAAAGAAAATTGAAAACCGCATAGCTGTTAATCCCAATAGAGATGTCCCTGTATATGTAAGTCAGGTGCTGGATGAGGCAGAATTTGGCGATATCCTTTGCGCAATGCCTATTTCGGAGGGAAGAGTTATTCCTCTGTCTGTTGGTGATGAGTATGATACTACATTTTATACCAATGCAGGTTTGCTTAATTGTCAGACTCAGGTTACCGGAAGATATAAGAGAGGATCTCTGTTCTTGTTGTCTTTGAGACAGCTCACTGACTTGAAGAAGATTCAAAGAAGAGAGTATTTTAGATTGGACTGCCATAATCCGGTCAAATACAGAGTTCTTACCGATAACGAAAGAATGGATGTTGAAGCCGGCAGGAAAAGTACGGTTACCGTAGATGAGTGTGAATGGAAAGACGGCATAATGATTGACTTAAGTGGTGGTGGTATCAGATTTGTGTCCGGTACAAGAGAAGAAATTATTTCTATGATTCAGGTTAGATTTGAGATTATTGAAGATGGAATAATCGAAGCAATTTACGCCTATGCCAAAGTGCTTAGGTCTGAAAGAACACCTAACAAGTCTAACGTTTTTGACCAGAGGATTGAGTTTTTTGGCATGAAACGTGGCATGCGTGAGAGAATTATAAAATATATATTTGATACACAGAGAAAATCTCGTGTAAAAGAGAGTGGAATGGAGTAATTTTAATGTAAATTACTCCATTTTTCGTTACTATGCACTCATGTGTAGAAGTATTTCTGATATAATGTTTACATAATAGAATACGAGGTGAAAGTATGGCTGATGACAAGATTAACAAGCTTGTTATGATAGCCAGCTCGACAGGGGGGCCTAAGGCACTACAAAGTGTCATTCCACGTATATCTAAGAGTATCCCGGCGCCAATTGTAATAGTACAACACATGCCCAAGGGATTTACAGCCACGTTGGCTTCGCGACTTAATGATTTGAGTGAGGTTGCAGTCAGTGAGGTTGTTGATCGGGAATATCTTAAGAATGGACATGTTTATCTTGCAGCAGGCGGGAAGCATTTGGAGATTGCTCAGGACAGGACGGGCCGTCTTCAATTCAGAGAGAATAATCAGGATCCGGTTAACGGGCTTCGGCCTTGCGCCAATGTCACATTGCAAAGCATTGTTCCGGCATCTTTAGATTATATTGTATGCGTTGTTCTTACAGGAATGGGAGCTGACGGATACCTCGGGATCAACGAGCTCAGAGCTAATCATAACATTTTCACAATTGCACAGAATAAGGAAACGTGTGTTGTATATGGTATGCCTAGAGCAATTGTTGAGCATGGTATAGCTGATACAGTATTACCTTTGGAAAGAATTGGAACTGAAATCAATAAAAAAATGGGGGTGCATTAAAGATGGATTTAAGCCAGTATCTTGAAATGTTTATCGATGAAACAAAAGAACATTTGCAAAATCTCAATGACCAGGTGTTGGTATTAGAGGCAGAGCCTGATAATATTGATACCATTAATGAGATTTTCCGTGCTGCACATTCTTTGAAGGGAATGGCAGGAACAATGGGATTTAAGAGAATGCAGCGACTTACGCATGATATGGAGAATGTATTCTCAGAGATCAGAAATGGTAAGATGGGTGTTACACCTGATCTCGTGGACGTTGTTTTTAAGTGTCTTGATGCTATTGAAGAATACCTTGATTGTATCATTAATACATCTGATGAAGGTGAGAATGACAACGAAGAAATAATCAAAACTCTTAATGCTTGTCTTGAGGGTGGTTCGGCAGCTGCACCTATTGAGACTGTTTCGGCTGAAGAGGCTACACCAGCGGAGGTTGCTGCGCCTGCAGAGACTGCACCGGCTGATGATGATAAGAGAAAGTTTTTACATATCGATATTGCTGATTTTGAGAAGAATGCAATATCTGAAGCAAAGGCAAAGAACCTGAACGTATATGGTGTGACAGTCTATATTGATGAGAATTGTATTCTTAAAGCTGCAAGAGCATTTCTTGTATTTAAGGGTGTAGAGGCAGTAGGTGAGATTATCAAGTCTGTACCGGGCGTTCAGGATATCGAAGATGAACATTTTGATTTTGATTTCTCAATGCTTATTATTTCGGAGAAGAATATTGATGAAATTAAGAAAATTATCGCTGATGTATCGGAGATAAAGGAAGTTATAATCGAGAATTACGAGATTCCTGCTGATGTTGAGGTTGTAAGCTCTGTTCAGGAGAAGAAAGAGAAGAAGAAAGATAAGGACGACGGTAAGAAGAAATCGACACCGGCTAAAACGAATGCAAAACCTGTTGCCAATCGTTCGGTTCGTGTTGATATCGAGAAACTCGATGTTCTTATGAATCTTGTAAGTGAGCTTATTATAGCAAAGAATGGTCTTGTGTCTGCAAGTAGCAGTACTTTAGATGAGAATAAAGCATCAATGCAGAGCTTTAATGAACAGATTGAATACCTTGAAAGAGTTACAACTAACCTGCATGAGTCAGTTATGAAGGTTAGAATGGTGCCTATCGAGAGTGTTGTCAGCAGATTTCCTAGAATGATTAGAGACCTTTCTAAGAAACTTGGTAAGGAAATGGAGCTTATCATGACCGGTGAAGAGACAGAACTTGATCGTACTGTCATTGATGAAATCGGTGATCCTTTGATGCATATGCTTCGTAATTCTGCCGATCATGGTCTTGAATCTACAATAGATCGTTTGAAACTTGGCAAGCCTCAGTGTGGTACAATTCAGCTTAATGCTTATCAGGATGGTAACAACGTTACTATTGAAGTTATTGACGATGGTGCCGGAATTGATGTTGAGAAAGTTAAAAGATCAGCAATTGAGAAGGGACATATTACTGAAGAGCAGGCAGAACAGTTATCAGAGAAGGAAGCAATCGATCTTCTTTTCAGACCTGCATTCTCTACAGCAGAGAAGATTTCAGATGTTTCAGGTCGAGGAGTTGGTCTGGATGTTGTTAAGAATAAGATTGAAGGACTTGGTGGTGATGTAGAAGTTTCTACAAAACTTGGAGAAGGAACTAAGTTCACTGTAAGATTACCATTAACACTTGCTATTATTCAGGCTCTTATGGTAGAAGTCAGAGATGAGAAATATGCTATACCTCTTAATTCTATCGTTACAATTGAGGATATTCCTGTTAGTGATATCAAGTATGTACAGCAGAAAGAGGTTATTAATCTTCGTGGTACGGTAATTCCTATTGTTCGTCTTGATGAGGTGCTTGATTCAGAACCAAGAGAGGAAGAACCGGAGAATCTTGTTGTTGTAATTGTTAAGAAGGGTGATAAGCAGACAGGTCTTGTAATTGATAATCTGTTAGGACAGCAGGAAATCGTTATCAAGCCACTTGGTAAGTATATTAATATTCATAAGATTATAAGTGGTGCAACTATTCTTGGTGATGGTGGCGTTGCGCTTATCATTGATTCTAATTCATTAATATAAGGGGGTAAGACAACATGGATGAGAACGAAATCTTGGTTGAGTCGAAACAGTATATAGTAGTTAAGTTAGATGCAGAACAATATGGTATTGACATTTCGTACATTGATAACATTGTTCGTATGGAAAGAATAACAAGAGTTCCAAAAGCGCAGTCATTCTTCCCGGGTGTTATTAATCTTCGTGGAGAGATTATCCCGGTAATGAGTCTTCGTAATCGTTTTGGACTCGCAGACAAAGAGACTACCAATGCAACAAGAATGATCATTTTAAAGCCTGAAAATGGTGCGAAAATCGGAATACTTGTTGACGAAGTAAGAGAAGTTGTTACTCTTGATGAAAGTAATATCGAAAAAACTTCATCACGAGATGAACAGGGATTTAATCTTCTTGGTGTTGGCAAATACAAAGATACATTGATTTCTTTGTTAAATATTCAGGAGATTATTAACGAGTTAGATAATGCGTAGGTGATATATATGAATAATCAGGAATTATCAAGTGACAAAATTGATGTGTTAAGAGAGATTGGAAATATCGGTTCGGGGCATGCAACATCTGCCCTTGCGTCAATGCTGGATAACAGTTTGCGTATGGAGGTGCCTAATGTTAAGGTTATGAGTTTTGATGATTTGTCAGAACTTGTAGGTGGTGCCGATACTGTTGTTGCTGCTGTATTGACTCATTTTAAAGGTGATGTTTCCGGTATGATAATGTTCATACTTGAGATAAAAGAAGCAAAGAACCTTACAGGACACATGCTTCATAAGACTCATTCGGATGATATCAAAGATTTTGATTATATGGATAAATCAGCACTTAAAGAGGTGGGTAATATTCTAATGAGTTCGTATCTTGCCTCGATTAACACGCTGACTAATTTGGGTGTCCGTAATGAACCTCCGGCAATATGCGTAGATATGGCAGGATCAGTTCTTGATTATCCTATCATCGAATTGGGTAAGGTTGGCGACAATGCCATTATTATTGATTCGAAGTTTATGGATAATGACGAACCAATTAATGGATTTTTATTGTTTGTTGCTGATGAGGAATCGTATGAACATATATTTAATGCGTTAGGAATTGGGTGTTAGTTTTATGGCGAATGTAATAAGAGTTGGTATTGGTGACTGGAAGCTGTGTACATCACCCGACACTATAACAACCATTGGATTAGGCTCATGCGTGGGGATAGTAATATACACACAAAATGACAAGTTTTGCGGTTTGCTTCATATAATGTTACCGTCGAGTAAAGAAATAGCAAATAATTCAAATCGTGCTAAGTTTGCGGATACAGGCCTTGTTGATATGATTAAAGCATTGGAGAAACAAGGAATGAAGCGTTCACTTATGAAGGCGAAGATTGCCGGTGGGGCGAAAATGTTCCAGTTTACCGGCAAATCTGATTTGGGTTCTGTTGGTGACAGGAATGTTATTGCAGTAAAGAAAATCCTTGGTATTATTAAGATTCCGATTGTTGCCGAAGACTGTGGAAAAGACTTTGGACGAACAGTAATATTTGATAACGAAACAAAGAATCTTACGATTAAATGTGCTGGGCAACCGGACAAAAAAATATAGGAGTAATTCTATGAAATTAGGATATTTAAGAGCGTTTATTGTTTTGTTGGCCGGTTTGATTACCTTGATCGTTAATATTAAAACAGGCAGGGAGGCTACCGTTTCCCTGCTCATTGTTTTGATTGTAATTTGTGTTTTTTATGTAATTGGAACGCTTATTTGCGAGATATTACAAAAGAATTTAGAACCGAAGCCTAGTGGTGAAGGTGAAGAAGCTGACGAGGAAAATGACGATGACGAGGAAGCTTCAAGTGATAATGAAAGTAACGAAGCCTCTGATGAAGAGGTTGTCGATGAGGATAATTTCTAGTTTTTATATCTTTAAGTTTAATGGGGTGTTGAGATGAATGAACTTAAGAGAGAGAAGCTTTGGGAGGAATATAGCAAAACCAAATCAGACAAGTTAAGGGAAGAGATAATTGTCGAATATGTGCCTCTTGTTAAGCTTGTGGCAGGACGTCTTAATATGTATTTGGGTTATACGGTTGAATATGATGATCTTGTCGGGTATGGAATTTTTGGTTTGATTGATGCTATAGATAAGTTTGATTTTGATAAAAAAATAAAGTTTGAAACATATGCCAGCTTAAGAATCAGGGGGTCAATACTTGATCAAATCAGAAAAATGGATTGGATTCCAAGATCTGTAAGACAAAAACAAAAACAGATTGAAGCGGCAATTTCATCTTTGGAAAAAGAAAAGGGTGCTAATGTCAAGGACGAGGACATAGCTGACAAGCTTGGTATATCTCTTGATGAGTTTAGAAATTGGGAGAGCCAGGCCAATATATCTAATATTGCTTCACTTGATGAATTCATGGAACAAGGAACAGAGGGTAGTGTAAAGGAATTTCGTAACACGACATATCTTGAGCCGGAAGAGTCACTAGACAATGATGAAGTCAAGAGAATGCTTATGGAAGCGTTGGAACTACTCACGGAGAAAGAGAAGAAAGTTGTATTATTGTACTATTACGAGGATCTTACTTTAAAGGAAGTCGCTAAAGTTTTGGACGTTTCGGAATCAAGAATATCACAGCTTCACTCAAAAGCACTCGAAAAAATGAAAAAAAACCTAGGCAAGTATTTCGAATTGTTGATGGGTTAAGGAGGGACTTTAATGAAGTACACAAATGCATATTTTCAGCTTGATATGAGACAGAACGGAGTTTATTTGTTGCTATATCCTCCTATGGATAATGGAAAACAGATTAATGTTCAGGAATTGCTCAATTACCTTGATTCGGTTGGGCTTAAGAATATTGACCCTAAGGTAGTTGATAAAGCAGTTAAAGATAATGTGAATAAACCTTCGGAGATATGGATTGACCATGCAGGAATGGGAGAAGTCGGTGAACGCGCTGATGTAAGAATAACAGACGATAGAATGACGGCTATTATAAGATTTTATCCGCCTTCTACAAAAGGTTCTTACATGACTGACAAAGAAATTCTTACTGAACTTTCAATGAAAAAGATTACATACGGTATTTCAGATAAGATTATTGCGGCATATCTTAAAGGAAGACAGTTTTGCAGAGATATTCCGATTGCAAAAGGTAAGCCGGTTGTTCAAGGAAAAGATGCAAAAGTAACTTATCATTTTAATACGAGTCCGACATCTGCACCGAAACTTAATGAGGATGGCAGTGTTGATTTTCATGAGTTGTCGCTTTTTGTTTCGGTTAAAAAGGATGAACTTCTTGCAGAGCTTACGCCTGAAGTGGAGGGCGAGGAAGGTATGGATGTAATGGGTAATCGCATACTTCCGATAGCTGTCAAAAAGAGGGTTCTCAAATTTGGAAAAAATATTCGATTGACAGAGGATAAATGCAAGATTTATTCTGAAGTTGACGGTGATGTCAAGTTAGAGGGTGATACGGTATTTGTATCTAATACATATCAAGTACCTGCAGACGTCAATCCATCAACTGGTGATATCAATTACAATGGTAACGTATATGTTGCAGGTAATGTTAATTCCGGTTTCCGTGTTGAAGCTTCGGGCGATATCGAAGTTGCCGGCGTTGTAGAAGGTGCAACACTTATTGCAGGTGGTAATATCGTTCTTAAAAGAGGTATTCAGGGAATGGGCAAAGGTGAGCTTATTGCCGGTAATGATATTGTTACAAAATTTATCGAGAGTAGTAATGTCAAAGCGGGTAATACTGTTAACACCGGTTCAAGCCTTCACTCTAATATCGAGGCCGGTGAGAATGTTATTGTAAGTGGTCGTAAGGGCTTCCTTATCGGTGGTACTGTATCGGCAGGCAAGAAAATCGAAGCCAGTGTTTTTGGTAACAAGATGAATACAGCAACAGAACTTAAAGTTGGTGTTAAGCCGGAGATTATGGAAAGATATAAGGATCTAACACAGTCTATCAAAGAGAAGCAGAGTGATATGGTTGAACACAAGCAGACATTGGATGTTCTCAAGAAGAAAATGGCTGAAGGTGCAAAACTTTTGCCTAATCAGCTTGCTATGGCAAAACAGGCAGGTGATGCTCTTAAAGTCCTTACAAAAGAACTTGATGAAGAATCTGAAGAGTATATGAAGCTTAAGATGGAAATCGAAGAGAACAAAGACGGTAAGATATACGTCAATACAACTATTTATCCGGGCGTAACATTGTTTATATCAAACAGGGTTTATCCGGTTAAGGATGTTCGAAGTAGATGTCAGTTTAGATTAAGCGGAGCAGAGGTTGTGAGTATGCCGTTATAATCATACAGACAATTTTGGAGGTGATTTTATGATTCGTCCGATAGATATGCAAATGCTTCTTCCAAGAACGGAATCAGTCGGAAACGAACGTCAGATGGAACAGCATAAAATGGTTAATGCCAATAATAATGCTGCCAATGAAGTTGCCAAAGAAGTTCAGCATAACAGTGAATCAGTTGTCCATAAGGACGGTAATGCATTTACTGAGTATCAATATGATGCAAAGGAAGAGGGTAACGGAACTTACAGTAATCCGAGAAGACATAAAAAGAGAGATGGCGAAGAGAATTCGGAAGATGAGAAGAAAGCAGAAGTATCCGAAAAACAAAAAAAAGAAACGCCTAGAATTAATATACAGATTTAAGGAGAAATACAATGACACTTCCTGTTGTAGTTATGATTTTGATTGGAATAGTTTTTGTTATAGTGAGTTTTATTGTTTCAGAGAACTTGTTTGAGAACAATAAAGATAATGAAAAAACAGCATTTCCTTCAATTGATGAGAATTATCAGTTTTCAGAACGTGAACAACAGATAATCAAAAGAAAAATAGAAGACGTTATAGCTAATCACGCAAAGGATATCATTTATGATACCAATGAGTCCTTGTCTAATATGGCTAACGAGAAGACTATGGCACTTGGTGATTATGCGGTTGCAGTGTGCGACGAGATTGAAAAAAATCACAAAGAAGTCATGTTTTTATATAGTATGCTTGATGACAAACAGAAAGAGATAATGAAGACTGTCAAAGACGTTGATGATGTTAAAAGCGAAGTTAAGAGCATGATTAACGAGGCTGAAAGCATTGAGCATAACCATGTTGTCAAACAGCAGGAAGAGGTTAACCCACATCAGGATGTTCAACAGGAGAGAAATGAAGATGTTAATTTTGATTCATTGAACGAAGCCGATGAAGAATCTCTTGATGAAGATGCTTCAAATGTTGGAATGGATGATATTTTTGCTGAAATTGACCGTGCTGACATTGATTTTGATGAAGTTTTGGAAGAAGATTTCAATCAGAATGCCAATTCAAATGATATAATTCTTGAGATGTATAGGAATGGTAATTCCGTTGTTAGTATCGCAAAGGAATTGGGACTTGGCGTCGGCGAGGTCAAGTTGGTTATAGATTTATATCAGGGAGAACGTTAATGAAGTTTAAATATTATCTTAGAGGAATTGGAATAGGAATCATATTTGCATCAATCGTATTGCTTTCCGCGTACCGTGGTAAGTTTTCAGGTAGAATTACCGATGAAGAGGTTATTGCAAGAGCAAAACAACTTGGCATGGTTGAAGCTAATGATCCAATCAACAAATTAATAACTACGGAAGCATCTACCGAGGTAACAACGCAAACTGTTACAGAAGAAATATCTTCTGAAGCAACTACGGAGGCAACTACCCAAAAAGCAAAGAAGAAAAAGAAGAAAACAGAAGAAACCACAAGCAAAGAACAGACGGAAGCTACTACAGAGGCGACTACGGAAGTAACCACTGAAGCGACCACAGAAGCTAAAAAGGACGATTCAGGACAGACAGTGGAGATTACTGTTGAAAGAGGTTCGTCGTCGTATCCTATATGTCAGAAACTTCAGGAACTTGGTATAATTGATGATGCTTCAAAGTTTGATGACTATTTGATTGAGAATGGATATGCCAACAGAATAAGCGTTGGAACACACAAGGTGAAAAAGGGAATGGATTATAAGACAATAGCTGATCTTATATCTGATCCGATTGATAAAAAGAGCGAATGATTACATTTGCTCTTTTTAATTTTATTCGTTTTGCACTTGAAAGTTTATGAAAAATGTGTATGATAGATATATGTTTGCAGTAATAAGTTAATTTTACTTTAGGAGGATTTATTATGAAGATGAAATCATTAGCAGCTGAGCTTTCTTCAACAACCTATCCGGGCAGAGGAATTGTGATTGGTAAGACCCCTGACGGAAAGCATGCGGCAATTGCCTATTTTATAATGGGTAGAAGTGAGAACAGCAGAAATCGTATATTTGTAGAAGAGGGCGAAGGTATTCGTACAGAGGCGTTTGATCCTTCGAAACTCGAAGATCCTAGTCTTATAATATATGCTCCTGTTAGAGTACTTGGCAATAAGACAATAGTCACAAATGGTGACCAGACAGATACAGTTTATGAGCTTATGAATAAGCAGTATACTTTTGAGCAGGCACTTCGTACAAGAGAGTTTGAGCCTGATGCACCTAATTATACACCTAGAATTTCAGGTGTTCTTAATATTGAAGGTGGCAATTATAATTATGCGATGTCAATATTAAAGAGCAATAACGGTAACCCTGATGCTTGTAACAGATATACGTTTGCGTATGAGAATCCTGTAGCTGGCGAGGGTCATTTCATTCATACATATATGGGAGATGGTAATCCGTTACCAAGTTTTGAAGGTGAGCCAACACTTATTGATATCCCTAATGATATGAATGAGTTTGCTGATATTGTATGGAATAACCTTAATGAGGATAATAAGGTATCGTTATTCATCAGATATATTGATATCGAGACAGGTAAGTATGAGACAAAGATTATAAATAAAAACAAGTAATAGTTTAAAGGAGAAATAAGATGAACGAATTTGTTTTGAAATATGGTTGTAACCCTAATCAGAAGCCTTCTAAGGTATTTATGAAAGATGGAAGTGAGCTTCCTATTGAAATATTATGTGGAAAGCCCGGTTACATTAATTTGCTTGATGCATTTAACGGTTGGCAGTTGGTTAAAGAGCTTAAGAAGGCAACAGGACTTCCTGCAGCAACTTCATTTAAGCATGTTTCACCTGCAGGCGCAGCAGTAGGTCTTCCGCTATCTGATGTTGAGAGAAAGATATACTGGGTTGATGATATGGGTGAACTCAGTCCACTTGCCAATGCTTATGCCAGAGCCAGAGGTGCTGACAGAATGTCTTCGTTTGGTGATTTTATTTCACTTTCTGATGTTTGTGATGTGGCTACAGCTAAACTTATCAAACGTGAGGTTTCTGACGGGATTATTGCGCCGGGATATGAGCCGGAAGCATTAGAAATCCTTAAAGCTAAAAAGAAGGGTAACTATTGCGTTATTAAGATTGACGAGAATTACGTTCCTGCACCTGTTGAGCAGAAGGATGTATTTGGCGTTACATTTGAGCAGGGAAGAAATGAACTTGTAATAAATGATGAGTTATTTGCTGATGTTGTTACAGATGCAAAGGATATTCCGGAGCCTGCAAAGATTGACCTTGCAATTGCTATGATTACACTTAAGTACACACAGTCAAACTCTGTATGTTACGCTAAAGGTGGACAGGCAATCGGTATCGGTGCTGGTCAGCAGTCAAGAATTCATTGTACAAGACTTGCAGGTGGTAAGGCAGATAACTGGTATCTTCGTCAGAATCCGAAGGTATTGAACCTTCCGTTTAAGGACAATATCGGACGTGCCGATAGAGATAATACTATTGATGTATATATGAGCGATGATTATATGGACGTACTTGCAGATGGAATCTGGGAGAACTTCTTTACTGAAAAGCCGGAAGTATTTACAAGAGAAGAGAAGCGTGCGTGGCTTGATACTCTTACAGATGTATCTCTTGGTTCAGATGCATTCTTCCCATTTGGCGACAATATTGAGAGAGCTCATAGAAGTGGTGTTAAGTATATCGCACAGCCGGGTGGATCTATAAGAGATGATAATGTTATTGAGACATGTAACAAGTATGGAATGGCTATGTGCTTTACAAAGATTAGATTGTTCCATCACTAATTAAAATAGTGCGTCATGTAAATACACATATTTGAATATTTTTTTGAAAATTAATGAGTTGAAAGGGATATAGATAATGACAGTATATGACGAATTAGTTGCGCGTGGTCTTATTGCGCAGGTAACAGACGAGGACGAGATTAAAGATCTTGTTAATAATGGAAAGGCAACATTTTATATCGGATTTGATCCGACTGCAGACAGTCTTCATGTAGGACATTTTATGGCATTGTGCCTTATGAAGAGATTACAGATGGCAGGTAATAAACCCATTGCACTTATCGGCGGTGGTACAGCTATGATTGGTGATCCTTCAGGAAGAACTGATATGAGACAGATGATGACTCAAGAAACTATTCAGCATAACTGCGACTGTTTTAAGGAGCAGATGAGTAAATTCATCGATTTCTCTGATGGAAAAGCACTTATGGTTAATAATGCGGATTGGTTGCTTGACTTAAATTATGTTGAAGTCCTTCGTGAAGTTGGAGCTTGCTTTTCTGTTAACAATATGTTACGTGCAGAGTGTTACAAACAGAGAATGGAGAAAGGTCTTTCTTTCCTTGAGTTTAACTATATGATAATGCAGAGTTATGATTTCTATAGCTTATATCAGAAATATGGCTGCAACATGCAGTTTGGAGGAGATGACCAGTGGAGTAATATGCTTGGTGGTACTGAACTTATCAGAAGAAAACTTGGTAAGGATGCATATGCAATGACAATTACACTTCTTCTTAATTCAGAAGGCAAGAAGATGGGTAAGACTCAGTCGGGAGCTGTATGGCTTGATCCTAATAAGACAAGTCCTTTTGAGTTTTATCAGTATTGGAGAAATGTTGATGATGCAGATGTATTAAAATGTATCCGTATGCTCACATTCCTTCCGCTTGAAGAGATTGAGAAGATGGATTCATGGGAAGGAAGCCAGCTTAATCAGGCTAAAGAGATACTTGCATTTGAACTTACGAAACTTGTTCATGGTGAGGAAGAAGCTTCAAAGGCACAGGAGAGTGCAAGAGCACTTTTTTCGGGTGGTAATGCAGCAAATATGCCTACAACAACTTTAACTGCAGCTGATTTTAATGACGAGGGTAAGATTGGTATTCTTGATCTTATGGTTAAGGCTGAACTTGTTTCATCAAAGGCAGAGGCAAGACGTAACGTACAGCAGGGCGGCGTAACAGTTAATGATGAGAAATTAACAGAGCCTGTAACATTCTATGAGAAAGCTGCATTTGACAATGATTTCATTATCAAACGTGGTAAGAAGAACTTCCGTAAGATTATATTAGGATAAATTGCTGTTTAATGCACTTTTATCCCTAACAAACGCGTATAGATTATCAGATGTATGAATATCCTGTGTCTAATTAACTGTTATATACATTTTCAAAACGGACGCATAACAAATTGTCGATATATTACA
>JAILRO010000041.1 GCA_024698145.1 Lachnospiraceae bacterium
ATGCCGTGAGTACATAAGCGAATGCCTGACATGGATGTCAGGCAAGGCATGCTGAGACAGGATGTCGAATCCATAGCCGGTCGCGTATTATAAGAAAGTGTAGTCGGCATACCTACAACCTCTTAGTGCGTTTCACCTGGAAACAGGATATTCATACATCTGATAATCTATACGCGTTTGTTAGGAATAAAAGTGCATTAAACAGCAATAGAGAGAAAGGAAGAAGAATATGACAAGAATTATAATGCATGGCTGCAACGGTCATATGGGTCAGGTAATTACAGGACTTGTAAATGACGACCCGGATGCACAAATCGTTGCGGGAATTGATATAGTAGATAATAAAGATAACGGATATCCGGTATTTACAGATATCTTTGCATGTGATGTAGAAGCAGATGTAATAATAGATTTTGCTGCTGCTGTTGCAGTTGACAACCTTTTAAAATACAGTGCTGACAAGAATATCCCGGTTGCTCTTTGTACAACGGGACTTACAGATGCACAGCTTGCTCTCGTTAAGGAAACAAGTGCTAAGGTTGCAATACTTAAATCGGCAAATATGTCACTTGGTATCAACACCCTTATGAAGCTTCTTAAGGATGCAGCGAAAGTGTTTGGTCCTGCCGGATTTGACATTGAGGTTGTTGAACAGCATCACAGACTTAAGAAGGACGCACCGAGCGGTACTGCACTTGCACTTGCTGACTCGGTAAATGAAGCCCTTAACAACGAGTATGAATATGTGTATGACAGAAGTAAGCGTTCAGAGCAGCGTCCTGACAAAGAGATTGGTTTATCGGCAGTTCGCGGTGGAACAATCGTAGGTGTTCATGATGTAATCTTTGCAGGAACTGACGAGGTTATAACATTTAACCACACTGCTTATTCTAAGTCTGTATTTGCCAAGGGTGCCATAGAGGCAGGCAAGTTCCTTGCAGGAAAGCCCGCCGGAATGTACGATATGGCAGATGTTATCGCTGCAAAACAGTGATTGATTACATAGAAGCAAGATAAGCTTTGACAACGTCGTATATCCTTTTGTGTCCTGCATCACTTGGATGAAGACCGTCAGGATTATATGTACTTTGAAGAATTGGAAGCTCAGGCTGCATGCCGCTTGTTTCGTATAAGTCTATAACGGGAAGTGCATAGTACGCGGCAACTTCCTTGATAATATTAACATAGTCTTTTAATGTTCCGACATTGCGTATTCCAAAACCGTTAATGTCATCATTTTCACCGAGACGGTGAAGAGGTGTCATGACGATAATACGTGATGTCGGATATTTTTCTATAAGGGCGGTATAAAGGTTGTGAAGTGCACCGTAGAAAGTATCATCCGTTCTGTCGCTCATGTGACCAAGCGGTGCATCACCGTGTCCGTGGTCATTTGTTCCACCAAATACAAGCACGATATCTGCATCGTTTGTCATACCGGCAACTCTTTTTCCAAAATACTCATCATATTTTGCTTCTTCTGACGGGACACGCTGCTTGGCAATTCTCGTTCCACCAATTCCGTACGCATTTACAGTTGCACCATCAATCGTCTCAAAATACTTCCAATATGTGTGGTTCTCATCCGACGCACCCGTTCCTTCTGTAATACTGTCCCCGAGTATGTTAATCTTAAGTCCTTCTAAGTTCATGTTCTTATCCCTCCTGTTATTTTTTAATATATGGTAACAAATACTTACAAGAATATCAACTGATAGCATTTTCGAAAAAATCAAAACAAAATACTCGAAAAAATCAAAACAAAATACTCGAAAAAATAAAAACAAAATACTCGAAAAATCCAAAACCAACTTGTTTTTTTAAATAAAATAGGGCATAATACAACATATAATAAGTATGTGCGGAAAGGAGATGTTTGTAAAATATGGAATACGTTGAAAGAATCGTTGATAAAGTCATAGATGAAAAGATAAAAGCGTTTAATGCCGTTAATATTGTCGGTCCCAAAGGGTGTGGGAAGACAAGAACTGCGAAAGAACGCTGTAAGACAATTATTGAGTTTCAAGATGAAGAAAATAGGGAACGCTATATTAATATTTCGGAGATAAGTCCCAAATTGCTTCTTAAAAATGAAAAACCGATATTATTTGACGAATGGCAGGATGCTCCGAAAATATGGGGAACTATAAGGAAGGATTGTGATGATAATCCTGAAGCTATAGGTCAATATTATCTGACCGGGTCGACAAGTAAAAGAATTGATACACCACATACGGGTACGGGTAGAATTTCAGAGATAACAATGTACCCAATGACACTTTTTGAGACCGGTGATTCGAATGGCTCCATTTCAATAACAAAGTTATTTGAAGATGATTATGATATAGATGGAAAAACATGTGATATAGCTCTGGAAGATCTGTTTTACGTTATTTGTAGAGGCGGCTGGCCGAGGTGCCTGGCAATTAAGGATGTTGATGCGAGGCTTCAAATAGCGAGAGATTATTTTGAACAGATATATAAAAAAGATATAATTGCTATTGATGGTATCAAAAGAAATCCGGAGTGGGCAAGAACAATATTATGGTCGTATGCAAGAAATATGGCTACGATTGTAAAAAAGAATATTATTTATGCAGATATTAAAGCGACAAATGATATTTCAGATGCAACCATTTCGTCGTATATTGAAGCATTGGAAAATTTGTTTGTTATAAAGGATATCGATGCATGGACACCACAGATTAGGTCAAAAACATCTATTCGGTCATCAAAGAAACATATTTTTATAGACCCGTCAATTGGTTTGGCTGCATTAGGAATAAAGCCAGATTACTTTATCAATGATTTGGATACGTTTGGTCATGCATTTGAAAATCTGGTTATACGCGATCTTTTGTCATATGCTCAGTCACAAAATGCAAGAGTAATGCATTATAGAGATGATATGGGCATGGAAGTTGATGCTATATATCAATTACCGGATGGAAGATACGCCCTAATAGAGATAAAAACGGGTGAAAATGCTGTCGCTAAGGCAGAGGAAGGATTTTTGAAATTTAAAGAGTTAATAAAAAAACATAATGAAGAGATGCTGTCTAATAAAGACCATCCCGGTGTTGCATATAGAGAGCCGTCGGTGCTTATGGTGATATGTGCCAATGCTACTATGGCTTACACAACAAAAAACGGAGTGAAAGTTGTACCTGTTGGGTGTTTGCGTAATTGATTTTTCTTTAATTAGAATTAAGAATGTGCTAAACTACTTGATGAAAGATCTGGCAAATTAGAAAAATTATATATACATGAAAGAAGGAAGAACGGAGGACGTATCGTATGAAGGACGGTTTTGTCAAGGTTGCGGCAGCAACACCAATGCTTAAGATTGCGGATTGCGATTATAACAAAGAGCAGATAATAAAGCTAATCAAAGAGGGAAATGATGCAGGTGTCAAACTCCTTGTTTTTCCTGAATTATGCATAACAGGCTACACTTGCGGGGAACTCTTTTTGCAGGAACTTTTGCTTCGTGAGGCGGAAAATACATTATCAGATATATTATCACAGACAGAAGATAAGGATATGATATTTGTCCTTGGTCTTCCTCTTATGGTTGGAAACAGCTTGTATAATGTTGCTGTGTTCTGTCAAAGTGGCAATATCCTCATGGCTGTTCCAAAAGTATTCCTTCCGAATCATCAGGAGTTTTATGAGGCAAGATTTTTTGCAAGCGGTAATTCAGAGCCGATAGTAATCACTCTTTGTGGTCAGAGAGTTATATTCGGAACTGATCAGATATTGGTAAATGAAGATATGCCGGAGTTTTCAATAGCCGGAGAAATCTGCGAGGACATGTGGGTGGCAAACTCTCCGTCTTATGGTCATGCGATGAGCGGGGCAACAATCATTTGTAATCCGTCTGCAAGTGATGAGATAGCAACCAAGGCTTCTTACAGAAGAAAACTCATATCCGTTCAGTCTGCAAAACTTATCGGTGGATATATATATGCAGATGCGGGTTGCGATGAGTCTACGCAGGACCTTGTATATGCAGGCCATAATCTCATTGCTGAAAACGGCAGAATACTTGCAGAATCTGACAAGTTCACCTACGGACTTACAATAACGGAAATTGATGTTAAGAGACTTGCGGCGGAAAGAAGAAGACATACGACATTTGAGAATCATATAAATGATGAGCACTTTTATGAGTATATTCCGTTTACCGTAGACATGGAAGATACGGTGCTCACAAGAACATTTTCAAAAACACCGTTTGTTCCGTCTGATGATGCAAAAAAGACGGAAAGATGCGAGGAAATTATTACATTTCAAGCTATGGGACTTAGAAAACGTCTTGCACACACCGGTTGTAAGACATGTGTTATCGGTCTTTCAGGTGGTCTTGACTCGACACTTGCTCTGCTTGTCACGGTTAAGGCATATGACATATTAGGGTATGACCACAAGGGTATTCTTGCAGTAACAATGCCCGGATTTGGTACGACAGACAGAACTTATCAGAATGCGTTAAACCTTGCAAAATCAATCGGAACGACTATCAAGGAAATCTCGATTGTTGATTCGGTTAGACAACATTTTAAGGATATAGGCCAGGATGAGAATGTCCATGATATAACTTACGAAAACTCACAGGCAAGAGAGCGTACGCAGATTCTCATGGATCTTGCCAACATGAATAACGGTCTTGTAATCGGAACGGGCGATATGTCGGAGCTTGCTCTTGGCTGGGCGACTTATAACGGTGACCATATGTCTATGTACGGTGTAAATGTTTCCATTCCGAAGACACTTGTTCGCTATTTGGTAAGGTGGTACGCAGACCATACGGATGATGCTACAGCAAAGGTGCTTTACGATGTGCTTGATACACCGGTAAGTCCGGAGCTTCTTCCACCGGAGAATGGCGAGATTGCACAGAAGACGGAAGATATTGTTGGTCCTTACGAACTTCATGATTTCTTCTTATACTATATGATCAGGTTCGGTTATTCGCCGAAGAAGATTCTTCGTATTGCACAGAGTGTTTTTGAAGGTGAGTATGATAAAGAAACAATTCTTAAATGGATGAAAGTATTTTACAGAAGATTCTTCTCGCAGCAGTTTAAACGTTCGTGCATACCTGACGGACCGAAGGTTGGTACGGTTTCGCTTTCACCGAGAGGTGACCTTCGCATGCCAAGTGATGCTTGTGGTGCATTATGGCTTAAAGAATTGGAGAATTAAGCATTTATTAAGTAATATATTAAGAATTTGTGAAATAGATTGAAAAAATCTTTTCATTTTGTATATGTGTGATATAATAATGCTCGTTGACATACGGGCATTTTATGTCACATATTTTGTGTTTACAACAAACGAAGGATGTGTTTTAGTGGCAGATGTTGTGATTGAAGTCAAAGATTTATATAAGTTTTTTGAAGTCGGTTCTTCCGAGGTTCATGCTCTTGATGGAGTCGATTTCAAAGTATATGAAGGCGAGTTTTGTGCGATAGTCGGAACATCGGGCTCCGGCAAATCGACACTTCTTAACATGCTTGCCGGTCTTGAGAAGCCAACGAAAGGCGAAGTAATTATCGCAGGTCATCATATTGAGAAGATGAACGAGAACAAGTTGGTTAAGTTTCGCCGTGATAATGTCGGATTCATATTTCAATCCTTTAATCTGTTGGGAACAATGACGGCGCTTGAGAATGTTGCGTTGCCCTTATCATTTAGAGGTATGGATAAGGAGAAGAGACTCAAACGTGCTGTTAAGATGCTTAAGCTTGTAGGACTTAAGGAACATGCTATGCACAAGCCGAATCAGATGTCCGGTGGACAGCAACAGCGTGTCGGTATGGCAAGAGCACTTGTCGTTAATCCGAAGATTATGTTTGCGGACGAGCCAACCGGTAACCTTGACTCAAAGACCTCGAAGGATATGATGAGACTGATGAGAGAGGTAGTTAACAAGCATCATAAGACACTCGTCATGGTAACTCATGATGACAGTCTGGCGGCAATCGCCGATAGAGTAATCAGAATTGTGGATGGAAAGATAGTCAAGATAGAAGATCATCGTAATATAGATGGAGTGCAGGAGGATAAAGATAATGAAGAATAATATTGTTAGGAAAATAACAGCGATTAGTATGATGTTGCTTCTTATGTCCGGTTTGTTGTTTAACAGCAATGGGCTTGCAAAGGTTCATGCAACAGAAGTTGATACATCGACTCAAACAACAACGGTTGTAAACAATAGCCAGAATAACAATGAGAATACTAATATCGATCCTAATGGTACGCTTGGTAAAAATTCTGATGTAGGTGTCGAACTTACTAAGTCAATCACAGGTGTATCCGGTAAGGATGTTACCATTTCTTTCAAAATCAAATCCAACAACACTGCAAGCATCAAGCTTAAAAGTGTATATCCTGTAATTGATAATATGTTTCCGTTTGAAACAAGCGGAGATGCATACAAGATTATCCCTGCTGTTGATGAAGCAACTCAGGCTGCTATTGATGCAGAGTTTACATTAAAGGCAAGATCCGACCTTGAAGACGGATATCAGAGTGTACGTTTCATCGGTGAATACACGAAGTTTGAAGCAGACGGTACATCTAAAGACTTTTATGTAATTAAGACAATTAATATTTATTTTTCACACCAGGATGCTACTACCGAGTCTTCGTCAAGTGATTCAGGCAAGAGTTCAAAAAGCTCAAAATCTTCGAAGTCTTCATCAAGCTCATCAAGTAGTTATGATGACGACGATGACGATGACGATGACGACAGCAGTAGCAGTGGTTCGTATTCGAGCTTTACAAGCGGTGGTTCAACTTCGGATGGAGAAGCAGAGGCACCAAAGCTCATCATAGAGGGATTCGATACAGAACCTGAGAAAGTTATGGCAGGTCAGAGTTTTAAGATGAAGATTCATGTTAAGAACTCATCTAAGAAAACATCAGTATGTAACGGTAAGTTCCTTATAGGTGATGAGTCCGGTAATTTCCTTCCAACATCCGGATCAAATGCTGTTTATGTAGAGAAGATTGAACCGGATAAGACCGGTGATTTGGAGATAGAATTAAAAACTTCTGCAGACCTTGCACAGAAGAATTATCGTCTTATTGTTAAGGGTGATTTTGATGACGGTAACGGTAATAATTTCTCTGCAAGTGAGAGTGTTTATCTGCAGGTTAATCAGGAAATTAAGTTAAATGTTACAGACCCTTCCATGACACCTGAGTCAATTGGAGTCGGTTCTTCAGGAAGCCTTGTTTTCACAATCAACAATTCAAGTGGCGCAGGCGTGTACAATGTAAGCGTTGCTGCAAAAGACGATGCGGTTACTGCACCGGAATCATTTGTTGGTAATATTGCTGCTAATTCTTCGGCATATGCTACACTTGAACTTACAGGTCAGGCAGATAACTCCGACAAAGGTACTATTAAGGTTGTTATAAGTTATGAGGATGCTGACGGTACCAAGGGAGAACTTGAGCAGGAAGTTGCCTGCTATGTAGGTAAAGATGTGTTCTCTGAAGATGGTTTTGAAGATGACGAAGAGTGGGATGAAGAAGAAGAAGAAGGCATTCCATGGTGGGTATGGCTTATAGTTGCTATTATAGTGGTTGCTGCAATTGTAGCTATAGTCATTGTAGTACTTAAGAAGAGAAAGAAGAAACTTGCGGAACTCATGGATGACAATGATGAAGATGGTTTTGAGGATGAATTGTTGTCTGATGAGGAAGTGATTTCTGAAGAAAATCAGCCTGCAGAGGAGAAGTCTGTTGAAGAGAATCAGACTACGGAGCCGGAGCAGGAAGAAGATGAAATATATGAGGGAGAGGTTGTAGACGTTTCTCACAGAGAGGATGATTAATATATGAGATTATCTGATATTTTAGGTATGAGTCTCACTAATCTGTGGCGACGTAAGATACGAACCTTTCTAACCGTACTTGGAGTTGTTATAGGAACGGCGTCGATTGTTGTTATGTTGTCTCTGGGTTTGGGACTTAAGGCCGCTATGCTTGCACAGGTTAGTACTGCGGGCGGACTTACAGAGATAACCGTAACGTCGGAATCTGATTACGGTGAAGGGGATCTTTTGCTTGATGATTCGACAGTATCAAAGTTTATGGAACTGGACAATGTCAAGAGTGTTGAACCGCAAATGAACTTTACGTTGTCGATGATAACCGGTAAGTATGAAGCAGAGGATGTTTCCATAATAGGTGTTACACAGAACTATCTTAAGACTATAGAAATTGAACAGGGGAAAATACCTGAATCAAAAACAGACGGTTCACTTTCGTTGATATTCGGTAATCAGGTGCTTGGTGAGTCTTTTTATGAAAGTGCAACAGGTGTGTATCCGTATTGGGAAAGAGAAGAAATGCCTGATGTTGATTTGTTAAAAGCAGCAATTTTTGGTGGAATTATCAAAGATGACGAGGCCGAGGAGGAAACTGAAACAGACATGACAACGACTGTGTCTAATGATGTGGATCCTGCATTTGCTGATGTAGATAATGAGTTTGAAGGCGAGTTCTCGGATGATACGTTTTCGTCGGACAGTTCGGATGATGCCGGAGAATTGGAACAACCATCAACAACAGAGACAGAAGCGCCTGTAGATAAAGCAACGGATTCTACGGAACAAAATGGTGAGTCGGGAACGGACGGCAGTATCGATGGTTTTAATGACATCGATGCTGATTCCGATTCAAATGGCGGTTCTGCTACGATTTTTACAGCGGATGTTAAGAGAGTTCCTATAAAAGTATGTGGAATTACAGCAGGTGAAGATTCGGATTATACTGATTTCTCGTATAACTGTTATGCGGATATGGATGCATTGAAAGCCTTTATCCATAAGAACTATACGTTAAATGATATCGTTCCGGAGCAGCCGGTTACGAAAGATGGAAAACCATACAAGGACCTTAAGTATTCACAGCTTACGGTTAACGTTGATGGTTCGGATAATGTAGAGGATGTATTGCAGACAATTCAGGACATGGGTTATCGTGCTGAGGCTAACAAGGAATGGCTTGAGGAAATAGAGAAAGAGTTTATGATTATTGAAGCGGTACTTGGAGGAATCGGAGCGGTAGCAATGTTGGTTGCTGCAATAAGTATTGCTAATACAATGACGATGTCAACATATGAAAGAACCAAGGAAATCGGTATTATGAAGGTGCTTGGTTGCAGCCTTGGTAATATTCGATCAATGTTCCTTTCGGAAGCTGCCTTTATTGGATTTTTGGGTGGAATTGCAGGTTGTATATTAAGTTTTATAATATCAATAATTCTTAATCAGTTCCTGGCGCCTACGATAATGGAGGAGTATGGATACGGAGAGAATATGAACATATCGGTTATACCGATTTGGCTTGTGCTTCTTGCGATAATATTTGCAACTGTTATCGGTATGGTAGCGGGATTCTTCCCGGCACAACGTGCAACTAAGTTAAGTCCTCTTGCGGCAATACGTAATGAATAAAATTGAGCCTTTGAATTATAAGAAGCATAATTCAAAGGCTCTTTTATTATAAAAAGGGCGTTTTATAATATCTAAGCGGTTTTTTCGTCTTTGTGTGCAAAATCAATTTGTTGAATAAGTCCTGCGGCACCGGTCGATTCATGCAAGAAGAAGCCGCTTTGTCTTACAACTGCACGTGTCACATTGTCATCAAGACTTGTATGCGAGAATTGAGTGCCTAACGCACCCAAATATATGGCGCCGATATCTGCAGCGGCAAGCCCCATAAGAATATCTTTGCCTGTCGAATCTTTTCTCCATACTTTGAGATTGTCGAACACAGAATCATTTTCATCAATGAAGCCGTTGCCGTCTTCATCAAACTCTGCAAGTTCAGCAAAACCGTTGCCGGTTGTTGCACCGAATAGTTCTTTGCCATTATCGATGTTTCCGTTGCCGTCTCTGTCTAATGCGAGAAAAGCGTTGCCTGATGCAAGAGAAGAAATCTCTTCTTCGACACCGTCGCCGTCTAGGTCAAAGAACCATTGCTGGTCACTTATCGTTTCCGGAACATCATCAAGATTAATTACGAGTGGATCGGTTAACATGAAAGGCACACCTTCCGATATTTCCGACACTGTCCGGGTAAATGATCTTCCCATTGCAAGAGACATGTTAAAATCAATAGTTCTCCCATCGGCGGTCCGCACTGTTCCCACTGTATTGTAGGAAACATACTCGACTTCGGACAAGGTAAATGTTGTTTCCTGTCTTGACCAGAGAGTTCCCGGTTGACCGATGTGCGTGGTTAAGTCAAGAACGGATTTGTCTTCAGGATTTTTGTAGGAATGTCCAAGCAGTTGCTGCTTGATGCGTTCCATAAGTTCCTCAATCTGCTTAATAAGCTGTTCGTGGAAATCCTGAATTGTCGTTTTGACGTTTGTTATCCCGTTCGTTCCCATATAAAAGTTTGAATACAAGTCCGAACCAAGATAAGATATTTGTTCATCAAAATCTGATGATGGCTCGTAGCTGTCTTGATGGCTACGATTAGTGTTGCCGGTATAGCTTTGAAATCTCATGTAGTTAGATGCAAAGCTGCCGTAAGATACGGTTGCCGGTTCCTTCGGCATAGAGTAAGACATCGTCCGTGATGTCTGCGTAGTGTTTTCTTGGAACCTTCCGGAACCCATGAAAACGGTGCTTGAGTCAATCTTCATACGTCTCACTCATCCTTTCAATTAGATTCCAGTCTAACCTGATATATATTTCGGAATAAATATCCTGAAAAATATAGTAGTTTTTACCAAATATTTTGACAGTTTTGTAACAATATGATAAAATTATCTCTATATATTCTATGGTATTGATGTCTGGAACGGGGGTAATGGAATGAAAAAGCATTCAAAAAAAACTATGAGTAATTCAGCCAGATACTGCCTGCTTATTTCGGTGGGTGTTACTGTTAATATATTGTTGGCTTTACTTATGAAAGGCGTTGGATTACCTTTGTTTTTGGATACTGTAGGAACTATCGCTGTATCAGCGGTAGGCGGCTGGTTCCCGGGAATATTGACAGCAATAGCAACCAATCTATTGTGTACAAGTTTCGATTATAATGCAATTTATTTCAGTTTTATCAATGCACTTGTTGCAATCTTTACTTACATATACGTAAGGAAATACTCTTTTAAGAATATAATAAAAACAATTACGTTTGTTGTTATACTGGCGGTTTTTGTCGGTTTGTTAAGTTCGCTTATTCATTGGTATGTGCTTGGTGGAGTGCACAATACTATTATTGATGAGACAGCCAAAAGCTTGCAGGCGACAACCGGATGGGGACCGTATGCATCGTTTTGTGCGGTATATATGATTATCAATCTTATAGACAAAGGCTTTGCGATTTTGGTCGCAGCAGTAATAATGGCGGTTGTACCCCAAAAGGTGCTTTCAAATATTGGTCAGCAAAGCTGGATGCAGAAACCGCTTTCTCATTCGGAGGTTATGTCCATAAGGAAATGGTCCGAGTCTGTTGGTATGTCAATGCGTACACGAATTACATTTACAATAGTTGCGATATCCTACGTGTTGATAATTGTCACGGAGTGTATTGCGGTTAATTTGTATTTTGAGCACGAGAGACAGGAAAAGACGGAGATAGCGCGGGATGCTGTTAAGTTCGCGTCGGATGTCGTGGATGCTGATAAAGTTGAGGATTATCTTAAGTATGGCAGAAATGTTCCCGGGTATGATGATACAGAAGCGCTTCTGTATAAGATAAGAGAAAATGCAAAAGGCGTTAAATATATGTATATTACGCAGGTCAGAGATGACGGTTGTTATTTCGTATTTGATTTGGATTCGCCGGATCAGGAGGGTTGCAAACCCGGAGAAAAAGCAGAATTTGAAGAAGCTTTTTTTCCATATGTCGATGACCTTTTGGAAGGCAAGCAGATAGAACCTGTAGAGTCTAATGATTTGTCAGGATGGGTGCTTACGGTATATTATCCGATTAAAAATAAAGACGGGAAATGCGTGTGTTACGCGGGAGCCGACGTTTCTCTTGATTATTTGAGTTCATATATGAAGAGGTTTCTGGTTCGATCCGTGCTTATTCTCACCGGCTTTTGTATATTGGTAATTGCTTTTGGATTGTGGATTACGGAAATGTACATGACATATCCGTTAAGTTCAATTGCAAAATGTTTGGATGATTTTGATGAAACCAATGATGACCAGGAATATCTGGAAGCTAATGTAAAAAAACTTCGCAGTTTGGATATTCATACTGATGATGAAGTTGAGCAGCTGTACAAATCTATTTGTCGAATGACTCTTAACCAGTCAGAGCAAATGAGAAACATACGTAGATTATCCGAATCGACAGCCAACATGCAGGACGGTCTTATTATAACAATGGCAGATATGGTCGAGAATCGTGACTCTGATACAGGTGCACACATTCAGAAAACGGCGGCGTATGTTAAGATTATTGTAGAGGGACTCAAGAATAAAGGATACTATCCGGAGAAGATTACACCTAAGTTTATGTCGGATGTAGTAAGGTCGGCACCTCTTCATGACGTTGGCAAGATTAATATACCGGACGGTATTCTTAACAAGCCTGGCAAGCTTACTGATGAAGAATATGAAATAATGAAGACTCACACGACTGCAGGTAAGAGGATTATGGAGAATGCCATAAGTACCGTTAAGGGTGAGAACTACTTAAAAGAAGCTAGAAACATGGCGGCATATCATCATGAACGCTTTGACGGAAAGGGATACCCGGAGGGGTTGCATGGTGAAGTTATACCATTGTCTGCACGTATCATGGCGGTTGCGGATGTATTTGATGCTCTTTCATCACCGCGTGTTTATAAGCCGGCATTTCCGCTTGAAAAAGTACTTGGAATTATTAAAGAGGGTTCAGGTACTCAGTTTGATCCGAAATGTGTGGAAGTATTCATTGAAGCTTTGCCTGAGGTTAAAGTTATTCTTAAAAAATACAACGAAGAATTATAGGGGGTGTGCGTGTTAATGGTGAACAAGAAAGTTGTTACAGCCGTATTGACGGTTATGTTTGCTTTGTCTTTAATTTCATATAACGCGAATACTTCTTTTGCAGCCGGAGAAAAAACAACTATTGGCGGAGGATACGCGGTAACAGGTCAGATAGAAGGGGTTGGTTATGCATCTGAGTTGTACGACGCGACGAATGGATTGCCTACATCTGATGCTAATTATATTCTTGGTGCAAGTAACGGTTACATTTACATAGGTGGCTATAGCGGAATTATGCGCTATGATGGTACTGAGTTTAAGAAACTTACTTTAGATGGTCTTACAAGTGGTAGAGGACTTTTCGAAGATAAGTTGGGTAGAATATGGGTAGGTACCAACGATAACGGTGTTGTAGTAATTGACGGTAATGAGAGCAAACATTTTACTTACAAAGACGGGTTGCCTTCTTCTTCCGTAAGAATATTTGCTGAAGATAACAATGGTAATGTATATATTGGAACGACAGCGGGTGTTTGTTATGTCGATTTGAATATGTCACTTACCGTAATAGATGATGAGAGAATCAATGAAGAACGCGTATTAAAACTGGAGTCTGATGTAAACGGAATAATATACGGGCAAACAAAGAACGGTAATGTTTTTTCAATAAAAGACAAAAAAGTATCAGCTTTTTACAGTAGCAGTGATTTGGGAATGGAGACCATCACAACTATTCTTGTCGACAAGGATAAGGCCGGTATTGTGTATTTATGTACGGAAGGCGAAGATGTATATTATGGACTTTTTGGTAAGAAAGCATCAGACCTTGAGAAAATATTGGTTGCACCTATTTCGAATGTGCACTGGGCAACCTATGCCTGTGATAGAGTGTGGTTCGCATCAACAACGGTTGTAGGTTATCTGGATGAGGATAAGAATTTTGTTGAAGTTAAGAATTTGCCGATGGATAGCGCAATTGAAATGATGACTGCAGATTATCAGGGTAATATGTGGTTTGCTTCTTCAACTCAAGGTGTCATGAAGATTGTAACTAACAATTTTGTTAATATAACACAGAAGAGTGGTCTGCCTGAAGAGGTTGTCAATGCGACATGTTTATATGACGGACTTCTGTATATAGGTACAGATAACGGTGTTCGTGTTGTTGATGACAATAATTATACATTGGAGAACAAGCTCACGAAGTTTATCGGCGATTCAAGAATACGTTCATTTTATTCGGATAGCCATGGCAATATCTGGGTTGCTACATTTACCAACAATGTAGGTCTTGTGCGTTACAATAAGAACGGAACAATAACGCAGTTTACTGTAGATGATGGCATGCCCAGTAACGAAGTAAGGTGTCTGATCGAGTTAAAGGACGGTACGATATGTGCAGGTACCAATGGTGGAGTTGTATTCATCAAAGACAATAAAATTGTCCGTACGGTCGGCTCGGAAGAAGGCCTTAAGAATACGGTTATATTGACGGTTGCTGAAAAAACAACAGGTGAAATACTTGCCGGTTCCGATGGAGATGGAATATATGTTATAAAAGACAATGGAATAGAACGATTAGGTAGGGATGAAGGACTTACAAGTGATGTCATAATGCGAATTAAACGAGATGATAAAAGAGATATGTATTGGATCGTGACATCCAATTCTATTCAGTATATCCAAAACGATTTAATAAAAGAAGTGACAACGTTCCCTAATAATAACAACTATGACCTGTATTTTGATAACAGTGATAATATGTGGATACTGTCTTCATATGGAATATACACACTCAAAGCAGATGATATGTACTATGATAAGGTCAGCGATTACAGACTTTATGCTATTGCAAACGGTCTGACCAGTACACCTACTTCCAATTCTTATAGTGCCTTGTCTGATGATGGTGATTTGTATGTATCCGGAAGATCGGGAGTGTGTAAGGTTAATATTGATCATTTCTTTAGCGGCAAAATGAAGGTTAAAGTAGATATCAGTTCGGTGTACTGCGGTGATACGGAGATTCTTGCCAACAAAGCAGGTATCTATGAAATACCTTCTTCGGATGGACGTATCAAGATATCGGCAGCAGTGCTGGATTACACTCTTGTCAACCCTACTGTTCGTGTATATATAGAGGGGAAAGAAAAAGAAGGTATCAACTTAAGAAGAAGTCAGCTTACACCACTTGAATATACCGGACTCAAATATGGTAATTACAAACTGCACATACAGGTTTTTGAGAATGATGAGAAGACAGAGATGCTTAATGAAGTATTTGTCTTTAACAAGCAACCTCGCATGTATGAGCTTATTGCGTTTAAGATTATGATATTTATCCTTGTGGCTGCGATTGCCGGCATTGTTGTATGGCGAGTAATGAAAACAACGGTTATAAGGAAACAATATGCTGAAATAAAACAGGCAAGAGATGAGGCGGAGCGCGCCAATACAGCAAAGACAAGATTCCTTGCTAATATGTCACATGAAATAAGAACGCCTATCAATACTATTATGGGTATGGACGAGATGATTCTTCGTGAGGATGCAACGGACGTTCCCAAGGGTTATTTTATGTCTATGATTAACTATGCCTTAGATATTCAGAATGCTTCCGAGACACTTCTCGGACTTATAAATGATCTCTTGGATATGTCAAAAATCGAATCCGGCAAGATGCATCTTGTAGAGCAGGAATATGACGTTGTTGAATTACTGCGCTCAATTGTTACCATGATAAGAGTCAGAAGTACCGAAAAGGAATTGATTTTTGATGTCAATGTCGATGAGATAATTCCTCGTCGTATGTATGGTGATGCGGGTAAGATAAAACAGATAGTACTTAATCTTTTGACGAATGCCGTTAAGTACACCGAAAAGGGTGGATTTTCACTTAACCTTTCTCTTTTGGAGAGACAGGATGATGATTTGCTGATTAGCTTTTCTGTTAAGGATACAGGAATAGGTGTCAAAGAGGAGGATATGGATAAACTCTTTACGGCATATGAGCGTCTTGATGAGGAGAAGAACAGTGGAATACAGGGAACCGGACTCGGACTTGATATATCCAGACGTTTTGCCGAGCTTATGGGCGGAAGTCTTGTGTGTGAGAGTGTATACGGAAAGGGTTCAGAGTTCATTCTTACCATTAATCAGAAAATTGTAGATGCAACACCAATAGGAGTTTTTAAGGAGCATGATGAAGGACTTACAAAGGGTCCTTACGTTCCGCTTTTTGTTGCGCCGGATGCAGATGTTCTGGTTGTGGATGACACACCGATGAACCTCACGGTTATCAAGGGATTGCTTAAAGCAACCAAGATTTTTGTGACGACTGCATCAAGCGGAGAGGAATGTCTTGAGAAGATTAAAGAGACGAAGTTTAATATTGTATTGCTCGATCACATGATGCCGGGAATGGATGGTCTTGAAACCGTTGCCGAGATTAGAAAGGAATTCCCTGATCTGCCTGTATATGCACTTACAGCTAATGCGACAGTGGGAGAAGAGTTCTACAAATCAAAAGGTTTCGATGGATATCTTTCAAAACCTATTGATAGTGAGGCATTAGAGAGAACTATTCTTAAGCATCTTCCTGAAGAAATGGTTCAAAAGCCGGAAGCAACAGCACAGGTATCGGAACTGACGGAGATACCTGAAGATAAGCTGTGGATATATGAAACCGATGGAATTGATGTTGATGAGGGTATTAAGAACTCAGGCGGTATATCACAGTTCTTGTTCTCTCTTGGAATGTTTAGAGAGACAATTGACGGCAATGTCAAAGTAATACAAGATGCTTATGATAACGAAGATATAAGGCTTTACACAATTAAAGTACATGCCCTTAAGAGTTCTGCAAGATTTGTCGGAGCTATGCATCTTTCAAAGCTTGCTGAGGCGCTTGAAGATGCCGGTAACAAAGAAAATACAGAGTTTATAAAAGCCAATAACGATGATCTTATAAATGAGTACACAGCATACAAAGAAAAACTTGAAAGAATAATCGATACCGATGATGAGGAAGAAGATGACAGAGAAGAGATTCCAAAAGACGAGTTGGATGATGCTTATAATGCCTTTAGAGATCTTATCCCTCAGATGGATTACGATTCTGTAGAGATGGTATTGGATCAGTTAAAGGAATACAGACTTCCCAAAGACGATGCCGAATTTATGGCGGAACTTGAGAAGAAATTAAAGACTTTTGATTGGGACGGAATGGAAGAAATGATAAACAATGTGCAAAGGAGTTGATAATATATGTTTGAATTGATTAGAGAAAACCAATTAAATATTATGTTGCTTCTTTGCGGAGCGTGTGCCTCCATTACATTGCTTTTGATAATCACAAGATTTATATCAAATAGCAGGAAGAACGTATTGATTTTAATGGAAGTAATTGCTTTCTTCCTGTTATGGTTTGACAGACTGGCATACATTTATTCCGGCGTGGAAACAAAAAAAGGCTATAACATGGTAAGGGTGAGCAATTTTGCTGTCTTCTTTCTTACATCAGCGATAGTTTGTGGATTTAACATGTATCTTATTGACTGGTTGAAACATGAAGGCGGAATGAAAGAGACACCTGCCAGACTCAGGTTTGTAGCGATAGTGTCTATTCTTGGAATGTTGCTTTCGATTGTATCAGCATTTACGGGCTTGTATTATTATTTTGATGAAACAAACCGTTATCATAGAGGACCGGGATTTCTTATTGCATATATCGTTCCGATTATATGCCCGATTGTTCAGTTTACGTTGATTGTGAAGAAGCGGAAACTGTTCAGTAGGATAATCTTTTTGTCGCTTGTTTTGTATATTTTCGTTCCTATCGTGTGCGGAGTAATACAGATATTTGCATACGGTATATCTATTGTTAATATGTCTATGGTGGTTGTATCCATATTCTTATACATCTTTACCTATCTTGATATTAATGATGAGGTAGAACGTATACACGAAATGGAAATGGATGATTTGAAGGAAGAACAGAACAGTATCAAGAGGCTTTTTGAACAGACGGCAACAGCCTTTGTTAAAGCTGTTGAGAGAAAGGATGATTTTTCAAAGGGACATTCTGAACGTGTTGCTACGTACGCAAGAAGAATTGCCGAGATTTATGGTAAAAATGAAGAAGAATGTGAAAGAGTGTATTATGCTGCACTGCTTCATGATGTCGGAATTATAGGAGTTCCTGACAACGTTATCAAAAATGAGGCCAACCCCGATAAATGGGATTACGAAGTAATGCGAAAGAAACCTGAAATTGGTAGAGAAATACTTTCCGATATTACAGAGTATCCATACCTTAGTCAGGCTGCTTATTACAGTCATGAAAGATATAACGGAACAGGATATCCGGAAGGTTTATCAGGAACCGATATTCCCGAGATTGCAAGAATAGTTGCGGTTGCGGATGCATTTGCGACCATGACAAGTAAGAAAAGATATCGTGAAGCGAAACCGGAGTTTGTGGCAAGAGAAGCATTTGTAAAAGGATCCGGTGAAGAGTTTGATCCTGATTTTGCCAATATAATGATTAAGATAATAGATGAAGACACAGATGAGAAAAAACAGGAAGAATTATCGAAAAATGCTACGGAGCTTCATTGCGAAGAATACAGAGATACTATTTCTTCCGGTATCGAAATAGATCGAGAGAAAGTGAAGATAAGCTTTGAGTGCGAACCGTCTAAAGAGTCGGAGGGAGCATATAGCGCACCATCGATTATTTTGTTTGAGTCATTTGATAAACGAGTTCATAATAATGCAAAGACTATAAGTGCTTATTATTATCTTGAATACGCAGAGGTGTGGTTTGATAATAATATTATTGATACTGCAGCAAGAAAAATCGAGGTTACAAAATCCGAGATAAGAGAAGCTTCCGATGATTCACACTATGAAATAACAGCGGCCAGATATGAGGATCATTTAAAAATTCGTATGACAAGCCCGACTTACATGAAGGAAATTATTGTTGCACTGCCAAGTGGTTCAAAAGGTGCATATATCGGCATTACCGGTGAGCATTGTGATATTACCGATATCGTTGTAGAATATACGGGTGTGAGTGTTGGTACTTATGACATTCCAAGAATCGCAGATGAAATCAGTTATATTGATCGTATCGAATCTGATATTAAGAATATACAGATTGACAGAACACGTTCGGCGACAACTGAAGGAATCGAAATCGAAGACAGGTTACAGATCAACTTCCACACTATGAGTTTGCCGGATTCAAAGTTTGTTTGGCATTGCCCATACATCGTGTTATTCTACTCTGATAACAATATGGTTGGAGGACCTAATTATCGCGAGTACGCACTTATCAAATTAAATGGTGAGAATGAAGTTAAAGGCAATTATGCGGAGAATAGATTCAATATGAAGCGTAAGGCTGAATTCCCTGGTTGGGAAGAGTGGAAGACTGTTAATCAGAAAGGTATGGAGTGCGAGGTTGTTATAGAAAGGAGTGGCAATCGCATTGTCACGACAACCGAGAATCTCGGTATTGAAATTAAGAATATTACTACGATTAACGAGTTAAAAGATAATGTATGCGTCGCTCTTACAGGCGATCAGTGTGCATTGACGGATATAAGATTAAAGTAAATGATAAAAGGAAAAGAAAGGCAAAACAATGTTTCTTGATGAGTTAAAAGTTGGTGAAAACGCAATTGTAAAAAATGTCGGAGGTCAAGGCGCACTTCGCCAACATTTCCTTGATATGGGAATTATTCCCGGAACCCGAATTAAAATAATTAAGTTTGCGCCTATGGGAGATCCCGTAGAAATCAAACTTCACGATTATGAACTGACACTTCGTATCGCAGAAGCAGGGCAGATTGAGGTTGACAAGAAGCAGGCGGAGGATAAAGAAGAGCCTGTAAATGTTAAGCAGGAAAAGACTTACAATGAGCATCCCGGACTTGGTGAGGGAGGAAGATTTCATCAGAAAGGAAGCGGTAATCCGTTGCCGGAGAATGAACAGATTACATTCGCTCTTGTCGGCAACCAGAACAGCGGAAAGACAACGCTTTTTAATCAGTTGACCGGAAGCAGACAACATGTCGGTAATTTTCCCGGTGTTACGGTTGACAGAAAAGACGGTGTTATTAAAGGACACCCTAATACACTTGTAACCGATCTTCCCGGTATTTACTCGATGTCGCCTTACAGTAATGAAGAGGTGGTATCGCGTAATTTTGTGTTGGACGAAAAACCGAAAGGTATTATCAATATAGTAGATGCAACTAACATAGAGAGAAACCTTTATCTTACAATGCAGCTTTTGGAAATGAATATTCCGATGGTTGTGGCTCTTAATATGATGGACGAGGTGCGCGAGAACGGTGGCTCTATCGATGTCAACAGGATGGAGCAAATGTTGGGAGTTCCTGTCGTGCCGATTTCTGCAGCAAAGAATCAGGGTGTTGACGAGCTTGTAGAACATGCACTTCATGTTGCTTATTATCAGGAGAAACCGCTTCGTCAGGATTTCTGTGACGAGAGCCAAGACGGTGGTGCCGTGCATAGATGTCTGCATGCGGTAGTTCACTTGATTGAAGATCATGCAAAAGAAGCCGGAATCCCGGTTCGTTTTGCGGGTTCTAAGGTAATTGAGGGAGATAAACTAATATTAAAGCCTTTAAAGCTTGAAGATAACGAGATTGAAACGATAGATCACATTGTTTTGCAGATGGAGAAGGAACGTGGTCTTGATAAGAATGCAGCAATTGCGGATATGCGATTTGCATTTATTGAGAAGGTTTGCAGATATTGTGTTCACAAAATGGGCGAGAGTAAGGAACGTATCCGAAGTGAGAAAATCGACAGGATTTTAACAGGCAAATACACAGCGATTCCTGCGTTTTTCGGAATCATGTTTTTGGTGTTCTTCTTGACATTTAACGTTATTGGTGCGTTTTTGCAGGAACTGTTGGAAAACGGTATTGAAATGCTTGGCGGATGGCTTTCTGATGTCATGCAAAATGCCGGTGTTAATGAAGTGCTTAAGAATCTTGTAATTGACGGTATATTTGAAGGTGTCGGTAGTGTGTTATCTTTCCTACCGATTATTGTTGTAATGTTCTTCTTTTTGTCGCTTCTTGAGGATAGCGGATACATTGCACGAGTTGCCTTTGTAATGGATAAATCGTTAAGAAAGATTGGACTTTCGGGACGAAGTATCGTTCCAATGCTTATAGGATTTGGTTGTACTGTGCCGGCGGTTATGGCAACACGTACGATGCCAAGTGAGCGAGATAGGAAGATGACTATACTGCTTACACCTTTTATGAGTTGTTCGGCAAAGCTTCCTATATATGCTTTCTTTGTAAGTGTATTCTTTCCAAAGCGCGGCGGACTAGTGATGATTGCTTTATATGCGTTTGGTATTGTTATGGGAATTCTTGCGGCACTTCTTTATAAAAAGACACTGTTTCGTGGTGAAGCGGTTCCTTTTGTGATGGAACTTCCAAATTATCGTATGCCCGGTGCGAAGAATGTAATAAGACTTTTGTGGGGAAAATCCAAAGATTTTCTTCAGAAAGCTTTTTCGGTTATTCTTATAGCTACAATTGTTGTCTGGGTATTTAGAAGTTTTGATATACATTTTAATCCGGTGACAAACGAGGCGGACAGTATTCTTGCACTTTTGTCCAAAGGATTTGAACCGATTATGAAACCGCTTGGTCTTGGTGACTGGAGAATATGTAGCGCGCTTATAACAGGATTTATTGCAAAAGAAAGTGTAGTATCAACTTTGCTGTTGTTGTTTAGCAATGGTGTGGAGAGTGCACTTACCACTCTTTCGGCAGTTGCACTTTTGGTATTTTCATTACTTTATACACCTTGTGTGGCAGCAGTTGCATCTGTTAAAAGAGAGCTTGGAGCCAAGTGGGCATTGGCAGTTGTTATATGGCAATGTCTGGTTGCGTGGGTTGTGACATTTGCCGTGTATCATATTGGTTTGATGCTGTAAAAAATACTTGTTTATATTGTAAAAAATGGTAATATATAACTATAAGAAACGTGTTGATAGGAGCGCAATATGTGGTTAGTTAATTTTATCAACAAAGACGTTGTTGCACAGAACGAGAATAAGCGCAGCATGGTTGCTTTGAGGATATTGTACATGGTTTTGTTTGTTGCTTTTGCAACAGATGTTTTGGCATTTGGAGTGGATGCCTTTAATGTATTTCCATATAGAATTTTTGGCTTCTTTGCTGTTAATATAGTGCTTTTTGCATTAACCTACAATACGAGAACAAGAACATCGGTAATAATGTTTGTGTTTTATGTTTTTGCATGGACTTTGGCGATGATTCCCTGTTTTGGATGGAGTGCGGGAATGCAGAATTATTATATCCTTATTTTGATGTTATGCTTTTTTGCAGTACCCGGAAAACCAGTGTATAAGTTCGTGTTAGCATCGATTGTTCTTGTTGCAAGAATTGCGACGATAGGAATATATGGAGGCGTTAAGCCGATTGTCGAGATAGCATCAATTCAGGATAAGATATTGCAGATTAGTAACATTTCTGCCGTATATATAGCAATTATATTGATATCCTACATTTACAGTCATGATGAAATTGAAGCTGAAGATAAGCTTATGAAGTACAACGACAAGCTTAAGAAAGAGGCGGGTACGGATCAATTGACTGGACTTGTCAACAGAAGAAGAGCGCTCGAATATTTGCAGGAACTTCGAGATGCTAATTTTTCAAGTTTTATAAGTATTGCTATGGGTGATATTGACTTCTTCAAGAAGGTTAATGATACATATGGTCATGACGCAGGAGATGAAGTGCTTAAGTCGGTAGCTAATACAATGAAGGAAGTCTGCGGCTCAAAAGGACTTGTATCGCGCTGGGGTGGAGAAGAGTTTTTGATAATATTTGCAGATGTCAACGGTGATGATGCATTTATTGATATGGAGAAATTAAGACGTGAGATTTCTAAGAGGACAATAGTTGTGGGTGAGCAGGAAATCAATATAACCATGACGATTGGACTTACGGAATACAATATCAAAAAGAACATTGAGAATGCTATCAAAGAAGCAGACGAGAAATTATATCTTGGTAAGACGAACGGAAGAAACCAGGTAGTATATTAAACATGAGTTTTCACCTTGATCGGAGGTTGTTACTATGGAGAACAAGCAACAGACAGATCCAATCAGCGAAAATCCAATTAAGATATTTATATCCGAAGATAAGATGAATGCTTATCTTTTCCTCGCAATTCCTCAGGAAGGACAGGAAGCATACAAAGAGTCGGAGATTTATGACGCAATTGCCGCAGCGGGAGTTAAGGGGCAGGTTAATAAGGATGTCATTAGTCAGATGCTTTCCTCGGGATGGTATGGAAGTAAGAGACTTATATGTGAGGGCATACCGGTTAGAGATGGTGTCGACGGATATTTTGAGTATTTCTTTCATCAGAAGGATGAGAAGAGCGGTAAACCGCGCGTGTTAGACGACGGTTCTGTTGATTATACAAGTGTCAATACGGTTGGTACCGTATCAGAGGGAGACCTTATTGCAATCTATCATCCGGCAATACCCGGGCATTTTGGATATACGGTTACGGGCGAATTATTAAAGCCTAAGATTCCCAAAGGTTATCCGGTGCCGCAGCTTAACGGTTGTCGATATGATGAGAGTACATACTCTTATTACGCAACAATAGATGGTAAGGTTGAGGCTACCAATACTAAGTTGCAGGTAACTCAGACTTTGCAGATTAATAAGAACGTTAACGTGGCTTTTGGAAGCATTTATTTCATGGGCGATATTGAGATATACGGTGATGTAGATTCGGGTGTAGAGATAACTGCGAGTGGCTCCGTTACAATAGGTGGAAGCGTTCAGGGCGCAAGTATCATGGCAGGTGAGAATATCACGATACGTGGAGGAATACTGGGTGATGACAATACACGTATTTCCTGCGGTGGAGACTTAGAAGCACGTTTCATGCAGTATGTCAATGTTGTTGCGGGTGGCAATGTTACGGCTAAGTCAATTCTTGACTGTAATGTTCGTGCAGGAGGAATGGTATTGATTGAAGATACCAACGGACTTATATCGGGCGGTTTCATTTACAGTACCAAGGGTATTGACGGACAGGCATTTGGTAATAAACGTTCGGTTAAGACTATACTTTCTGCCGGAAAGAATAATAAGGTATTGGCTGATAAAGTGGAGTATCCAAGGCTTATACAGGAGCTTGATTTGAAGCTTACGGGAATTAACAGCCGAGAGATTCAGTTAGACAGAGAAGCCAAGAAGGATCCTACCAAAAAGAAATCCAATATGCTTCATATAATTAGACAGAACAAGGCAAGAATATTGGCTGAGAAGAAACAATTAGAGGCTGTATATGCAGCATATGACAACATGAATAATTCGGCAAACGCCAGGACAATAATAAAGGGTAGGAAGTTCTTCCCGGGTGTTATTGTGCAAATCGATAACAAAGACTATTCAATAGATTTTGAAATGATACTTGTTTCATTCAGGAATAATGAAGAAGGAATTTCCTATGTTCAGGAGAGTGATGAATGATGCAGGAAAAGCAACGCTATTATATTGCGATAGATTTAAAATCGTTCTATGCTTCGGTAGAGTGTAGAGAACGTCAACGTAATCCGCTTACCACCAATCTGGTGGTGGCGGATTTTTCTAGAACGGAGAAGACAATATGTCTTGCTGTAACCCCCTCGCTTAAAGCTTTCGGAATACCCGGAAGAGCGAGGCTTTTTGAGGCTGTACAGAAGGTAAAACAGGTTAATGCATCAAGAAAAACATATGCACCGGGCGGAAACTTCACGGGCAAGTCAGACGATGCAATAGAGCTTGAAAACCATCCGGAACTTGAGCTTGATTATATTGTTGCACCACCTAGGATGGCGCTTTATATGGAATACAGTACGCGCATCTATAATATATATTTGCGTTATATTGCGCCAGAGGATATTCACGTCTATTCTGTTGATGAGGTGTTTATCGATGTGACGGATTATCTTAATACTTACAAGATGTCGCCAAGACAACTTGCAAGCAAAATGATTAAAGAAGTGCTTGATGAGACGGGTATAACGGCAACAGCGGGAATCGGAACGAATATGTATCTTTGTAAAATTGCTATGGATATTGTGGCAAAACATATTCCTGCTGATAAGGACGGAGTGCGTATCGCCAAGCTTGATGAGCTAAGCTACAGACAGCTTTTGTGGGAGCATAAGCCGATTACGGATTTCTGGCGAGTTGGAGGCGGTATCGCAAGAAAGCTTGCAAAGTACGGAATGTACACAATGGGGGACGTCGCGAGATGTTCCATTGGAAAGCCTTCGGATTTTCATAATGAAGAGCTTTTGTATAAGCTTTTTGGTGTCAACGCTGAGCTTTTAATTGATCATGCATGGGGCTATGAGCCTTGTACGATAGAATATATCAAGGCATACAAACCTGAGAATAACAGCTTGGGTTCAGGACAGGTGCTGCAAAACCCATACGAGTTTGATAAGGCAAGAATTGTAATTCGTGAAATGACCGAGGCGTTGGTGCTTGATTTGGTTGATAAGAGACTGGTTACAGATCAGCTTGTAATTACTGTCGGTTATGATATTGAGAATTTAACCAAAGATAATATTCGCAATTCTTATACGGGAGAGGTTACGGTTGACAGGTACGGAAGAAGTGTGCCTAAGAGTGCACATGGAAGTACCAATCTTCGGACGCATACTTCATCAACAGAAGAAATAGTAGATGCAGTTATAGAGCTTTTTGACAATATTGTTGATAAAAGACTTCTGATAAGAAGAATGTACGTAACGGCTAATCATGTTATAACGGAAAAGGCAGCACAGGAGAATAAGTACGAACAGTTGTCATTGTTTGATATGGATAATGACAGGAAGGTAGATAAGACTGACGAGCGTAACATTCAACAGGCAGTTTTGTCGATACAAAAAAAATACGGAAAGAATGCATTGCTAAAAGGAGTAAGTCTTATGGAGGGTGCGACGGCAATGTCAAGAAATCAGCAAATCGGAGGACACAAGGCATGAGGGCTTATGACGATATAATTAATCTTCCACATCCAACATCGGCCAATCATCCGCGCATGAGTATGCATAACCGTGCAGCTCAATTTGCGCCTTTTGCGGCACTTACCGGTTATGAGGATGCAATCGATGAGGAAGGAAGACTAACCGAGGACAAGATTGAGCTGGATGAACAACGTCGTGAGTTGTTGGATGAGAAAATAAGAATGTTAATGGATCATAAGGAGTTAAATCCGTCCGTAAAGATTACTTATTATGTGCCGGATGAGAAGAAAGAGGGCGGCGCCTACAAGGAGCATGTCGGCACGATTAAGAAGATTGATACGCTCAAACATATCATTTGTTTTGATGATGGCGTTGAGCTATCGGTTGAAAACCTGTTCGATGTTGAAAGTTCAATCTTTAATGGGATATTCGATTAATTTTCAGAAAATTGTATTGACAATACCCAAAATAAGTGTTAAAATAATCAGTAAATTAAATATATGGGCAAAACAAGGGAAACTTTGTGACGCAAAGCTATAGGGCCTTTAACATGGCAGCCAGTTGCTTTTCTGATTGATGTCAGAGAATATTACTAGATTTGGGATGTAGAAACATTGCTCATATATTTGTTGTGAGTGATGTTTTTTTATTTTCCAAAGAAGGTAATGATTATGAGATATGAATTGAGACTGAAAAATTTAATAGCATTATTTTTCTTAGCAGTCTTATTTGTGATTTCGTCCGGTAGATTTGTAAAAGCTGCAGAGATTGAGGATGAAATTACGGAAGCTATAGAAGAGCAGGGATATTATGAAACCGAGCTTTCAGAGTATTCCGTTATGAAGGAAAGGTACAGTAGTATCGCTACGGCATCATTTACAAGATATAATCCTTTAACTACAGCGGTTGAAGACAGGGACTGGCTATCGTACAGAACAACGTATGTATATGATCAGATGAACTCTTCAGAGAAGGCGCTGTATCAAAGACTTGAGGAGAATTGCATTTATTATGCTAAGAACAGTAGCGTTGATGCTATAGAATTAAAGGACTCGTATGGTAATAAAGCCGATTATCTTTCACCCGTGTCATACACTGGTTTGACATTGAAGGAGATGACTAAGGTAGTTCAGCTTTTTATATACAACAATCCGCAGTATTATTTCACAACGACAGCTTACGCATATAACACGGATACTAAGCAGGTTTATCTGTATTGTTATCCGGAGTTTGCTGACGGTGATGATAGGGCGGAAGTAACTAATGATATTTTCGATACAGTTGATTTGTGGTTATCAGAGATTGAAACTGACAATTCGCTAGCAATCGATATAGAGAAGGCGGCACATGATCTGCTCTGTAGTGAAGTTATCTATGAAAATGGAACCTTCAGCCAGTCCATATACAGTGTTCTGGCTACGGGAAAAAGTGTGTGTGCAGGATATTCATTAACGTTTGAGTTGCTTATGAACGCCGCTGGGATACCTACCGTTGCTACATTTAGTGACGTTCATGCTTGGAACAAGATAAAACTTGATGACAATTGGTATGCGGTTGATGTTACATGGGATGATGGTGGCAATGTGTCGCAGATTCATTACACCTATTACAACATGTCCGATGTTAATATCAAGAAGTATGATATCGGAAGCGCAGCATATGCTCATGATGAGAAGTTGTCGTCTTATTATCCAAAGGCTTCGTCTGATTATGTTGGGGGACAGAGTGGTGACGAAGATGATGTGATAATAGGTGGACAACAAGATGAGCAACCTGGGGAGGTTACGGTTGAGCTATCCGATAATCAGGAGGCCGAGCAGATAGAGGATGCTTCCCAAGACGAGGTTTTGGATGAGCAGACGAAAGAGGGTGTAGTGCCTGCTTCGCAGGAAACAACGCCGGTTATTGATACGGTAACCGAGACTGCCGAGACAGACGATGTCGAAGACGAGGAGGAAGAAGAGTTCGATGATGAGGAGGACATCGAACTTGAACCTTCAAGTATTAAGAAGCTCAAAGCAGGCAAAAAGAAATGTAAGGTTACATGGAAGAAGATAAAAGATATTGATGGTTATGAGCTTTGCATAAGCACTTCTAAGAAGTTTAATAAGAGTGTGAAATATGTCAAGGCTTCCAATAAAGAGACTTCTCTAACACTTAAGAAGTTGAAAAAAGGTAAAACTTATTATATTCGTATCCGCACCTATAAGAAGATTGATGGATACAAGTGTGTGTCAGATTGGTCGGGCGTTAAAAAGGTTTCTCTCAAATAGTTATAATGTCCGATAAAACATAATTCCCCTTTACAAGACCGTCATGCTGCATTTTTGTGCAGTATGGCGGTTTTTCCGTGCGTTAGGTTAAAAGATGTGTTAAGATAACGTCAGAGTTTTTGCTTTTTAAGAATGTATAATGTACATTTCATAATATATATACATATAAGTTACGAGTAATTGGGAGATTATCGATTATGAAAAGATTGCGTTTGGGAATATGTATTTGGGGTTTGATTTTGATTGGATTAACGACTGTTACGGTTAAGGCATCTTCGCAAGAAGGAAAGGTTGTTATTGCATTAGATCCCGGACACGGTGGTGAGGAAAAAGGTGCCGATTATTATGGGGAGAGAGAAAAAGATATCAATTTACAGATTGCCCGATACGTAAAGGAAGGTTTGGAACAATACGATGGTGTTGAAGTTGTGCTGACAAGAGATGATGATGTAGAACTAGGGTTGAAGGATAGAGCAGACAGAGCCGCATCTGCAGGTGCTGACATGTTTATAAGTCTTCACTGTAATGCGAGCGCATCGCATCAAAGCAACGGAGCATCCGTCTATATAAGTACGGGAGAGTATAACAGGAAAAGTCTTATGGACTTTGCTGATTACTTCTTGGGAGAGTTTGAAGCCATAGGTCTTAGAAATGCAGGAACATTTGCAAGGGTAACACAGATGGGTTACAGAAGAAATGACGGCAGCTTTCAGGATTATTATGGAGTGTTACGCCATGCTTACAATAATGGGATTCCTGCGTTGTTAGTCGAGCATTGTTTTATGGATAGTCCAAAGGATTGGAAGTTTGTACGAAGTGATGAGGGCATCAAGAAGCTTGCCGATGCAGATGTGTCTGCTATAGTGGCTTACTACGGATTAAAGTTAAGTGACGGCGGCATTTACGAGGGAAAACACGCCAAAGTGTATGGAGCAACTTCAAAGGGAGTTGGAATGAACTGTTATGACGCGCCGAAACTTACGGGGATTGAACTTGTAGAGTATGACGGCAAGACGCCGGCGGTTGCAAAGTATAAGGTGAGTCTGGAAGATAAAGTCGGAGTCTCATCTATATACCTTGTGTACAAGAACGGTTCCGGCAACAGCGTGACTGTAAGCCTGATGATAAATGAACCTCTAAAAACCGGAAACCATGAGCTTATGGCATATATACCGGATGGAATGGAACTTTGCAATCACACTTTATCCTATGTTGGTATGTATAACGTAGCCGGTTACGATGCGGGATATAATTATGCCGGTGGCTCTCTCATTGGTTTTGGTAAATGTGATTGGTTAAATGAGTTTGTTTATAATGGTGTGGCGAATCTTCCTGTCACTGTTAAAGGAGAATTGTCTAAAGCCTACATAAAAAAACTTGACTGTGAAATAAATTTGGGAATAAAAAGAAGACAGGACGTATATCCTGTCTCCTTGATAAATGCTTCAAATTAGTGCTGTTCTGCTTCGTGGTCAACAAGTTTCTCGTAGTCATCAAAAACATAATTGAAGATGCCTGCAAGACCTACGAATTCACAACCGTATCTGTAATTGCCGTCTTCTAATTCGGTTACGTTAAGAATCTTTACAACAGTAAGAATCTTCTGTTCAGACGATTCCATAACTATCGTTGCGTTGAAATAGTAACCTTCAGGAAGGTATGTAGATGTTGTAAAACCGATACCTGCCTTGCTGATATCAAATACGTGAATCTCAGCATCAAGATCGCTTATCTTGTTATTGTCCTGTTTGAATACTTCAGATACTTCAAGATTTAACTGAATCGGAAGTCTCTTGTATCTACGTTTTTCGCTCATATTGCGTCCTCCAATCGTCGTTTAAAATATCGATTTGAAATACGTTCTTAAGTCATATGCGTATATTGTAACATAAGCCTTGCAAAATAACAAATAAAATCGCTTTTTCATTTGACAATTTGTTCTAAAACAGTTACTATTTTGGTTGAGTGTATAAATATACAGTAACTTCGCGGGCACCATTTTTTAATGTAAGTGCTATGCGGTCAAAATATAAATATTTTTAGGAGGCACTATGAAAGATAAATACGTAAGCCCATTATCAGAAAGATACGCAAGCAAGGAGATGCAGTACATTTTCTCTCCTGATATGAAGTTTAAGACATGGAGAAAACTTTGGATTGCATTGGCAGAGACAGAGAAAGAGTTAGGTCTTTCAGAGAATGGTAATCCTGTTATTACCGATGAACAGATAGAGGAACTTAAAGCATTTGCTAATGATATCAATTACGATGTTGCTAAGAAGAGAGAGAAGCTTGTACGTCATGATGTTATGAGTCATGTGTACGCATACGGTAAGCAGTGTCCGGCTGCAGCGGGAATCATACACTTAGGTGCAACAAGCTGTTATGTTGGTGATAATACAGATGTTATTATAATGACAGAGGCTATGAAGCTTGTCAGAAAGAAGCTTCTCAATGTTATTAATGAACTTTCGAAGTTCGCTATGGAATACAAGGATCTTCCTACTTTGGCATTTACACATTTCCAGCCTGCACAGCCTACAACAGTTGGTAAGCGTGCAACTTTATGGATGGAAGAGCTTATGCTCGACTTATCAGATCTTGATTATATGATAAGCCAGCAGAAGTTACTTGGTTGTAAGGGAACTACAGGAACACAGGCAAGTTTCTTGGAGCTCTTTAACGGAGACCATGAGACTGTTAGAAAGATTGACGGAATGATTGCCGAGAAGATGGGATTTGACGATTGTTATCCTGTATCCGGACAGACATACTCTCGTAAGGTAGATACAAGAGTGCTCAACGTACTTTCGGGAATTGCACAGAGTGCTCACAAGTTCTCCAATGATATTCGTTTGCTTCAGCATTTGAAGGAGATAGAGGAACCGTTCGAGAAGAACCAGATTGGTTCATCAGCTATGGCATATAAGAGAAATCCGATGCGTTCAGAAAGAATCGCTTCACTTGCCAACTATGTTATGGTAGATGCGCTTAATCCTGCAATCGTTGCAGCAACACAGTGGTTTGAAAGAACACTTGATGATTCGGCAAACAAGAGAATTTCCGTACCGGAAGCATTTCTTGCAATAGACGGAATACTTGACCTTTACTTAAACGTAGTGGATGGTCTTGTTGTATATGATAAGGTTATTTATCAGAGATTCATGAAGGAGATTCCTTTCATGGCAACTGAGAATATAATGATGGATGCCGTTAAGCGTGGCGGTGACCGTCAGGAGTTACATGAGAAGATAAGAGAGCATTCTATGGCAGCCGGTATGGTTGTTAAGAAAGAGGGTAAGGAGAACGATTTGGTAGACAGAATCGCTAACGACCCGGCATTTGGAATGACTAAGGAAATGATACAGGAAGTATTGGATCCTAAGAACTTTGTAGGACGTGCACCGGAGCAGACAGAAGAGTTTGTTAATGAAGTAGTTAAGCCGGTATTGGATGCTAACAGTGCACTTCTTGGATTGACAGCAGAAATTAATGTATAACAGGAAAGGGTGATTGTGTGAATAACAACCACAAAGAGAGAATAAATGAGTATTCAAAGGTAACTGATGAGATAAAAGGACTTTCTGAACTTTGTCTTGAGAATCTTAAGATAGATCAGGATTTGTATTCTAAGTATGAGGTTAAGCGTGGTCTTCGTGACCTTGACGGCAAGGGTGTTTTGACAGGACTTACTGAGATTTCGAAAATCCAGTCGTACATTGTAGAAGACAATGATATGATACCTTGCGAAGGTAAGCTTTACTATCAGGGTGTTGATGTAGAAGATATCGTTGCAGGCTTCATGGAAGAAAAGAGATTCGGATTTGAAGAGACAGTATATCTTTTGTTGTTTGGAAAACTTCCTTCAAAAGATGAGCTTAAAATGGTGTCTGGTATATTGGCGGATTACAGAACCTCATTGCCGACACATTTTGTAAGAGATATTATTCTTAAGGCACCAAGTAAGGACATGATGAATACGCTTCAGAGAAGTGTGCTTACTTTATATGCTTATGATGAGAAGGCAGATGACATATCAATTCCAAACGTGTTAAGACAGTGCTTGCAGCTCATATCGGTTGTTCCGCTTCTTTCAGTATACGGTTATCAGGCATACAGTCATTATCATGATGGCAACAGTTTGTTTATACATACACCGAGAAAGGATTTGTCGACAGCAGAGAATATTCTTCATTTGCTTCGACCTGACAGTAAGTACAGTGAGTTAGAGGCAAGAATACTTGACCTTGCACTCGTTATTCATGCAGAGCATGGTGGAGGTAACAACTCAACATTTACAACTCATGTTGTAACATCATCAGGAACAGATACATATTCTTCAATGGCAGCTTCTCTTGGTTCCCTCAAAGGTCCTAAGCATGGTGGTGCCAACATCAAGGTTACCAAGATGTTTGAGGAGATGAAGAGTGAAGTTTCCGATTGGAATGATGATGAAGAGATTAAGGTATATCTGAAGAAATTGCTTCATAAGGAAGCATTCGATAAAGCAGGTCTTATATATGGTATGGGACATGCGGTTTACTCGATATCAGATCCAAGAGCTAAGGTATTCAAGGGCTTTGTAGAGAAACTTTCTATCGAGAAAGGCTACCAGGACGAGTATCAGCTTTATGCCAATGTCGAGAGACTTGCACCGGAGGTTATTGCGGAAGAGAGAAAGATATACAAGGGTGTTAGTGCCAATGTCGATTTCTATTCGGGATTTGTTTATCAGATGCTTGGACTTCCGATGGAATTATTCACTCCGCTTTTCGCTGTTGCAAGAATGGCAGGCTGGAGTGCACACAGAATAGAAGAGTTAATTAATCAGGGCAAGATAATTCGTCCGGCATACAAAGCGGTTAAGAAGAATCAAACCTACATTCCTATGGATGAAAGATAGGAAACAGCGGAGATTATTTCTCCGCTGTTTTTATGCTTACAGAAAATGTTGTTATTCCATCGGCACAATCTACGCCGATTTTTCCCTTGTGATTTGTAACGATTGTCTTGGCTATTGAAAGTCCTAATCCAAAGTGTCCGCTTGCACGATGTCTTGATTCATCGGCACGATAGAATCTTTCAAACAGCTTCTCCCGTTCTTCTTCGGGAATTTCTTTTCCTGTGTTTGCTACAGTAAGATGTACATGGTGAGGTGTTTTCCATAATTTGATGTCAATCTTTCCACCGTTATCTGTATGGGTGATTGCGTTATCAATAAGTATTGCAACTACCTGTCCGATTTGTTCTTTGACACCGTTTAGAGTGATGTCCGGTGTGATGCCTTCATAATCCATTACGATTCCTTTTTCAAAGGCCACGCTTTCCATTGGAAGAACTCTTTCAAGTACCGTATTGCTCATGTCAAAATCATTTTTATCAACATCTTCGTAAGGAGTCTGCTCAAGATGTGTGAGAGTAAGTAGTGAAGTGACAAGTTGATGCATACGGTCGCATTCATATTTGATGTATGAAAGCTGCTTGTTCTCTCCAATAGAATCCTCCAACAACTCGCTGTTTGAAAGGATTACGGTAATAGGTGTTTTTAATTCATGACTGGCATCGGATATGAATTGCTTTTGCTTGTTAAATGCTTCTTCGACAGGTCTTACAAGCCAGCCGGATAAGAAGTATGAAATAAGTGCAAATATAAAAACTGCAAGTACGCATGCGATAATGGAAATAATTAAAAGATTCTTTCCTGTACGTACTGCTGATGAGTGATCGATAAATACTATCGTAATCTCGTCACCGTTTTCTCGCATCATATACCGAAGCTGATCTATCGTTCCTTCCTTTTTATCTGCGGTTAAAATCTTCTCGCAATATGCAGTGATATCTTCATCTGTATAACTGTCGGATAAAGTGTTGTCAATCGACTTTAATTCTTTATCTTTTGTATAGCGAACTGTTATGTGGTGAGCAACTGCCAACGCAATTCCCTTATCTGTAGGGAAGGATGGAGGTGCCTCCTTGTCGGTTTCTTTTGCGCTTGCGGTATCATCACTTATCTTTTCCTGTTGTTCATTGTCTGTATTTTCACAAGTTTTTTCCGCTTGCTGTTTATCTGTGCCATTCATACTCTCATCTTTGGAAAAATCGGGTGCGTTATCGGGTTTATCACCCGGCATAATGCCCGGCATGTTCCCGGGAGCGGTTTCACGCTGCATGAGAACATTGAGACTTTCGTTTGCCATATTACGGCTGCCACCGCGCATTCCAAGATTAATCGCAACAATTATTGCGATAAAAGTTATCGAAAGCAATAGCATAAGTATTATCATAATTCTCTTACGTAATTGTCCGGTCATAGCATTGTTTTTCCTTTCATATATTTGTTGATGCTTATACAAGTTTGTAGCCTAACTTTCTAACTGTCTGTATTTGTGTTTCTGCCTTAATAAAGGAAAGCTTTTTCCTTAAGAAAGATATATATACTTCTACATTGTTGTACTCGGCATCGGTATCATATCCCCATATCTTTTCTATAATCTGTTCACGACTGATAATCTGTCCGCCGTTTCGAAGCAGGTATTCCATAAGCTGGTATTCTTTGCCGTTTAAGGCGATGCTGGTGCCTTTGGTTCTGCAATACAACTCATTGCCACCCTGTCTCATATATATATCGCCAAAAGCAACCTCTGTAGGTGTCTCTGAGTCGGTTGACTGTCTCCTTGTAAGAGCGCGAAGTCTCGCAAAAAGTTCTTCTCTGTGAAATGGTTTTGTCAGATAATCATCGGCACCGAGATCAAGCCCTGTTACTTTATCATTTATTTCAGACTTGGCAGTGAGCATAAGTACAGGAACGTGAATATCCTGACGTCTTAATTCTTTGAGTATCTCAAGCCCGCTCATTTTCGGTAACATTATATCAAGTATTATTGCGTCATATACATCTGAAAGTGCATAGTCAAGCCCTTCTTCGCCGTCGGCAGCGTGATCTACTATATAATGCTCTGCTTTTAATGAAGAGCAAAGCGCCTCTGCAAAACCCTGCTCATCCTCTACTAATAGAATTCTCATTTTTAATCCCTCCAATTAAAACCCTATTTATAATTATAAGTTAGAAATGTTCTAAAAACAATATACCGCAGAAATCTTAAAATAATATTGAAATATTTTTCAACGTTTTTTTAAGGATTCTTTGTTAACCTTGCAGATGAAATGAAAAGTCCGATTAATAAATGATCGAAGAATGGAGGAAATATCATGAAGAAAACTCAAAATGAAAAGACAAAAAAAATTAAAAGCAAAAAGCCCAAAAGGATATTGGCCTTCACGGTTGCGTTAGTCCTAGTGGTGGCACTTGTTGGCGGTGCAATAAGCAAGAAGCACAAAAGCAAAGCGGAAGAGAACAAGGTTATGAATGCCACAGTTGAAAAAGGAAGTCTTAAGGAAAGTGTATCGGGAACGGGTACAATTTCTTACGCAGACACAACTGATATAGAAGTTATGGATGACCTGGAGATCACATCGGTGCTTGTGAGTGAAGGCGATACTGTTTCAGAAGGTACGCTTCTTGCAACAGTTGATGAAAGCTCGCTTGAAGTTTGTATAGCCGAGGTTGAGGATGAAATCAGTTCTGTGGATTCAACAATAACATCCGAACTTTCAAGCAGCACAACAAAGTATATCAAAGCAGGCGTATCTGGAAGCGTTCTTGAAATATACGGGAAAGAAGGCGATGAGGTAGCAGATGTCATGGTTGAACATGGTGCTTTGATGACCGTTCAAAATGGTGATGAGACAATCAAGGTTGTCGGAAGCGAAGGAACAATCAGTTCGGTAAATGTTTCCGAAGGTAGCACAGTTAGCGCATCAACTAAGGTAATGACACTCGATTCGGATTCACAGTCAAGCGATTATGTATCAGCTGTTAAGGAAAGAGAAGAGCTTGTATCAATTCTTGACACATTGCTTTCTATAAAGAAGAATGGTGGAATTACAGCAACCGTTGCAGGAATGGTGGAAAGTGTTAACACATCAGATGAAACAAGTGCAAGTACAGATGACAAAGCGACAGTTGTTGCAGAGGATTCAAGTGAAAATGTTAATCAGGATGTGGCAGAGGGTGATAACACATCAGAAAATGATACAGAAATTGCAAGCAACGTGCTTTACACAATCAAGCAGGATACAAAGACATATCTTACTTCAAACAGTGTATCATCATCAGGAACAGCCTCGTCAGGCGAGGGTGATGCTTCATCAGGGACACCTTCCGTAACAGGAAGTGAACAGACTGCCGGAGAAAGTTCTGCACCGGCTGCACCGTCTACAACAGACGGCTCTACAACAACGGATGGCGCAACAACCACAACGCAAGCATCTACGCAGGCTTCAATAGATACCACTGCAAGTACAGAAACCACGACAGAAGCAGCAAAGCAGACAACAACAGAAACTACAACAGATACATCATTTGATCCTACAAAGGCATCATCTGATAAATCTTCAGATAAGAGTACAAGTAATTCGGAGATGCAAAGTGTAAGTATGGGCGGTTCAACACCAAGTGTTGGCAGTTCACAATCGGCAACAGTAAGCACAGCTACAACTACAAGCACATCATCAGCTATTAGCACAAAGGTACTGTTTACTATAGCTAACGGCGACAAGATGAAAGTGACAATGAATGTTGATGAACTTGATATTATGACAATGAAAGTCGGACTTTCTACAGAGATTACATTGGACGCCGTAACCGGCAAAACTTTTGAGGGTGAAATAACATCCGTTAGTGCAACTGCAAGCTCAAGCAACGGATCATCGCAGTATCCGGTCGAGGTAACATTTGACAAGACAGACGAAATTCTATCTGGAATGAACGCTTCCGTTGCAGTAATTATCAATGAAGTAAATGATGTTTTGACGATACCGTTGGTAGCGGTCATAGACGAAGGAAGAACCAGCTATGTATATACAGGATACAATGAGAGCACAGGTGAACTTACGGGAAAGACAGAGGTAACACTTGGTATGTCTGATGAGAGTAGTGTAGAGGTTACAGAGGGACTTTCGGAAGGCGACACTATTTATTATGAAGTTCAAAGCGAGTCTTCAGAGAGCGGTTTTAGCAAAGGTGGTATGGAAATGCCTACGGATATGCCATCGTTCGACTTTAACGGAGCACCACCTTCAGGCGGCAACTCCCCTTCAGGTGGCAACTTCCCTTCGGGCGGGTCTTCGGGAGATTTTAAGCCAAAGAGCAACTAAGAAGAAGGTGACGACTATGATAGTACTTGATAATCTTTGTAAAAATTATGAGATAGGCGATGACGTGGTAAGAGCGCTTGACCACGCGAGCCTTCACATTGATGATGGCGAGTTTGTCAGCATAATCGGACCTTCCGGAAGCGGTAAATCAACGCTTATGAATGTTATAGGTTGCCTGGATGTGGCAGACGAGGGCGATTATTATTTGGATGGTATGTCTATTGAGGATTATGATGACGACGAGCTTGCCAGAATTCGTAATGAGAAAATAGGATTTGTGTTTCAGAACTTTAACCTCTTAAGCAGACTTTCTGCCAAGGAGAATATCGAGCTCCCATTAGTGTATCAGCAGCTTCCGAAGGAGGAGAGAAAGGAGCGAGTTGAGGAAGCGTTAAGGCGAGTTAAACTATACGAAAGAAGAGAGCATAGACCGATGGAGCTATCCGGTGGTCAGCAACAGAGAGTGGCAATCGCAAGAGCACTTGTCACCAGACCGTCAATGATATTAGCGGATGAGCCGACCGGAAATTTGGACAGTAAAACCGGGGATGAGATAATGAAATTATTCCATGAGCTGCATGCTCAGGGCAACACGATAGTGCTGATTACACACGATGAAAAAGTGGCAGATCAGGCAGAAAGAAAGATAAGAATATTAGACGGCAAAGTATATGATGTGGAAAAGGGGGCATAAGAGTTATGGTATTACAATCAATCAAAATGGCATTGGACTCTGTATTGTCTAACAAGATGCGTTCCTTTCTCACAATGCTTGGAATGATTATCGGTGTAATGTCTCTTGTGGTGCTGGTATCGATTGTAAATGGTGCAACCAAAAGCGTGACAGATTCCATTGCCAACATCGGAACCAATATGCTTACGGTAACAATTCAGGACGATAAGGATAACCCGATGACACTTGAAGAGGCCGAGGCACTAGAGGACAATGAGTCGGTACAGTATGTGGCACCTTATAGCAGAGGCAATGCCACAGCAAAGTACGAGAGAACAAGCGAAGACATAAGCTTATACGGAACAACGGCTGCCTACTATGATATCAAGGGACTAAAACTTGCAAGTGGACGATTCCTTAAGAATGCAGATGTATCCGGAAGCACATATGTTGCTGTAATCAATCAGACTGCAGCGGAAGAACTATTCGGACGAATCGGTGTCGCTGGCGAGACATTATCTCTTAACGGTTATCATTTTACGGTAATCGGAGTACTTGAAGAGGAAGATAGTACAACGGGTAACACCTCGGATAGACTTGAGGCATATATACCATTTACCGTACTTTCCAAAATATCGGGAGGCAGCAGAAACGTAGAAACCTTCTATCTTTCATCGGCAGATGACAAGAGTATGGATAAGGTTGAAACAGAGATTACGAATCTTATGTACAAGAGATTTTCGTATGATTCAGATGCCTTCTCTGTAACCAATTCTTCAACGATTATGGAGACTATGAGCAGTGTAAATGATACCATGAAGTGGATGCTTGGTGGCATTGCTGCAATATCATTGTTGGTTGGTGGTATAGGCATTATGAATATAATGCTTGTTTCGGTAACAGAAAGAACCAAAGAAATTGGTATAAGAAAGGCTATTGGAGCCAGAAAGAAAATTATTCTTATGCAGTTTCTTATAGAGGCGTTGCTTATAAGTATTATAGGCTGCCTTATAGGAATCGGATTGTCGGGAGTGGTTGTTATAGCAATTAATGGTTTGATGACTTCCGTATCCGCAAGTATATCGTTGGATGTCGTGTTATTCGCGATGGGATTTTCCGCATTCATCGGTGTAGTGTTTGGAATGTATCCGGCATACAAGGCGGCTAACAAGCCACCTATCGAAGCCTTAAGATACACAAATTAATGTAAGCAACCCGTGGGTTAAATGTGATTGATGACGTATATCCTCTACTACCCTTTTTAATAAATGATTTTATCAAAATCGTCGTTAATCACTGTGCCTACGGGTTTTTGTTTTTTCCTTGCTTTGATACAAATAATAATTACAGCGATATTAATAATGATAAGACCTGCATCAATCAGAATATTTCGAATGAAACGTGTTGAGTGTATAGCCATGGAAACAGGTAGGTGGTAAGAGTCATCTGATATTAAGTCATTAAGCTCTGCAGGCGAGTAACTGTCATCAGCAATATGATTTGGGAAATCATTTTTTCCTTTTAAGAAATATGTGTAGCTGACATTCTCACCTTTTGCATCATCCCATGTTGCGTCGTAGTTATACCATTTCCCGTCAACCTGTACGATATTCCATGCATGAAGATTCTGTTCGCTGTCTCCACCGGCATGTCCAATGATTATTCTACATGGTATTCCCATCTTTGCAAAAATCGCATACGATGCCATTGCATACCCCTGACAGACCATGACATTATCACGAAATCCTTCTACATCTGTGTAGTTGGTTTTCTTTTTGCTGTAGTCATATTCTACACGACGGATTATGTAATCGTGAACTGCTTTTACGGTTTCAAAATCAGAATCTCTTTTCAGACTTTTTGCCAAGTCTTCTATTTCATCCATATATTCTTTTTTTCGGCTTTTAATTACGTTATATTCAAATGTTACATTGAGTGTATGACTGTGTGATTCGTACCATGACATACTATAACTTTTGACGCACAGATAGTTGTAACATCCGGATAACAGGGGATCCTTTGGATTATAATGATGCATGAAATCGTCTTCTATATTTTTCTGAACGGTTATTTTTTGATGTAAGTCATCCGGTGAAATATAGTATAATTCATGTTTTTTACATTCAGATATCTGTTTGCTCAAAGCTGTATAGAAATCATTCTCGTTATGTATTTTGATGGCGTCCGCCTTGCAATGTAACGGTTTTAACAGGAAAAGTCCGAAAATAAGTGTTATAACCAATAATGATTGAATGTGTTTTTTCATGTGTTGCTCCCTTTTACGATTTCAGTAAGGGTGATTGTATCAGAAATAATAAGCTTAAGCAAGTTTAAATTTAGTAGTAAT
>JAILRO010000008.1 GCA_024698145.1 Lachnospiraceae bacterium
CAAATGGTGGCGTGCTTACTATGGATAAAGTATCTATATGTAATGGAACTGGTATAGGTTTGGATAATACAGGAACATTTATCATGAATGATGGTGAGATAAGCGGTAATGGTTCTCAAGGTGTCTATATATGGAGAGGAACATTTACCATGAATGGTGGAATAATATCCGGTAATAACCTGTCGAATAATGATATGCGTGGTGGCGGTGTTTTTGTAGAAAGCAATGCTGAGTTTGAAATGACAGGCGGAGAGATAAGTGGTAATTCTGTTTTGGGAAAATATGCTTCCGGTGGTGGCGTTTATAATTCTGGCACCTTTAAAATGAGTGGTGGAATAATCAAAGATAACTCTGTATCGGGAGAAGGAGCTTTCGGTGGTGGTGTATATACTGGTCCGGGTTTTGAGATGACGGGTGGAGAGATAAGTGGTAACTCTGCTTCGGGTGAAGGAGCCAATGGTGGTGGTGTTTATGCAAATTCTGCAGTATTTAGCAATAACCCTGTAATAACCGATAACAAATTGGGAGAAAATAAGGTTAATAATTGTTATTTTGAGAGTACCTTGTATATTGGAGGCGAATTGACAGATGGTGCCAAGATTGGAATATCAAAAGAGGAGAGTGAATCGTCAACACCTACTTTATGTACCGGTAATATTAATTATCAATTAAAAACATCAGATGTTTCAAAGTTTATCAGTGATGATGAAAACCGAGTTTTAGACCTTGATGAGGATGGCTGTGCTTATCTTGTAGACGGGTACATCGTTAAGTTCGATAGTGATGGAGGTAGCGCTGTTTTAAAACAAGGTGTTGCGATAGGCGCAAAGGCGACCAAACCGGAGGCACCAATCAAAAAAGATAATTTATTTGTCGCTTGGTACAAGGTTGATGCAGAAGGAAATATTGCTGAAAATGCATATGACTTTGATAAAATCGTTGAAAACAGTATGATTCTTAAGGCAAAATGGGCACCTGTTTCGGTTAGTATTATGAGCTGGACTTACGGGGATACTGCTAAAAGTCCAACTGTAACAAAGCCGGAAAACAGCGGTGCTGTTACATATGAATATTTTACCGATGAAGAATGCACAGACAAAACGGGAACCAACAATGGTGCAACCGTAGAAGGTGGCGTTCCTAAAAATACAGGAAAATATTATGTCAAAGCTACGATAGCAGCTTCGGAGAAGTATGGGAACGGTTCAACAATTGCATCATTTGAAATTGCCAAAAAAGAAGTTATTGTTTCGGGAATTGTTGCAAAAAACAAGACCTACGATACAACAACAGCTGTTGAGTTTGATTTTGAAAGTGCACAATTTGATGGTGTGATTGATGGTGACGAAGTTATAATCAAATCAGTAGAAGGTGTGTTTGATGATGCTAATGTGGCAGATAATAAGAATGTTACTATTAGCAAAATTATACTGGATGGTTCAAGTATTGGTAATTACAAACTTGCAACAGAAGGACAACAAAAATCGGCTAAAGCTAATGTCAATACAAAAGTAGTTGATAATCCTGTTATTTCTTTCAGTGATGAGAATATTGTATATGATGGTGAAGAGAAAGAACCGTCTATTACAGTTAAGGATGGAACAACTGTTATTCCATCGTCTGAATACACTGTTTCATATTCTAATAATAAGAATGCGGCAGTAAGAACGGCTCAAAATGCACCTACTATTACGATTACTGACAAAACATCCGGCAACTATAAGGTCAATGGGAAAGCTACATTTACAATAGCTAAGGCATCGGTAGCACCTAATAAACCTGAAGCAACAAAGGAAGTTGTATATACAGTAATGACGGTTTCGAATGTAGAACTTCCTGAAAAATGGGTATGGTCTGATGAACATAAGGACAATGAACTTATTGTTGGAGAAGGTGTTACAGCAACTGCGAATTATATCGGAGAAGATAAAGATAATTACGAAACAGTCAATGCAGAAGTTGTTATTACAAGAGCGGCTTGTACACATGATGGCGAGAAACAAATTAAAAATGTTGTTCAAGCATCATGTAATAACGACGGATATACCGGGGATACATATTGCGTGGTTTGTGGTGAAAAGCTAGAAGAAGGAAAAACAGTCCCGGCAACAGGACATTTTACAAATGATTTGTTTGAAAAGCAGACAAAGGATGTCGAAGATATTGCACTAAAAGTAGTAGAAGAGACACCTACCCCTGTTGTACAAAAGAAAGAAGAAGTAACTGTTGAGGATAAGACATCTGAGGTTACAGAAATTAAAAAGGATTCATTTAAAGGAAGTAAGGCAACAACTGTTACGATAGGTAAGGACGTAACCACGTTGGCACCGGGTGCATTTAATGGTTCTAAAATAAAGACAGTAATTATTAAGTCGAAGAAACTTACAAAGAAGTCTGTCAGAAATGCATTTAAGGGAACCAAGGTTAAGAAGATTATTGTCAAAGTTAAGGTTGGTTCAAAGAAGGAGAATAAAAAATATGTGAAGAAGTATAAGAAATTCTTCACAAAGAAGAACATTGGCGTAAAGGCTGTTGTGAAGTAGTAACGGTTTAATCCGGTATCTTTTAGGGTACCGGATTATTTTGTGTGTGGAATGAAATTTTCATTAACAATATTTTGCTTGAAAAATAAAGAAAAACATAGTAGTATATAAGAGATTGTGGTTTGTTGTAAGCAATACTACAAAATATTGTTGTTTGAGACAATATCAAGGGAGGTTTTGATTTGGCTGCCAAGAAAAGTCAAAGAGGTAATACCAAAGGTACATCTCAAAGAAAAACTACAAATAATAATCGTGGTGGTAAAAATAATAATTCGAGCAAGACTGACAAAGCAGTTTCAAAGAAGCAGGCAGATGCTGTAGAAGAGGAAGAGATATCCCTTGGAGCGGAGATTGCTGTATGGGTTATCGGTGCATGTATGCTTATACTCGAACTTGCCAATTTCGGATTGTGCGGTGCGGTATCTTATGTAAGCAACTTCTTCTTTGGATTGTTTGGAGTAGTGCAATACATATTGCCGATTGCGGTTTTGTTTTCTGCTTTCTTCCTATATATAAATGAGTTCAAGAAAAGAGCTGTTACAAAAGTTGTTTTCGGGATGCTTGTATTATTATGTATAGGTATGTTTGCGCAGATATTTGTCGGTGTTGATGATAAGTATGATTTCAAGTTACTTTTTGAGAATGGCTTTAATGATCAGGCAGGTGGAGGAATACTTTGCGGAACACTTGCATTTCTTCTTAATAAGGCAATTGGTGAAGCAGGTACATGCATAGTTATTGTGCTTGCGATAATTGTATGCGTGGTTCTTTTTGCGGAAGTTTCGGTTATTAATCTTATCAAGAGTTTTACAGGTGAGATAATGTCCTCGAAGGATGAGGATTATGGATATGACGAATTTGAGGACGATGCTAATTACAATAGTATTAAGAAACGCAGTCGTTCCAAAGAAATAGTTGTAGAGGATTTTCCTGATTCCAATGACAAGACGATTCCTCAAGCACAGCGTAAAGGAAGTCTTCTTGAAAGCATATCGGTGCTTCCGAGCGAGCAACAGGAAAGTGTAACTCCGACACGTGTTGTTAATAAGCTTCCGGATGATGAAGACGTACACGAAATTACTATGGATTTCCCAGTTAATCTTCCGGGTGAGAATATGGATGCATTCTCGATTGAGCATGTTGAAAAGGATGCAGTCAAAGCTGAATCGAAAAAGACAAGGGGCAGAAAGAAGAATGTTGTTCCTGTTGTATTAGAGTCTAGTGATGAATCGGAAAGCAATAACACCTCTGAAGACGTGACGACTCTTAACATGTTTTCTGAAAAGGAAGAGGAGGTTCCTTCAGGTAACACACTTACAACTTCCGAGAAGCAGGCACTTGACAGTATGGAGAATAAGACTGCCAAAGCGGAGAAGAATCTCTCTGCAAAAGAGGTTGGTAAATCCGATTCGGATTACAAGTTCCCGCCGATTGGCTTACTTAAGCCAGGCAAGAGCGCAGGCAAGGCGGCAACGGGTGTAGTTAAGGAAAATGCAGTTAAGCTTCAAGAAGTGCTTAAAAGTTTTGGTGTCAATGTTACAATGACCAATTACAGTTGCGGTCCTTCGGTAACTCGTTATGAAATGGTTCCCGAACAAGGAGTTAAGGTTAGTAAGATTACAGGACTTGCTGATGATATCATGATGAACTTGGCAGCCCAAAGCATTCGTATAGAAGCACCTATTCCGGGTAAGTCTGCAGTTGGTATAGAGATACCTAACGGTGAGCGAAGTGGAGTGGGCTTTAGAGAGTTAATTGATACAGAGAAGTTTATTAAGCATCCGTCAAGAATAGCATTTGCCGTTGGTAAAGACATTGAGGGTAATGTCGTTGTCGAAGACATTGCAAAGATGCCACATTTGCTTATTGCAGGTGCAACAGGTTCCGGTAAGTCGGTGTGTACCAATACTCTTATTATGAGTATTCTCTACAAGGCAAAACCTGATGAGGTTAAGCTTATACTTGTGGATCCAAAGCAGGTAGAACTTAAGGTATATAACGGTATTCCACATCTGTTGACACCGGTAGTTACAGATCCGAAGAAAGCTGCAGGAGCACTTAACTGGGCGGTTGCGGAGATGACCGACAGATACCAGAAGTTTTCTGAATATAATGTCAGAAATATACAGGGCTATAATGAGAAAGTTGAAGAACTTAAGAAATCCGGCGAGATAGAAGAAATGACAATTGAGAAAATGCCGCAGATAGTCATAATCGTTGACGAGTTGGCAGACTTGATGATGGTTGCCAAGGCTGAGGTCGAGGAAGCAATTGTTCGTTTGGCACAGCTTGCTCGTGCTGCCGGAATACATCTTGTTATTGCAACACAGCGTCCATCTGTTGATGTTGTGACAGGACTTATCAAAGCAAATGTACCGTCAAGAATTGCACTTTCGGTATCTTCGGGAATTGATTCTCGTACAATAATTGATACGGTCGGTGCCGAGAAACTTTTGGGTAATGGTGATATGTTGTTCTATCCTACAATGTATCCTCAACCACTTCGTGTTCAAGGTGCTTATATTTCCGATGATGAGGTTGTTAAGGTTGTTGAGTTTTTAAAAGCCAACAACGGTGAATCAACCTACAGTGAGGAAATGACCAACAAGATTACATCAAGTTCTGCTAGCGGTGCTGCCGGCGGATACAGTGATGGTGGTATGGCTAATGACAGAGATGAGTACTTTGTCCAGGCAGGTAAGTTCATAATTGAGAAGAACAAGGCTTCGATAGGAATGCTTCAGAGAATGTTCAAGATTGGATTTAACAGAGCTGCAAGAATAATGGATCAGCTTGCCGAGGCACAGGTTGTCGGTCCTGAAGTTGGAACCAAACCAAGAGAAGTGCTTATGAGCATGGAACAGTTTGAGGAGTATGTTGATGAATACTTCTGATAGTAATTGAAGATGCTATATTGAACTTAATTTGATATTAATAATGTTTTATTATATAATCTCATAGTTTTATTAGTTTAAGGAGGACAAGAGATGAAGTCAGATATAGAAATAGCACAGGAAGCGGTAATGCAACCGATAACAGAAGTTGCAAAGAATCTGGATATTGATGCAGATGAGCTTGAGTTATATGGAAAGTACAAAGCAAAATTATCCGATGAGCTTATTAATCGTGTAGAGAACAATAAGGATGGTAAGCTTGTACTTGTAACAGCTATTAATCCTACACCTGCGGGTGAGGGTAAGACTACCGTTACGGTCGGACTTGGAGAAGCACTTGGAAAGATGGGCAAGAAAGCATCTATTGCTCTTCGTGAGCCTTCTCTTGGACCTTGCTTTGGTATAAAGGGTGGTGCTGCCGGTGGCGGATATGCGCAGGTTGTACCTATGGAAGATCTCAACCTTCATTTCACAGGAGATTTTCACGCTATTACTTCTGCGAATAACCTTCTTGCAGCAATGCTTGATAATCATATTCAGCAGGGAAATGAACTTGGTATTGATACAAGACAGGTTGTATGGAAGAGATGTCTTGATATGAATGACAGAGTGCTTCGTAATATAGTTGTAGGTATGGGAAGTAAGATGGACGGTGTGGTTCGTGAGGATCATTTCGTAATATCAGTTGCCTCTGAAATCATGGCTATTCTTTGTCTTGCTAATGATATGGAAGATTTGAAGGATAAGCTTTCTAATATTATTGTTGCATACACTCGTGAGGGTAAGCCTGTTACTGCCGGTGACTTAAAGGCAGTAGGTGCAATGGCTGCACTTCTTAAAGATGCGTTAAAGCCTAACATGATTCAGACTTTAGAGCACACACCTGCATTTGTTCACGGTGGACCATTTGCTAATATTGCTCATGGCTGTAATTCGGTTCGTGCTACAAAGCTGGCTATGAAATTATCAGATATAGTAGTTACTGAGGCAGGTTTTGGTGCTGATCTTGGTGCTGAGAAGTTCCTTGATATCAAATGTAGAAAGGCCGGTATTTCGCCGGATGCTATTGTACTTGTTGCAACAGTTCGTGCACTTAAGTATAACGGCGGTGTTGCTAAGGCTGATCTTTCAAATGAGAATGTAGATGCGCTTAAGGCAGGTATCGTTAACCTTGAGAAGCATATCGAGAACTTACAGCAGTACGGAGTACCTATCGTTGTAACACTTAACCAGTTTATAACGGATACAGATGCAGAGCTTTCATTTGTCAAAGAGTTTGTTGAGAATATGGGTTGTGACTTTGCGCTTGCTCAAGTATGGGAAAAGGGTGGCGAAGGCGGTCTTGCTTTGGCAGAGAAGGTATGCGATGTGCTTGATAATAAGAAAGCAGATTTCAAAATGATATATGATGATGATATGTCATTGAAAGATAAGATAAATGCTGTTGCTACAAAGATATACGGAGCTGATGGTGTAACATATGCACCTGCAGCAGAGAAGCAGCTTAAGGCAATAACAGATCTTGGATTTGGTAACCTTCCTGTATGTATGGCCAAGACTCAGTATTCGTTGTCTGATGATCCTACACTTCTTGGAAGACCTAGCGGATTTGATGTTAATGTCCGTGAGGTGTATGTAAGTGCTGGTGCTGGATTCGTTGTAGTAATTACAGGTTCGATTATGACTATGCCGGGACTTCCTAAGGTTCCCGCTGCAGAGCGTATTGATGTTGTAGGAGATAAAATTGTCGGATTGTTCTAAAGCAAATACAAGGAGGAAAAGAAATGGCAACATTAATTGATGGTAAGAGAATCAGTAAAGAAATTAAAGATGAGCTTAAAGATAAGGTTGCTGCCCTCAAAGAGCAGGGTAAGGAAATCGGTATGGCTGTTATTCAGGTCGGCAACGATCCTGCTTCAAGCGTATATGTCGGCAACAAGAAGAAAGCTTGTGAGTATATAGGAATTCGTTCAGAAAGCTATGAGCTTCCTGAAGAGACTACTCAGGAGGAACTTATTGAGCTTATTGAGAAACTCAACAATGACGACAAGATTCATGGAATACTTGTGCAGCTTCCTGTTCCAAAGCACATTGATGAGGATACAGTAATCAAAGCAATAAGTCCTAAGAAAGATGTTGATGGTTTCCACCCTCAAAGTGTTGGTGCACTTTCGATTGGTCAGCCGGGATTTGTGTCATGTACTCCTGCAGGAATCATTCAGCTTCTTAAGAGAAGTAACATTGATATAGAGGGTAAAGAGTGTGTTGTTATCGGAAGAAGTAACATTGTAGGAAAACCGATGGCATTATTATTGCTTCGTGAAAATGGTACCGTAACAGTTTGCCATTCAAGAACAAAGAATTTAAAGGAAGTATGTAAACGCGCGGATATCCTCGTTGTAGCAATCGGTAAGCCTAAGATGATTGATGCATCTTATGTTAAAGATGGTGTGGTTGTAATAGATGTTGGAATCCATAGAAATGAAAACAACAAGCTCTGCGGTGATGTTGATTTTGACAGTGTTGAGCCTGTAGCTTCCGCAATCACACCTGTTCCGGGTGGAGTAGGTCCTATGACAATAGCGATGCTTATGAACAATTGTGTTGAGGCAGCAACAATGTTTGAGTAATTTGTTGTTTTCAGAATTGATCATTTAATATGTTATGAAAAGGTGGATATAATTATGAAAAAAATGAGAAAGATGGTAACGGCGATTATCCTTGCTACATCATTGCTTGCATGTGTTGGTTGTGGTAAGAAGGATGCCGATACAACAAAGGATACAAAGAAAGAGCAAACGGAAAGTGAAGTGTCTAACGATACTACCGAAGAAACGGAGGATTATGCAAAAGCATTCCTTGATAAGTTTGCAGATATTGAGAAACAGGCAAAGGAGCTTAGTGATTCGATTGAGAATGATGATTTGTCACAGACAGAGTATAACACTAAGTCCGGAGACTTATATGCTTTATGGGATGATTGTTTAAATGAACTTTGGGGAGTTCTTGATAAGACACTCTCAAAAGAGGATATGGAAAAACTTACAGAGGAAGAGAATACATGGATTGCTGACAAGGACAAGCAGATTACTGATGCGGGCGCAGAGTATGAAGGCGGTTCAATACAGCCTATGATTGAAAGCATGAAGGGTGCAGAGCTTACAGAGAAAAGGGTTCGTGAACTTATCAAATTACTTCCTGGTGGCGAGAGTGTAGGTTCATCTGATGAAACATCAACTGATGATTCCTCAACTGATGATTCCTCAACTGATGATTCTTCAAGCGATGCATCATCAAGTGATAAATTAAATAATTTATTTGATGATTTTCTTGCCGGTAATGCAGAGGTTAAGATTTCAGATAAATTACAGAATGAAAATGTTATGAATGATACTGCATATAATGCAGGAAACAGTTTTACGCTTAAAACACTTGAAAGTCTCAATTCACTATGGGAGCCTGTAAGTGGTGTTGATCCAAAGGTTCAATATACAATCTTTGAGAATCCCAATGGTAAATTATATGGCTTGAGTTTTGAGTATCAGCTTGAAGCAACAGCATTTACGGAGTTTTTTGTAATTTCAGAGAATGATGGTGAACTTAGGGTTGATTTTGTAATTGATGCATGGGAAAGAAGATATCCTATGTTTAACAAATACGGTGTTGTGTTTGATGATGGTTCAAATGGTGCCGGCGCTCATGCTACAAACGTATTTGTTCCGACCAAAGATTTTGAGTATGTTATGTTGAGTGCTCAGGAGAATAATGCACCGGGTTGGAACTTCTATGATTATGAGACACAGCAGGAAGAACAACCAATGACCAATATCATGGATGATGTTGTTAACAGTAGTATTGAGAATGCTGAAAGTATTATATTTACAAAGACTGAAGTTAACAAGAAGTATTATTATTACTATCTTGCTGATGATATTACACAGGATATGGTTGATATAATAGATGGCATTGCAAAGAAATACGATTTTACATTTGATGGTAAGGAAGCAACAGATGCTGCTATTTTACAATACGCAAAAGAACTTTCTGTTGATAATATCTACAATAACGAAGATTTTGCTCAGTGGAAAGATAAGTAATATTAACCGTAGTTAAAGATTATTGGAGTATGTATGACTAATATTTTGTTTGTGTCTCTTGGATGCGATAAGAATCTCGTGGACAGCGAGGTTATGCTTGCACTTTTGAAAGAAAAGGGCTACAGTATAACCAATGTTGAAAGCGAAGCAGATGTGTGTGTAATTAACACTTGTTGTTTTATCGGAGATGCCAAAGAGGAAAGTATCGAAAACATAATAGAGATTGGAAAGCTCAAAGAAACCGGCAGATTAAAGGCGATTATAGTTACCGGATGTCTGGCACAGCGTTACAAAGAAGAGATATTTGATGAGCTTCCGGAAGTTGATGCGGTGCTTGGAACAATGTCTATTGAGGCGATTGTTACGGCGGTTGATGAAGTGTTGGAGGGTAAGCGTTTTGAATGCTTTACCCCACTTGAACATTTACCATCAATCAAGGATAAAAGAAGTATGACAGGCGTGTCGTACACGGGATACTTAAAGATCGCTGAGGGCTGCAACAAACGCTGCACATACTGCATTATTCCATATGTACGCGGTAATTACAGAAGTGTTCCGATGGAAGAGGTACTTGAACAGGCAAAATATTTGGTCGATAACGGTATTACGGAATTGTGCCTTGTTGCTCAAGAAACGACATTATACGGTATTGATCTTTATGGTAAGAAATGCTTGCATGAACTTATTCGTAAGTTGTCAGAACTTGATGGACTTCATTGGATAAGACTTCTTTATTGCTATCCTGAAGAAATTACGGACGAGCTTATAGAAGAGATTCGTGATAATGAAAAGGTTTGTCATTACATAGATATGCCGCTTCAACATAGCGAGGACACTGTATTAAAACGTATGGGCAGAAGAACAACCAAGGCGGAAATCACAGAGAGGATTCACAAGATACGCGAAATGATTCCGGACATCGTTCTACGAACGACACTTATAACCGGTTTTCCCGGTGAGACGGAAGAAGATCATCAGGGTGTAATGGAGTTCATCGATGAGATGGAGTTTGGAAGACTTGGTGCATTTACGTATTCGGCAGAAGAAGGAACGCCGGCTGCAGAGATGGAAGAACAGATACCTGAAGAGGTTAAGGAACGTTATCGTGATGAGATAATGGAGCTTCAGCAGGAAATATCGTTTGATGTAAACAGGCGACAGATTGGCAGAGAATTAGAGGTTGTCGTTGACGGTTACCTTTACGAAGATGAAATGTATGCCTGCCGTTCCTACATGGATGCTCCTGACATAGACGGTATGGTGTTTGTTAAATCAGACGAAGAGTTATTATCAGGTGATTTCATTAAGGTCAAAATAACTGATTGTAACGAATATGACCTTGTGGGTGAGATTATATAATATAGGAATATGTTTACAAAAAAGGTTGCTCATATTGAAATGAGCAATTTTTTTTTGTCAATTTTGTTAACATGTACTGTTTATAATTAACAAAAACTTGTAATAAACGTAAATAATAGTTGAAAACATTTATAAAGAAATGTAATATAAAATTACATAAGTATATTCGGAGGGTAGAAAGTGAAGAAAAGAAGCGGGAAAATAATATTATTGTTGCTATGTTTTATTTTGAGTTTTCAAATTATAAATGGGAAAAAAGATACGTTTTTTTTAGTTTGCAAGGCTAAGACAGGCACTCCTGCAAAATATGAGTATGACAAATTGGGGCGTGTTAAGAAAATCATTTATAACGACAATAGGGTTGTCGAATATAAATATGATGCGAATGGTAATATTCTAGAAGTTAAAATAAAAGATAATAATTCAACCACTGAAGAAAAAAAGGATAATCGGGAAGATACTGATAAACAAGAAAAGGATGTGGATAATCAGGATGCTTTTCAGGAACCATCAAAAGATAATAATG
>JAILRO010000036.1 GCA_024698145.1 Lachnospiraceae bacterium
CCATTTCCATCAATACAACCTTTAATAGCACCAGTACTATTATCTGTCAAAATCAAATTTCCGTTATTAGAAATTAAAGGATATCCACATTCCCCTACTTTCTTAATATTATAGCCATTCATATCAATAACTACATATGTATCTTGAACAATCTCCAACCTTACTAATTCATCCTTCGTCAAGTTGTAATCCTTTTTAAGTTTTATAACTGTTGGATTATCACTATCTTCGCTTGCATTTCCGGCTTCTGTTGCAATATATCCCCACTCAGTAAGCAATACTGCCTTATTAAGTTCCTGATAAAGATATACATTATATTTTGACTTATCAGAAAAAAATACTTTCATATCACTATCAGTCAATTCATATTCTGAATTTTCTTCATCATTTCCCTTTACAAAATAACTACAATTATCATTCTTTGTAATATTGAACATATCACATTCAAGCAAAACACCTATCGAGCCCTCTGCGCCCGTAAGCTTTCCAACGACTATAAAATTAGGATGTGAATTTATTAACGAATTATTGATAAAAACATTGGATTTCCTTGCTCCTGTGAACTTGCCATCATTTCCTTTTGTTCCACCCTGATAATTGTCACTAATTACAGGGGCACCACTTATTTTAAATGTTGCTCCGTCATATACATATACGCCAGCTCCATTTTCAGTATCTTTATCCTCCAACCAGTTGCCACTTATCGTTCCACCGCTCATCGTGAAAACAGCATTAGATCTGATAAGGTTTACTCCGGCACCATTAGCATAATCCTTCGTTCTTTCGTTATTAATTATCTTACCACCCGTCATGGTAAATACACTATTAATCTGAGCGCCTCCATCATGATTACCACTTATTTCTCCACCATCCATATTAATTGCAGAATTAGTCAGTCCATAAAATCCACATCCATCATTGTTACAGATTTTACTTGTTCCGGACATTTTGAATGTACCTCTACACTCAACACCATATTCTTCGTTATTGCTGATTTCACCACCGGTCATGTTAAATGTCGCTCCACTATTAATAACAACTCCCGATCGTTTATTATTGCAAATTTTACCGCCACTCATATTAAAAGTGTCATCAAGTCCAACCATAACTCCGTCAGCTTCACAATTGCTTAATTCGCCACCTTCCAAATTAAATTCAGCGTTTATTCCCATATCTATAATTGGACCAGCACAATTTTTAATCTTTCCATTAACACGACTATCCTTCAAAGTTAACTGACTAAAAATCATAATTCCATAATTTTGATTAAAATCAATAGTATATCCATTCAGATCAAGTATAACATTACCATTATCTACCATGATACTTTCATTTGTCGGAACAGTAATATTCGCTGTAAGTTTAACACTATAACCATTTTGTAATTTGGATTGAAGGTCCGCAAAATTATTAACATTTACAACAGCTGCCTCCGCACACATTGGACGTGACGCAACTACACCAAACACCATAGCCAGTGTTAAAACTATCATTTTGATTGTTCTTTTTTCTAAGTCTTTCATAATATCTACCTCGTCAAAATCTATTTTACTGTAGAAAGGGCTCGCCCTTTCTCTATCGCACAATGCCGACTACCAGGAATAAAAACACCATAAACAACACAATGAATATTCCGGAAAATATTGTGCCCACACGCTCTTTTTTTATTGCTAGAATAGTACCCATTACTGCAACTATTAATCCTAGTGCAAATAATATAAGTTTCTTAGTTGCTAATTGTTTATATGAAAACTCAAGGCAATAGTCCACCCCTATCGGATATTCTATACCAACAATCTGGCTTGCCCTATTTGCGAGTTCATCTCTCACGTCAAGATCTTCAACTCTAACAGCTAATGCTGTAAACTCTAATCCGTTAGCATTTAACGACTTAAAATCAGAACCAAAATTCTCATTAAGCCACTTTTTAGGCGCTCGAATAATATAAGCGTTTTCTGAATCCTTTTCCACACCGACATAATAGTAATCCTTGCCAATAGGAATCAATCCGTTAATCGAATGCTCAATTGTAAGAATCTCCCCTGCCTGATCAATATTTACAGTATGAAGATCCTTCTTGTTATTAAGTGCCAATATAGGCTGTACCAACAAAACATAAATCAACGCTGCTATCAGTACAATACCACCAAACACATATAAAATCTTTTTCCCAATCTCTTTCATCCTTAAGCCTCCTTATAAGTATTTGTCAGGCACTCTATAGCCTAAGTCCTGTAATGTAAATGCATAACTTTTATCATTAAGTCGTTTCTCCGACTCTTGAAACAATCTCTCGTATTTCGCTTTCTTTTTTCCTGAAACAATATAAATTATTTCAAAAATTCCACCCAATATAACAAGCCCTCCGATACCCGCAATCACCGAAGGCATAAACCATTGCGTTTCTGCCGGCGCTTTTATGTCATACATTCCAAAAAGATATATTCCACGCCACAACAGCAAACCTCCAAAAATAACAAGTACAATATATGATTTGATACTGAATAAACGTGCCGGAACCCCTTCTATTGCAACCTCATGAAATCTCGGGTCTGCGTATCTCGTGTAACATTTCGGACATTGTTTGATAGGACTTCCATATCTATGAAATCCCGGCTCATCATACGATAATAATTTCTTGCCACATTTTTTACAAACTATTTTGACTTTAGACATTCCCATTCTCCATAATTTAAGTAAAATACCCAGAATAAAAGGGTCGGTTACAAAACTGTAGCACGACCCTTATTGGTTTTAATTATAATTCAACAACAACATCGTTGTTATCTGCAAGCTTGGAAGCCTCGATATAGTTGCCGTCAAGTACTTCACCATTAAGTGTAAGCTTAGTAACACCAGACTGCTTACCGTTAGGATTCTTAACAGTAATATGCATGTGTTTTCCACGGAAATCTTTGTCCATTGTGAACTCTTTCCACTCATGTGAAATTGAAGGATCTAACTTGATTCCATTAAAGTCCGGGCGAAGTCCCAAAATACCTTCAACACAACCAACCATAACAGTTGAAGCTGTACCTGTAAGCCAATGAACATGAGCACGTCCCTCGAAAGGTGAATCAGTACTCTCTGTAAACTGACCATGGCAGTATGGCTCAAGCTTTCTTATCTCTGCCTTATCATTCATTGATGCAGGTGATGACTCATTGAAATACTCAAATGCTCTGTCACCATGTCCCATGAGTGATTCTGCAAGAATTATCCAACCCTGTGGTTGAGAGAATATACCACCATTCTCCTTTGTAGAAGGGTTGAACAATAACATAAGCGCTCCATCAAATGCATGATCAACATATGAAGGTGCCATAAGTCTTACACCGTAAGGTGTATTCAACTCTCTGTGTACAGACTCAAGTGCAAGTTCAGCCTGCTCTTTTGAAGCAAGTCCTGATATAACTGCCCATGACTGTGGATTAAGCCACATATTAGCCTCAGGATCATTCTTAGAACCGATAATCTGTCCGTCTTCCTTATATCCACGAACGAATCTGTCATCTTCCCAGCATGTATCCTGGATTATATCACCAAGTTCTTTCTGTACTTTATCAAGATATGCGATATACTCGGTATCATTTTTTCTTTCAGAGAATTCTCTGATAACTGTCATCGCATAGTAAAGCTGCATTGCAACGAAGCTTGACTCACCCTGCTTACCAAGTCTTAAGCAGTCGTTCCAGTCAGCATGAAGTCCTGCCGGCATCTTATGATTACCAAGATGATTCATAGAGAAATCAATCGCACGCTTCAAATGCTCATATACTGTACCCTCGCCGCCGTTGGCAAATACGATAACCTCATCGATGAAGTCTACATTGCCTGACTCTGCGATATATTTATATACTGTAGGGAATAACCAAAGTGCATCATCTGCACGATATGCAGGATGTCCTGTAGCCTTAACGTAAGAAGGATCATCAGGTGTATCCTCGTGACCTGCATTATGGTTAAACTTAACAAGTGGAAGTCCACCACCGTTGTCAACCTGAGCTGATAACATGAAACGAATCTTCTCAAGTGCCATCTCCGGATTAAGATGGATAATACCCTGAATATCCTGAACCGTATCACGATATCCGTATCCATTTCTAAGTCCACAGTATGTAAATGAAGCCGCACGCGACCATATAAATGTCATGAAGCACTGGTAAGCATTCCATGTATTAATCATGTTGTTAAAGCTCTCTGAAGGAGTGTTAACCTGAAGATGACTAAGCTGTCCATGCCAGTAAGTAATAAGCTCCTGCACTTCTTTGTCTGTTACAGCTTCAACATCTTTGTATCCGTCAATTATGCTCTTGGCAGTCTTGTCATCCTTCATACCGAGAACAAATGTGATAACCTTCTCTTCACCGGCTGCAAGTGTAATCTTAGTATGAAGTCCACCACAACCGTTAGAGTTATAGTTAAGTGTGTTGTCACACTGACCGTTCTCTACTGCAGCAGGATTAGCATATCCGTGATATCTTCCGATGAAGCTTTCCTTATCACCGTTGTAAGAAGCTACCGGATTACCTGCAAGTCCAAAAAAACGTGATGTATTCTGGTTGCCATCAACGTCTGACTTGATATTCTCATTTATCGTCTGATAAATAAATGTATCCTTAAAATATGTCTTTGTTATGAACAATGTGTACTGAAGATTAACCTGATCCTGCTCATAATTACAATCATTGGTAAACTCAGCATATCCGAAAACAGAAAGATTCTTCGGCTTATCAGATGTGTTCTTAACCTTAAGTCTCCATACTTCATATGTTTTATTAAGAGGTACATAATATAACGCTTCAGAATGTACTCCCTCATAATCTGCCATGATATTGGTATATCCTGTACCGTGGTGACACTCACTCTTATATTTATCAAGAGGTTTGCCTACAGGCTGCCATGATGCAGACCAGTAATCCTTTGTATCATCATCTCTCAAATAAATGTATCTTCCGGGCTGATCAAACTGATTGAAGATGTAACGAAGTATTCTTCCGTGCGCGCCACTCTTCTCAAAACTGTAACCACCCGCATTATTTGAGATAATCGCACCATATGCCGGTGAGCCAAGATAATTAGTCCATGGTGCCGGTGTGTCCGGCTTTGTAATAACGTATTCCTTTGCTTTCTCGTCAAAGTAACCGTATTGCATATACCATACCTCCTTAAAGTTATAATATTATTCAACAAATGCGAAACTTATCGATATGCCAATAAGCTTCGCATTCAACATTTTTTAAATTACGCTTCCTCTACTGCATCCTTAAGGCTTAAGCTAATCTTGCCCATACGGTCTATTTCAAGAACCTTAACCTTAACCTCGTCGCCGATGTTAACAACATCTTCAACCTTAGCCACACGCTCTTTTGAAAGCTTAGATATATGGATAAGTCCGTCCTTGTTAGGTGCAAGCTCAACAAATGCACCGAAGTTCATGATACGAACAACTTTACCTTCATATACCTTACCAACCTCGATTGGATCTACGATTGAATGGATAGTCTTAAGTGCCTTGTCGATACCCTCCTGATCAACGCCACATACGAAGATGCTTCCGTCATCATCGATATCAATCTTAACACCTGTCTCCTCAATAATTGCATTGATTGTCTTACCACGCTGTCCGATAACTTCACCAATCTTCTCAGGATCAATCTTAAGCTGTGAAATCTTAGGTGCAAGTGCTCCGACTGTCTCGCGAGGTTTAGCAATTGCCTTAGACATAACTTCATCCATGATGTAAAGTCTTGCTTCTCTTGTACGACGGATTGCTTCCTCAACGATAGGTCTTGTAAGACCGTGAATCTTGATATCCATCTGAATAGCTGTAATACCGTCATGAGTACCTGTTACCTTGAAGTCCATATCTCCGAAGAAATCCTCAAGACCCTGTATATCTGTAAGTACAATGTAATCATCATCTGTATCACCTGTAACAAGACCACATGAGATACCTGCTACCATTTTCTTAAGAGGTACACCAGCTGCCATAAGTGACATACAAGATGCACATGTTGAACCCATTGATGTAGAACCGTTTGACTCAAATGTCTCTGATACGGAACGGATTGCATATGGGAACTCCTCTTCACTAGGAAGTACTGCAAGAAGTGCACGCTCAGCCAAAGCTCCGTGTCCAATCTCACGACGTCCCGGACCTCTAGAAGGCTTTGTCTCACCTACAGAGTATGAAGGGAAATTGTACTGATGCATATATCTCTTATTAGTCTCTAACATATTAAGACCGTCAATCTTCTGTGCCTCTGATAAAGGTGCAAGTGTTGTTACGTTACAGATCTGAGTCTGTCCACGTGTAAACATTGCAGAACCATGAACACGAGGAATGATATCAACCTCTGCTGCAAGAGGACGAATCTGTGAAATAGCACGACCATCCGGACGCTTGTGGTCTTTAAGAATCATTTTACGAACAGTCTTCTTCTGATACTGATAGATTGCCTCACCAAGTACTGCAAGCCACTCTTCGTTATCAGCGAACTTCTCTTCTAACTTCTCTGTAATCTGACGAATGTTCTCTTCACGAACCTGCTTCTCATCAGTAAATACGGCCTTCTCCATCTCCTCAGGAGGAACAACCTCTTTGATTGCTGCGAATAATTCCTCAGGAACTGCGCAACTTGTGTATGAATGCTTAGGCTTACCACACTCTGCAACAATCTTGTTGATGAATGCGATAACTTCCTGGTTGATTGCGTGAGCTGCATATATAGCCTCAATCATCTTATCTTCAGGAACCTCGTTAGCTCCTGCCTCAATCATGATAACCTTCTCTGCTGTTGAAGCAACTGTAAGCTTCAAGTCAGATATGGCATTTTGAGCCTCATTAGGGTTGAATACGAACTCTCCATCGATAAGACCAACCTGTGTTGTTGCACATGGTCCGTCAAAAGGAATGTCTGAAATTGCAGTTGCGATTGCAGAACCCAACATTGCTGTAAGCTCAGGTGAACACTCAGGATCAACTGACATTACAAGGTTGTTAAGTGTTACGTCATTTCTGTAATCCTTAGGGAATAATGGTCTCATAGGACGGTCGATAACACGTGATGTAAGGATTGCATTCTCGCTTGCCTTACCCTCTCTCTTGTTAAATCCTCCAGGAATCTTACCTACAGAATATAACTTCTCCTCATATTCTACTGATAATGGGAAGAAATCGATTCCCTCTCTTGGTTTCTCTGATGCAGTTGCTGTTGATAATACAACTGTATCACCATAGTGCATAAATGCTGCACCGTTAGCTTGTGCTGCAACTCTGCCGACGTCAACTCTTAACTTTCTTCCGGCAAGGTCCATTTCGAATGTCTTGTACATAACATTTCTCCTTTTGATAAATAATTTTGTAATTAAGACACCGAAACAACTGAACTGACGGCATTTCCACTCCAAAAATGTCACCACTTCAGAAGTCTCGGCTGCGTCTTATCACAATCTTGAAAATTATAACATATATAGACCTTTTCTGCAAAGGGTTTTTGTGAAATATTATGTTGTTTTATAAGAAAAAAACCGGCACCGGAAACTTTCATCTCCGATACCGGCTTTAACCCAATTATAATGAGTCGAACTCAACTCTCTGTTCCTTTGGTGTCATAAAATATACCAACAACAAGAATACTACTATGCATGAAATCAATATGATAATTCTATGCCATAATGCAACTACATAAGGCTGTGACATCATAAATGCTGTTCCGGCTATAAGGAACGCAAACAGATACCTTGAGAAGTCAAAACAGAATCCATTCCTGCTAAGTTCTTTCTTGTTGGCAAGCATTACTGATAGAACTAACAACGTAGCTCCTATGATAACATAGAACAAAACAGCACACGTTATAAACTTTCCGTTATAGTAATACACGGAAAAATTCGCAGAAAATAAGTTACTAATATCATCATCTATATATGTATTCTTAAATGTACCAAGTGCGCCTTCTACACTATACGTAATCATTAATATTACACCAAGAAAAGCTACCGGTCTAATCGCGCCGTTAGTAAACATTTCCTCAACAAAATGCAGAAGACCTATCAGCATAAACACATATAAAAAAGCTATCATCAAAGTTGTTCTTACATAAGTAGCACATTCATTGTAATCATATCCCGGTGTATTTACATCTACAGTCGGCAAATATACATGGATAATAGATATAGCTGAAAATACAATCGGAATAATGACAATCAAAAGATCTTTTACTATCGAAATAACCTTACGTCGTATTCTGCTTTCCGGTAGTATTTCAAAGAACTCTCTTGTGTTTCTTTTTTTCTCAATCCAGTATCCATAACCTTTTGAAACGATAATAAGCGTAATTAACGCAATCACTATACGATGTTTAAATGTATCAACCTCGAATTGGAACGATTCTTTCGTCCATTCGCCTACAAATTTATCATATTCATCAATCGTAAAACAAATACTTTCCACCATTTCCTTTAAATACATAAAGGCACTCAATATACCAATGACCGATGCAATAAGAACTCTTTGGAAGTTACTTAACTTCGAAAAAAAACTTCGTTTTGTTATATAACTTCCCGTCTCATTTTTTTTAAACCTTATCGGGTTTAACAGATAGATGATTATCACAGTAACTGCAATAGCTGATATAAAAACCGTCAAATCGATTATTTCATAATAATCATTGTAACGATATGACAATCTATCAGCAAGAGCCTCATACCACATCAATCCACATAATATGGCAAACAACCATTCCGCAATTTTGAAATATGCAAACCTGCCACCTTTGGTAAGTTCTCTCTTTTTAGCAGCAATCCATATAAGAATTATTCCTATTACAAGAGTTGATACGATAATTGCAACAAACATCGAAAATGGTATATTTTTCATATCAAAATCATTACCACCATAAAATAACGACCCTGAATAGCCCAGAGATTTGTTGGTCACCTCACCTAAATATTCAAATCTCTGTTCAGCATGTAATATCGCATCAAAAACATTCGTCAAATAATGCCTTTTCTGCTCCCATCTGACTACCTCATCTATATTAGTCGCAATATAGCGACCATACGGATCCTGCTCATATCCTACAGGACATCTCGAAAAAATATTCATCAATAATGACGAAAACCCAATATTATAATCAAAACTTACCAATCCAAGCCATGAAAATAAAGCTAAAGCTCCACCAACCAGCGCATTCTTGCTGACTGTCATGCAAAGGAATACCCAGGTAAATACAACCAAAAGGCTAAGCACATACATTCCGACATATGCAAACAATCTATCCAACGGTACACCGTTAAAGTCAGTACTTGCATTCACTCCGGCAACCCTCGTCCATACATTGTTATAGTGCGTCTGATATATTGCAAAAATAATTCCCTGTAACATCGTAATTCCTGTTATCAGAAGAAAGAAGAACCAATATTCATGCATGACCAGAGTCGTCTTCTTCACAGGAAGTGTCAGTTCAAACTCTTTCGTTCTTACATCCGCAAAACACAATTGTCTAATGAACATCAACAATATTATTCCTGCAATTGTTACCATAAAACCCATGCCCGGATTAACCTTATCATCTATCGTCGAAGACATATCAAGCCCTATATCCGGCAATACATAAATGTTACCTTCCGCTTTCATCTCCGAAATCTCCGTTGTAATCTTACTCTCTATGCTCTCTCCGATCTTAACACCGGACATATCAGCACATACGAAAACAGTGTTAATGAGCATACATATAAATGCTGCCACAATCATTGCAAGATACAATTTTCCTGTCGCTTTGGATATTTTGCCATAACCACTCATCACAATTCCTCCTCTCATGATTGAAGTTCCGACTTATCCGCATTTACATCAGTACCATCATTCTGTTCCTTACTCTCCTCAAGAACTACGAAAAGTTCCTCAAGAGAAATATCTAACGGCTCAACAAGACTTGCACCATTCTTCTTAAGTACGCTCACAAACTCTTCATCAAAATCGCGTACAACCAATGTGTAAATGCTGCCCACATTTGATATGCGAAGTATCTGTGGCATTTCGTATATTTTCTTGCCTGCGCCGCCTTCAAAAACAACATTTAACCTTGTAAGCTGACATTTCATATCCTCCATGGACATCTGACGTTCAACCACACCTTCATGCAACATTGTTACGGAATCACATATCCTCTCCAATCCTTCAAGGTTATGAGAGCTTATAAGAACTCCTATGTTGTTATGCTCAACCTCATTTATCAACATCTCAAAAAACTTTGACTTTGCCACAGGATCAAGTCCCGATGTCGGTTCATCAAGAATAAGATAATCCGGCTGTTTTGCAGTCTCTAACATAAATGCCAAGCGCATTTTCTGTCCTTTTGAAAGTGCATATAATCTTTTTCCAACAGGAAGCTTAAATACTTCGTTGTAACTATTGAACTTCTCTCTGTCAAACTTAGGATAAAAAGTCTCATACATGTCTACCATTTTTGAAACTGTGTATAAACTTATATATTCATTGGAATCAGCCACGTATCCGACATGTTCCTTAACCTTCGGATTATTATATACAGGCTTGCCGTCATATATGATTTCTCCCTCATCAGGCTTATATACGCCTGCCACACATTTGATAAGAGTCGTCTTACCGGCACTGTTCTCACCAATAAGTCCGTGAATCTCTCCCTTGTCAATCTTGATGTTCACGGCTTTGACAACCTTTGTTTTATAATAACCTTTCCACAAATCTTTAATCTCTAACATAATCTCAACTCCTTATACAATCTTAAGATAATTGTTTTTCAACCAACTGTACTCATATTTCATCATATACATTCTTCACAAGTTCAACCGTCTGTTTCTTGTCAAAGCCCATCATCTTAAGTTCTAATATTTCAGTCGAAAGCTTCTTCCTTATACTCTGTATCTTGGCATCATCCTGTTTTATATCAATTTCTTCCGCAATAAATGTTCCCTTTCCTCTAATCGTCTCTATAACTCCCTGACGTTCAAGTTCCTGATAAGCCTTGGCTACAGTACCTGGCGTTATCTTAAGATCTAATGCAAGTTTCCTTACTGAAGGTATTGCATCCATCGGACTTAAATATCCTTTCATAACATTAAACTTCATTTGCTCTATTATCTGTTCGTATATCGGCTTGCTGCTCTTATAATCTAATTGAATCATTACGCATCCTCCTCTCTTTATGTTCAAGTGCATACCACTTGTATCATGTGTATCACTCTGTATAGTACAGTTATAACACTTATTTTTTACTCTGTCAAGACATAAATTGCTGTTTAGTTAAGTTATACGAGCGAAACTTCTAATTGTTTTTAAGCGTCTCTTATGATTGCAGTTCCAACGCAGGCCGCTTTCGCTGCGTATAAGAACGCAGCGGTACTAAACTCACACTTCGTGTTCGTTAAGTGCCGGCGTCTTATGAGCACCTGCTTATGGAAGCTGCAATCACACGAGACGCAAGATATACTTTTCCAAGTTTCGCATGTACAACATAGAGGGCGGCACGCGACTCGCCTACGGCTCGCATCAGCTGCTTTGATGCACTTTCATACATGAAGAAACAGCGTGAGATTGTCTGTGTATGAAATATCCTGTGACATCTGAAAGGTACTTACAACCTCTTAGTGCGTTTCACCTGGATACAGGATATTCATACATTTGATAATCTATACGCGTTTGTTAGGGATAAAAGTGCATTAAACAGAAAATACACATAGAAAGGATTTGAAAAATATGATAATATCAGGAAGTATTAAAGACACAAGAGCACAGGTTAAGGAATGGAAGAAGCAGGGATTTTCGGTAGGACTTGTTCCTACAATGGGTTATCTTCACGAGGGACATAAAAGTCTTATAGAAAGAGCAAGAAAAGAAAATGACAAGGTATGTGTCAGCATATTTGTTAATCCTATGCAGTTTGGTCCTAATGAGGATCTTGACAATTATCCGAGAGATTTAGAAAGAGATTCAAAGATTTGTGAGGATGCAGGTGTAGATCTTATATTCCATCCTGAAGTTGAAGAGATGTATAATCCAAACTTCTGTGGTTTTGTAGATATGCATACCCTTCCGGAGAAACTTTGTGGAGCAAGCCGTCCGGTTCATTTCCGTGGTGTTCAGACGGTTGTTTCTAAGCTTTTCCATATTATGCCTGCAGACAGAGCATATTTTGGTCAGAAGGATGCACAGCAGCTTGCCATAATAAGACGTATGGTAATTGACCTCGACTTTGATATTGAGATAATCGGATGCCCGATAATCCGTGAAGATGACGGACTTGCAAAGAGTTCGCGAAATACATATCTTTCGGCGGACGAGCGTGCGCAGGCAGTAATACTTAATCAGTCATTGGAAGAGGCTATGAAAGCAATTGAAGCAGGGGAAAAGGATGCTTCCAAAGTGAAACAGATAATTACTGATAAGCTTAATACATGTCCTCTTGCAAAGATAGACTATGTTGAGGTTGTAAGTTTTGATACAATCCAACCAATAGAAAAGATTGAAGGCGCAGTCCTTATTGCGATAGCCGTTTATATTGGCACAACAAGACTTATTGATAACAGAATAATCATGTAATACAATACAAGATACACGTTTTGATTTTATGGAGGATTTACTCATGTTGGTTAATATGTTAAAGGGAAAGATTCATCGTGCAGTTGTAGTACAGGCGGAACTTAATTATGTCGGAAGCATAACAATAGACCCTGTACTCATGGAGGCGGCCGGAATACTTGAATACGAATATGTTCAGATTGCTGATGTTGAGAACGGAAACCGTTTTGAAACATACGTAATTGCCGGTGAAGAAAACAGTGGTATGATATGTTTAAATGGTGCAGCAGCACGTCAGGTTAGTGTCGGTGACCACGTTATAATCATGTGCTATGCGCAAATGACACCGGAAGAAGCAAAGGAACACAAACCTCACGTTGTCTTTGTAGACTCCGACAACCACATCGCCAAACTCTCACGCTACGAAAAACACGGCGAACTAAGCCCAGTTTTGTAACTATTTTTTGAATATCAGAAGGTTAAGATGTGCAAGGTTGTTATAGTATCCATAAGCAGGTGCTTATAAGCCGCCGGCACTTAGTGAGTACGAAGTACGAACTTAGTACCGCTGCGAGCGCATAGCAGCGCAAGCGTGCCTGCAATGGAACTATGACAACCGGCACATCATAATGCTATGTGAGGTGTAAAATATGTTAAAAAACAAAACGATTGTTCTTGGCGTCACAGGCTCTATTGCTGCGTACAAGATTGCAAACCTTGCCAGTATGTTGGTTAAGCAGCATGCAGACGTCAATGTTATAATGACAAAAAATGCCACCAATTTCATTAATCCGATAACTTTTGAGACGCTTACTTCAAACAAGTGTCTGGTAGATACATTTGATCGTGATTTTCAATTTAATGTAGAGCATGTTGCACTTGCCAAACGTGCTGATATTTTCATGATTGCACCTGCTTCTGCCAATGTTATTGGTAAGATTGCGGGTGGTATTGCTGATGATATGCTCACAACAACAATAATGGCATGCAAAGCGCCAAAATACATTGCACCTGCCATGAATACCAATATGTATGAGAATCCAATAGTTCAGGATAATATTAAAAAGCTTGAAAGTTATGGCTACAACATCATAACACCGGCAACCGGATATCTTGCGTGTGGAGATACCGGTGCAGGCAAACTTCCTACGGAAGAGGAATTAATGAACTATATTGTTCGTGAACTTCGATATGAGAAAGACCTTGCCGGTAAAAAGATTGTTGTTACAGCAGGACCGACAATGGAGGCTATTGATCCGGTACGTTTTATTTCTAATCATTCAAGTGGAAAGATGGGTTATGCTATAGCAAGATGTGCAATGGAGAGAGGAGCGGAAGTAACGCTTATTTCAGGTGCAACATCTCTTGCAAAACCTCCGTTTGTAAAAGTAGTTGACGTTGTAAGTGCGGCTGATATGTTTGATGCCGTAGTTGAGCACTCTGCGGATGCAGACATAATAATTAAGGCTGCTGCTGTTGCAGATTATACCCCGTTAAATGTTGCAGATGAGAAACTTAAGAAAAAAGATGATGATCTTAATATTTCTCTTAAGAGAACGACGGATATACTCAAGTATCTTGGTGAACATAAGAAAGAGGGACAGATACTTTGCGGTTTTGCAATGGAGACAAAGGATCTTATTGAAAACGCCCGGAAGAAACTTGAAAACAAGAATGCAGATCTTATTGTTGCCAACAACTTAAAGGTTACTGGTGCAGGTTTTAAGACTGACACCAATGTGGTAACATTTATAGAGAAGGAAGGTATTGAAGAACTTCCTTTGCTAAGCAAAGATGAGGTTGCAGAAAGAATACTTGATAAATTAATGTCTTTTGCAAAATAGTCTTTTTTAGTAGCAATTTTATGTAAAGTATGTTAAAATAAACGTAATTATGTAGCGTTGTTTGTTGCAAGCCGGCATGATTACGTTTTTTATTTTTACGGGGATGGGTTTTACATATGGTTTTTAATGTAGATTTTGAAATATGCACAATTATATTCATGGTGTTTATAATTGTGCTGATTTTTGGCAAAAAGGAAGTTGTCAATTATCAGAACAGAATGTTTCGTGTGTATATTTTGATTACTTTTTTCAATACATGTCTTGATGTTGTTACCTGTTACACGATAGCTTATCACAAGACAGTTCCTTATGCGGTCAATTATACATTGAATGCCGTTTTTCTTGCGTTACAATTCATTATTCCAACTATTTTTCTTGTATATGTTTATATGAAGGTCAGACAGATTGAGATACAGGGTAGTATGCTGTTTTTAATTGCGTGGTTGCCGTGTCTTATTGGTGTTGTTATGGTTTTATTTAATCCATTAACGAATGCCATCTTTTATTTTGATGATACGGGATATCATCATGGTGAATATCATTGGGTGTTATATGCCAATGTACTGTTTTATCTCATTTGTACGATTGTTTTCATGGTTTTCAACAGAGATGTCATCAGAATCAAACAGGTTATTATTACAACTGTTGTAATTATATGTGCAATTTTGCCTGTTTTTATCCAGTATTTTCTTCCGACATATATGCTTGCGGGAGTAGGCTCGGCATTGTCGGTTGTGCTTTTGTATGTTACAGATCAGAGTCAGGTTATATATTCTGACACGATAACTAGAGCTCTTAACAGGGAAGCATTTATACAGCATGTTAATAATGCTATACAGAGGAATATTCCGGAGCAGATATTTGCAATAGCGCTCGATAATTTCAAGTTGATCAATGAGAGATACGGGGTTGATGGCGGTAATGAGCTTATGCGAATGTTTGTCGATAATCTTATTGAAGAATACAACGAGAGTGAAGTGTTTCGCTATGGCGGAGATACGTTCCTTGTAGTGCTTCCGGAAAAAACCGAGGGTGCAAAAGAACATGACAGAATACGAAGGATTATCAAGAAGAGATATCACGTAGGTGAGGACAAGGTTGAAATTTCAGCATGTATTTGTCTTCTTCATACTATTCATATTCACCAGACTACGCTTATTCAGACTCTTGAGCATGCGATTGTAAATGTTAAGAAAAAGGGTAAGGATCAGTTTCTTGAGGTGGACGAGGATGTTACAGAAGATTTGAAACGTTCGTCTGCAATTGAGAAGGCTTTATTAAAAGCAGTTGAATCAGGACATTTTGAGGTGCATTATCAGCCGATACTTGACACAAATACAGGAAAGTTTCATTCGATGGAGGCACTTGCCAGACTTAATGTGTATGGGTATGGTTATGTTTCACCTGAAGAGTTTATCAGAATAGCAGAGGTTAACGGTACGATTCTTCAGATCGGACTTATTGTTCTTGATGAAGTGTGTACATTTATATCAGAGCATAACTTAAAAGATAAGGGAATCGATTTTGTCGAAGTTAATTTGTCAGTAGTGCAGTGTATGCAGGATAATATATGCAGAGATATAAGAAGAATATTGGAGAAGCATAATGTTCCGCCAACTATGATTAATCTTGAAATAACAGAGAGTGCTGCGGCGGATTCGGAAGAAAAACTTATCAGAAACATGGCGAGAATGTCGCTTTCTGATATAACATTTTCACTTGATGACTATGGTTCGGGATTTTCTAATATCAACTATATTGTTGATTTACCATTTAGTATTGTTAAGCTTGATAAGTATATTGTATGGGCTGCAATGAAGAATGTAACATCAAGAACAATCCTCGAGCATACGGTCGCGATGTTTAAATCAATACATCTTAAAGTTGTTGCCGAGGGTGTTGAGGATATGGAAATGGCCGGAGTTCTCACGGCTATGGGAGTTGATTATTTACAAGGTTTTTATTTCTCGAGACCGGTTCCAAGAGATCAACTGCTTACCTGTCTGGAAGAAGAGTATCTTGACAGGAAACTCAATCCTGATAAATACGCCAAGAAGGCATAGGGAGGTTTTTTATGGGAAAGATAAAATGGCATAAAAGCATCAAAATCAGACTTCTTTTCAGTTATTTTATAATTGTATTTCTGCTTGCAAGCGTTTCTGTTGGAAGTTTGTATTATGTTAGAAAGGTATATAACAACGGTAATACCATATATAAGACCAATCTTGTTTCTGTGGATTATCTTAATACAATCAATATTAATCTGCGTCAAATAGATCATTGTGTGATTGGTATGATAAGAGAGATTGGTGATATATCCAGAGAGGACTATGCAAAGCAGATAGCTGATGTACGTAAAGAGAATGAAAAGCTCATGACAGAGTACGAGAAACTTGATTATAATGATGAAGAACATTCTTTATATGAGCAGTTCAAAGTTAGTATGGATGATGTAGGTAGCCGTGTTGACACGTATATGAATTACGTTTTTGAAGGTAAGTATGACGAGGCTATGGATTATTATGATACTGATATTCATGTGGTTGAGCATGATATGTATGATCTTCTCGATCGCGCTGTTGATGCCGCATCTGCCAATGCTGATTTCAAAAACGGAGAGAATTACAAGATATACAGTAAAATAGTGCTTGTACTCACAGTTGCGTTGATTGTAATTTTTGTATTATCAATTGTTATTGCGATACAGGTAAGTAACAGTTTTATAGCAAAGCTTAACATTATACAAAGATGGGCAAAACGTATTTCTGAGTATAATGTGTCTGAAGATATGGACGATAAGAGTCCGGATGAGTTTGGTATTACCAACAAAGCTTTAAATGAATCACAGTTCATGATAAGAGACCTTGTTGAGAAGATTGTTGAGGAATCTGAAACAATCAGCGATACAGGTAAAGAGGTATCGGAGGCTATTAGAAAGTCAAAGGAACGCATGGAGAAAATGAGCCTCGAAATCAGAAACTCAAGCAAGGAGCAGGAAGAGTTTATTAAGGGCATAAAGGAAGTGTTACGAGAGAAGGATCTACCTTCAGATGTAACTTTGTTGTTGAAGGCATTGTTTGATGGAGTAGAAAAAAGCAGTATATATTCTGAAGACATGCAGCAAGAGCTTCTTAATATGTCAACGTATATGGAACAGATTGCGATATCATCAGATTATCAGAATGAGATGGCAATCGAGCATAGAAGTCAGGTCGGTAAGTTTAAGGTTAACAAGGACGACCTATAAGACGTATCCCAAAACATATGAAGCAAACAGTACCATATAATGAAAGCGTTATAAGAAGTATAGGCAACTGTAATATACTGTTGAGTTTTCCGGCTGTCAAGTCATAGACAAGGTAGGTTAATACCCCGGTAATTAAGAAGAATATAAAAGGTGCTATTACGTCACGCATCATTTTAAGCTCGAAAGTTACAAGCTTTTTAAGTTTTGCAAGAGAGGCATAAGTAAGGAAAAGATAGCTTACGAACAATCCAATAATATATCCCTCGATGCCGATTTTTGATATGGTTGTCAGAATGAAGCTTAGGCGTATGGCAGTTGAGAGAATTGTGAGCATGAGGTTATGAGTGGCAAGACCGAGACCATTTAAGGCACTTGCCTGTGTGGTTGCAAGATAAATAAGAGGACATAAGAATGAGAGTCGGTATAGAAATATACCGGCTTCTTTGTTGTGGAAAATAAGCACACCGATGCTGTTTCCAAATATATAGAACGTTACACCGAAAAAAAGACCGATTAACAGACAAAAACGAATACTTCTTTCGCACAGTTTTGAAAGATATTCTTTTTTTAGGCCGGAGTTTGCGTTTGATACGGCAGGCATAAGCATGACTGATAAAGAGTTTGTGACTGTTGCCGGAAACATTATGAATGGAAAGGTCATTCCGGTAAAAACTCCGTAAGCGGAAAGACTTAACGTAGAATCCTTGTAATAGTGAAGAAGCGCGGAAGGAATAAGTATTGCTTCTACACCTTGTAATAATGTTATTGCAAAACGATTGGCGGTAAGAGGTATGGATTCTTTAAAAAACAGTGATATTGCGGTGGGAATCTTTATGGATAATCCGCAATATTTGTCTTGTGAATGTAAGTGTATAAGTAACATTATAAATGAGTAAATAAATGATACAACCTCACCGATAACTATGCCGGTAACAGCGTAGGATGCACTGTAGTTGCCTTGGGTTCTGATGAAAGTAACAAGAAAATACACTCCTGCGATTTTCGCTGTTTGTTCTATG